>JBQTKD010000093.1:0-61040 GCA_052386455.1 Sporichthyaceae bacterium
GGGGGGGGGGGGCCCGCGGGGCCCCCCCCCCCCCCACACCAGGTTCCACACATCTGACGGGGGATCGGATCAATGGCCAGCAAGCGGACACGGCACGCCGTGCTCGGACGAGCTGCGCTCGCCGGGGGCGCTGCGCTCCTGGTCGCCGCAGCGGCGATACCGGCGGCCGCAGCCGACAATCCGGATCCGTTCGCGATCAGCGGCGGCGCGAGCGAGCTGCTCTACCCTGGCGCCTCCGTTCCCCTCGACCTCAGCTTGTTCAACCCCAACAACGGGCTGCTCGCGCTCACCTCGCTGACCGCGCGCATCGACTCCGTCCAAACCGTCGGCCAGGGTAGCTGCACCATCGACGACTTCGTCGTCGACAACGTGCTCGCCTTCGGCACCATCGTGGTCCCGCCCGGCGCGACCAACTTGCTCTCGGAACTGGGCCTGCCCGTCCTCGGTATGCCCCGCGTTCGCATGCTCAACACCGACTACAACCAGGACGGCTGCAAGCAGGCCACCGTCCATTTGGTCTACGAAGGCGCCGGCCTTACCGAGGAGACCGACGGCGGCAACGGCGGTGGCGGCCACACCCCGGGCCACGGGCACAGCGGGGGCGGCGAGACGGGCAATGGGCACCTGCCCGGCACCGGCGCCACTCAGGCTCCGTGGTGGATCGCTGCGGCTGGCCTCGGTCTTGCAGGCATTGGCACCGGCGCCCTGCGCCTGACGCGACGCAACAAGGGGGAGTACAAGTGAGCACCCGGATTCGCCGGCGCCCGGCCCCCCGTGGTCGTCGCATGGTCTTGGTCTCCGTGACCGCTGTCGCGCTGCTGGGAAGCACTGGCGTCGCGCAGGCCTACTGGAAGGCCACCGGCTCCGGAAATGGCACAGCAACGGTCCGCAACGGCTTCGAGACCTTCACCACGACCGCCACCGCGACTAGCGCCACGGTGCTCTATCCGGGCATCGCCAACGCGCCGATCAGCATTGTCGTCAACAACAGCGCCAACACCTACGCGCTGACCGTGACCAACCTCGCGGTCGACCCGGGCCGTTCGATCACCGCCGACGCGGGGCACGCCGGATGCACCGCTCCGGCGATCACGGTGGCCTCGGCGATCCTTTCGCTCACCGTCGCGGCGGGCGCGAGCTCCGCGCCCCAGACGGCCAACGTGCTCTCCATGGGCCCCGCGGCGCAGAACGCCTGCCAGGGCGCCACGTTCACCATTCCCCTCGTTCTCACCGGCCGGAGCAACTGATGAAGCGTCGCACCGCGATCACGGCCACTGCCGTGACCACGCTGCTCGCGCTCGCGGCGGCCGGCCCCGCATGGGCGTACTGGACCGTGAACAGCTCGGCCGCCACCGGCTCCGCTGCCGCCGCCACCCTCGGCGCCCCGACCGCCTCGGCGGCACAGACGCTCTCCGCGGCGACGATCACGGTCACCGCCAAGCCGGCGAGCGGCCCAGACCCGGCGGGCTACCGCGTTGACCGGATCAGCCCGACCGCGGCCACCGGCGTGTGCACGATCACCGGTACGACCGGGAGCTGCACGGACCCGGGCTTCTCCGCGCTGGGCAACACCTATCGAGTCTTCGCCACCCTGGGCACCAACTGGGTCGCTGCCACCGGGACGACGACGGTCTCCTCGGTCATCTCCACGGCCTACACGGTCACCGCACCGGCCAACGCCACCGCGGGCACCTCGTTCAACCTCACGGTGACCGCGACTGCGCTCGGCATCACCGACGCGACCTACTCCGGAACCAAGACGATCACCATCTCCGGAGCCTCGAACAGCCCCAATGGCACCGTGCCGACGCTGACGACCACGGCGAACTTCACCCTTGGCGTTGCGAGCATCCCGGTCACGTTGACCAACGCCGTCTCCACCACCTTGACCGTGACGAACACCGGCCGCACCGGAACGTCCGGATCGATCAACGTGGGCATCGCCCCCCAGACCTACGTGCTCAACGGCCCGAACTCGGTTGCCGCGGGCGCCACCTACACCCTGTCGTCCATGACGGCCTTCGACGCCTACGGCAACGGGTTCACCGGCACCAAGACGGTCACGTGGTCCGGCGCCTCGAACGCCCTGAACGGCACGTCCCCGACCTACCCGACCAGCACTGTCGCGTTCAGCAACGGCACCGCGACGACGGCCCTCAGCGGAACGTTCGTCCGAGCCGGTGCCATGACCCTGCAGGCCGCGACGTCGGGCGTGACCACCGGCACCAAATCGATCACGGTCATCCCCAACTCCACCGTCAGCCTGAAGTGGCAGTCCGTCAGCAACCCGACCGGCGGCGCAATCGGCGTGGCAACCTGCAACGGGGCGTCGACGTGTTCGATCTCCAACCTGGGCAACGGCTCCGGCCAGGTCACCGCATCGGTGCTCGTGACCGACTCGCTCGGTAACCCGGTAAACGGAACCGTGGTGAGCCTGTCCACTGTCTCGACCGCGGGTGGCAGCGGCACACTCACTGCTTCCACCGTGACCACCGGCGTCAACGGAGTTGCCGGGCCGTTCACCTTCACCGCGCCTGCCGGTAACGGTTTCGAGGGCTCGGTCACGGCCACTTACAACGGCGGTACGGCAACGATGAGCCTCAAGGCGAAGTAGCCGTCGCGACACGCTGGCTCCGCTCTCCAACGAGCAGCGCCAGGGTGTCGCCCGTATGACGCCTCAGCCCGGCCCCTCCGCGGGGGCGGCGCCGGTTTCGTCGGCGAACTCGCGGAGGCGGCGGCGCTGGATCTTGTTCGTGGAGGTCTTGGGCAGGTCTTGGACGAAACGGACGAGCCTCGGGCGCTTGTACGGGGCGAGGTTGGTCTTGGTGAACTCGATGAGCTCGCCCGCCGAAGCTGACGCACCGTCACGCAAGACGACGTAGGCGCAGGCGAGCTCCCCGCGGACCTCGTCCGGGACGGACCCCACGGCCACCAGGGCGATGGCGGGGTGCGCAGCCATCACGCGCTCGATCTCCGCCGGGTACACGTTGTACGCACCGGTGATGATCATGTCGTTGCGGCGGTCGATCAGCCACACGTTGCCGTCGGAGTCCTTCCGGGCGATGTCCCCGGTGTGCAGCCAGCCGTCGGGTTCGATGGCCAGCTTGGTGGCCTCGGCGTTGTTGAAGTAGCCGGTCATCACCAGCGGCCCGCGGCACATGAGCTCGCCGGGCTCGTTCTCGGGTGCGTCGGCGGAAACGTCGTCCAGGGAGGCGATCCGGACCTCGTTGCCGGGGAAGCTCTGGCCCACAGACCCGCGCGCGGGCGGCATGAACCACGTGTTCGAGGTGGCCGGACCGGACAGCTCGGTCATCCCCCACAGCTCGAGGAAGCGCGAATCGCTGCGGGCCTCCCACGCCTCGATCGTCGAGATCGGAATCGTCTGCCCGCCGCACACGCTGCGAGTGACGCGCGTCAGGTCCGCACGGTCCAGCGCGTTGCCGGCGGCCAGCATCGTCGCGTACATGGCGGGGACCGCGTCGACGATCGTCGCCTGGTAACGGCCGATCGAGTCGAGGAAGCGCTCCGGGTCGTAGCGCTCGTGCAGCACCAGCGTGCCGCCGGACATGAACGTGCCCTGGACGACGACGTTGCCGTACACGTGCGGCGCGGGCAGCGCGCTGACGCACACGTCGTACTCGGTGCGGGAGTGGGCACTCGCGGTCAGCGCGCAGTTGAACAGCACCGCACGCTGGGTCTGCACCGCGCCCTTCGGGTGCCCGGTGGTACCCGAGGTGTACCCGATGGTGGAGGTGGACGTCGGGCCTGGCGCCGGCGGCAGCGTCTCGATCGAGGACTCGAGCAGGTCGCTCGTCGACTCGAACCCGGCGACCGGGGCGTCGAGCGAGATCACGTGCTTGAGGTCGGGTAGGTCGGAGGTCAGCCCGGCGACGGTCTCGACGTTGCCCGACGCCGTGAGGATCGCCGAAGATCCGGCGTCGCCGAGGATGTAGGCAATCTCGGGCGGGGTGAGCATCGAGTTGATCGGATTCACGACGGCGCCGGCCTTGAGGATGCCGTGGTAGGCGACGACCCACTGCCAGCTGTTGGGCCCGAACAGCGATACCACGCGGCCGGGTTGCACACCGCGGCGCAACAGCGCGCAGGCGAGCCGAGTGGAGGCCTCGTCGAGTTCGGAATAGGTCATCGACCGCGTCGCGGTGATCAGCGCCGTCTTGGCGGGCCACCGCTTCGCCGAGACGGGCAGGATCTGGCCCGGTCCGTTCAACTGACGCCTCCTCAGAACCCGACGACTCCGGTGAATCCACCCACGAGATCGGCGTCTCCGAACACTTCGAATCGGTGCTCGTCCCGGACGCTGCGCCGGTTCCACAGGAGCAGCAAGAGGTCCGACGCGCTCCCGCGCACGGCGGCCGTTGCCTTGGTGTGCGCGGCCGAGTACTCGAAGCCGCCCTCGGTGAGCACGATCGTCCACTCGCCGGGAGCGTCCGTAGCGTGCAGGTGGATCGAGTCGCCCACCCGGTCCAGGCCGCGAGCTCGGTCGCCGCCGCCCCGCGGCGGCAGCAGTACGCCGAGCAGTTCTTCGACGCCGTCGATCGCCACCGCCGCCTCGATCGCCGGGTCGAGACCCAGCGCGAGTTCCGCGTCGGCACGGTGCACCGTGGTCTCCTGCAGCATGCGTCGGCGCCACCAGCCGATGCTCCCGCCGGGCGCGAAGCTCCACACCTCGGTGGCCGGGTCCCCGGACAGTTGCGCGAGCAACGGCTCGGCACCGGCGGCCAGCCAGTCCGACAGCCCGGCTGCGTCCTCCGGTACGTCGGTGACGCCCTTGGACCAGCCGGGGAACTCGGTGGCGCGCTCCGCGACGAACCCGGTCACCCACCGGTGCACGCGGCCGGTGTGCCGGAGCAACTCGGCAAGGTCCCAGTCCGGGCAGCCCGGCACGGGCAGCGACATGTCCGCGCTCGCGGTTGCCTTGGCCATGGCGTCGATTTCGGCTCGGACGCCTTCGAGCATCTGTCCATGCTCCATGGACCCGAGTATTGCCGTTGGCTCTAGCCGGCCCATCGCCCGGTGGTGAACAGCAGCGTGAAGACGACCATAAAGGGGGCGAAGACCGCGAGGTAGGTGTGCTGCACGAGCGGCTTGCGCAGGCTCCAAGCGGCCAGGGCGATCCACAGCGGCCACCAGGTCAGCGTTGCCCGCGGGACGGAGAAGAACCACATCGCGGTGGTGAACGCGTAGAGCTGCAGCCCGATGTAGACGGCCTCCGCCCACCGGCGTTCGCGCAGTAGCCAAGCGAACAGCACGACGCCGACCAGCACGGCGAGGATCTCCGCGCCGAACATCCACGCAAACCCCGTGGACTGCTTCTCGTGGAAGGCGTTCTCCCACGTGATGCGCAGCGCCTCCCACGGCCAGTGGAAGGACCGGTACCAGCCCTCCTCCTGGGCGTGCTGCCACCGCATCCAGTCGCCGGTGCGGTCGTGCAGGTAGGCGAAGTACGCGAGGGCCGGAAGGAAGGGCGCGGCAAGCCACGGGGCCGCGGTCCACCGGCGACGGCCGTCGCGCGCGGTCAGAAACTCGACGATCAGCGCGATGCCGAGGAACACCCCGGTGATGCGCACGCAGCTTGCGCCCGCGGCCAGCACCCCGGCGGCGACCCAGCGGCCCCGACGCGCGGCCAGCCACGCCGGCAGGGCCAGCGCCAGGAACAGTGCCTCGGTATACGCGGCGGCGAGGAACACCGCAGACGGCGCGAGGAGGAACAGCAGCACCGCCCGTTCGGCGAGCCGGTCGCCGTCGTCGCCTTCGCCGGCCTCGTGCGCGGCGATGCGCCCCAGCGCCACCGCGGCGATCGCCCCGCACACGAAGGAGATCACCAGGCCCGCGGTCACGTACGACAGGCCGCCGATCTCGTGGACGATCCGCATGACGATCGGGAAGCCCGGAAAGAACGCCTCGAGCGGCACTGCGGGCCCGCCGGGTCCACCGTCGTAGCCGAACTGCGCGATGGTCCGGTAGTGGTGGGTGTCCCACTGCAGCCACCGGTCGAGGAAGGCGACGGGCCGGCGCGCGTCGCCCGAGGCGAACAGCCACCCGCCGGACAGGACGGTGGCGAACACGGCGACCCGCGTCAGCAGGTACAGCCGCAGCACCGCTCCGTCGCGCGCGGAAAGCTGCTGCGGCAGCCGGATCGAGGAGACCCGCTCCACCAGGCGGGTGGTCATGCGGAGGCCATCTCGCGACGGTGGGCGGGGCGCCGCAGAATCCCGGCGGCCGGATCGTCCACTCCGGAGGCCCGGACGGGATCGCACTCCGGGTTCAACACGTCGCGCACGACGACGCCCACGAACCAGCTCAGCGCGGCGAAGCGGATCAGCAGCGCGATCACGTACGCATCCTGCGGCAGGCCGCGGTCGTACCCGCCGAGCAGGTAGAACCAGACCGCGAAGAAGTAGACGAGCTCGCCGGCCTGCCAGATCAGCAGGTCTCGCCAGCGGGGCCGGGCCAACACCGCCAGCGGCAGGAGCCACAGGATGTACTGCGGCGACCAGACCTTGTTGGCCAGGACGAACACCGCGACGGACAGGAACATCAGCTGCATCACGCGCGGCCGGCTCGGCGCGAGCAGCGCGAGGCTCGCGACCGCCAGCAACCCGATCACGGTGACCACCGAGCTCACGACGTTCAGTGCCGGAATGGCGTGCCCGGCCTTGTCCAGGCCGAACCAGATGGAACCGAACTCCGCGCCGCGGCGGGAGTTGAACGCGTAGAACTCCCACCAGTCCTGCGGCGCGGCCAACGCAACCGGCAGGTTCACGGCCAGCCAGGAACCGGCGGCCCCGAGCAGCGTCCACCGGAAGGCGGGGAGTTTCCGAGCACGCAGACACAGCAGCGCCAGGGGCACCAGCAGAACGACCGGGTAGAGCTTGGCCGAGATCGCGAGCCCTAGCCAGACACCGGCCCAGCCCGGCCGGGACCGCGCCCAGGCCAGCAGGCCGACCGCGGTGAGGGCCACCGCGAACAGGTCCCAGTTGATCGTCGCCGTCAGCAGAAGCATGGGCGAGGCGGCCAATCCCAACGCGTCCCACGGCCTTCGGCGGCCGGCCAGCGCCACCGTCGCGGCAACCGTGAGCAGAGCGGTCAACCCCAGCAGGAACGCGTTGACGTCGTAGAAGCGCACCGCTTCGGCGTCGATACCCGCCGCGGCCAGCGGGCGCGTGATGACCGCGGCCACCTGCATGAACACGCCGGAGAGCACCGGGTACTCCAGCGCTTGGTACTTCCCGGAGTCCAGGTACGGGACCTGACCGTCGGCGAACCCGCGCTCGCGCCACATGTGGGGGATGTCGGAGTAGCAGGCGTGCGCGTACTGCTGCCCGTCGCCGCGGCTCCACGCGTTGTCCCGGCACGGCGCCCGCTCGAGCACGCCAAATGCGAAAACCACCGCCGTGATCGCCAGCAGCACCCGCAGCGGCGTCCACCACGAACGCCCGGGAACAAGCCGCTTCCCGGCCGGGCCACCCAGAATTTCCGCGCCCGAGGCGAGTACCGGGTCGTCCTGCGTCGGATGAACGACGGGGTCGGAGGGGGGCGACGACGGCTGGATCACCGCCCCATCGTGTCCCATGTGTTCGCCCACGGCCGCCGTCGCGCGCCGTGTCCCGCCCCCACAACGTCCGACCGGGGGTGACCTATTGCGCTCGCCCCGTCGGACCTCCCGCCCCGCACCGGGCGCAGCAACCGCAACGTCCGACCACCCGTGAGCTATTGCGCTCGCTTCGTCGGACGTTGCGACCTAACGGGGTTGAGTTCGTTCGTCCTCGCGCGTCGCCGATGTTCTCGGTGTGGCCTGCGCACCTTGGCCGGGCAGTTGTCCGTCGTCGGTGCAGTTCTTGTTGTAGGGCAGGGTCTCCTGCTCCTCGGACCTCTTGTTCGTGCAGACCGCGTCGACGTTCGGCTTCTTGGTGGGCTTCGGCGTCGGGGTCTTGGCGACCTTCGGCGCGGGCGTGTAGCTGTTGGGGCCGAGGTCGAACGGAGCGAACGACGGGCCGTTGTCCAGGGAAATCTGGCTGGGATCCGTCGGCGTGATGCCGGACTCGGTCTCGTACGGGTCGAGGGCGTCCGGGTCCTGCTGCCCGTCGGGGCGGATCACCTCGAACTTCTTGACCGGCTGCCCGCGCAGCGCACCCTTCATGAACGTGGTCCACGTCCGCGCCGGGTAGCTGCCGCCGAAGAACGTGCTCATGCCGGCCGTGCCGTCCAGTGACGTGACTCCGGCGCCCTTGAAGTAAACGACGGAGGCCGCGAGCTGCGGGGTGCACCCGCTGAACCAGGCGGTCAGGTCCTGGTGGGTACCGGTCTTGCCGGCCACCGGCCGGTTCAACTTCCTGGCCGCGGTGCCGGTGCCCTTTTGGACCACTCCCTGCATGGCCTTGATGGTTTCCGAGACGACGGCCGGGTCGAAGACCGGCGCCTTGGAGACCTCCGGCTTGCGGATCGGCTGCTCGCCTCCGTTGTTGGCCAGCACCCTGTCCACCATGTGCGCCTCGGCGTAGTACCCGCCGCCGCACAGCGTGGCGATCGCGTCGGCGACGTTGAGCGCGGGCGTGGACGCGATGCCCAGGGTGATGCGGGCGTTGGTGTCTAGACCGGGGGTGTCCGACGGGATGCCCGCGCGTTCGATCGCGCGGCGCACCTTGAGCGAACCGAGCTTGAAGGTGGCCTGCACGAAGGCGGTGTTGACGGACTGTTCCAGCGCGTAGCGCAGGTTCACCCGGCCGTAGTTGCGGTCGAACTCGTTGTTGACCGGCTTGGAGCCGGGCAGCTTCAGCGGACCGTTGCCCGTGAAGGTGCTGTTCAGCGAGTACCCGTTCTCCAGCAGCGCGGCGGTGGTGAACACCTTGAGCGTCGACCCGGCCTGAATCGGGTACGTCGCCGCGTTCACCTGGGCGTACTTGTCCTTGCCGAGGAAGTCCTCGCCGCCGAACATCGCCAGCACCCGGCCGGTGCGCGGCTCGACGGCCACGAGGCCCATGCGCAGACCCTTGACCTTCTTGTCGGTCTTCTCCGGGAACTCCTTCGCGTACGCGGCCAACGCGGCGTCTTGGGCCTGCTTGGTGAAGGTCGTGAAGATCTTGAAGCCGCCGTTGTCGATCTCCTCGGACGTCAGGCCGCGCTTCTGCAGCTCCTTGCGAACCGCGAAAAGGATGTACCCCTTCTGCCCCTGGAATCGGCTCGAGACCTCGGCCTGCTTCGGGAACTTCGGGAACTTCAGGTTCGCGCGCTCCTCCGGGGTCAACGCCCCGGTCGTCACCATCCCGTTGGCGACGAAGTTCCAGCGGCCCTTGAGCGCAGCGATGTTGTCCGCGTCCTTGGGGTTGTACCGGCTCGGAGCCCGGATCACCGAGGCCAGCACGATGCTCTGAGACGGCGTCAGTTTGTCGACGGGTACGCCGAAGTACGCCTTTGCGGCAGCCTGCACGCCGTACGCGCCACGGCCCATGAAGATCGTGTTCAGGTAGTCCTGCAGGATCTGGTCCTTCGACCGATCCTTGTCGATCTTGATGGAGAGCAGCGCCTCCTTGAGCTTGCGCTGCACCGTGCGCTCGGAGGTCAGGTAGTAGTTCTTGACGTACTGCTGCGTGATCGTCGAGCCGCCCTGCTGGGCGCCGCCGCGCAGGTTCACCCAGAACGCGCGGGCGATGCCGGTCGGCGAAACGCCGCTGTCGTTGTAGAAGTTACGGTTCTCCGCAGCGAGCACGGCCATGCGAAGCGACTCGGGCACCTTGTCCAGCGAGACGATCTCGCGGTTGACGTCGCCGAAGCGGCCGAGCTCCTCGCCGTTCGCGTAGAAGACCTGCGAGGTCTGCAGGGTCGCGCTGTTCTTCGGGTCCGGAATGTCGGTGCGGGAGTACGCGAACAGCACCACGGCGAAGCCGATGGCGAACAGCGACAGCGCACTCCAGGCGAGCTTGCGCAGCACGTACCGCTTCTTCTTGACCTTCGGCTTCTTGGCCGGCTTGGCGGCCTCCGGCTCGACCTCCGGAGAGACCGGCGGCGCGGGCTCGGTCCCCGGCGGGAACTCGACGACGCGCGCGATCCGGGCGGTGGCGTCGCGCCAGTCCGGCGGGACGTCGATGGCCTCGGTGGGGTCGTCGGCCTTGGGCGGCACCACCGGGGTGGGCTCGGTGTTCGCGGCTGCGGCCGCCTTCTTCTCGCGGCGGCCGGGAGCCTTCTTCGGAGCCGGCTCGGGCCGGAACCACTGGTCGTCGTCCGGGTGCAGCGGTCCGCTGGCGGGTGCCGAGTTCGGCGGTCGACGGCGGATGCGCATAGCGAAGCAGAGTAACCGGCCCAGCTTTCGATGCCGGCGGTCTTGCGGCAATCGGTTCGGGGGCGTGACTCGCGACACGCGGGGGTTTGGAGTTTGCCTCGCGTACACCTCGGGCGCTACCATCGATATATCGAGCCGATACATCGGAGCGACACATCGGAGGAGGTGGACCCTTGAGCAAGCGTGGAAGCGTGCTCGAGCTCGCGGTCCTCGGCCTTCTCCACGAGTCTGCGATGCACGGCTATGAGCTGCGCAAACGGCTGAACTCGGTGCTCGGCACCCTACGCGCCATCTCCTACGGATCCCTGTATCCGTGCCTGAAGTCACTGGTCGCGTCGGGCTGGATCGTCGAAGAAACACCCGACGACGGGGCGGCACCCCTCGGCGGCAAGCGAGCAAAGATCGTCTACACGCTCACCGCGGACGGCAAGGACCACTTCGCGGAGCTCATGGCCGCCAGCGGCCCCGAGGAGTGGGAAGACGACAGCTTCGGCATTCGGTTCGCCTTCTTCGGCCGCACGGACGCCGCCGTCCGCCTGCGGATTCTCGAAGGCCGGCGTCGTCGGCTCGAGGAACGTCTCGACGGCATCCGCAGCAGTGCCAACCGCACCAGAGAGCGCGTCGACGCGTACACGCTCGAGCTGCAGCGGCACGGCCTGGAATCGGTCGAGCGCGAGGTCAACTGGCTCAACGAGCTGATCGCGAGCGAGAAACAAGCCCCCACCACCTGATCGACAGCTAGTCCCCCCATTAGAAGGAGCACCCAGCCATGGGTTCGGTTCGTGTAGCAATCGTCGGCGTGGGCAACTGCGCCTCGTCGCTGGTCCAGGGCGTGGAGTTCTACAAGAACGCCGACCCGAGCCTGCGCGTGCCCGGCCTCATGCACGTGCAGTTCGGCGACTACCACGTCGGCGACGTCGAGTTCGTCGCCGCGTTCGACGTGGACGCGAAAAAGGTCGGCGTCGACCTGTCCGAGGCCATCGGCGCCTCGGAGAACAACACGATCAAGTTCGCCGACGTTCCGCCCTCCGGCGTCGTCGTCCAGCGCGGCCACACCCTCGACGGTCTCGGCGAGTACTACCTCGAGATGGTCGACGAGTCGGACGAGGCCCCGGTCGACGTCGTGCAGGCTCTCAAGGACGCTCGCGTCGACGTGCTCGTCTCCTACCTCCCGGTGGGTTCGGAGCTCGCGGACAAGTTCTACGCGCAGTGCTGCCTCGAGGCGAAGGTCGCCTTCGTCAACGCGCTGCCGGTCTTCATCGCGTCGGACCCCGAGTGGGCGCAGAAGTTCACCGACGCCGGTGTCCCGATCGTCGGCGACGACATCAAGTCCCAGGTCGGCGCGACCATCACGCACCGCGTCATGGCCAAGCTGTTCGAGGACCGCGGTGTTGAGCTGCTCCGCACGTACCAGCTCAACTTCGGCGGCAACATGGACTTCAAGAACATGCTCGAGCGCAAGCGCCTCAAGTCCAAGAAGATCTCGAAGACCCAGTCGGTCACCAGCCAGATCCCACACGAGATGCGCGCCGAGCACGTCCACATCGGCCCGTCGGACCACGTCCCGTGGCTCGACGACCGCAAGTGGGCCTACGTCCGTCTCGAGGGCAAGTCCTTCGGCGACACCCCGCTCAACCTCGAGTACAAGCTCGAGGTGTGGGACTCCCCGAACTCCGCGGGCGTCATCATCGACGCGGTGCGCGCCGCGAAGATCGCGCTGGACCGCGGCGTCGGCGGCCCGCTGCTCTCGGCCTCCTCGTACTTCATGAAGTCCCCGCCGGAGCAGTACGCGGACGACGAGTGCCACCGCGCGGTCGAGGCCTTCATCGCCGGCCAGCTCGAGCGCTAGCCACCAGCTCACTCCGAAGGCCCGGCTCCGTCAGGAGCCGGGCCTTCGTGCGTTCCACCACCCTGTCCCCACCCACCCTGTCCCCCACCCACCCGGGGACGCGCTTCACTCGCCAGCGTCACGCTTCACCCGCTGAGATCCGGCTTCCCCGGCGAGTGAAGCAGCACTACGACGAGTGAAGCCGAGGGCGGGACGGAACCGGGCTAGGCGGCCTTCTCTACGGACGAGCAGTAGGCCCGGAGCGCAGGAAGGAAGCCTTCGGGAAAGCGGAGCGAACCCTTCTGGGTGCGGCCGAGGAATCCCGTGGCCGCGCGGGCGGACAGTGGCTTGCCGGGGTGGCGGAGGAATTCCAGCAGCGGTTCGCGCGGCGCGCACACCGGCCACGGGCCGACGGCGGCCGCGTGCACCGTGCTCCCGTCGACGCACCACGCCGCGCGGCGGGGCCACGGGCCGCCGCGCCAGACGGGATCGTCGCTCGAGTCGTAGCGGCCGGGGTCGCGCAGCCGCTCGCCGATCCAGCGGGCCACGGGAACCGAGACCGAGTTGCCGACCAGGCGCCAGCGTTCGCCGGGACGGGCGATGTCCTCGGCCGGGCGGGTCCAGTCCTCCGGGAAGCCCTGCAGCCGCTCGGCGTCGCGGACGTCGGGAGTGAAGAAGGACCCGTCGGGCCGCCAGATCGCCGGGGGCGAGGCGACGCCTACCGAAGAACCGCACTTGATGGGCGGCACCGCATCGACGGCCCAGCCGAGCGCGCGCATCCCCTCGGTCCAGTAGAACCCGCAGCCCACCCCCGCGTGCGGAACCGGCGACGGCGCTCCGGCCTCGTCGGCGAGCAGCACGTCGCGCGGGTCCCCCTCGGTGGAGGCCACGAGATACCAGCGGTTGCGCCGCTGCGGCAGGCCGAACGCGTTGGTGTCCACGACGCGGTAGGCCCAGCGGTACCCCAGCGCCGCCAGCTCCGCGGTGATGGCGTCCATCGCCCGGCCGCGACCCAGGGCCAGCAGGAACGGAACGTTCTCCAACACGAGCCACGGCACGCGCCGCGTCCGAAGCAGCCGGAACACCTCGCCGACGAGGCTGGACCGCTCGCCCTCGATGCCCGCCTTCTGCCCGACAGAGCTCAGGTCCTGGCACGGAAACCCGGCGAGCACCAGCTCGGTTCCCGCCGGCAGCGCGTCGACGTCGCGCACATCGGAGGCGATCTCCACATCGGGGAACCGAGCGCGGAGAACGTGCGCCGCTGCGGGCGCGCGCTCGACCAACAGCGTCGCGTGGTGGCCCGCCGCGCCGACACCTAGCTCTAGCCCGCCGATGCCCGCAAACAGCCCGACCGTGGACAGCCCGCTCATGGCGCGCCGCCAAGCCCCGGGCGTCCGAAGAAGGGTGACGCGGGGTTCACGGTTGTTCGGACGCCTCGACGCATCACCGCAGCCACTCGACGGCGGCGGCGTAGCCGAGCCGCATGGGAGCCGCGTTTCCGATCATCACGGCGAGCTGGGACCGCGAAACTCCCGAGAAGTCGAACCAGTCGGGGAAGTACTGCAGCCGCGCGGCCTCGTGCGCGGTGATGGTGCGCCGCTCAACCGGGTGGACATACCGGCCCATGCACATCGAGTAGAAGCCGCGGGTCAGCGTCTGCGCCGGCCGATCCCAGGCAAGCCGGCCGTAGATCGAGCGGTAGGAGTGCGTCCCGTCCGCGTGGCAGGGCGGACGCTGACTGTCCGGCAGGTCGTGCAGACCGTGCTCGAAGAGGTAGTCGATCCGCGCCCGCGTCGTCGGCGCGGACACGGCCGGCTGGTCGAACGCGCCGCCGCTCCCCGCCTTCCCGACGAGGTCCCCGATCGCCCAGCGCAGGTCCCGTGGTTCACGCCGGTGCGCTTCGACCATCGCCTCGGTCGAGACCTGACGGGTACGGCTGGCCAGCAGCACCAGCCGCCGCCGCCGCTGCGCCAGCCCGAGGTCGTGCAGGTCCACGACGCCCAGAGCAATGCCGTACCCGAGCCGCGTCAGTGCCTCCGCGCTGCGCTGCACCACGCCATCGCGGTCGTGGAGGGCACCGGGCACGTTCTCGATCAGGACGTGCGCCGGAGAGAGCACTTCCGCGGCGCGGACCATCGCCTCGTACAGCGCGTTCTTGGCATCCGCTCGGCGGGTGCGGTTGTTCAGGTCCGAGTGCCCCTGGCACGGCGGGCCGCCGACGAGCATGTCGACGTCCCCCACCGCCCGCGCCAGCACGCGTTCCGCAGTGGTCGGGCGTGCGCCGAGCGTGCCGTCGAACACCCCGCGGACGTCCTCGCACCGAACGACCTCGGCGTCGAAGTTGCGCCGGTACACACCGAGCGCGACGGCATCGAGATCGACGGCCAGACGCGGCTCCCACCGCAGCCCGAGTGCGCGGGCGGCCTCGAACAGACCCAGGCTCAATCCCCCGCAGCCGGCGAAGAGGTCCACGGTGCGCAGCCGGCCCGGACCGTCGGCAGCCGCCGGCCTTCCGGCCCCGCGCAGCCACTCCTGTTCGGTGTCCACCGAACGTTCGACGAGTAGCGCGGTCACGTCGGCAGTCTTGCCCAGCGGGGCGCGAAAGTGGCCGTCCCACACGGACGGGGAGAGCCGAACGGTCGCACGAGATTCGGCGAGCGGACACGTCCGGTTGCCGGAAACACGATCACTTCGCGTCTCCAATGGCCACATGACGCGACAGATCCCGACAAGCCACCCGACTTGGGCCGGTCACGATTGGGCCGAACGGGCGACGATCCCGCCCGTTCGCCCTTCGTGCGCCTGCGCAGCGACCTAGCCTCGAATCGTGTCCTTCGCCGCCGACCTCCGGTCCGTGGTGGGGCATGCGGATTTCCGCAGGCTCTACGCACCGCGCCTCGCCAGCCAGGCCTCCGACGGCCTCTTTCAGGTGGCGCTGGCCTCCTACATTTTCTTCACTCCGGAGCGTCAGGCCTCCGCCGGCGCAGCCGCCGCAACCTTCGCGACGCTCCTGCTTCCGTACACCTTCGTCGGCCCGTTCGCCGGAGTCCTGCTGGACCGCTGGCGGCGCCGGCAGGTCCTCGTTCGCGTGCCACTCGTGCGCGCCGCGCTGCTGTGCACGATCGCCGTGTTTGTGACGATCGGTCACACCGGGCCGGGGCTGTTCCTGGCCGCGCTGCTGTGCATGTCCTGCGGGCGCTTCTACCTCAACGGCGTCAACGCCTCGATTCCGAACGTCGTCGCCAAGCGGGATCTGGTCATGGCGAACTCGGTGTGCATGACGTCCGGGTCGCTGGCCGCGCTGTGCGGCGGCGGCCTGGGCCTGGCCCTGCACCACCTGCTCAAGCAGCCGACGTACCTGATGCTCGGTGCCGCCTGCGGGTACCTCGTCGCCGCGACGCTGGCCACGCGAATCCACCGCGACCGGCTCGGCCCACACCTGTCCGGACCCCTGCCCGGGGCGAACCAGGCGGTGCGCGCAGTCGTCGTCGGCCTGGGTGCCGGCGCCCGCCACGTATGGGCCCGCCCGGCGGCCCGCAACGCGCTCGCCGTCCTTGCGATGCAGCGCTTCTGCTACGGCACCGGGACCATCGCGACGCTGCTGCTCTACCGCAACTACTTCAACGAACAGGGCGATCCCGACGCCGCGATGACTGGGCTCGGCGCGGTGTTCGCCGCGGCCGGCATCGGGTACTTCGTGGCCGCGATCATCACCCCGCAGGTCACCCCGCACATCGGAGCGCAGGGCTGGATCGTCGTCGCGATGAGCGCGGCCGCGGTGTTCGGCTTCGCCCTCGCCGCGCCGTACGAGCCGCCGCCCCTGGTCCTCGGCGCGTTCCTGCTCGGCCTGGCCGCGCAGTCGGTGAAGATCTGCGTCGACTCGATCGTCCAGGGCGCGATCGAGGACGAGTTCCGCGGGCGCGTGTTCTCCATGTACGACGTGCTGTTCAACTCCGCGTTCGTGCTCGCCGCCGTGGTCGCCTCGTTCACGATGCCGGCGTCCGGCAAGAGCTACGCGATCCTCGCCTCGGTCAGCCTGCTCTACGGCGTGACCGCCGCCGTCTACCTGCGCTCGGTCGTGTGGCCGCGCCGCGTGGCCTGGGTCTTCGAGACCACCGCTCCCCTGGTGCCCGTGCCGGTCCGGTCCGACGAGGAGACGCACCGCCGCTAGCCGCGGTGGACGACGTCCCGCTCCTCGGCGAAGTGGCACGCGCTCGGGTGCCCGGCCGCCCGCTCGACCAGCTCCGGCACCTCCTGCGCGCACCTGTCCTGCGCCTTCCAGCACCGCGTCCGGAACCGGCAGCCCGACGGCGGGTCGGCCGGGCTCGGCACGTCCCCGGTGAGGCGGACGACGTCGCGGCGGCCGCGCATCGTGGGGTCCGGCACCGGCACCGCGGACAGCAGCGCCTGCGTATACGGGTGAGTCGGGTGGTCGTAGATCTGCACGTCCGTGCCGATCTCGGCGATCTTCCCGAGGTACATGACCGCGACCCGGTCGGACAGGTGACGCACCACGGACAGGTCGTGCGCGATGAAGATGTAGGACAGGCCGAACTCGTCCTGCAGCTTCTCCAGCAGGTTCATCACCTGTGCCTGGATGGACACGTCGAGCGCGGAGACCGGCTCGTCGCACACGATGATCTCTGGGCGCAGCGCGAGCGCGCGGGCGATGCCGATGCGCTGGCGTTGCCCGCCGGAGAACTGGTGCGGGTACCGGTTGATGTGCTCGGGATTGAGGCCGACGACGTCGAGCAGGTCGCGGACCTTGGCCTGCCGGTCGCCCTTGGGCGCCACCTCGGGGTGGATCTCGAACGGTTCGCCGACGATGTCGGCCACGGTCATGCGCGGGTTCAGCGACGAGTACGGGTCCTGCATGACGAGCTGAATCTGGCGGCGCAGCCGCCGCTGCTCGGCGCCGCCGAGGGTGAAGATGTCCTGTCCGCCGTAGAAGGCGTGGCCCGACGTCGGCTTCTCCAGGCCCATCAGCAGTTTGGCGACGGTCGACTTGCCGCAGCCCGATTCCCCGACCAGGCCCAGCGTTTCGCCGCGGTGCAGGTCGAAGGTGACCCCGTCGACCGCCTGAATGGCGCCGACCTGACGCTTCAGGACGATGCCTTGAGTCACTGGAAAGTGCTTGACGAGGTCTCGAACCTCCAGCACCACCTCGCTACCGGCCGCCATCGGCGAGCACCTCCTCTCGGGTCCGGGTCACTTCATCACGACCGAGGCGAAGTCGTAGAAGCGATAGACGTCGAAGGCCGCCGACTTGATTCGAGTGGAGCGGGCGCCGTAGTCGACGAAGAAGTGGAGCGGAACCGACGGCATGGTCGAACGAAGGCGCGCGTGCGCCTTCCGGTACCCGGCCTCGGCGTCGGCGAGCTTCGGCTTGGCCGCCGCGGCGGCCATCGCTGCATCGAAGGTCTTGTCACTGTGCCGGGTTTCGTTCGCGGCGTCCCCGGTGCGCCACATGCTCAGGTAGCCCTCGATGGACGGGTAGTCCTGGATCCAGCCGGCCAGCCACATCGACGTGATCGTGTTCGAGTCGATCGCCTCGCGATAGGAGGTGAAGTCCTTGTAGGCCTTGGTCTTGCACGGCCGGCCGAGCGACGCGGCGATCGATTCGCACAGCTCCTTGCTCACCGACTCGCGAGTGCTGTCGCCGTTGTAGGCGATTGTCAACGTGCCCGCGAACCCGGCGGCCTTCGCCTGCGCCTTTGCCTTGTCGGCGTCCTGCTTGCAGACGCCGCCGCACGCCCCGGCGGCGTAGCCGGCGCCCTGCGGCCCGACCCATCCGTCCGCGGACCGGTAGGTACCGCCGAACCGCTCCTTGGCGATACCGGCCCGGTCCACGGCCATGGAGATCGCCTGGCGCAGCCGGACATCCTTGTAGGCCTTGGTGCTGGGGAAGGCTAGATACGTCAAGGGTTGGGCGGTGCCGGTGAACCACCGTCCGGCCAGCTCGGTGCGGTAGCGGCCGGAGTCCCGCACGTCGAGCGGCAGCGAGTTCACCAGGTCGACCTCGCCTAACTGCACCGCCGCGTAGGACTGGTCGGGTATGTCGTACACCTTGAAGGTGACCTTGCCGACCGTCGGCTTGCGCGCGCCCGCGAAGCGGGTGTTCCGCTTGAGGACGAACCCGGTCTTGGCCGAACCCGAGACCACTCGGAACGGACCGGCACCGATGGGCTTCTTCCCGAAGGCCTTGCCGGAGTCGGCGAAGAACGAGTCGGGCACCGGCGAGTACGCCAGGTGTCCGAGGCGCTGGCGGAAGGCGGAGTTCTTCGCCGAGAGGGTGATCGTGAAGGTGCGGTCGTCCTTCACCTTCAGGCCCGACAGCGTCTTGGACTTGCCCAGGACGACCGCCCCGGAGCCGGCGATCGGGTCGAACAGGTAGGCGTTGTCCCCGCGGGCGGCGACGTTCCACGCGTTCACGAAGTTCTTGGCGCGGATCGGCTTGCCGTCGCTGAAGACTTGGCCCGCTCGCAGCTTCACCGTGAACGTGCGCGCGTCGGAGGTGGAGATCTTCTCGGCGAGGTCCAGGGCCGCCTTGCCGGTCGAGGCGTTGTGGCGGATCAGGTGCCGCGTGACCGCGGAGAGCACGAGCCCGCCGCACTGGTCGACCATGCCCGGAGTCAGCGGGTTGAACGGCGCGCACATCGCGGCCTTGATCGACGGCGCCGCGGCACTGGCGGTCGACTCGCCGACGACGGCGAGGCCGCCCAGCACCAGGCCGGTGCCGGCGAGGCCGACAGCGGTCCGCCCGGGCCTACGCATCCGCACTCCCGAGAACGTCCTCCCAGTAGTGGCAGGCGCTACCACGGCTGGCGGAGACCTCGTACAGCGGCGGGGCGCCGTCCTTGCAGCGGTCCTGCACCCGCGGGCAGCGCGGGTTGAACGAGCACCCGCTCGGCAGTTTGGTCAGCGTCGGTGGCAGGCCCTTGATGACCTCGATGTCGTGGCCCTTGAGGTCCAGGCGCGGAATGGAGCGCAGCAGACCCTGGGTGTACGGGTGAGCCGGGCGCGCGTAGATCTCGTGCACGTCCGCGGTCTCGACGATCCGCCCGGCGTACATGACCGCGATCCGGTCGGCTACGTCGGCGACGACGCCGAGGTCGTGGGTAATCAGGATCAGCCCCATCCCGGACTCGCGCTGCAGTTCCGCGAGCAGGTCCATCACCTGCGCCTGCACGGTCACGTCGAGCGCCGTGGTGGGCTCGTCGGCGATGAGCACCTGCGGGTTGAGGGCGATGGACATGGCGATCATCACGCGCTGGCGCATGCCGCCGGAGAACTGGTGCGGGTAGTCGTTGACCCGCTGCTTGGCCGAGGGGATCTTGACCTTGTCCATCAGCTCGATGGCCTTGATCTTCGCGTCCTTGCGCGACATGCCCTGGTGGACGCGGAACATCTCCCCGATCTGCCAGCCGACGCTGAAGACGGGGTTCAGCGCGGACAGCGCGTCCTGGAAGATCATGGCGATCTGCGCGCCGCGCAACGGCCGGCGCTGGTCCTCGGGCAGGGCCAGGATGTTCTGCCCCTTGAACCGGACCTCGCCGCCCGTGACGTAGCCCGGCGGGGTGTCGAGGATCCCCATGATCGCCTGGGCCGTGACGCTCTTGCCCGAGCCGGATTCGCCGAGCACCGCAAGCGTCTCGCCCCCGCGGACCGAGTAGCTGACGCCGTTCACGGCCTTTGCGACGCCGTCGCGGGTGCGGAACTCGACGTGCAGGTCCTCGACCTCGAGCAGCGGCGCGCCGCCGCCGCCGAGGTCGTAGGAGGCCGGCTCCTTCGCCAGTGACGTCATCGCTGCTTCGGGTCCAATGCGTCGCGCACGGCGTCGCCGAGCATGATGAAGGCCAGAACTGTGAGGGACAGAAACAGCGCGGGGAACATCAGCATGTGCGGCGAGGTCTGCACCAGGCCCTGCGCCTTGGCGATGTCGATGCCCCAGGAGACCGCGGGCGGTTGCAGGCCAACGCCGAGGAAGGACAGCGCGGCCTCGGCGCCGATGAACGACCCGAGCAGGATGGTGGCGTACACGATCACCGGCTGCACCGCGTTCGGCAGGACGTGGGTTCGCAGGATGCGCGAGGTCGGTGCGCCGAGGGCACGCGCTGCGGCGACGTAGTCCGCCGACTTCACCTGCAGCACGGTCGAGCGCATGATGCGGGCGACACTGGTCCACCCGAGGATGCACAGGGCCAACACCACCTTGAGGACCGGCACCCAGAAGCTCTTCGCTCCGCCGGAGGGGAAGCTCGTCAGGACGAGGATCGCGCCGAGCAGGAACGGGATGCCGAAGAAGATGTCGGTCAGGCGGGAGAGCACGGTGTCGACGATGCCTCCGTAGAAACCGGCGAGCATGCCGACCACCCCGCCGATCAACGCGACGAGCGCCGCGGCGATGACGCCGACCAGGATCGAGGCACGCGCGCCGTAGATCGTTCGGGCGTAGACGTCGCAACCCTGCAGGTCGTAGCCAAACCACGCATCGCCGCTCGGCCCCTGGCGGCTCATGCGCAGGTTGCAGCCGTCCGTTGGCGAACGGTTGGTGAACACCCCAGGGGCGATCGCCATGACGACGAACACCAGGATCAGGCCCGCGGCGACGACCACCAGGGGGTTGCGCCGCAGCTCGTCCCAGGCGTCGCGGCCCAACGAGCGCGGCGCGTCGACGGTCTCGGCGACGAGCACGGCTTCGCCCGCGTCACTCATAGCGAATCCTCGGGTCGAGCACGGCGTACAGGAGGTCGACGAGGAGGTTGACGAACAGGAAGACGAGCACCAGCACCGTCACGACGCCGGTGAGGGTCGCGCCCTCCTGACGGCTGATGCTCTTGAAGATGAGCCCACCCACGCCGTCGATGTTGAAAATGCCCTCGGTGATGATGGCGCCGCCGAGCAGGGCGCCAAAGTCCGCGCCGATGAAGGTCACCACGGGAATGAGCGAGTTGCGCAGCGCGTGCACACCGATGATCCGGCGCTGACGCAGCCCCTTGGCCCGGGCGGTGCGGACGTAGTCCGCACGCAACACCTCGGACAGCGACGTTCGGGTGATTCGGGCCGCGTAGGCCAGGGAGAGTCCGGCGAGGACGAACGCGGGCATGACCAACTGGCCGAGATTGCCCTCCCGCGCGGTCACCGCGAACAGGTCCCACTTGATCCCCAGGTACAGCTGCAGCAGCTTGCCGGTGACGAAGACCGGGGTGGCGATCAGCAGCAGGGTGACGACCAGGACCGAGGTGTCGAACAGGCCCTTGCGCCGGATGCCGGACACGATGCCCGCACCGACGCCGAGCACGATCACGAACACGATCGCCAGGAGGGCGAGCTTCATGGTCGTCGGATAGGTGCGCTGGATCTGGTCGAGGACCTTCTCACCCCCGATGTTCTCGCCGAGGTCGCCCGTCAGCACGTTGCCGAGGTACTTCACGTACTGGATCGGCAGCGGATCGTCGAGGTTGAACTTGTCCGTGTAGGCCGCGACGAAGGCCGGGGGACAGGGGCGGTCTCCGCAGCGTCCGGCGAGGGGGTCGCCGGGCAGCGCGTACACGGCGGCGTAGATCAGGAAGGTAACGCCCAGGACCACCGGGACCATCTGCAGGAGCCGGCGCAGGACATAGCGGCCCACAGGCTGCACCCTCCCTGCTCGGAAACCCGCGCCGGGCGGCCGCGGGGGCCCGACGCACGAGGGGGCCGCCGGGTGTGGAGGCCAAGGCTAATGGTCTCCGTTTGCACCCGGCCGGCCCCCATCGTGGGATGCCCTCCGCGGGTACTACTTCAGGACGATCGAGGTGAAGTCGTAGGTTCCGAACACGGTGAACGCCGCGCTCGCGATCTTGCTGGAGTGGCCCCCGGTCGTCTTCGGGTACCACAGCGGGATGACCGGCATGTCGAGGGCGAGCATCCGCTCGGCTTCCTGGTAGGCCGCGTCGACGGCGGCGGCGTCGGTCTGCTTGGCCGCCTCCTTCAACTTGGCGTCGAAGGCCTTGTTGGAGTAGTCGCCGTCGTTCGAACCGGCGCCGGTGGCGTATAGCGGAGCCAGGAAGTTTTCGATGTACGGGTAGTCCATCTGCCAGCCGGTACGGAACAGCCCGGTCATCTGCTTCTTGCTGATCGTCTCGCGGAAGCTGGCGAACAGCGGTACCGGCTTGGGGAGACAGTCGACCGCGAGTGCCTCCTTGATCTGGTTGCAGGCCGCCTCCACCCATGCCTGGTGCGAGGCGTCGGCGTTGTAGCTCAGAGTGATCGGGCCGGACTTGTGGCCGCCGGCCTCGTCGAAGAGCCTCTTGGCCTGGTCCTTGTTGTACGTGCAATAGACCTGGCAGGCATCGGCCTTGTACCCGCCGACGGCGGGGGACACCCAGCCGGTCGCCGGGGTGACGGTGTCGAAGAAGATCGTCTTGGCGATGAGAGGCCGGTCGATCGCCATCGAGATCGCCTGACGCAGTTTGGCGTTCTCGAAGGACTTGTCGCCGGACTTGACCGACGGCACCGAGATCGAGGAGAAGCGCCCGGAGACCTTGTCGATCTTTCGGTCGCCGAGGTCCTGCTCGAACTGTCCACTCGCGAGCAGGTCGGTGGGGATCTCGTGGATCAGGTCGACGTTGTTGGCGAGCAGGTCGTTGTAGGCGGCGTCGACCTTGTCGTAAACCCGGAACGTCACCTTCTGGACCGACGGCTTGGGCCCGCGGTCGTAGTTCGGATCGGCCTCCAGGACGAACTCGCGGCTCGGGTCGGCCGACACGAGCTTGAACGGGCCGGCGCCCACGGGATTGGTGCCGTAGGCCTTGCCGTCGTCCTTGAAGAACGAGTCCGGCAGGGCGGAGAAGGCCGAGTACCCGAGGCGTCGTGGAAACGGAGAGTACGCCTGGGCGGTTTCGACGGTGAAGGTGTAGTCGTCGACCTTCTTCAGCCCGGACAGGGTGGCGGTCTTCGCGACGTCCTTCTTCTGCAACTCCTCGTAGCCCTTGATCGGCTCGAAGAAGTAGGAGTTCAACTGCGCGTTCGCGCCGTTGGCACCGAAGTTCCAGGCGTCGACGTAGTTCGCCGCCTTGACCTCCGTGCCGTCGCTGAACTTCACGCCGCGCTTGATCGTGATCGTGAACAGCTTGCTGTCCTTGGTCTCGACCGACTCGGCGATGTCGTTGATCGACTCCCCGGTGTCGGACTTGTACCGGATCAGCTTCGCGGCCACTTGGTCGATGATGTCGCCGCCGCAGGTCTCGTTCGTGTTCGTGGGGATCAGCGGGTTCTGCGGTTTGCAGCCCTGCACCGAGATCTCACCGGTGGCACCGCCGCCGGCGGCCGGGGGTGCGGCGACGTCGCCGCCCCCACCGCCGCCACAGGCCGACAGCACCAGCACGGCGGCAACTCCCGCCCCAACCGCTCGGTACCCGCGTACGCGCCGGACCCGCATTGCCACGCTCCCCTGGAAGTGAACATCGTTCAGTTCTGCCCTTTGTTGGGGCCAACGCTACGGGCGGCACAGGTGTGCACAGGGATGCGCATATCGACCGTTACAGACTCGTCATCGCACGGCTCAATGTCCGATTCGCGGCAATTGCGTGGAACCACCCGGGGACCATCGCCGTCTGAGAGGCACAGCCACCGCCACCCCAGGGGGAACTCCATGCAGGTTCGGCCCACGCTCGCCCGGATCGCGATTTCGAGTGCCGTGCTCGTCGGCTCGCTCGCCGTTATCGCCCCTGCCGCGCAGGCCGGCATTGCGTGCGACTACGTCAGCAGTTACCACATCGTCTCCAACAAGGGCATCCACATGCCCTTCCCTGGTTTGCACTACAAGGACGGCAAGGGCGGCACGATCTCGGTCGAGGTCGCCAAGTCCGCCAGCGTCGCCAGCCAGTGGGGCACGACCGTCGAGGCCGAGATCGGCGCCCTGTTCGCGAAGGTGAAGTCGAACGTCAGCTACTCGTCGGTGCGCGAGACCAGTTCGACGATCGGCCACACCTACAGCCGCACGATCTCGAAGGGGAAGTACGGCAACGTCCGCTACGGCGCCTGGGCAAACGAGGTCCACTGGCGCGAGGTGGTGACCTACCGGAACTGCAATCAGAGGGTCCTCAAGGAAGGCGTCGCCCGCGTCGCGACCGAGGCCCACGGCTTCAAGTACTGGGAAACCAAGTCCTAGTCGCGGATTGCCTTCCCGCTCCACGACTTTCCCCGCCGACTGCCGAACACAGAAGAAACGGGTGGGGCCCGAATCCCGGCCGCGGGTGTCACGGCAGCAGCCTCTGAGCTCGGGAGTCGGCGCGCGACCTATCCGCCCGAGCGCTCCGCCCACCACTCGTGCAGCGCGGCCCGGGCCTCGTCCTCGGACATGGGACCGCGGTCGATGCGCAGCTCCAACAGGTACTTGTACGCCTCGCCGACCTCGCGGCTGGGCTTCAGGCCCAGCTCGGCCATGATCTGGACCCCGTCCAGCGCGGGGCGCAGGGAGTCGAGCTCCTCCTGCTCGGCCAAGGCGGCGATGCGCAGCTCGAACTCGTCGTAGGAGCGGGCCAGCGCCAAGGCCTTGCGCTTGTTGCGGGTGGTGCAGTCCGCGCGAGTAAGAAGGTGCAGGCGGCCCAAAAGGTCGCCGGCGTCGCGGACGTAGCGGCGCACGGCGGAGTCGGTCCACTCGCCGGTGCCGAAACCGTGGAAGCGCAGGTGCAGTTCGACGAGCCGCGCGACCTCTTCGGTGGTGGCCTTGTCGAACTTCAGCGCCTTCATGCGGGCCTTGGTCATGTGCGCCCCGACCACCTCGTGGTGGTGGAAGCTGACCCGCCCGCCGGGCTCGTTGCGCCGGGTGCGCGGCTTGCCGACGTCGTGCATCAGCGCGGCGAAGCGCAGCACGAAGTCCGGACCGGCGGTCTCCAGCGCGATGGACTGCTCGAGCACGGTGAGGGTGTGCTCGTAGACGTCCTTGTGCCGGTGGTGCTCGTCGATCTCCAGCCGCAGGGCCGGGAGCTCGGGCAGGACGTGCGCGGCCAGGCCCGAATCGGACAGCAGCTCCAACCCGAGCCGCGGGTGCGCGCCGTTGACCAGGCGAATCAGCTCGTCGCGCACCCGTTCGGCGGACACGATCGAGATTCGGTCGGCCATCGCGACGATCGCCTCGCGCGCGGCGGGATCGACCGCGAAACCCAGCTTCGAGGCGAACCGCGCCGCCCGCATCATCCGCAGCGGGTCGTCGGAGAAGGAGACCTCGGGCGCGATCGGCGTGCGCAGGACGCGGGCGGCGAGGTCGGCGAGCCCGCCGTACGGGTCGACGAACTCGACGTCCGGCAGGCGCACGGCCATCGCGTTGACGGCGAAGTCGCGGCGCGCGAGGTCGCCGTCGAGGGTGTCGCCGAACACGACCTCCGGCTTGCGGGAGTCCCGGTCGTAGGAATCCGAGCGGTAGGTGGTGATCTCCAGCTTGTAGCCCGCGCGCTGCCCGCCGATCGTGCCGAACGCGGCACCGACGTCCCAGATCGCCTCGGCCCAGCCCCGCAGCACGGCCTGGGTCTGCTCCGGGCGCGCGGAGGTGGTGAAGTCCAGGTCGTCGCCGAGACGCCCGAGCAGCGCGTCGCGCACCGAACCGCCCACCAGCGCCAGCTCGTGCCCGGCCTCGGCGAAGCGGCGCCCGAGCTCGACGGCCACCGGCGAGACGCGCAGCAGCTCGCGCACCCCCCGCGCCTGGGCGGCACTCAACGCGTCCGGAGCGGAAGAACTGGGCACGACGAAGAACCCTAATAGCCGATCGGCGCCAAGCCGACCGAGTTCTCCCGCGCGTGCACTCGCAACACCGGCCCCGGGCAAAGGGTGCGGGCCTACCATCGACGGATGTCCTCCCAGCAGCACCACGCGCGTTCGACAGGGGCCGCACCGCGGCGCCTGCGGACGGTGTCCGAGGTGTCCGCGGGCGGGCTGGTGGTCGACCGACGCGCCGAGGAGCCCACGGGCGTCCTGATCGGCAGGCTCGATCGGCGCGGCCGGCTCCTGTGGTCGCTGCCCAAGGGTCACGTGGAGGCGGGGGAGACCACCGAGCAGGCGGCGATCCGCGAGGTCCACGAGGAGACCGGCATCAAGGGCCGCGTGCTGGCCAAGCTCGGCGTCATCGACTTCTGGTTCGTCGCCGAGGGAACCCGCGTGCACAAAACCGTGCACCACTTTCTCCTCGAGGCCGAGTCGGGCGAGCTGTCGGACGAAGACGTCGAGGTCGACGAGGTGGCCTGGTTCCCGCTCGGCGAGCTCGCCGGCCGGCTGGCGTACGAAACCGAGCGCAAACTGCTGCCGGCGGTGACCGAGCAGCTCGAGGCAACGCCGGCGGTTCCGGCGGACGACGGGCCGGACGCTCGGTGACCGGACGCTCCGCGCGGGTCGTCGCGGCGACGCTCGGATTCCTCGCCGCCACCTCCCCGCTGCTGCCGGCCGCCGCCGTACCGGGCGCAGACCCCGCGGCGCCGACCGTCGAGGTCGTCGTCGAGAAAATCGGCCCGGTCGTGCTGAAGCCGAAGGGCACGCTCACCGTCGTCGGCTCGGTGATCAACCGGGGGACCGCGCCGTTGCGCGCGCCCACCGTGTCCCTGGAGCTGCGCCGCCGCGCCTTCACCTTCCGCGCGGAGCTCGCCGCGGCCGCCGACGATCGGACGCCGCTGCGCGACGGAGTCGAGGTCGCCGAGGTCGTCCTGCCCGATCCGGTGGCGCCCGGCGCGAGCGCGCCGTGGAAGCTCGCCGTCAAGGCGGCGGACCTCGCCCTTCCCGGCAACGGCGTCTACCCGCTGGCCGTGGGTGTCGGCTCCGGTCGGGCCCCGGCGCTGGACACCCGCACCACCTTCCTGCCGTACCTGCCCGACCCGAAGAGCTACACCCCGACGAAGGTCAGCTGGCTCTGGCCGCTCGCCGCCAACCCGATGCGCGGGCCCGAGGGAGACTTCCCGAAGACGACGGCCGGCGCGGCCTTCGCGGCCCCGAACCGCCTGTACGAGCTGGCGACGGCTCCAGGCGCCCGCTCCGTCGGCTGGTTCGTGGACCCGCAGCTGCTCGACGACGCCAGCGCACTGGCCGGCCCACACCGCGAGATCGACAACGGCGAGGTGGAGAAGGCCGCCGGGAACGAGAGTGCCGAGCTGTGGCTCGGCGCGCTGCGCCAGGAACTGACCGGCAAACCCAACGCCGCAACCCCGTACGCGGACCCGGACATGCTCGGGCTGGTCGACGGAAACACCGACGGGCTCCTGGCCCAGGCGTTGGACCGAGCCCGCGCAATCACCACGACGGTGCTCGGCCGGCAGTCCGACACCTCGGCGATCTGGCCGCCCGGTGGTCTGACCGACGAGGCCACCCGCAACGCCCTGCACCGGCTCGGGGCACGGACGCTGGTCATGTCCAGCGAGCAGTTCCCCGTGCTGGGGACGCTGAGCTACACCCCCACGGGCCGCGCCCTGGTCGCCACGGACGACGGGGACCTGGAGGTTCTGATTTCCGACGACGGCCTGACGAAGGTGCTCGAAGGAGACCTGAAGGCGCCCGGCGCGTTCGCGCTGGCCCAGCAGCGGCTGCTCGCCGAGACCGCGCTGATCACGCTCGAGCGTCCCAACGTCGGCCGGGCCGTCCTGATGGCCCCGCCTCGGCGGTGGGATCCGCCCGCGGCCGGCGCCAAGCGCCTCCTCGCGGTTTTCGCGGCGGCACCGTGGATGACGGCCTCGACCCTGGACACCCTCAGCCAGACTCGAGTGCCCGCCGAGCTGGTCGCCACCGAGGTCGACGACAGGCCGGCACTCGAGGCCCGGCGGCTTCCGCAGCGCTACGTCGCGGGCGGCCGGGACAGTCTGCGCGCCGTCGCCGGCGAGGCTCGTTCGCTGCGCGCGGTGTTCGCCGACGACGAGAACCTCGGCACCGACCCGGAGGCGGCAGTGCTGCGCGCCGCGTCCTCCAGTTGGATCGCCGACGTCCCGGGCGGTCGCGGATACCTGGCGAAGGTCGGGGAGTGGGTCCGCGCCGACGCGGGGAAAGTGAAAATCCTCGGCCGTCGCGGCGTGGTGACACTGGCCGGCAGCCGCGGCACGATCCCCGTGACCGTTCAGAACGGGCTGTCCCGGCCGATCAGGATCCGGCCGACCATCGTCCCCGTCGTCTCCGGCCGCCTGCGGGCCCGCAGTCCCGAACTGCTGACCATCGCCGCCGGCCGCAGCCGCACCGTGAGCATCCCGGCCGAGGCCGCGGCCAACGGCATCACCCGGGTGCGGCTCGAACTGCGCGACGCCGAGGGGAACACCTACGGCCAGCCCACTTTCCTTCGGGTGAACGTCACCAACTACGGCAGCGTCGGGCTCATCGTGGTGTTGGGTGGAGGTGGTCTGCTCTTCGCGGTGGCCATCGTCCGGAACATCCGCCGCGTCCAGCGGCACCGCCAACACACAGCGGGGCAGTCGCGGTCCGAGGCCCCCGAACGAAGCGATGACGCCGAGGAGCCAGTGCAACTGTGAGGTGGCGAAAGGACTCTGGCGCCCAGGAGGAGCCGGAGACGCCGGCGGCGGACGAGGAAAGCGTCGACGACATCGTCGATCGCCTGTTGAATCAGACGCTCGGTGCGCGGCCGAACGATCCACCGGCCGGGAAGGCAACCCCGGTCGTGGAACCGTTGCCGCCGATCGAGGCGCGGGTCCAGCCGGTCGCCGAGGAACCGCCGCCACCCGACGACCCACCGAGCGCACCGGCC
This sequence comes from Sporichthyaceae bacterium, assembly GCA_052386455.1. Taxonomy (GTDB): domain Bacteria; phylum Actinomycetota; class Actinomycetes; order Sporichthyales; family Sporichthyaceae; genus JBQTKD01. Next base: position 28,831 of record JBQTKD010000093.1, read on the forward strand.
CAGCAGGGCGGCGACGGGTCGCTGACCAAGTCCAGCGCGCTGATGGCCACCGGCACCATCGCCTCGCGCATCACCGGCTTCGGCCGGGACCTCGTAATGGTGTGGGCCATCGGCACCGCGGTCTTTGCCGACGCCTACAACGTCGCGAACACCGTGCCGAACGTCATCTACATCCTCGTCGCCGGCGGCGTGCTCAACGCGGTGTTCGTGCCGCAGCTCGTCAAGTCCATGCGCAACGACGCGGACGGCGGCAAGGCGTACGCAGACCGGCTCGTCACCGCCATCGGCATGGTCCTGCTCGTCCTGACGGTGGCCGCGGTGCTCGCCGCGCCACTGGTGATCAGCGCCTACGCCTGGACGTTTCGCCAATCGGACTCGGCCGCGGACTTCGACGTGGCCGTCACCTTCGCCCGGTACTTCCTGCCGCAGATCTTCTTCTACGGCCTGCACGTGATGCTCGGTCAGGTTCTGAACGCCCGCGGCCGGTTCGGGCCGATGATGTTCACCCCGATTCTGAACAACCTGGTCGTGATCGCGACGGGGATCCTGTTCATCTCGGCCACCTCGGACCGCGACGTCCTCGACTCCTCGAACGTGACCGCCGGCGAGGTGCGGCTCCTCGCGATCGGCACCACCCTCGGCGTCGTGGTGCAGGCCCTGGCGCTGCTCCCGATGCTGCGGCGCTCCGGATACTCCTACCGGCCGCGGTTCGATCTGCGGGGCCACGGCCTGGGTCGTGCGTACCGGCTGGCGTTCTGGACGCTGCTGTTCGTCCTGATCAACCAGATCGCGTACCTGGCCGTGGTGCAGTTCGCGACGGCCGCCGGGCAGAACGCCGTCGACGACGGCATCGCCGGCCGCGGGTACACCCCGTACACCAAGGCGTACCTGATCATGCTGCTCCCGCACGCCGTGATCACGGTGTCCGTGGTGACGGCCCTGCTGCCCCGGATGAGCCGAGCGGTCGCCGACGGCCGGCTGGCAGATCTGCGCGAGGACCTCGGCTCGGGTCTGCGGCTGACCGGCGCGCTGCTGGTGCCGGGTGCCGTCGCGCTGGGCGTCCTCGGTCCGAGTCTGACCGTGCTCGCGCTCGGGTACGGCAAGACGTCGGTGGCCGACGCGCAGTTCATCGGATTCGTGCTCTCGGCCTTCGCGCTCGGCCTGGTGCCGTTCTCGGTGCACCATCAACTGCTGCGCGCGTTCTACGCCTTCGAGGACACGCGCACCCCGGTCACCATCAACGTCTGGATCGCGGCGGTGAACATCTCGCTCGCCGCCGGGTGCGCGCAGGTGCTGCCCGCCCGCTGGGTGGTCGTCGGCCTGGCCGCGAGCTACTCGATCTCCTACCTCGTGGGCGTCGGACTGTGCGCCCGCAAGCTCGCCAAGCGCGTCGGCCCGATGCCCGGCGAGGTGCTGCGCACCTACGACCGGTTGATCCTCGCGGCCGCGATCGCCGCGGTACCGGCACTCATCCTCAGCGAGGTCGGCTTCGAAGTATGGGGGCCGGGCCAATCCGGTTCCCTCTTCGCGGTGGTCGCCGGCGGACTGTCGCTGGTGGTCGTGTACGTGGTCGCGGCCGCGAAGTTGGGTATCGGCGAGGTCACCGAGGTGATCGGGACGGTCCGGCGCAAGGTGGGCCGTTAGCGGCTGCACCTGGCGGATGTCACCGCCCGGCCCGCCGCCCGGCGGGCGACCGCTCGCGTGCCTAGGATTGACGAGCCCGGTTCGGAAAGGTTTCCCCCGTGTCTCGAGCGATCCCGGAGGTCGGCGTTCGACTCGCCGACCGGTACCGGCTCGAGACGTGCGCGCACTCTCTCGACGGCGTCACCGTGTGGTACGCGAACGACGAGATGCTCGCCCGCGCCGTCGGGATCTACGTCATCCCGGAAACCCACGAGCTGGCCGAACCGATGGTGACGGCGGCTCAGGCGGCCGCCACCCTGGAGGACTCGCGATTCGTTCGCGTGCTCGACGCGTTCCGGCGCGACGGCAACGTCCACGTGATTTTCGAACGCCTCCCGAACGCCCGCACCCTGTCCGACGTGCTGGCGAAGGACGGTCCACTGGAGCCCACTCTCGCGCAGGCGCTGATCACCGAGGCCGCCGAGGGCATCTGCGCGGCGCACGAGGTCGGCCTGGCGCACCTGCGGCTCTCGCCGGACACCGTGCTCGTCACCGGCACCGGCCAGCTCAAGATTTTCGGTCTGTGCATCGAGGCCGCCCGCCACGGCACCAGTTCCGCGAACCCGGCGCGCTCGGACACCCGCGGCCTCGGACGAGTGCTGCACGCGGCGCTCACCGCGCGCTGGCCCGAGGGCGAGGCGTTCGGGCTGCAGGCCGCGCCCTACGAGAACGGCGCGATCTGCACACCCCGCCAGGTGCGTGCCGGTGTTCCGGACGCGCTCGACGGCGTCGTCGACCGGCTGCTGAACCCGCACCCCCGAGTGGGCACCCCGCTGCTGACTCCCGGCCAACTCGCCGCGGAACTCCGCCGGCTGCGGGCACCGCGCCGCGCGCCGGCGGCCGCCACCAACGACACCGGTCCGCTCGGCGCCGTCGGAGCGATCCTCGCGCCCTCGCCGTCCACGGACGGCGGGTGGCACCCGTCGGCGGCCACTCGCGGGGTTCAGGCAGCCGTCGGCGGGATGCTGATCATCGGGCTGGGCCTGCTCGGCTGGCAGATCGTGCGGGCCATCGGCCCCGGTTCGCCGTCCGATCCGGCGCCGGGCAATCTGCCGCTGGCCGCGATCCGGATCACCGACGTTCGGGACTTCGACCCACCGCCCGGCGGAGACGGGGCGGAGAACGCCAATCAGACGCGCTTCGCCGTCGACGCGATGGAGCGCACGACCTGGCAGACGGTCCGGTACCCGACCTCGACGTTCGGCCAGCTGAAGGACGGCGTCGGCCTGGTGCTGGACCTCGGCAGCCCCCAGACCGTGCGCCGGGTGAAGCTCGTGTTCAACCGCACCGGGCACTCGGCGGAGGTGCGGGCGGCCAACGCGACGGTGACGGCGGCCCCGTCGGACTTCGGGTCCTACCTGCTGGTCGCGCCGCCCCGCGAGGACGCCGGGGAGAGCGAGAGCATCAGCCTGCCGTTCGCCACCAAAACCCGGTTTCTGCTGATCTGGCTCACCAAACTGCCCAAGGATCCAGGTGGGGAGTTCAGGGGCGGCATCTCCGAGGTCGCGGTGAGCGGCTAGGAGGTGTGCCCCGACGTCGCCCATCCGGCCCGGCGAAGGGTGGCCTTGGCGCCGGTCCAAGTACGGTAGTACCACCCCGTACGAGAATCGGCCCTGGAGAACATGTCCGACCTGATCACCCCCACGGATCAGGCCCTCCTCGAGGCTCATCGGGAGGGCGATCCCGACGCGTTCGCAGAAATCGTGCGCCGTCACCGGGACCGCATGTGGGCCGTCGCGCTGCGCACCCTCGGAGATCCGGAGGAGGCCGCCGACGCGGTCCAGGACGCGCTCGTTTCGGCGTACCGGGCGGCCGCCGGGTTCCGTGGGGATTCGGCCATCACCACGTGGCTGCACCGCATCGTCGTCAACGCCTGCCTGGACCGGGCTCGGCGGCGCAGCGTGCGCCGCACCGTGCCCCTGCCCGAGCAGGAGGACGAGGAGGATCGCAACTCTCCGGACGCGGCGATCGCGGAGGACCCCACGAACGACGCGGACGTGTCGATGGACGTCGCCGCGGCGCTGGCGACCCTGCCCACCGATCAGCGGGCCGCGCTCGTGCTGGTGGATCTGCAGGGCTACCCGGTCGACGAGGCTGCGAGAATCCTGGGAGTTCCCACCGGCACGGTGAAGAGCCGCTGCGCGCGTGGACGTGCCCGATTGCTCCCCTTGCTTTCACATTTGAGACAAGGGAACGAGATTGGCACTTCTAGCGTCCAACCTGGCGTGAGCACCAACGTCGTCCCCATGAACAGGGGAAACAAAGCTGGACCGCCCGGCCGTCCGGGGCTAGGCGGGGGAGGCTGACCAGCCAATATGACTAACCGTGACCACATCTCCACAGACAGCTTGGCCGATCACGCCGAGGGTCTGCTGGGCGAGTCCGAGAGCGCGCAGATCGATGCACACCTCGCCGAGTGCGAAGAGTGCCGATCCGCCGCGCTCCTTTTGGCGTCGATCCCCGAGATCCTCGCCGCCGACGAGGTCGGGCCCATGCCGGCCCACTTTGCCTCTCGTATCGACGCCGCGCTGGCCGACCTTTATGCCGCCGAGCCCGTCATCTTTCGCGCCGAGCCTGCTGCCGCGACCCCGATAGCCGCCAGCCCCATCGGGATCGACCAGCCCGGCAACGTCGTGGACCTCGCCAGCCGCCGCAAGCTCGCGCTGACGGGCCTGCGCCGCGTCTCCACGATCGCGGCGAGCATGGTGCTGCTGATCGCCGGGGCCGCGCTGGGCATTCAGACGCTCGACAGGGAGAAGGAGTTCGTCGGCCCGTCCGTCGCCCAGGACGACCTCCCGCAGCCGACCGCCTCGCGGATCAGCAAGGTAACGGTCCCCAAGGACACGAAGCAGGGCGTGCGCAAGGACATCCGCGTCGGCAAGGACGGCACGATCTACACCACCGGGAAGGTCTTCCTGACCGACGGCCGAGTGCTGATCACGGACAAGAACGGCAACGTCAAGCAGGTCCTGACGCCCTCGGCGCCGAAGAAGGCCGAGGAGCCGGCAGCGACCGCGGCGCCGAAGGCGACCAAGAAGCCGGCCGAGCCGCCCAAGAAGGGCGGCAACGGCCTGTCGACTGCCGACAAGCAGAAGGGCGCTGGGCAGCAGCCGAGCCGGACCGAGGCTCCGGTCACCCCGGAGCAGGACCCCGCCGGTCCGGGCCGCAGCGTCGAGCCGAGTACCCCGGCGGAGAAGTCCGCGGTGACGGCCGCCAGGCAGGGCGACACGGCGGTTCCGTCGAAGGACCCGTACGTGCAGGAGTCGTACCAGGCGTACACGGAGGACAACTTCGCCGCCCTGGTGATGGACCTGATTCAGGCGGCGCGCCGGCACGGGACGAACCAGAACGAGTTCAGCCCGAGTTCCACGCAGCCCACCGCCACGCCGAAACCGAGCAGCTCCGGGTACCGGATGCCGACGTCGCTGCGCACGGCGTTCACCCAGTGGAACTTCCCGCAGGACACCGAGCGGGGTCCGGCCGCGGAGAAGTTCCAGGACCGGGTGAAGCGCTGCGCCAGCCAGCTCGGCGCCGACGCGATCGCCGGGGACTTCGGTACCTGGAAGGACAAGCCGGCGACGATCATCGTGCTGCAGAGCGAGAACCCCGACCAGGTCGACGGGTACGTCTTCTACGGCACCTGCTCGGAGGACAAGCCGATCACCGCGCAGTCCGCGCAGTGGCAGCAGCGGGTCAACAAGCCCGCCCGCGACGCCGCACCCGAGCCCACTCCGGTCCGCCGGGTCGGGTCCGTGCAGCAGGGCACGGTGGACTCGCAGAGCCGGTACCGCAGCTAGCAGATCGACCTCGACGAGGCGTCGCACCGATCCCGGTGCGGCGCCTCTCGCGTTGTCGCGACAGGGAACAACGGGCGCCTAGGATCGGTTTCTGGCACCGAAGCCTGTGCGCCCTCCCCGGAATGGATTGTCGTGAGCGACCCCCGCAATGTGATCGTCGTCGGCTCTGGACCGGCGGGCTACACCGCCGCCGTGTACGCGGCCCGTGCGGAGTTGAAGCCGCTGGTGTTCGAGAGCTCGGTGACCCTCGGCGGTGCGCTGATGAACACGACCGAGGTGGAGAACTTCCCCGGTTTCGAGCACGGGATCATGGGCCCGGACCTGATGTTCGCGATGCGTGCGCAGGCGGCCCGGTTCGGTGCCGAGCTCGTCGGGGACGACGTCACCGAGGTGGACCTGCGCGGACCGATCAAGAAGGTCGTGGCCTCCGGCGTCGTCCACGAGGCGCACGCCGTCATCCTGGCGACCGGCTCGAAGTACCGGGAACTCGGGCTGGCGAACGAGAAGCGTCTGTCCGGGCACGGGGTGTCCTGGTGCGCGACGTGCGACGGCGCGTTCTTCCGCGAGCAGGAGATCGTGGTCGTCGGCGGTGGCGACTCGGCGATGGAGGAGGCCACGTTCCTCACTCGCTTCGCCAAGACGGTCCACGTGCTGGTGCGCCGCGACGTGCTGCGCGCGAGCAAGATCATGGCGCAGCGCGCGCTGGACAACCCGAAGATCAACTTCGTGTGGAACAGCGAGCCGATCGACGTGCTCGGCGAGGACAAGGTCTCCGGCGTGGTCCTGCGCGACACGGTCACCGGAGAGGAGTCCAAGCTCGACGCTACCGGCCTGTTCGTGGCTATCGGCCACGAACCGCGCTCGGAACTCGTCGTGGGTCAGGTGGATCTGGACGAGAACGGGTACGTCGTAGTCGACCACCCGTCCACCAGGACCAACCTCGAGGGGGTCTTCGCCTGCGGCGACCTCGTCGACCACCACTACCGGCAGGCCATCACCGCTGCCGGGACCGGCTGTGCTGCCGCGCTGGACGCCGAACGCTTCCTGGCGGCCCACGAGTAGGAATCGCTTCACTCGGAAAACCGTTCTACCGACGCACACATCAGTGGCCCGCCCGTCCGGAGGGCCCGAACTAGGAGAGATTCCGCCATGGGCTCGATCGCCGCCGTCACCGACCAGTCCTTCCAGGCCGACGTCCTGGACGCCGACGTGCCCGTCCTCGTCGACTTCTGGGCGCCGTGGTGCGGTCCGTGCCGCCAGGTCGCCCCGATCCTCGAGGAGATCGCCGCGGAGAACGAGGGCAAGATCCGCATCCTGAAGCTCAACGTCGACGAGAACCCGAAGACCGCGGCCAAGTACGGCGTGGTGTCGATCCCGACGATGAACGTGTACAAGGGTGGCGAGATCGTGAAGCAGATCATCGGCGCGAAGCCGAAGCCGATGATTCTGGCGGACCTGGCCGAGTACGTCTGATTGGCTGGGAGTTCGTAGCCAACCGAACGAGGACTCGAAGGCGCACTTGCGTGGATAGAAAAGGCACGTCCCCGGCGCACCGCAGGGGCGACACGGGTCCGACCGTCGCCGAGGTCCGGCAGAAGCTGGCCATCCTGCAGTTGCTGCCGGATGCGCCCGATGCCGTAGCCGACCCGGCGGAGGCGGTCTTCGACGACGCCTGCGACCGGGCGGTGCGCCACTTCCAGCAGCAGCGCGGGCTCAACGTGGACGGCGTGGTCGGCCCGGAGACGTGGTCGGCCCTGGAGGAGGCGCGCTGGCGCCTCGGCGACCGGGTGCTGTCCCACCAGGTGAGCCGGCTGCTGCGCGGGGACGACGTCGCCGCACTGCAGCAACGCCTGTCCACTCTCGGGTACAACACCGGCCGGGTGGACGGCATCTTCGGCCCGGACACCGCTCTTGCCCTGCGCGAGTTCCAGCAGTCGCAGGGCGTCAGCCCGGACGGCACCTGCGGTCCGGAGACCTTCCGAGCGCTGGAGCGGCTGTCCCGTTCGGTGTCCGGCGGAAATCCGCACCGGCTGCGCGAAGCGGAGGCCGTCGCCCGCGCCGGCCCTCGGCTCGGTGGCAAGGTCGTGGTCGTGGACCCGGGACATGGGGGCCAGGACGTCGGGCATGTCGGCAACGGCCTGACCGAGGCCGGGATCGTGGAGGACATCGCCGCGCGCGTGGAGGGCCGCCTCACGGCCACCGGCGTGCAGGCGTACCTGACCCGTGCCGTCAGCGCCCGGCACGCCTCCCGCGTCGACCTGGACGACGAGGCACGGGCCGTGTTCGCGAACGAGACCCGCGCCGATCTGCTGGTGTCTCTGCACGTGGACGGGCACGACAACCCGGCCGCCAACGGCGTGGCGACCTACTACTTCGGCACCGAGGGGTACGGCCCGCACAGCGCCACCGGCGAGCGCTTTGCCGAGCTGCTGCTGCGCGAGATCGTCGCCCGCACGGACCTGCAGGACTGCGGCTCGCACCCCAAGACCTGGGACCTGCTGCGCCGCACCCGCATGCCCGCGGTGCGCCTGGACCTCGGGTACCTCACGAACCCCGGAGACGCCGCTCGGCTGGCCGATCCGGCGTTTCGGGACGCGGTGGCAGAGGGCATCGTGGTGGCCGTCCAGCGGCTCTATCTGCCCCCGGACGACGACGCCCCGACGGGCGCTCTGCGGATCAGCGAACTCTTCGCCTGACGGTACGTCAGATTTAGCTGACGCTGCGTCAGTTCCCTGTTACACCGGGCGAAGCATCGGTTCCGGGGCCATCGAGCCGAGCAGCCGCTCGAGGGCAACCTCGACGTCCTCGCGCCAGGACACCGTGCTCTTGAGCTCGAGGCGCAGCCGCGGGAAGCGGTGATGCGGCCGGATGGTCTTGAAGCCCACCGACCGCAGGTAGTCGGCCGGGACCAGGCAGCCCGGGGACTCCCACTTGGCGTCTCCGAAAGCCTCGATGGCCTTTACGTTGCGGCGCACGAGGTCCTTGGCGACGCCCTGGACCAGCATCCGCCCGAGCCCCTGCCCCAGGAACTCAGGCGAGATGAACGCAGTGGTCAGCAGAACGGCGTCCGGGCTCACCGGACTGGTCGGGAACGCCACCGACCGCGGCACGTACCCGGGCGGGGAGTACATGACGTATCCCGCAGTGACTCCGCCGACCTGAATCAGCTTCCCGCAGGAACCCCACTCCAAGAGCGTGGCCGAAACCCACGCCTCCTTGTCGAAGGCCGGGTCCCCCGCCGCCATTGCGCGGTCCCGTGCGGCCGGGTCGAGCTCCCAGAACACGCACGCCCGACACCGGCTCGGCAACTCCTCGAGGTTGTCGAGCGTGACGTTGACCAACCGGCGAGTCACGGCGCACAGACTAGAACCGCCCCGCCCCCACGAACAGCCCCTACGCCACACGTGAAAGTCAAGAGCTCGGGCACACGACAGCCGAAAGGGTTGCTGGAGCGTCCGGTTTGTCCGGGTTTGTGGAGCCATTTCGGCTGACGTGTGCGGAAAAGTTTCTCGGGTTACTGAGGGTCGATGAGGGCGACGATGCGCTCGAGGTCCTCCATGGAGGCGAACTCGACGACGAGCTTGCCCTTGCCCTTGCCGGCCTGAACCTTCACGCGGGTGTCCCACTTGTCGGCCAGCCGCGAGGCGAGCTCGTCCAGGGCCGGGGCATGGGGCGACGTGGAACGGGCGCGGGTGCGGACGACCGGACGCGAAGTGTCCCCCACCGCCACGAGCTCCTCGACGGCGCGGACCGACAGTCCCTCGGCCACGATCCGGTTCGCCAGGTGCTCGGCGTCGTCCGGGTCGTCGATACCGAGCAGGGCGCGGGCGTGGCCGGCGGAGAGGACGCCTGCGGCGACTCGGCGCTGCACCGACGGCGGGAGCTTCAGCAGCCGGATCGTGTTGGAGACCTGGGAGCGAGACCGACCCAACCGCCCGGCCAGGGCGTCGTGCGTGCAGTCGAACTCCTGCAGCAGCTGGTCGTACGCGGCGGCTTCTTCCAGCGGGTTCAGGGCCGCGCGGTGCAGATTCTCCAGCAGCGCGTCCAGCAGCATCTTGTCGTCTTCGGTGCGCCGCACGATGGCGGGCACCGTGGTCTTGCCGGCTAGCTGGGACGCACGCCAGCGCCGCTCCCCCATCACCAGCTCGTACTGGCCGTCGCCCGCGGGCCGCACCACGATCGGCTGAAGCAGGCCCACCTCCTTGATGGATCCGACCAGCTCTTCGAGAAGGTCGGGGTCGAAGACGGTGCGCGGCTGCTTGGCGTTGGGGACGATCGACTCGAGCGGAAGCTCGGCGAACCACGCGCCGTTTACCGTCGCCATCTCCGGACTCGCGCCCTCGCTCACCACCGGAGCGACGACCTCGGTGGCCTCCGGCGACTCGCTCGCGCTCGGGATCAGGTGCTCTGCGGCTCCGCTGGACATCGTGAGCGGAGCCGTGGGGATGAGCGCTCCCAGGCCACGACCTAGGCCTCGGTTGGTCTTGGACATCCCGCACTCTCCTCTTCCAGTAGGCGCTGCACGTCAGTGTGCTCCCGATGTTTCACGTGAAACCGCAACGATCCTTCGTGTCGCTAAACGATCACCGAGCGAGCGATCTCCCGAGCGGCCTCCAGGTAGGACAGCGCGCCCGGCGAGCCCGGGTCGTACGTCATCACCGTCTGCCCATGGCTCGGCGCCTCGGACAGCCGAACAGACCGTGGGATCGCCGTGCGGAGCACGGTGTCGCCGAAGTGCGCACGCACGTCGGACGCCACGGCCTCGGCCAGCTTCGTCCGGCCGTCGTACATCGTGAGCAGGATCGTGGAGATGACGAGGTTCGGGCTCAGCTGGGACTTCACCATCTCGATGGTGCGCATCAGCTGGGTCAAGCCCTCAAGCGCGTAGTACTCGCACTGCACCGGAACCAGGACCTCGGTTGCAGCCACCAAGGCGTTGACCGTGAGAACGCCGAGCGACGGGGGACAGTCGATGAACACGTAGTCGTAATCGTCCGGATGCGTCTCGAGTGCCCGAGAAAGGAGTCCAACACGGACCTCCGGCTGGAGATCGGCGAGGTCGAGCTCGGCACCGGAGAGGTCGATGGTTGCGGGGACGCAGGACAGATTGGGCAGACCCGGGACTGAGTGCTCGACGTCCTTGATCGCCACGCCCTCGACCAATACGTCGTACATGGACGGAGTGCCCTCGTGGTGCGGCACACCCAGTGCGGTCGAAGCATTGCCCTGCGGGTCGCTGTCCAGCACCAACACGCGGAGACCGTGCAGGCTCAGCGCGGCCGCCAAATTGACGGTGCTGGTGGTCTTGCCGACGCCGCCCTTCTGATTGGCGACGACCATCGTCCGGCGCTTCGGCGGCCGCGGCAGGGGAGTCATGAAACCCGCTCGCACCGCTGCGGCAGTCCGGGCGGCGGACGCGATCGGCGGCTCGTCCAACCCACCCTGGTCACGCGGTCCCCACTGCGAGTCGTCGCTGGGCCCGCGGTGCGCGCCGCCTGCGGACGCCTGAGGATCCGTCCTCGAACGGAGCTGCCAGCCTGTCGCCACGGTTGGGCTCACTTCCCTGTTTCACGTGAAACATTGCTGCGGATCTGGACTGCCGTCGCGGCGTGCTCAACGTACGGCGCTTCGAACCGACGCACGACGACGTCGCTGACACGTGCCTTCTTTAGGATCGAGGCGGCAGCGGCTATCTCGTCCTGCGCCGTATCGCCCTTCATCGCTAGCAGGACGCCGCCTGGCCGAAGCAAGGGAAGCGTGGAAGGGACCAGACGCGCCAGAGGAGCGACGGCTCTTGCAACCACGACGTCGAATCCCCCGCGGATGTCGACGCATTCTTCGGCTCGACCCCGCCGCACGGCCACGTTCGTCAGGCCGAGCCGCCCAACCACCTCGGTAAGGAAATCGGTCCGCCGGAGGAGCGACTCGACCAGCACCACCTGCAGATCGGACCGCACCAACGCCAGCACGAGACCGGGCAACCCGGCGCCCGAGCCCACATCTGCGACGCGTGCCCCGGACGGAATCCCCTCGGCCAACACCGCGCAGTTGAGAATGTGGCGGTCCCAGAGCCGGGGAACCTCGTGCGGTCCGATCAGCCCACGGACGACGCCATCGCTAGCCAGGATTGCCGCGTACGCCTCGAGGCCATCGGCTAGGGCACCGAACGCTCCACGAACCGATGGCGGGGGAGAAGGGACGGCAAGCGTTTCCTCGTTCCCCGTACCCATCGACCTTGCTCCGTTCTAGGTTTCACGTGAAACAAGCCGCCGCAACGATCACCGGTTTCACGTGAAACAACATCGCGGTGGCTTCACAGGCGACAGAGCCGGTCCGCGACAAGTGCCGCGAACACATGAATCGGCGAACCCTAGGCGGGGTAGACCACCACGCGGCGGTTCGGCTCCTCGCCGTCGGACTCGCTGCGCAGCCCCGCCGCGGCGACCGCGTCGTGGACGACCTTGCGCTCGAACGGGCTCATCGGGGCCAGGCGCACGGATTCGCCGGACTTCTTGGCCTTTTCGCACGCCTCCTCGCCGAGCTTGGTGAGCTCGGTTCGCCGAGCGGCCCGGAAGCCGCCGATGTCGAGCATCAGCCGGCTGCGTTCGCCCGTCGCGCGAAGCACGGCGAGGCGGGTCAGTTCCTGCATCGCGTCCAGGACGTTGCCACCGCGGCCGACCAGGTGCTTCAGGTCCGAGCCGACGATCGACACGGCGGCGCGATCGCCCTCGACGTCCATGTCGATGTCGCCGTCGAGGTCCGCGATGTCGAGCAGCCCCTCGAGGTAGTCGGCAGCGATCTCGCCCTCCTGCTCGAGCATTTCGAGCCGGGCCTTCGAGTTCTTGCGGCGGGACCCGCGCTCGCTGGACTCCGTCTCCTCCGCACCGTCGTCGGCCACGTCGACGATCTCGAGGTCGCCCTCGATCGCGGCAGATTCACTCACAACAACACTCCCTAACGCTTCTTCTGACCGGTTCGCTGGCTCTTGGTTTGGCGCTGCGGCTGCTGCCGCACGGGCGGGCCGCTCGCGGGAGGCGCTGCGCCGTTGCCGTTGGGGCTCGTGTTCGGGCTCTTTGGCCGCTTCGCGAACATGCCGCCGGTGTCTGGATTCTCGCCGCCGTCGGTTTCCCCGCCGCCGGACTTCTTCCCCTTGCGCGCCAGCATCGCGTCGTGGGCCGGGCTCCCCAGGGCCGGCATCCGCCGGATGACATAGAGCTGCTGGCCCACGGACCAGGCGTTGGAGACCAGCCAGTAGAGGAGGACACCGACGGGGAAGTTGATGCCGAAGACCGCGAACAGGATCGGGAACAGGTACAGCATGATTTTCTGCTGCTGCATGAACGGGTTCGACGGCGCCCCGGGCACCGGCGCGGGCATGTTCTTCGTCATCAGCATGCGCTGGATGTAGAACTGCGATCCAGACATCGCGATGATCATCAGCACGGTGACGATCTGGACGGTCAGGGTGTCCGCGCCGATGAACTTGTCCGACAGGCTCGCACCGAAGAACTTCGCCTTGTCGATCGCCGCGACGTCTTCCGCGTCGAAGACGCCGACCGTCTTCTGCTGCGAGACCTTGTTCAGCACCGAGAACAGAGCGAAGAAGAACGGCGACTGGGCGAGGATCGGGAAGCACGACGACAGCGGATTCGTCTTGTGCTCCTTGTAGAGCTTCATCAGCTCTTGGGACGCACGCTCGCGGTCGCCCTTGTACTTCTCGGTGATCTTCTTGATCTCTGGCTGGAGCACCTGCAGGCTGCGCATCGAGCGGATCTGCTTGACGAACAGCGGGATCAGCAGGATGCGGACGATGACGACGAGGCCCGTGATGGCCAGGCACCAGGACCAGCTGTTGTTCATGCCGATCGCGTCGAACCCGTTGTGCAGCATCAGCATGATCCACGACACGGCGTCGTAGAGCGGCTCGAAAATCTTCACTCTGGTGCTCCCTGCCGGCGCGCGCTTCCGGCGTGCGCCGCCGGCGTTCCGGATGTCGTTGTCGGGCTGCCTGGCGTGTGGTCAGCTGCGGCGCCCGAGCGGCCAAATCTACCTGCCCACGTGCGGGGCCGCGCCGGCGGTACTTCGTCGATGCCGCCGTGACTCCACGGATTGCACCTGAGGATCCGCCACGACGTGAGGCACGCTCCGCGAAGGGCGCCGTGGCGCGAGAAAGCCTCGTATCCGTAGCGCGAGCAGGACGGCCAGTACTTGCACCGCGGCCCGAGCACCGGCGAGAGCGTCCACTGGTAGATCCGGATCAGACCCATGAACAGGTACTTCACGCGTCCGCCCGATCGAGGCGCCGCGAGATCCGCTCGAGCTGCTTGTCCAGCTCTGCCCCGAGCACGGTCGAGGACGCCTGCGCAGCCGACGGGTTGGCACGGACGACAAGCAGGCAGTCCTGCGGAAGCACAGCCAGACGCTCCCGAACCAGGCCGCGCAGCCGGCGCTTCACCCGGTTGCGGGTGACCGCTGGGCCCACGGCTCCGGACACGACGAAGCCCACCCGAGGCGGAGCCGCCGTGGGTGGGTCGACGGAACAGAGGTGCGCCACAAGGTTGGGGCCCGCCGAGCGGTGGCCCCGGCGCACTGCAGTCTGGAACTCCGAGCGCCGGCGCAGCCGATTCGCTGCGGCGAGCACCTCAGGCAGACAGCTTGGCGCGGCCCTTGGTACGGCGCGCGGAGAGGATCGCCCGGCCCGCGCGGGTGCGCATGCGCAGCCGGAAGCCGTGGGTCTTGGCCCGACGACGGTTGTTCGGCTGGAAGGTGCGCTTGCTCACGAGACACTCCGCGGACTGGATGGGACACGCCCAACCCGGGCGCAGGCACAACGACCGGCCATCTTACCGTGCCTTTCCGGCCTTCTGGTAATCCGCGTCGGTCACAGTTCTCAACGGAACTTCCCACAGCTGTGGACGACCTTGTGGATAGCCGAGTTTTCCACAGGAGGACTCGGCAGAACCGGCACAAACCGACATAATCCACCCCTACGCGGTATCCGATTGCAGACGGGGGGCCTCAGTCGTGAGCGACCAGGAGCCGAATCTTTCTCTGGTCTGGTCGCGCGTTCAGGGGTCCGATCTGCTCTCGTCGCTGCCGCAGAACCACCGCGCGTTCCTGCGGCTCACCCGGCTGATCGCGCTCGTCGAGGGCACGGCGGTGCTGGCCGCGCCCCACGACTACGCGAAGGAGATCATCGAGACGCGCATGCGGGACGAACTCTCCACGGCGCTGACTCGCGTCGTCGCCCACGACGTGCGGATCGCCGTCACCGTGGACGAGAACGCGGGCGAGCCGTCGACCGAGGCCGTCGACCTCGACGAGGAAGACGACGAGGAAGACGAGTGGATCCCGGCGGAGTCGGACGTTGCCGACTGGCCGGCAACCGCGCTGCGCGGGGTGAACACCGAGGTCGAGGCCCACCTCAACCCGAAGTACGTGTTCGAAAGCTTCGTGACCGGCTCGAGCAACCGCTTCGCACACGCTGCGGCGGTCGCGGTGGCCGAGTCGCCCGCGAAGGCGTACAACCCGCTGTTCATCTACGGGGACTCCGGCCTCGGCAAGACGCACCTGCTGCACGCGGTCGGGCACTACACGTCCGCGCTGTTCCGCGGTGCGCGCGTGCGCTACGTGAGCTCGGAGGAGTTCACCAACGACTTCATCAACTCCATCCGCGACGGCCGCGCCGAGGGATTCCGCTCCCGCTACCGCGCCGTGGACGTGCTCCTGGTCGACGACATCCAGTTCCTCGAGAACAAGGAGCAGACGCAGGAGGAGTTCTTCCACACGTTCAACACCCTCCACAACGCCAACAAGCAGATCGTGATCTCCTCCGACCGGCCGCCGAAGCAACTGGTCACGCTGGAAGACCGCCTGCGCAACCGGTTCGAGTGGGGCCTGCTGACCGACGTCACGCCGCCGGAGCTGGAAACCCGCATCGCCATCCTTCGCAAGAAGGCCGCGATGGACGGGTCGAACATCCCGCCGGAGGTCTTGGAGTTCATCGCAGACAAGGTCTCGGCCAACATCCGCGAGCTCGAGGGGGCGCTGATCCGCGTCACCGCGTTCGCGAGCCTCAACAAGGCGCCGATCGACCTCGGCCTGGCAGAGATCGTCCTCAAGGACATGCTGGCCGATGCGGCCGGGCCCGAAATCTCGCTGGCCACGATCATGACCCAGACAGCGCAGTACTTCGGGTTGACGATCGAAGACCTCTGCGGCTCCTCGCGCTCCCGCGTGCTGGTCACGGCACGCCAGATCGCCATGTATCTCAGCCGCGAGCTCACCGACATGTCGCTGCCGAAGATCGGCCAGCAGTTCGGAGGCCGTGACCACACGACCGTCATGCACGCCGAGCGGAAGATCCGTGACCTGATGGCGCAGAAGCACAGCGTCTACAACCAGGTCACCGAGCTCACGGCGCGCATCAAGCAGCAGAACCGCAACAACTGAGCCGGCCCCTCGGTACCAAGGCTGCTCTATCTCATTAACCCACAGGTGTGAACAACCCTGTGGACTGAGAAAATCCTAAGAGAGCGAGGATTCACCGGCGTGTCGAGTTTCGTTCGTGGAAGCGCCGCTCGTGGGACTCGCCGAGACGTCCATGCGATTTCTCGTGGACAGAAGCTGGAGAACAGCACCCCGCCCGGACCAAGGTCCCGGCCCGTCCACGGCTCGGTCCCGGGTGTCCCCCGATCGTCCACGAGTCCGTGGGACAGGCCCTGGCCGCTCACCTGCGCGGATGCGGGTGTCCACAGTGTCCACCGCACCTACTTGCTACGAGTGCCCATTGAAATATCCAGAGATGTCACTACAAGACGCGCACCGTGCACAGGCGTGGACTCCTCGATTCAGCTGACAGAATCGTCGACGGCAGGCGGGTACGGGTTGGAGGTCGGTGCCACGTGAGATTCCGGATCGATCGCGACGTGCTCGCGGAGGCAGTCGCCTGGACCGCACGCAGCCTGCCGGTTCGTCCCCCGGTCGCCGTGCTCGCCGGGATGCTGATCGAGGCCGACGACAACGGGCTGGCTCTCTCCGGCTTCGACTACGAGACCAGTGCCCGCGCAGAGCTGTCCGCGGACGTCGCCGACGCGGGCCGCGTGCTCGTGTCCGGCAAGCTGCTCGCCGACATCTGCAAGGCCCTGCCGTCCAAGCCGGTCGACGTCGTCGTCGACGGCACGAAGGTCGCGCTCACCTGCGGCAGCACGAAGTTCAACCTGTTGACACTGCCGGTCGAGGACTATCCCAGCCTGCCCGACCTGCCCTCGCGCTCCGGGTCGGTGCCGGCCGACGTGCTCGCGGCCGCGGTCGCCCAGGTCGCCGTCGCCGCCGGCCGGGACGACACCCTGCCGATCCTCACCGGCATCCGGATCGAGGTGGAGGGAGACACGGTCACTCTCGCCGCCACGGACCGGTACCGGCTCGCGGTCCGCGAGCTGACCTGGAAGCCGGAGCAGCCGGGGCTGAGCATGGCCGCGCTCGTCCCGGCCAAGACCCTGGCCGACGCCGCCAAGTCGATGACCGGCGAGGTCGAGCTCGCGCTCGCCAGCGCCACCGCCGGGTCCGGGCTCATCGGGCTGTCCGCCAACGGGCGGCGCACGACGTCCCGGCTGCTGGAGGGCGAGTTCCCGAAGTACCGGGCGCTGCTGCCCGCGGAGTCCTCCTCGTACGCCACCGTGTCCACTGCCGCGCTGCTCGAGGCGGTGCGCCGCGTCGCGCTCGTCGCCGAGCGGAACACCCCGGTCCGCCTGTCGTTCTCGGCCGGCGAACTCGTGCTCGAAGCCGGTTCGGGCGACGAGGCGAGCGCCGCGGAGTCCATGGAGGCCACCCTCGAAGGGGACGACATCGCGATCGCCTTCAACCCGGGCTACCTGGTCGACGGCCTCGCGGCCCTGAACTCCTCCCACGCGCGCCTGGCGTTCACCACGTCCACCAAGCCGGCCGTCATCAGCGCCGGTGGCGAAGACGCGAGCACGCCGGCCGAATACCGGCACCTGTTGATGCCGATCCGTTTGTCCGGCTGACCAAGCCGAGCGAGCCCGGCGCAATCTCGATCTGGTACGACTGCAGAGACGACCGCGGACGCACGAGGGCGAGGACACGGACATGCAGCTGGGACTGATCGGCCTGGGCAAGATGGGCGGCAACATGCGCCTGCGGCTGCGCGAGCGCGGGCACGAGGTCGTCGGCTACGACCGGGACGCCTCCATCGCGGACGTCGCGTCCCTCGAGGAGCTCGTGAAGTCCCTCGCCGCCCCGCGTGCCGTCTGGGTCATGGTTCCGCACGGCGCTCCGACCACCGAAACGGTGCACGCACTCGGCGAGCTCCTCGAACCGGGCGACGTCGTCGTGGACGGCGGCAACTCTCGCTGGACCGACGACCTCGAGCACGCGAAACACCTTGCGGACAAGGGAATCGGGTACGTCGACGTCGGCGTCTCCGGCGGCGTGTGGGGCCGCACCAACGGGTACGCGCTCATGTGCGGCGGCGCCGACGAGCACGTCGCGCTCCTGCAGCCGATCTTCGACGCGCTCAAGCCCGAGGGCGAGTACGGCTTCGTGCACGCGGGCGGGGTCGGCGCCGGGCACTACGCGAAAATGGTGCACAACGGCATTGAGTACGGCCTCATGCAGGCCTTCGCCGAGGGCTACGAACTCCTCGCCGCCTCCGGCGTCGTCACCGACGTGCCCGCGACGTTCAAGTCGTGGCGCAAGGGCACCGTCATCCAGTCGTGGCTGTTGGACCTGCTCGACCGTGCACTGGACGAAGACCACGACCTGTCCGAACTCCGCGGCTACGCCCCGGACTCCGGCGAGGGCCGCTGGACCGTAGAGGCGGCGATCGACAACGCCGTGCCACTGCCGGTCATCACCGCTGCGCTGTACGCACGCTTCACCTCGCGCCAGGACGACTCCCCGGCCATGAAGGTCATCGCCGCCCTGCGCAACCAGTTCGGCGGCCACGCCATCACCGCCAAGCCCGCGGAGTAGCGAGGCGCGTGCACCTCGAAACCCTTGCGCTGCAGGACTTTCGGTCCTACCCGACCGCGGAGTTGACGCTCGAGCCGGGACCGTGCCTGTTCCTCGGGCGCAACGGCAAGGGCAAGACGAACCTGATCGAGGCGATCGGATACGCCTCGACGCTCGGGTCGCATCGCGTTGCCACGGACGCGCCGCTGGTGCGTGCCGGCGCACCGCGCGCCATCGTGCGGGCCGGGGTGGTGAAGGACGAGCGCCGGGCACTGGTCGAGATCGAGATCAACCCCGGCAAGGCGAACCGCGTTCAGCTCAACCGCAACCCGCTGCGGCGCCCGAGCCAGGTCCTCGGCGTCCTGTCCACGGTGCTGTTCGCGCCGGAGGACCTGGCGTTGGTGAAGGGCGACCCGAGCGAGCGCAGGCGCTTCCTCGACGATCTGCTGGTGGCGCTGACGCCGCGCCTGGCCGGGGTTCGGTCCGACTACGAGCGTGCGCTGCGCCAGCGCAACGCACTCCTCAAGACGGCCGGGGCCGCGCTGCGTTCCGGTCGCGGCGATCTGTCCACCCTGGACAGCTGGGACGCCCAGGTTGCGGAGTTCGGCGGGGAGATGCTCGCCGCTCGGGTCCGGCTCGTTGCGTTGCTGGCGCCGTGGGCGGACGAGGCCTACCGCGGCGTCTCCGCGGCCGACGACGTCGCCGGGTTGGAGTACCGCAGCTCGCTCGGCACCGACGTGGAGCTCTCCGACGAAGTCGAGCACATGCAGGCCGAGCTCGCGAAGGCGCTCGTCTCCTCACGTCAGCAGGAGCTCGATCGTGGGATTTCCCTCGTCGGGCCGCACCGCGACGACCTGGTGCTCAGCCTCGGCCCATTGCCGGCCCGCGGGTACGCGAGCCACGGCGAATCCTGGTCCTTCGCGCTGGCGCTTCGCCTGGCCTCCTACGAGTTGCTGCGGGGCGAGGCTGGCGGGTCCACCGATCCGGTCCTGATACTCGACGACGTGTTCGCAGAGTTGGACGCCGGACGTCGATCGCGCCTGGCCGAACTCGTCGCCGGAGCCGAACAGGTGCTCATCACCGCGGCGGTCGCCGAAGACGTACCGCCGGAGCTGCTCGGCGCGCGCTACGCAGTCGCCGACAACGCGGTGGCCCGTGTCTAAGGAGGAAGAGGCCTCGGGCATCGACCTGGCGCGTGCGGCCCTCGCCGCCGCCCGGGCGCAGGCCAAGCAGCGCAGCGCCGAGCCCGCCACCCGCCGGCGCACACGCGAGCCCCGCCCGGGCGAGGGCAACGATCCGCGCCCGTTCGGCGCGACCATCTCCGACCTGATCTCCGCCCGGGGCTGGGAGCTCCCCACCGCGGCCGTTGGAGCGATGGAGCGATGGCCGGAGATCGTCGGCGCCGAGGTCGCGGCCAAGACCACGCCGGAATCCTTTGCGGACGGGATCCTGACGGTGCGCGCGGCCTCGACTGCCTGGGCGACCCAGCTGAGGTTGATGGCGCCGCAGATCGTCCACAGGTTGAACGTGGAACTCGGCCACGGCAGCGTGCTGAAGCTCGCCGTTCGTGGCCCGGACGCTCCGTCCTGGACGAAGGGCCCGCTGCGCGTTCGGGACGGCCGGGGTCCCCGGGACACCTACGGCTAATCCGTCGCGCGGAGTTGTCCACCGAGTTGTCCACACCTGGGGATTGGTGGATGGGGATAACAACGGTCTGATAACGGCGTCCCGCCTGACCACACCCGGGGATCGAGTGTGTGGGGGGACACGCAACCTGGGGGTCGAGCGCGCCACAGGCCGATCTACGGCCCGATTTGGCGGGGTCGCCTCGCAAAACTCGGTAGACTCCGAGAGGTTCTCGCTCCTGCGCGGGCCCGCATGCCCGTAGCCGAGGAGGCAGCACTTGACCGCAGACGCCGTGGTGGCCGAGGACGTGGCGGGAGCCGTTTCGGCTCCGGCCAGTCCCACCTACGACGCCAGCGCCATTCAGGTTCTCGAGGGTCTCGAGGCCGTTCGCAAGCGCCCCGGCATGTACATCGGGTCCACCGGCGAGCGTGGCCTGCACCACCTGGTCTACGAGGTGGTGGACAACGCGGTCGACGAGGCCCTGGCCGGCTACTGCGACCGGGTCGAGATCACGATCCTCGCCGACGGCGCGGTCCGGGTGAAGGACAACGGCCGCGGCATCCCGGTGGACATGCACCCGGTGGAGAAGAAGCCCGCGGTCGAGGTCGTGCTCACCGTCCTGCACGCCGGCGGCAAGTTCGGCGGCGGCGGGTACTCGGTCTCCGGTGGCCTGCACGGCGTCGGCGTCTCGGTCGTCAACGCCCTGTCCACGCGCCTGGACGTCGAGATCTGCCGCGACGGCTTCGTCTGGACCCAGACCTACGCGGGCGGGGCGCCCACGGCGCCGCTCGCGAAGGGCGATCCGACGGAGGAAACCGGAACGGTCGTCACGTTCTGGGCCGACGAGAACATCTTCGAGACCACCGAGTACACCTTCGAAACGCTGCGCCGCCGGTTCGAGGAGATGGCCTTCCTCAACAAGGGCCTCACGATCTCGCTGACCGACGAACGGCCCGGCCACGAGGACGCCGAGGCGGAGGAAAAGCGCGTCCGCAGTGTCGAGTACATGTACTCCGGCGGCATCGTGGACTACGTCGCGCACCTGAACGCCCCCAAGGGCGTGGCACACCCGACCATCTTGGCGTTCGAGGCCGAGGACAACGAGCGCGGCATGACCGTCGAAATCGCGATGCAGTGGAACCCGACGTTCAACGAGTCGGTCTTCACCTTCGCGAACACGATCAACACCCACGAGGGCGGTACGCACGAAGAGGGCTTCCGGTCCTCGCTCACCTCGCTGGTGAACAAGTTCGGCCGCGAGTGGAAGCTCCTGAAGGACAAGGACGCGAACCTCACCGGCGAGGACATCCGCGAGGGCCTGACCGCGATCATCTCGATCAAACTGAGGGAGCCTCAGTTCGAAGGTCAGACGAAGACCAAGCTCGGCAACACCGAGGCCCGCACCTTCGTGCAGACGGTGCTGAACGAACGGCTCGGCCGGTGGTTCGAGGAGAACCCCAAGGAGGGCCAGCAGATCGCGCGCAAGTCCATCGACGCGGCCACCGCGCGCATGGCCGCGCGCAAGGCCCGCGACCTCGCCCGCAACCGCAAGGGCCTGCTCACCGGCGGCGGCATGCCCGGAAAGCTCCGGGACTGTCAGTCCAACGAGCCGGAGCGCTGCGAGGTCTTCATCGTCGAGGGCGACTCGGCCGGCGGCTCGGCCGTCGGTGGCCGAGACCCGATGACCCAGGCGATCCTGCCAATCCGCGGCAAGATCCTCAACGTCGAGAAGTCCCGCATCGACAAGGTGCTGCAGAACACCGAGGTGCAGGCAATCATCACCGCGCTCGGCACCGGCATCCACGACGAGTTCGACGTCGCGAAGCTGCGGTATCACAAGATCGTGCTGATGGCCGACGCCGACGTGGACGGCCAGCACATCCGCACGCTGCTCCTCACGCTGCTGTTCCGCTTCATGCGCCCGCTCGTCGAGGGCGGATTCGTCTACCTCGCGCAGCCGCCGCTGTACAAGCTGAAGTGGCCCGGCGGCAAGGACAACGTGGAGTACGCCTACAGCGACCGCGAGCGCGACGCGATGCTCGCCGCCGGTGCCGCCGCGGGCCGCAAGATGCCCAAGGAGGACGGCATCCAGCGCTTCAAGGGCCTCGGCGAAATGCCGGCCAAGGAGCTGTGGGACACCACCATGGACCCGGCCACCCGCATCCTGCTGCAGGTCACGCTCGACGAGGCCGCCATGGCCGACGAGCTGTTCTCCGTGCTGATGGGCGAGGACGTCGAGTCCCGCCGCAACTTCATCCAACGCAATGCGAAGGACGTGCGCTTCCTTGACATCTGACATGACGTCAGTTCCGCCGCCCCCCGGCGGACGGGTCGAGCCCGTTGCGCTCGAGGTCGAGATGCAGCGCAGCTACCTCGACTACGCGATGAGCGTGATCGTGGGCCGTGCGCTGCCCGACGTGCGCGACGGACTCAAGCCCGTGCACCGGCGCGTGCTCTACGCGATGTACGACGGCGGGTACCGCCCCGACCGCGGGTACAACAAGTGCGCCCGCATCGTCGGCGACGTCATGGGCTCCTACCACCCGCACGGCGACTCGGCGATCTACGACGCCCTCGTCCGCCTCGCGCAGCCGTGGTCCATGCGCATGCCGCTGGTGGACGGCAACGGCAACTTCGGCTCGCCGGGCAACGACCCGGCCGCGGCCATGCGGTACACCGAGTGCCGCCTGGCGCCCCTGGCCATGCAGATGCTGCGGGACATCGACGAGGACACGGTCGACTTCTCCCCGAACTACGACGGCCGCGAGTCCGAACCCAACGTTCTGCCGGCCCGCTTCCCGAACCTGCTCGTCAACGGTTCGGCCGGCATCGCGGTGGGCATGGCCACCAACATCCCGCCGCACAACCTGCGCGAGGTCGCCTCGGGCGTGCAGTGGTACCTGCAGAACCCGACCGCCACGAAGGAGGAGCTGCTCGAGGCGCTGCTCGAGCGGGTGAAGGGTCCGGACTTCCCGACCGGCGCGCTGATCGTCGGCCTGCGCGGGATTCGTGACGCCTACACGACCGGCCGCGGCTCGATCACCATGCGCGCAGTGGTCGAGGTCGAGGAGAACGCGAAGGGCCGCACGCAGCTCGTCGTCACCGCGCTGCCCTACCAGGTGAACCCGGACAACCTCGCACTGAAGATCGCCGAGCTCGTCAACGACGGCAAGCTCGCCGGCATCGCCGAGCTGAACGACGAAACCTCGGCCCGCACCGGCCAGCGCCTCGTCATCGTCCTCAAGCGCGACGCCGTCGCGCAGGTCGTCCTGAACAACCTCTACAAGCACACGCAGCTGCAGGACACGTTCGGCTGCAACATGCTGGCCCTGGTCGACGGCGTTCCGCGGACCCTGTCCCTGGACGCGTTCGTGCGCCACTGGGTGACCCACCAGATCGAGGTCATCGTTCGGCGGACGCGCTACCGGCTGCGCAAGGCCGAGGAGCAGGCGCACATCCTGCGCGGCTACCTCAAGGCGCTGGACGCACTCGACGAGGTCATCGCCCTCATCCGGTCCAGCCAGACCGTCGAGGACGCCCGCACCGGCTTGATGTCGCTCCTCGACATCGACGAGCTGCAGGCAACGGCCATCCTCGACATGCAGCTGCGCCGTCTTGCCGCCCTCGAACGCCAGAAGATCCTCGACCAGTACGACAAGCTCATGGTGGAGATCGCGGAGTACAACGCGATCCTCGCGTCCGAGGACCGGCAGCGGGAGATCATCGCAGGCGAACTCGCCGAGACCGTCGAGAAGTACGGCGACGAGCGGCGCGCGGAGATCGTCCCCTGGGACGGCGAGGTCTCCATGGAAGACCTCATCGCCGAGCAGGACGTCGTCGTCACCATCACCCGCGGCGGATACGCAAAACGGACAAATGCCGACCTCTACCGCTCGCAGCGCCGCGGTGGAAAGGGCGTGCGCGGAGCCACGCTGCGCCAGGACGACATCGTCGAGCACTTCTTCATCACGACCACCCACCACTGGATTCTGTTCTTCACGAACAAGGGCCGGGTGTATCGGACAAAGGCGTACGAACTGCCCGATTCCGGGCGCGACGCCAAGGGCATGCACGTCGCCAATCTCCTGGCCTTCCAGCCCGACGAGACCATCGCCCAGGTGATGTACCTGCGCGACTACGAGGTCGCCCCGTACCTGGTGCTGGCGACCAAGCAGGGGCAGATCAAGAAGACCGCGCTGACCGAGTACGACTCCCCCCGTCAGGGCGGCGTCATCGCCATCAACCTGCGCGAGGACGACGAGGTCATCGGAGCCCTGCTGGTGGCCTCCACCGACGACGTTCTGCTGGTCAGCCGCAAGGCGATGTCGATTCGGTTCACCGCCGACGACGACGCGCTGCGTCCGATGGGCCGGGCCACCGCCGGCGTGCGTTCGATGAACCTGCGCGACGGCGACCAGGTGCTCTCGCTGGCCCTCGTTCGGGAGGGCGCGGACCTCGTCGTCGCCACCGCGAACGGGTTCGTGAAGCGGACCGACGTGGACGAGTACCGAGTGCAGCAACGCGGCGGTTACGGGACCAAAGCGGCGAAAACTACCGATGATCGGGGCGAACTGGTCGGCGCCTTGATCGTCATGGAGGGTGAACAACTCTTCGCAATAACGTCAAATGGGGGCGTCATCCGTACGGTTATCACAAGTACCGAGCTACGGCGCACTGGACGTGACACCATGGGTGTTCGGCTGATCAACGTGGCCGATGGCGACAGTGTCGTGGCAATCGCTCGGAACGCAGAAGACTCCGCAGAGGAGGACGCTGACCCCGACGATACCGACCCTGCCGCCGCCGACCAGGGGGGCGGGGCCGGGGGAGGCGCCGCGGAGGAGGAATAGGACGTGGGAGAGGCCAAGGAAGGGCGCGGCCGCGGTCGCGCGCTCGGCTTCGGTCGCGGCGCTTCGGCAGAGGAGGCGGAGAGCGGTGCCGGTGTCGGCATCGTGATCGCCGATTCGGTGAGCGACTCGGCGAATGGATCTGCCGCGCAGGCGTTCAACGGCTCGTCGTCCAATGGGTCCTCCGCCGCCGAGGAAAGCTCGAACGGCAAGACCGCCGTCCGCGTCCAGTCGGTGCCGCTCAAGCGGCCCGCCGTCTCGATGGCCGAGAAGTTCCCGGCCGAGGCGAAGGACGAGGCTCCGATCCCGCGCTCGCGCCTGGGCCGCTCCAAGGGCGCCGAGCCGCGCCGCAGCGCTCCGCGCGTGCGTCGAGCACGGCTGAAGGTCGTCAACATCGACCCGTGGTCGGTGATGAAGGTTTCCTTCCTCTTCTCCGTCGCGTTCGGCCTGGTGCTGCTCGTCGCGGTCGCGCTGCTCTGGTCCGTCCTGGACTTCATGGGCTTCTTCGACAGCGTCGGCTCCACCATCACCGACGTCTCCGGAGACTCGAACTCCGCCGGCTTCGACGTCGTGGCGTTCTTCTCGCTGCCGCGCGTGATGGGCATGGCCACCGTGCTCGCCCTCATCAACACCCTGATGATCACGGCGCTCGCGACGCTGGCGACCTACATGTACAACCTCTCCACCGACATGGTCGGCGGCGTCGAGGTCACCCTGGCCGAAGAGGAGTAGGTCCGCCCGGGGTATCGTTCTCCGTCGCCGCTTGAAGCGGCAGGGGCCTATAGCTCAGCTCGGTTAGAGCGCTTCCCTGATAAGGAAGAGGTCGGTGGTTCAAGTCCACCTAGGCCCACAAGGCGAGAGGCGAGGTGTGTTCGCGGAAAGCGCGAACCACCTCGCCTTGTCATTTCATGCGGCGCTCCGCGTCGCTCCACCGAGCGCTACGCGCTCGCTCCGCAGGTGGAGCACTCGGTGTGAACGTGCCCCGGGAATTCGTTGGGGAACGACGAGCGGGGTAGGCCGCAGAGGGTGGTCGCGGCCTCGGGGCCGTCGACGAGGTGACTCTCGCCCAGCGGGCTGCGGCCCACGTCCGGCAGCCCGGCGAACATTCGTCCGGGACGCAGGCCCGGGTACTCGTCCCAACGGAACTGGGCCGCCACTACGAAGCGGGTCATGGCGCCCAGGCTAGACGTTGGGGCGAAGATCGCTTGACCCGATGCGGGTTGTTCGAATGGGACGATGACCCCGGGGCGGGCATCGGCCTGCATGAGGGGCGAGGGCGTGGCGGACAGGTTCTGTGTCGAGTGCGGTACCCCGCGCCGCGCGGCCGCGCCGTTCTGCGGCGAGTGCGGTGTGCCGTTCGACGCACCTGCGCCCGCCAACGACCCGGGGGCGGACGGTCCGCCGCGGTTCCCGTCCGCCGCAGAGCCGGAAGCCTCGTACCAGCCGCCCGCGCCGTGGGGTGCGCCGCCGCCTGCGCCGGCCGCAGCGCCGGTGTCGATGGCGACGGCGGCTCCCGCAGGCCCGACTCCGCCGCGCATTGTTCCCGAACCCGACGGCGCCGGCGTCTCGCCGGCGCCCTGGGCCGACGTGTTGCTCGGCCCGGGCGTGCCGCCAACTCCGCCGACTCCGCCGCGGTTCATGCCAGATCCCGAAGCGTCGCCGGCGCCTCGGGCCGACGCGCCCGCGGGCCCCGGACCGATGGGGCCTCCTCCGGTGCCACCCGCGCCGCCACGGTTCATGCCGGGCCCCCCGCCGGGACTGCAGGCTCCGCCGCCGGGACCGGGCGCGATGCCCCTGCCTCCCCAGATGCCACCGCCCCCGATGCCCCCGCCTCCCGCGATGCCGCCGCCGCAGCCGGGCTACGGCCCGCCGAGCCCTGTCGCTCCCCCGCCCGGCGCCGGGCGCGAGCTCCTGGGCCGTCCCTTGGAGCTCTGCGCCGCGGTCCTGCTCTTTGGCGTGGCGAGCGCGGTCTACGGGTTGGCCACCCTGTTCGACCTCCCCGACGCCTTCAAGCTCGTCGGTGATCTCCTCGACGGGAAGTCCGGCAATGCGAACGGTCGAGCCGTTCGGACCGCTGCGTTCGCCGGGCTGGCCGGATTCGGTCAGCTGGTGGCAGTCGCCGCGAGCCTGGGGACGGTGACCGCCCTGCTCTGGCAGCAGCGTCGCGTCGCGCGCGGCCTGGCGTGGGCGCTCACGTCGTGGTTCGTGCTCTCCTGGCTTCTCAGCGGCGCGCCGGGCGGTACCCGGACCACGGTCGCCTGCGTGGCCTGCACCGTGGGCACCCTGGTCCTGCTCTTCGCTCCCGCCGCCAAGGCGGTGTTCGACACCGCGCCGCATCCGAGCCGGTCCAGCGGCGTCCTGGTCCTGCAGGTGGCGTTCTTCGCGACGGCGGTGTTCTTCGCGGTCTCGGCCACACAGATGTTGTTTCTCTCGAACGTTGCGAGCCGGTACTACCTCGGCGTCCTGGTGGACCTCGCCGTGGCCGCCGGGTGCGCTGTGTATGGACTACGGCTGGTGGCCCCGGACCGCAACATCCGCTTCTTGATCAGCGGAGCGCTCGTTGTCGCGCTGGTGCTGCACCTGCTGATCGCCGACGCGTTCGCCGTGAACGGGCATCTCGTCGCGGCCGTTGCGGTGACCATGGCGTTGCTCTGGCTCTCCCCGGATGCGCGCGCGCACTTCGGCGAGCAACCGCTGGACTGGCGGGCGTTGGTCGGTCGTTCCACGGAGGCGAGCGAGCCGCCACGTCAGTGGGCGCCGTCGCCTGTTCCGGCCGGCCCGCCCATGCCGCCGCCGATGCCGCCGATGCCGCCGATGCCGCCGCCGCCGATGCCGCCGCCCCCGCCTCCGCCGCCTCCGGGCCGATAGGAGCCGGCGATGATCACGTGTAGCGCTTGCGGTGCGCCCTGGCGAGGGAAGGGCCGGTTCTGCGGCACCTGTGGGGCGCCCGTCCCCGAAGCCGAGGACGCGACCCTGCCGCTTCCGCCAACGCCACCGTCGATGCCACCGATGCCTCCGCCGCCTGTTTACGGTGCCCCGCCGCCGGCCTACGCGCCGCCGGCGCCCGGCTACGACCAGCCTGCGGGCGTTCCTCGTTGGGATCTGGACGATCCAGACGCCCGGGCCGGGTCCCGTCCGGCCGCACTCGACCTGCTCCAGTACTGGCCGGTGGCGGTACCGGGAGCCATCGCGGTGATCTCCGGGCTGTGGATCCTCTGGGAACTGGTCGGCTAGTTCGGAACCGTGACGAAGGTGTCCACGCCTTCGCCGCCGTCGCACACGTCGCTGGCCTTGTCGCAGACCAGCACGTCCTTGCCGTTGCCGCCCTGCACGACGTCCGCGCCCGCACCGCCGCTGACGACGTCGTTTCCGTCGCCGCCGTCGAGCATGTCCGCGCCGCTTCCGCCGTCGAGCTGGTCGTTTCCGTCGCCGCCGCAGATCTTGTCGTTTCCGCCGCCGCCGCTGATGGCGTCCTTGCCGCCGAACCCCACGATCACGTCGTCGGCGGGGGTGCCGTCGATCGTGTCGTCGCCGTCGGTGCCGAAGATCGTCGGAACGACGCCGAAGCACCGAACTTCCGCGCCGGTCACGGCGACTGGGGTGCTCGACGTGTTGCCGATCGTCCCGAGGCCGACGGATGTCGCCACGGCCTTGTTGGTCAGCGTTCCCGGGTCGACGGGGATTGCGACGATCACGACCTTCGCGGTCTCGGCTCGCTCGAGGGCGGGGCCGAGCGGGCACCGGATCTCCTGCTCGGCCGTCGTGCACTCGGTGCCGCGGTCGTTGGTCACCGACTGCAGAACCATCCCCTTGGGGAGGGTGTTGACCAACGACGGTTCTGGCGCGATGCCGCCGCTGTTGGTGACGGTGATGGTCAGGGTGAGGCGCTGGCCGGAGCCGATGGGAGAGGCCGACGCGGTGGTGTTCACGACCAGGTTGGGCACGGCGGCCGAACCGCCCCAGACCGGCGGGACGCTGGTTGCCAGCAGCACGACAGCCCCGGCGCCGAACCACGGCGCGCGCCGGCTGCGGCGGCGAGCGTGCATCGTCCCCGTCCCCCAGACATGTCGATCCACTCGATCGCACCGAACGTAACCATCCGTCCCATTCGAACCGAGTCGTCTGCGCCGAACGGGCGAGGACGAACTCCCCCAATCCGGACACATCGCCCGGGCGGTAGCCTGCAGAGCGGTGCCACATCCCCTAGCGAGTTGGGACCCCACGTTGAAGAAGCTGCTTGTCACCGTCCTCGCCGCCGCGGGCGGAGCGCTGGCCTTCAAGAAGTTCAAGTCCGGCAAGGACGAGGAAGACCTCTGGGCCGAGGCCACCGACCCGATCCGCTAGTCCCTCGCGGACGCGCCCGCGTGCAGTAGCCTTGCCACCGCACGCGGGGACATAGCTCAACTGGCAGAGCACTGCCTTTGCAAGGCAGGGGTTAGGGGTTCAAGTCCCCTTGTCTCCACTTCACGAAGCCGCAGGTCAACGACTTGCGCTGTCTCCCCAGCCCCTTCCTTTCGGTCCTCTGGAACCTCCCCGTGCCAGTCGCGTGCCACTAGCGGCGGGGTCTTGTGGGCAACCGCGGTCGGCTCCGGTTGCTCGGCGCGGTTCTGCTCGGCCTCGACGATGGTGCTCAGCGACTCGGCGATGGCACGGTCGCGCTGCGCGGACGCGTGCTGATAGATCACGGCGGCCCGCGTGCTCGCGTGACCCATGCGGGCCATCAACTCCCGAAGGCTCGCGCCGGAGCCGGCGGCGAGGGTGTTCCCGGTGTGGCGAAGATCGTGGAAGTGCACCGGAGGCAGACCCGCCTCGGCGAGCGCCTTGACCCAGACCCGGCGGAAGTTCTGCCGCCGCAGCGGGGTGCCGCCGCCCGCGACGAACACCCGGCCCTCGACGCCGGGTAGCGCGTAGCGCTCGAGGTGCGCCTCGATGTCGGGCAGCACCGCGGCGGGGATGCTCACCGACCGCTTGCCCGCCGCGGTCTTGGGAGCCTTGATCAGCAGGCGCCCGTCGGAGAGTTCGATCTGCGCCCGACGCACGTGAACCAAGGCGTTCGCGATGTCGACGTCGCCGCGTTGCAGCCCGGCGAGTTCGCCGAAGCGCAGGCTGGCGAACGTGGCGAGCAAGACCAGCGCGCGGTAGCTGTCGGGCACCGCCCGCGCGGCAGCGAGGACCTGTGCGACGTCCAGCACCGGTCGTTCCGGGCTGCCGTCGTTGCCCGCGCCCTTGATGCGGCACGGATTGCGTTTGATCAGTTCGTCGTCGACTGCTGTGTTGAGCACGGCGCGAAGCAGTCGATAGGCCTTGGCCACCGAGGAGGCGCCGACGCCCGCGTCGAGCAGGTCCTTTCGCCAACGGCGGATCGCAGCCTCGGTGATGTCGCGCAACATCAGGTGGCCGAGCTGCGGACGGACTTGGAGTTTCAGCGAGCTGGCGTAGCGCTCCCGGGTCGTCTCGCTCAGGTTGGTTCGTTCGGCCAGCCATGCGTCGGCGAAGTCGCCGAGTGCGACGCGACCGGCGTTCGGGTCCGTCCAGTCGCCGCGGGCCAGGTCCGCCTCGGTCTGGGAGAGCCACACCTCCGCGTCGCGCTTGCGTTCGAAGGTCTGCGGCGCCGGCCGGATCGAGCCGTCCGATCCGAGGTGTCGCGCCTGGTAGCGACCCGATGGCAGCCGGCGAATGTTCCCGAAGCCGCGCCGACCAGCCATCAGGACCTCCCAGTCAGAGGGGGCTCGTCGGAGGGCTTCCGCGGTCTCGGCGGCGCCGGGTCCACCCGACCCTGGGCCACGAACGCGTCGAGGTCGTCCCCGGCGATGCGCACGTGCCTGCCGAGGCGGGTGAAGGCGATGCGCCGCTCGGCGACGAGGCGGCGGATGAATCGTGGGGTGGTGTTCAACCGCTGCGCGGCTTCATCGACGGTGTAGAGCTGAGTCGGCAAGGAGTTCTCCTCGTCCTGCGGCGCCCTCGGCGTCATCTCGGTGCCGGGCGGGTGCACCCGGTCTACCTGTTATGTGCGCAACCTTGGGGCACCAGATCGACTTCGGACAACCAGGTCGGTGGACACTCCCGATATGTCCGACTGATCTGCGCGGAGTGGCCGGGGACGACGGCCAAGTCTCGAGCGATCGCCGCGTCCCGAGCGGGTCGTCGAAGCCTGCGCCGGGACCACAAGACCCCGTCTGGGCGGTCGGAACCGGCTGGCGGCCGGATGCGTCGGAATGGGAGGAACTGCGCATCGGGGGCAGCGTGGGTCGGGTACCTGTCCGCGGCACGGGACGGCCGTCGAGGTCCTCGGCCCATCTCTCCTACAGCCGAAACCGGGGACAACTCGACGAGAAGCCTGGCGACCTCGGCCAGGCCCGTCCCCGGAGGTGGTCAGCCGACAAGCAGGAGTGCGCGCAGGTCGTCGAGGACCTGTTGGTCGTCCCCGTCGGACGTCAGGGCCGCGTGAATTGCCCGAAGTGACTCGGGCATTTCCTCGCCCGCGTCGTCGGCGAACTGAACGACCAGATCTGCCCCCGGTTCCAGTCCGAGCGCAACGTGCAGCCGAGCTGCGAAAGCCGGTTCCACGCAGAGCTGGGCGATGGCCAACAGGCGGTCCATGTGCAACCCCTTTCGACCAGTTGGAGAACCGGACGTGCCGATGAGAAAGCGTACTGCGACGATCTTGACGGCGCTCGGCGTCGGTTTCGTCGCAGTGGTGTCAGGCGCGGACCCGGCCGCAGCGGCGACCTGTTTCGGCCTGGCGTCGAAGCGGTCCTCGGCGGTGCGGAGGTCGTCGGCAAGAACACCGTCGGCTGCTCGGGCGGTCCGGTCAAACGTCTCGGTGTATGTCAGCCTGGGGCAGCTGCCGCACGACGCGGGATGGATCGAGATCGCAAAGAACAAGATCTCGATGAGCGTCGGTCCGTCACCGCCAGTGTGCCGTGCAACGGAACCACTCCGAGCGGGTACCGCACGGGGGCACGACCTACCTCAACGGTGTGCAGAAGAGCAGTTCCACCACCAACCGGGTCGTACTTCCCTGCGGACGCTGATCCGTGGGCCGCGGTGAACGGCCCGGCCCGCGCGTTCAAGAGCGATGCAGAAGGCGGGCGCGTGGTGTTGGCGGCACGTCAAAGCTGCCCCCGCCCCTGCTCTGCCGCCAGCCGCCAACGCCAGAAAGGGGCTCTTCCTACTTGAGGTGGGGGCTGGTCAGTCCGCCGCCGATGAGCAGCATGCGTAGTCGGTAGTTGTCGCGGTTGCGGAAGCCGCGGGCGATGCGCCGGTGCAGTTCGATGAGGCCGTT
>JBQTKD010000094.1:0-8170 GCA_052386455.1 Sporichthyaceae bacterium
CGCGGTTGCAACCCGACGCCCCGACCGCCCCGCCGCGGTCGGGGCGTCGACGTTTTTCGGCCGACTTAGGTCGCCCTGCGTCAAGAGGATCTCTTGGGAACTGGCCGTTCGGTTGACCTTCTCTTGACCTTCCGGCTGAGCGGGTTCGGAACGATCGGTCCATCGAGCGATCTTGTTCGGGCGTCGATACCTCGGTTGTCGCAACGAAAGCGACACCGGAAAGCGGGCCGAGCGTCGGCCCCCCGGATCCGACACCAGCCCTCGGAGAGTTCAAGAAATGAAGCGTCCGTCCATGCGCAACGCCGCCCTCGTAGCGGTGCCCCTGGCGTTCATCGCCGTCGCCGTCCCGTCGATCGCCATCGCCGACCAGACCCAGCCCGCCGGTCCCATCTACGGCTGCCTCGGCGTCGACGGCCTGGACGAAGGCATCCTCAACCAGGTCCAGTTCGGTTCGCAGCCCAACTGCTCCGAGGCCGACGGCAGCGACAACGACTACGCGGTGTCCTGGAACGTCGAGGGCCCGCAGGGTCCGCAGGGCCCGGCCGGCCCGTCCGGTCCGCAGGGCCCGGCGGGTGCCGACGGTGCCAACGGCGCTGACGGCGCTGACGGTGCTGACGGTGCCGACGGCGCTGACGGTGCGACCGGTGCGACCGGTGCGGCCGGCGCCGACGGTGCGACCGGTGCGACCGGTGCGACCGGCGCCACGGGTGCGACCGGTGCCGTCGGCCCGCAGGGTGCCGCCGCTCCGATCGCCGGCCTGGTCCGCTTCATCGAGGACCGCGAGGTCGGCGAGGGCCGCTACGGCCACTTCTGGATCGGCTGCGGCGCGGGCATGGTCCCGATCAGCGGCGGCGCCGACGCCCACCGCAAGGTCGACCTCCGCTCCTCGAGCTCGACCGCGACCGGCTGGAAGGTCCGCGTCTACAACGGCTCCGACGACGACCGCACGGTGCGCGTCTCCGTCACCTGCGCCACCGCCCCGGTCCCGGTCGTCTAGTTCCTCGGCCGGCACCACCGACAACCAAGGCCCCGTCCGGAGAGATCCGGGCGGGGCCTTCGGGCGTGATCGGGCGGACAGCTGCCGGACACCGCCACGCAATCTGACGCGGATACGTTCGCGCCCGCCGGGACCCGCCCGGCGTCGGAGGTAGCCCGCCATGGCCTGGTCGTCGTCCGAGTCCACCGGCACTGCGCGGCCGCAGGTCATCGTCCTCTTCGGCGCCACGGGGGACCTGGCGCGGCGCAAGCTGCTGCCCGGGCTCTACCGGCTCTGCAACACCGGGCTGCTCGGCGCCTGCCGCATCATCTGCAGCTCGCTCGACGAAATGGACGACGACGGCTTCCGCGAGTTCGCCCGGATCGCGTGCAAGGAGTTCGGCAAGGACTGCGCCGGCCCCGCGTGGGACGAGTTCGCAGAGCGGCTCAGCTACACGCCGATGTCGGTGGGACCCGAGGGACTCGGAGCCGCGGTCGGCGCCGCGGAGGACGCCCTCGGCGGGGAATGCCAACGCCTGCACTACCTGTCGATCCCGCCGTCGGCGGCGAAGGGCGTCGTCCGCGCGCTGGGCGAGGCCAAGCTCGTCGAGCGGGCGCGGATCATCCTGGAGAAGCCGTTCGGCGTGGACCTGGCCACGGCGAAGCAGCTCAACGCGGTTCTGCACGAGACCTTCGCCGAGGAGCAGATCTTTCGGATCGACCACTTCCTCGGCAAGGAGGCGGCGCAGAACATCCTCGCGTTCCGTTTCGCCAACGGCCTGTTCGAGCCGATCTGGAACCGCAACCACATCGACCACGTGCAAATCGACGTCCCGGAGATGCTCGGATGCGAGGCCCGCGCCGGCTTCTACGAGGGCGTCGGCGCGTACCGGGACATGGTCGTCACGCATCTGTTCCAGGTGCTCGCGTTCATGGCCATGGAGGCTCCGGCGCAGTTGACGCCGGAGGCGATCACCGAGGAGAAGAACAAGGTCTTCCGGTCGATGCGTCCGGTCTCGGGCTCCGACGTCGTCCGCGGCCAGTACATCGGCTACCGCGACGAGCCCGGCGTGGACCACGACTCCGAGACCGAGACGTTCATCGCGCTGCGGGTCGGCATTGACAACTGGCGCTGGGCCGGGGTGCCGTTCTATCTGCGGACCGGGAAGCGGATGGCCCAGGGCGCCCGCATCATCTCCATCGCGTTCCGCGAGCCGCCGAAGAGCATGTTCCCGCCGGGCTCGGGGATCGGGGCGCACGGCCCGGACCACCTGACCTTCGACCTCGCGGAGCAGTCCAAGCTGTCGCTGTCCTTCTACGGCAAGCGGCCCGGCCCGGGCATGCGGCTGCAGAAGCTCGCGATGCAGTTCGCGCTCGACGAGAGCGGACACTTCGACGACGTCCTCGAGGCCTACGAGCGCCTCATCCTCGACGCGATCCACGGCGACCGGACGCTGTTCACCACGGCGGACGGCATCGAACGGCTGTGGGAGCTGTCCGGCCCACTGCTCGTCGCCCCGCCGCCGGTCCGGCCCTACGCGCCGGGCTCGTGGGGCCCGAACGCCATCCACCAGCTCGTGACGCCGCACGCGTGGCGGCTGCCCTTCGAACGGGCCTGGCGCTCGGGCTGACGCAGCGTCAGGGCCGTCGGTGCGCCACCAGCGGCAGCACGGGCCCGGAGCCGGCGTCGCGCAGCAGGGCGGCGGCCACCGTGGCCGTCCAGCCGGTGCGGGACACGTCGTCGACCAGCAGCAGCGGACCGTCCGGTAGCGCCGGAGCGTCCGCGGCGATCCGCAGCCCGGCGAGCAGGGCGGCGACCCGGCCCGCGGATGCGACGTCCGCCGGCGGCGGGGGACCGGCGGCCTCCAGCACGTCGAGCACGGGCAGGCGTCCGACGGCCGCGACGTGCGCGGCCATGCCCGCGACCCGCCGCGGATGTGTACGGCTCGGCACGGGCACGACCGCGACCGGGCGCTCGCCCCACTCCTTGGCCCAGGCCTTGAGAACGTCGACGAGACCGGAGCGCAGGTCGTCGGAAGGTTCGGCGTCGGGCCCGGCGATCTCCGCGACGACCTCGGCCCAGGCGGGGTCGTCGGCGAAGGCCAACGCCCGGCCGGGTGCGATCCCGGACAGGCGGCCCTTGCGCCCGGCGCCGGTGGGCCACAGCTTGCGCGGCTCGAGCACGTGCGAGCGGCCGCGCAGGTGGGCGGTGGCGGCGGCACGCGCGGCCGCGGCGGGCTGCGCGCCCGGGCCGGGCAGTTCGCCGGTGCACACCGAACACCGGCCGCACCGTCCGGCGGCCGGGTCGTCGAGGGCCTCGGTCAGCACCTCCATCAGGCACCGCGTTCCGGCGGCGTAGGTGCGCATCAGATCCGCCTCGGCGCGGCGGGCGGCGACGATCCGGCCGTACTTCTCCGCGTCGTAGTGCCACTCCGCGCCGGTCCCGCGCCAGCCGCCGCCGACGCGCTCGGTGGCGCCGTCCACGTGCAGCGTCTTGAGCAGCGCCTCGAGACGCCCCCGGCGCAGGCCGGTTTCGGCCTCGATGGCGGGGACGCTGAGGGGCGTCTCTCCCAAGAGGGCAAGGACTTTCCGGGCTGCCTCCGGGTCCGGGATCGTCGCGGTGGCGAAGTACTCCCAGATTCGCGCGTCCGACTCGGCCGCCGGCAGCAGCACGCCGACGGCGCCCTGCGCGGCCAGCTCCGGCGGCAGCGCCCGGCCGGCCCGGCCGACCTGTTGGTAGTAGGCGACGGGGGAGTCCGGCGACCCGACGTGGACACAGAACCCGAGATCGGGCTTGTCGTACCCCATGCCCAGCGCGGACGTGGCCACGACCGCCTTGACCTCGTTCGCCCGCAGCGCCGCCTCGATCCGGGCGCGCTCCTCCGGCTCGGTCTGCCCGGTGTACGCGGCCACCTCGTGGCCCTGACCGCGCAGAAACTCAGCCAGAGATGTCGCCTGATCCACCGTCAGCGCGTAGACGATGCCCGAACCCGGTAGCGAGCGCAGCGCCTCGGCGACCCAGGCGAAGCGGCCGATGCCGTCCAGGCCGGGGACGACGGACAGGCGCAGCGTCGCCCGCGCCAGCGGCCCGCGGAGCACGACGGTGTCCGGGCCCAACTGCGCCGCGACGTCCGCCGTGACCCGGGCGTTCGCGGTGGCGGTGGTGGCCAGCACCGGCGCGCCCGCGGTCATCTGCCCGAGCAGGCGCGTGAGGCGCTGGTAGTCCGGGCGGAAGTCGAAGCCCCAGTCGGAGATGCAGTGCGCCTCGTCCACGACGAGCAGCCCGGCACGGGCCAGCAGCGGCAGCGCGCGGTCGGCGAACTTCGGGTTGGCCAGCCGCTCCGGAGACACCAACAGGACGTCGAGTGCGTCGGCCGCCAGCGCGTCGAAGACCTCCTGCCAGTCCTCGACGTTCGCCGAGTTCACCGTGGCCGCGCACAGCCCCGCCCGCTGCGCCGCGGACACCTGGTCCCGCATCAACGCGAGCAGCGGCGAGATCACCAGCGCGGGCCCGCGCCCGGCGTCGCGCAGCGCCTTGGCCGCGGCCCAGTACGCCGCGGACTTGCCCCACCCGGTGGCCTGCACCAGCAACACCCGCCGGCCCTCGACCAGCGCGTCGACCGCCTGGACCTGATCCGCCCGCGGCTTCGCCTCGAGCCCCGCCAACTTCTCCAACACCGCCGCGAGCGCCTGCTCGCCGGCCGATTCCGCCATGCCGACCTCCCCGTGTCTCCCGCCCGCCACCCTGCCAGGCCGGTCCGACAAAAGGTCAGGCGACCGGTTGGACCCACCCCTGCAGGGCCGCCGCGATACCGGCGACGTCCATTCGCCCCTCGGCGATCGCGATGACCAGGTCGTACGCGGGATCGTCGGCGACGCGAAGGCGGTGGCCGTTCAGCCGGTAGAACGTGGCCGTCGCCAACCAGCCGATGCGCTTGTTGCCGTCCACCAGGGGGTGATTGCGCACCAGTGACTCCAGCAGCGCGGCGGCCTTGGTGTGCAGGTCGGGGTAGGCGTCCTCGCCGAAGACGCTGGCCTGCGGTCGAGCCGCAGCCGCCTCGAGCAACCCGACGTCGCGGATCTTCGTGGGCGCTCCGGTCAGTGGGATGAGCGCGATCAGATCTTCGGTGGTGAGGTAGCGGATCACTGCCCCAGCCGGTCGAGCAGGTCCGCGTAGTGAACGGCCTCCTCCCGGCCGTACCGCAGGACGTCCTCCTGGTGGGACAGGCGAGCGAGCCGTTCCTCGATCGCCCGAACGACCGCTTCGGTCTTCGAGACACCGTCGAACTCGGCCAGGGCGGTCAGTGCCGCCTCCTGCTCCTCCGTGAGCCGCAAGGTCATCGCCATGCGTCGATGGTATCTCGGTGGTATCAGCGTTGCGACTGGATTTCGCGCCTGAGGGGACAGATCCGGACGGATGCGGCAGATCGCCTGCGGGGGCCGGGGCCGGTGCGCTTTGATGAAGGCGGGGGAGATCGCGCCTGGGGAGGGTTGCGGGGGATGTCGAGGAAGTACGTCTGCGTCGTGCCCTACGACGACGAGGCCGAGGGCATCCATCTGAACGAGGGTCAGGTCCTGACTCTGCTGCGCATCCTGCGCGAGGAGTTCGAGGTCTGGGCGATCACGAACGAAACCGGCGCCATCCCGCTCACGGCCTTCCGCTTCTGCTGCCGGCCGGCGGACTAGAGCGCCCTCGGTTCCTGCATGCTTGTGCGGAACGACGGGGGAGCGCGTGGACGACCGGCTGATCGACAACTTCGGAGCGGCGCGGGCGCCGGCCTGGGGGCGATTCCGGATCTACGCCCTGCGCGACCAAGGCGAGCTGCCACCGATCGTGACCGTCGGGCTGCTCGACGCCGCCCGGGACCGCTCGCTGCAGGTGCGGTTGGAGCCCACTCCGCGGCGGTTCCGCCGTCCACAGATCGTGAAGACCGCCTGGGCCTGCGAGGGCCCGACGGGCTGGCGGATCGTCGATCGCGGGAGAGCCCGGTTGATGAACGCGGACGACCCGCGCCGGGCCGCCGTCGACGTTCTCGCGCCGCTCCGGGCGGCCGGTACGGACATCGCCACCGCGTTGGTCCTGCTCCGGGCCGAGCACGAACACACCGTGGCGTTGCCCACCTACGAAGACCCGATCCGCCTCTCGACGCGGGTGGACGAACGCGGCGTGCTCCGCGTCGACGTCGAATCCCCGGCCTTCGACTCGCCCGTCTTCCTCGCCACGGCCGACGCCTCGGACCACGACGTGCTGCCCCACGCGTGGCCACCGCTGACCGGCGACGGCAGCGTGATCGGCGGCCAGGAGTTCGCGCCGTTCCTGCCCCCGCTCTGGCGTGCGGCCGTGGACCTCATCCGCGAAGCCGGCAATCCGCACTGAATCCTCAAGGCCCGCCGATCTGCCCCCGACACCTCCTACAGCGGTACGTCCACACGCATCCTGGAGGCTGGCCATGATCGAAACGCGCACGAGCGGAAGCGCCCGCGCTGTCGAGACTGGGCCTTCGCCCGTCTACCTCGCCCTCGCCGCGGCGGGCTTGGCGGTGCTCGTGGTCGCCTTCCTCTCCGGTACCGGCCGGGCCGAGAGCAGCTACGGCACCTGCGCCGACCAGGTCGCCGCCTGGGCCGCCGCGCAGGCCCCGCAGACCAACGGCTTCAACAACGAGGAGATCGCCCGCCACCAGGCCGACGTCCAGCGCGCCGCCGCCGAGGCCATCGTCGGCTGCTGAGCCGGCGGCTGTAGAGCAGGAAGGCGACGAAGGAGGCGCGGATCCCGCCGGTTCGAGCCGCTGGAGGCGCTTCGCTGCTTCCTGGCCGACGCTACGACGCCCCGCCGAGGTCGCGGAGGCTGCATATCGGTACGTGGATCCAGCCTTCCGACCGCGCAGCGTTGCGGTCGCTCGGCGGGGCGGTGAGCCCCAGCGACACCGCGCGCGCGACGAGGGCGCAGAGCACGGCGTCGAAGGCGTGGTCCGAGACGCGAACGGCCGGTTCGTGCGCTCCGAGATCGAGCCACGGCGCAGCCGCCAGCAGGTGATCGACGGCCGTGTCGACGGCGCCGAGGCTGCTCTTCCGGCCGCCGAACGACAGCCCCCACACTCGCATCGCCAACGCCGGATACACCTCGGCGATCCGGCCGCTGCCGTCGCGTGCCACCTCGACGTCGAGGTGCGTGAACAGTCCCGCCAGTCGGATCGCGGCGTGGGCGATGAGGTCCGCGGCAACGGACAGCGGCGTCACGCCGTACTCCCGATGGATCCAGCGATCCGTCTCCCGGAGGACGTACTCGCGCTTGTAGCCCTCGGGCATCGGCATCGGCGCCGTCGAGCCTGCCGCGTGCGATGCCATCAACTCGACGAACTTCCGCGGCCACCCGAAGGGGCAGTCGATCCCGACGGTGGCGGGGGAGTTCATCGCCTCGATCGCGGTCCGGTCGTCGACGCCGACCACGACGCGGTCCACCCGCGCCCCCGCACCGTCCCACGTGATCGTCGAGAGCGCGGTGTTCTTCGCGCTCGCCGCCAGGTCGATCCCGACCGTCGTCGCAGCCCGATCCTCGGGTGGCAGGATCCGAGCCATGGACCGCACCCACTCCGAATCGATCATCGTCGCCACCGCGCCCGAGGCGCTCTACGCCATGGTGTCCGACGTGACGCGCATGGGCGAATGGAGCCCGGTCTGCCGAGGCTGCTGGTGGGACTCCGGCGACGGTCCCCGGGTCGGCGCCTGGTTCACCGGCCGCAACGAACTGGACGGCCGCGTGTGGGAGACCCGCTCGCTCGTCGTCGCCGCCGAACCGAATCGCGAGTTCGCCTACAACGTGCTCGGCAACTGGGTCCGC
The DNA here is from genome assembly GCA_052386455.1 of Sporichthyaceae bacterium. Classification (GTDB taxonomy): domain Bacteria; phylum Actinomycetota; class Actinomycetes; order Sporichthyales; family Sporichthyaceae; genus JBQTKD01. Next base: position 7,814 of record JBQTKD010000094.1, read on the forward strand.
TGGGGCTTCGCGCTCGCGCCGGTCGAGGGCGGCACCGAGCTCACCGAGTCGTGGGAGTTCCTCGACGGCGGCGTCGCCGGGTACCGGGAACGCTGGCCCGACGAGTGGGAGGCCAAGTTCGCCGAACGTCGCGTCACGATGCTCGAAGGCATCCCCGCGACGCTGGCCGCCATCAAGGCCGCCGCCGAAAGTGGCTAGGAGCAATCGACCGCTACGGCAAGCGCCGTACAGATCTGACGCATTCGCAGATCCGACAGTCGGCCGATCCGTTCTACCAGCACGCCGAGCGAGACGCTTTCGACCGAATCGAGGTTGACCGCCGACCGCCGGGGGATCGGATCCTCGCCTGGCTCGAGT
>JBQTKD010000095.1:0-9796 GCA_052386455.1 Sporichthyaceae bacterium
GTCGCCGGCGCCGCGGCCCGCCCACCAAGCTGCCCGCCTGCGCCTCACTTCCCCCTAGCGCCCGGGCGGGACCCGGGGGGGGGGCCGCCACGGACGCGTTCACCTCCTCGCGACGAAGGGCGGCCCATGGCAGTCGGCGTCGCAGTATCGCTCGAACCGTCGACGGCCGGGTCGCGCAGGCAACCGGGCAATGGGCCGCGGATCAGGCCGTCGCTACTGATCGCGGCGGCGATCACGGTGATGCTCGGATGCACCGCGCTCGGGTTCAGCCGAGGACCCGCTCCCGTGCCGCCCGGCGAAGTCCTCCTCATCCTCGCCAAGCACGGCCTCGACCTGCCGGTGGGCGCGACCGTCGAACCGTTCCACGAGTTCATCGTGTGGCGGACCGGCGTTCCCAAGATCCTGCTCGCCGCGCTCGCTGGCGCCGGCCTCGCTCTGTCCGGGGTCGCCGCTCAGGCCCTGGTCCGCAACGCTCTCGCTGAGCCGTTCGTTCTCGGGGTGTCCAGCGGCGCCACGCTCGGGACCGTCAGTGCCGCCGCGCTCGGGATCGGCTTCGGAACCGTGCTGTACTCCGGTGGCGCAGCCGTGCTCGGGGCGCTGTTCGCGTTGCTGTTGGTTCTCGCGTTCGGGCGGGCCTCCGGTGGAGCGTCGTCGCTGCGCCTTGTGCTCGCGGGAGTTGCGATCGGTCACATGCTCGCCGGGGTGACCGGCTGGATCGTGGTCGTCAAGATCAACGCTCAGGCGTCGACGATCAACCAGTTCCTGGTGGGAAACCTCAGTTCCGCCAAGCTCGGCAGTCTGTGGCTGCCCGCCGCCGCACTCCTGGTGGGTTTCGTCGTCCTGCTCGCCGACGCCCACAGGCTCAACGCCGTCTTGGTCGGCGACGAGACGGCGGCGAGCCTGGGCGTCAACGTGGGTTTCCTGCGCCTGCGCCTCATCCTTGCGACCGCACTGCTTGCCGGGGTCATGGTCGCGCAGACCGGGATCATCGGGTTCGTCGGGCTCGTCATCCCGCACATGACCCGCCTGCTCGTCGGCAGCGACCATCGACGGGTGGTTCCAGTCGCGATGTTCCTGGGCGCAGCCTACCTTGTGCTGTGCGACTTCCTTGCGTACCAGATCGCTACCCCTTACGTTCTGCCCATCGGATTGGTCGCCAGCGGCGTTGGTGCCCCGGTGTTCCTATGGCTGCTGCGCCAAGGGATGGCCAGCCGGAAGGTCTGATCACCCGGAGTGCTTTCCGTGACGGGCAACGGAGTCCCGCAGGACGAAAGCGGCAGCGGCGGAACCACGCAGGCACAGCACAAGGTTAGCCTTGCCTTATTTCGCGATAGGCTGTCGCGTCGGCCGATTCGCAGAGAAGGTGCAGCGATGAACAGTGCAGGCGGCGCGTGGGTCGAGGTTCCCCGACCCGACGGAACCACCCGGCGCGATTGGCGCCCGGACGAGCAGCCGCCGTCGCCGGACGGATCGCCCGGCTGCTGGCACGTGGTGACCGGCGACGGACAGCCGGACCGGTGGGAGTGGATCGGTGCCGCCTCTGGCGCCGTTGCCCGCGCGGCCACCATCGCGCCGAGGACCGTGGGCGGTGCGTCGGCGGTGCTCGCCGCGCCCGGTGCGGCGACCCTTGCGGCGCCCGCTGGGGACGCCCGTGCGCGAGGAAGCCTGCCCCGGCCGAAGAAGACCGCAGTCGTCGGGGCGCTGGTGGCAGTGGCCGTGCTCGCCGGTGCCGCCGTTGTGATCGGACTCGGGGGTGGCGGTGCGGCGTCCGGATCGCTGCCGACGACGCTGGGCCCCGGCCAAACCTCGAACGAGCAGATCGCCGGGGAGATCGCCGTAGCGTTTGACCAGTTCCAAGTCGTCGACGACGGCACCGGTGGCCAGCGGGGGCTGGTGCAGGTGCAGTTCGTCAACAACGGCGTCGAGTCCCGCAGCTTCGACGTCAGGGTCAGAGCCGTCGACGGCCAGGGTGCGGCGGTGGAGGACCTGACCCGCGTGGACAACCTCGAACCGGGGCAGTCGGTCGTCAAGAACATGTTCGGCACCCTCGCCGCAGACCGGTTCGCCGCGATGGCGGCGGCCACCTTCGGCGTGGCGGGCATCGTCAGCGTGCCGACCGGTCCGCAGTAGGCCATCCGGCGCGCGGTCCGGCGGCGCCCTAGGCGCGGCGGCCGACCCGGCCGCGGCGGATCATCGCGAGAAACATCGGGCCTCCGATGGCGCCCGCCACGAAGCCGACGGGCAGGGTCTGCGGCAGGGCCACGGTGGCGGCGAGGTAGTCGCAGACCACCAGGAACGCGGCCCCCCCGGCCGCGGCGACCGGCACCAACCGCCGGTGATCGGTGCCGACCAGCGCCCGCGCCATGTGCGGGACCACCAGCCCGACGAAGCCGATCGTTCCCGCCTGCGCCACCAACACCCCGACGAGCGTGCCCGTGATCAGCACCAACCGCAGGCGCAGGCGCCCGGTGTGGACGCCGAGCGAGGCGGCGGTCTCCTCCCCGACCAGCAGCGCGTCGAGCCTGCGCGCGTCGCACGCCAGCAGCGCTCCGGCGAGGGCGACCAGGATCGCCGGAAGCCACAGCTCGACCAACTTCGCGCCGTTGAGGTTGCCGGACAGCAGGGCCTGAACTCCACCCGCTCCGCCGCGCAGTTCGCGGACGACCACGTAGGTGGTGAGACTGGCGAACAGGTGGCCCAGGGCGATGCCCGCGAGCACCAGGCGCAGCGCCGAGGCGCCGCGATTGCGCGCCGCGAACGCCAGCACCAGCGCCAGCGTGCCGATCGCGCCCGCGACCGCCACGACGCCCTCTCCGAGGACTCCCGGCAGGGCGAATCCCCACGCGGCGGCCGCAACCGTCGCCAGGGTCGCACCGCTGGAGACCCCGAGCACGAACGGATCGGCCAGGACGTTGCGCACCAACGCCTGAGAGGCGACCCCGGCCAGGGCCAGTCCGGCGCCCACCAGCGCGGCCAAGGCGACCCTGGGAAACCTGAGCTGCCACACGATCGACCACACGACCGGATCCTCCGGTTCGGCGATCGGCAGGTGCAGTCCGCGGTGTCCGACGACGGCCAGGACCTCGGGGACGGAGACCTCCACGGTGCCCGAGGCCATCGACACAACGGCGAAGGCGGCGAGAAGCGCGAGGAATCCCAGCGTCGCCAGCCAGGGGCGCACCCGCGGCGGCGCGGTCCCCACCTCAGATCCGCCTTGCGCGTTGGCCCAGCAGGAGCAGCCACAGGAACAGCGGCGCTCCCAGGGCGCCGGCGACGACGCCGACCGGCAGCAGGCTCGGCGAAGCCGCCGTGTGCGCCAGGTAGTCGCAGCCCACCAGATAGGCCGCGCCCAGGGCCGCCGCCACCGGCAGCACTCGCCGATGATCGGTGCCCACTAGGTGGCGGGCGATGTGCGGGACCACCAGGCCCACGAAGCCGATCACTCCGACCTGAGAGACCATCACACCGGTCAGGCCGGCCACCACCAGGACGAGCCGCAGCCGTAGCCGCGCCGGATCGACGCCCAGACTCGCGGCGGTTTCGTCTCCGAGGAGCAGTGCGTTCAGTCCCCTCGCGTCGAGGAACAGCAGGCAGGCTCCGGCGAGGAGAACGGCCGCGGGAAGCCACTGCCCGTGCAGGCGTGCGTTGCCGAGGTCCCCGCCCAGCACGTAGGTGACGGCTTCGGCGCCGCCTCCGAGGCGGGCGACGATCAGATAGCCGATCAACCCGGTCAGCGCATAGGCGACGGCGATTCCGGCCAGAACCAAGCGAAGCGAGGAAGTCTGGCCGCCGTGGGAGGCCACCGCCATCACCACGAGCAGCGCGAGGAGGGCGCCGAGGACCGCGGCGCTCGCTTGACCCACCACGCCACCCAGGCCGATTCCCCAGGCCATCGCGACGACGGCGCCGAGCGAAGCCCCGCTGGAAACTCCGAGCACGAACGGATCGGCCAACGGGTTGCGGACCAGAGCCTGAGCCGCCACCCCCGCCAGGGCGAGCCCCGCGCCCGCCAGCGAAGCCAACACGACCCTCGGAAAGCGTTGGCCCCAGACGAACGGGCCGAGAAGCCTGTCCGTGGTGGGTTCCTCCACGGGGAGACGCAGGCCGCGGCGGGCGATGACCGCATAGGCGTCCCACGCCGAGAAGGTCTGCTGGCCCAGGCACAGGGTCATCGTGGCGAAGGCCCACAACGCCAGCAGTGCCAGCAGCACGGCGAGGCCGGCGGGCAGTCGGCGGGCACCGGTCACTGCCGGCCTCCGAGGGTGTCGAGCGGCCGTCACGGGCCACGCGGGCGGGTCCGCGCGCGATGCCAGGTCCACGCATCGCGTGGACCTGGCATCGCGCATCCAGGCGGTGCCGGGCCGAACTACGGCGCGTACACCGGATCCGCCAGCGGCAGGGTCTGCGCCGGCGTGGCCGTCGGGTCGAACGGCCGAACGAACTCCGGGCCCTGCGCGAGCTCGGTGGCGATCTGGTCCACCAGGTGGAAGGAACTGATGGACGCCCCGTAGAAGGCGCCCTCCTCCGTGCACACCACCCGGTTGTTGACGACCGCGGGAATCTGCGAGACCGCCGCGACCGTGTTGTTCTTCCACGAGGCGTAGGCGGCGTTGCAGTCGATCTTGCCGGTCGTGGCGTCCTGCGTCCCGGTGATCACGATGACCTGGGGGCGAGCCGCCACCAACGTGTCCAGCGGGCTGGAGCTGGTACGGCCCGCGAAGACGAACTGGTCGGCGGACGGGTTGACGCCGCCCGCCAGGTTGATGACACCGGTGGCGTTGTGGTTTCCGCCGAAGGTATGGGTCGTCCCGGGCGCGCCGGCGAAGGAGGAGAACGAGACGAACATCCCCTTGCCTGCGCCGGCCTTGTTCAGGCTGGCCGCCAGCTTCGTGCGCAGATCGGAGATTACCGCGGCCGCCGTCTCCTGGACGTCGAAGATGACGCCCAGGTTCCGGAGATCGGCGAACACTCCTTCGAGCGAGCTGCGCTGCTGGCCGACTCCGTCGGCGTTCGCGTCGCTGGTGCAACCGCCCCAGGAGAAGCCGTTGTAGGTGGTCAGCGGCTGGTTGCCGGCGAGCGAGGAGTTGACGTCGTCCGGGGCGAGATCGATCAGCTCCTGCTCGTTGAAGCCGGAAACGAACGTGGGGCTGGGGATCGCCTGTCCGGTCTTGGTGAACTGGCGGATCGAGCTCGCGGCCACGAAGTCGACCTGCGGTGTCTGGGCCAGGATCGACGCCGAGGTCAGGTAGTAGTTCGCCGGGTTGGTGGCCGCGTACGCGAAGGCCGGATTGGCGGCGTTGCGCGCGAGGTTGGCGGCGACCCGCGCTCGGTCGTCCTGCGGAACCTTGAAGTTAGACACCGGGCCAGCGACCTTGGCGCTGTCGTCGATGCCGAGCGCTACGAACATCTCGTGCAGATCGGCGCCGATGACCAGGGGGCGGGCAGGCTTGTTCGCGAACGTCGTCCGGTATCCGCCGCAGCCGGTGACGGTGACGGGGTAGTCGGTCGTCTTCGGAACGAACACCTCGAAGCTGCGGCCGTCGCAGTTGCCCTGGGTCTTGTCGACCGCCACGTCGGTGTAGCCGGACTGGCTCGAGAGGAAACCGTCCCGCTGCAGGATCAGCGGGTCTTCGAAGGTGTTGTTCTTGGCGCAGTAGGCCTCCATGGAGGTGGCTTGGATCGTGGCGTCGGTCTTGCGGGCGCTCTGTTCGCCCTTGTCTCCGATGCCGGAGACGGCGGCGATGACGACCGCGGCGAGGATGCCGAGGATGGTGATGACGACGAGGAGCTCGACGAGGGTGAAGCCCCCGTCCTTCTTCTTTCGCAGGCCGGTGAGGCCCCGCGACCTCAACTTCTTGATGAGCATGCGCTCTCCCGAATAACGGTGGGAACTGGGAAGCGTCGGACGACCGCGGTGCGGTCTCTGTCGCGTCCGGCGTGCTCGGTCTCGCGGGGGCGTCACGCGACCCAGGCAAGGCTGGCCTTGCCAAAGCAAGGCTTACCTTACATTCGAGTGGGTGTCTGGCCAACTCGGTGGCCATACCCCGCCGGCGTACTACAGGGGCGGCGGCCAGAGCTCGAACGCGTCGAGGACAGGCTGGCCGGTGACGCGGGCGATCGTGGCGAACTGACGGTCGTGGTGCAGGACGGTTGCGCCGTACTGCTCGGCGCACGCGGCCACGATCAGGTCCGGGATCGGCAGGCGATGCGCCCCGATGCGGGTCAGGTCCTCCTGGACTTCCAGGGCCCGAGTCAAGGTCGCGTTGGTGACGTCGAACCACCGGGTGGCGTGCATGTCTGCGAGCAACTGCGTGCGGTCCTCGACGTTGCGGGCGCTGTAGAGAATCTCCAGCGTCACGATCTCGCAGTAGCCCAGCCGTCCCTGGCGCGCCAGATTCACGAAGCCCTCGCCGACGTGCGGGTGGCGCAGTTGCAGTGCATGGGCAGACTTGTCGGCCAGGTAGACGATCACGCCCAGGCGCCGGCCATCACGTCCGGATCGTCGAGATCGGTGCCGGCCAGGACCTCGCCGATGCGCTGCTGCGCAGCGGCTCGAGACGAGGCGCCGGCAACCAGGCGCAGGGCGCGGTTGACCGTCTCGACCTTGGTAGTCGTCCCCAGTTCGCGCATCGCTTCGGCGAGCGCGTCGTCGTCGATGTCGATCACCGTGCGGGCCATCGGGCCTCCGATATCAAGCTGGTCAGTCTCCAAGATATCAAGCGCCGGAGTTCGGGGTCGTTTTTGGGCAGCCCTACAGGGGAGGCGGCCTGCCGTCCGTGTAGGTCACCCGGAATGTCGCGGCGGCGAGCGCGTCGATCTGCGGGTTCGCGGCGAACGCCGTCTGCGTCGTCGATTCACCGGGGCCAAGGTTCTGCACGGCGAGCGTCTCCGTCGCGATCGGCCCGCTGACCCCGTCCGCCTCGATCGTCGTCCAGAACGTCCGCGCGGTCCTGCCCGAATTGACGAACGTGACCGTCAGGCCGCCGTTGCGCCCGTCGAACACGTCGTCGGTGTAGGCGAACCGGTCGAAGGAGACGCCGATCTCCTGCGCGAGTTCGGCCGCCGTCGGGATCCCGGCCGGCGCCGGGCCGCGCGCGGCGTCCACGGCGACGACCAGCGCCGCGGTCGCCAGCGCCGCCGCGCTCCAGCCGAGAACGAAGCGGCGGGTCAGCAGCCGCGGCTCGACGGGAGCCGGCGCAGGCTCCGACGGAACCGTCTGCTCGACCGGCGGCGCCTCGGTCCACCTCCACGCCGAGACCCACTCCCACCGGTCGGTGCCGTCGCCGGAGTCGACGTACCAGGATCCGAACGTGCCGTCCGGCGAGGCGGGTTGCTCGTCGGGCCGCCAGAGGCGCCGCACAGTGTCGTCGGGTCCGGCGACGTCCACCCACTCGCCGTCCGAGGAATCCACCCGCCCCATGGTAGGTCGCTCAGCCCTTGCCCTTGGGGAAGTACGGCACGGTCCAGCCGAGGTAGCGCGCCCCCCACCGGCTCTCCGGGGCGGAGGCGTCGACGACGTCGATCCGCCCCAGACGAACGATGTCGTTGCTCGCGATCTGCCCGCCGCCGAGGTACAGCGCGACGTGTCCGGGACGGCGGCCGGTGTCCCAGAACATCAGCGCACCGGGCGGCGGATTGCGGTCCTCGACGAAGCGCTGGTTGTCCGGCCCGACGTCGAAGTGGTCGATGGCGTAGTGCACGCCGGAGTTGCGCCAGCCGTAGGCCTGCGCGACGAAGTTCAGACAGAGGTTGAACCAGTTCTTCGACGGGTTCGCCACCTGCGCGCGCGCCCACTCGATCGCCTGCGCCGAACTGCGCGGGTTGGACCGCGCCAGCGCGCCGGCCCACACGTCGGCCGGGATGCCGACCGGTGCGGTGCCGAACTCGGCCTTGAGCGTGAAGCGCTCGACGTTGCGCAGGATCTTGCGGACGTAGCCCTGAGTTTCCCTGTAGGGCGGGATTCCGCGGTACTTCGTGACCGCGCCCCACCCGGCGTTGTAGCCGGCCAGGGCGAGCTTCACCGGGTCGCCGGGGATCTCGGACTTCTTCGCCAGCCGGTACAGGTCGCACATGTGCCGGGCCTGCGCGTCGATCGCGTCGGCGGGCTCGAAGGCGCTGGCGCGGCCGTTGCCGTTCGCGTCGCGGCCCATCCACTTCCACGTGCCGGGCATGAACTGCGCGATCCCCATCGCCCCGACCCGGCTCACGACGCGCGGGTTGAAGTTCGACTCGGCGTCGAGCTGCGCGGCCAGCAGGGGAGCGGTGATCTCCGGGCACTTCGCGCCCGGCGCCTTGATGAGCGAGCGAATCTCGGCCGGCACTGCGGCGCTCACCGGCGCGACGGCCAGGACCGGGCGCGGCAGCACGACGACGCTCAGCGTGAGGGCGAGCAGCAACACCGCGGCGCACGCCGTTGCAATCCCAGCGGCGAAGAAGCCGCGCATTCCCCCACCCCCCAGTGAGTCGAACCGGTCTCGCTACATCCCCACCTGCTGGTTGCGGCGGCGCATGAACACGTAGCCGCCGCCCACCGCGGCGAGACTGCCGAAGAACACGAGCGCGAGCATCGCCATCGGCGGACCGCCGCCCTCGCTGCTCGTCGGGAGCGCCACGGTCGGCGCCGGGTTCGGTACCCGGGCGGGCGTCGTGGCCGTGCCGGGTGCGCGCGTGGCTCCGGGATTCACGCCGGGCGTGGTGCCGGTTCCGGGCGCCGGGGTAAACGGCCGCACGCCGGGGTTGGTCCCGGGGTTCGTGCCCGGCAGGGTTCCGGGGTTCGTGCCCGGTTGGCCCTGGACGGCCGGGCCGGGCGCACCGGGCGCGCAGGTATAGGAGCCGCCCTGGCCCGGCGCCGTGCAGACGAAGGCGCCAGGCGCGGGAGCCGAACCGGGTGCGCCCACCCCGGGCGCAACGCCGTAGGGTCCGGGCGCACCGGCGAAGCCGGGAGCGCCGTAGGGCTGGGCGAGGGCCGGACCGCCGTACTGCGGGCCGGAAAAGTACGGGAACGGTGCCCCGCCGCCGGGCGGGGTGAGGTTGTACCGGGTCATGAACTCGTAGCCGTAGCCGGAGTTCTGCACGACGCCCTCGACGAAGCCCTGCTGGAAACGGGACAGGCCCCAGCGGTTCACTCCGCCGTAGCCGTCGTTGTACCAATCGCCGCGATAGCCGTCGAGATCGCGGCGGTGCTTGCCGCGCTTGCCCTTGCCGTACCCGTCGTAGTCGTACGTCACGTCCAGATCGCTGCCGTAGACCTTGCCGGAATCGCCCTTGCCGTTCCAGGCGTCGTCGACATCCCAATGGTGGTTGCCGCCCCAGCCGTGACCGCCGAGGGAGTGCTTGCCGGCCACCTTTGCGCCCGTGCTCGAGGCCCGGGGGCCTCTCGCCGACCACGTCTTGTCGGGATCGAACTGGGCGTTTGCCGACCAGGTAGTGGGTGCTGCCGGGGCGCCCTCGGTGCCGACGGCCGTGGACATCGTCGACGCGCCGAGTGCGGCGACCGTCAACGAGGTGGCGACCAGCGCGGCCGCGCGACGCTTCGTACGACGTGACATGGAAGGCCCCACCCCGGTTGCACTCAGTGCGCGGTCGATCCCGCACTGTGACAAGAGTGGCGAATGGGGACTCATGGGGGAGAAACGGACGTGCAAGATCCCGGCCAAGTCTGCCGAGGGTGGCCTTAGGGAAGCACTGATTTTCTCGGGCGCCCGGGTGTCTGCGGGCTGGGCCCGGCGGGCCGCGAAAAGATGGGGCCATGGACCCTTTGCAGCCCAGTTTCGCCGACGTCGAGTACGGCAACCGC
>JBQTKD010000096.1:0-7330 GCA_052386455.1 Sporichthyaceae bacterium
GTGAGGTCCACGAGGGCGCTGCCGTCATGGACTGGATGGAGCAGGAGCAGGAGCGGGGGATCACCATCACCTCCGCCGCCACCACCTGCGTGTGGGACGGCCACACCATCAACATCATCGACACCCCCGGCCACGTCGACTTCACCGTCGAGGTGGAGCGTTCGCTGCGCGTGCTCGACGGCGCGGTCGCGGTCTTCGACGGCGTCGCCGGCGTGGAGCCGCAGTCCGAGACCGTCTGGCGCCAGGCGGACCGGTACGGCGTCCCGCGCATCTGCTTCATCAACAAGCTGGACCGCGTCGGCGCGGAGTTCCACCGCTGCGTGGACATGCTCATCTCGCGGTTGAACGCCACCCCGCTCGTCGTGCAGATCCCGATCGGCGCGGAGTCGGACTTCAAGGGCGTCGTCGACCTGATCGAGATGAAGGCCCTGCTGTGGTCGGACGAGACGGCCAAGGGCGAGATGTACGAGACCGTCGACATCCCGGACACCCACCTCGAGGCTGCCCGCGAATGGCGCGACCGCCTCATCGAGACCCTCGCCGAGGGCGACGACGCGATCATGGAGCTCTACCTCGAGGGCACCGAGCCCACAGTGGAGCAGATCATCGCCGGCACCCGCCGCGCGACGATCGCCGGCAACCTCAACCCCGTCGTGTGCGGCACCGCGTTCAAGAACAAGGGCGTGCAGCCCATGCTCGACGCGGTCGTTCGCTACCTGCCCTCCCCGCTGGACATCGGCGCGGTCAAGGGCCACGCGGTCAACAAGGAAGAGGATGTCGTCGAGCGCGAGCCCAAGGACGACGCTCCGGTGTCGACCCTCGCGTTCAAGATCATGCGCGACCAGCACCTGGGCAAGCTGACCTACATCCGCGTGTACTCCGGCACGCTCACCGCCGGAACCCAGGTGCTGAACAGCACCAAGGGCCACAAGGAGCGGATCGGCAAGATCTACCAGATGCACGCGAATAAGCGCGAAGAGATCGACAAGGTGACGGCCGGCCACATCGTGGCGGTCCAGGGTCTGAAGAACACGACCACCGGCGACACCCTGTGCGCCGTCGATGCACCCGTGGTGCTCGAGTCGATGAACTTCCCCGCTCCGGTCATCTCGGTCGCCATCGAGCCGAAGACCAAGAGCGACCAGGAGAAGCTCGGCGTCGCCATCCAGAGCCTCGCCGAGGAGGACCCGACCTTCGTGGTCCGGACCGACGAGGACACCGGCCAGACGATCATCGCCGGCATGGGCGAACTGCACCTCGAGGTGCTGGTCGACCGCATGCGCCGCGAGTTCAAGGTCGAGGCGAACGTCGGCAAGCCGCAGGTCGCCTACCGCGAGACGATTCGCAAGACCGTCGAGCGCTACGACTACACCCACAAGAAGCAGACCGGTGGGTCCGGCCAGTACGCGAAGGTTCAGATCGCGATCGAGCCGACCGGAGCCGGCGACGGCGGGTACGAGTTCGAGAACAAGGTCACCGGTGGTCGCGTCCCGCGCGAGTACATCCCCTCGGTGGACGCGGGCTGCCAGGAGGCCATGGAGTTCGGCGTCCTCGCCGGGTACCCGATGGTCGACGTCAAGGTGACCCTGCTCGACGGTGCCGCGCACGACGTCGACTCCTCCGAGCTCGCGTTCAAGATCGCCGGCTCGATGGCCTTCAAGGAGGCCGCGCGCAAGGCGGACCCGGTGCTGCTCGAGCCGATGATGGCCGTCGAGGTGCGCACGCCCGAGGACTACATGGGCGACGTGATCGGCGACCTGAACTCCCGCCGTGGCCAGATCCAGGCCATGGAGGAGCAGTTCGGAATGCGCGTCGTGCGGGCCCTGGTCCCGCTCTCCGAGATGTTCGGCTACGTGGGGGACCTGCGCAGCAAGACCCAGGGCCGGGCGAACTACTCCATGCAGTTCGACAGCTATGCAGAGGTTCCGCGCAACGTGGCGGAAGAGATCGTGAAGAAGGCCCGCGGCGAGTAGAGCGCGACATTGTTCGCTCGCAAGCTCGCGAAGTGCGCCAAGCCGAATCCGTAGCAGGACACACACGTACGAGAACGCAGAAGGAGAATCCAGTGGCGAAGGCCAAGTTCGAGCGGACCAAGCCGCACGTCAACATCGGCACGATCGGCCACATCGACCACGGCAAGACCACGCTGACGGCGGCCATCACCAAGGTGCTGCACGACGCGATGCCGGATGTGAACCCGTACACCCCGTTCGACGAGATCGACAAGGCTCCGGAAGAGAAGCAGCGCGGTATCACCATCTCCATCGCGCACGTCGAGTACCAGACCGAGGCGCGGCACTACGCCCACGTCGACTGCCCGGGTCACGCCGACTACATCAAGAACATGATCACCGGTGCGGCGCAGATGGACGGCGCGATCCTCGTGGTCGCCGCCACCGACGGCCCGATGCCGCAGACCAAGGAGCACGTTCTCCTCGCCCGTCAGGTCGGCGTGCCGGCGATCGTGGTGGCGCTGAACAAGGCCGACATGGTCGACGACCCCGAGATCATGGAGCTCGTCGAGCTCGAGGTCCGCGAGCTGCTCTCCGTCTACGAGTTCGACGGCGACAACCTGCCCGTGATCCCGGTCTCGGCGCTCAAGGCGCTCGAGGGCGACCCCAAGTGGACGCAGAGCGTGCTCGACCTCATGGCCGCGGTCGACGAGTCGATCCCGCAGCCCGAGCGCGACACCGACAAGCCGTTCCTCATGCCGGTCGAAGACGTCTTCACCATCACCGGCCGCGGCACGGTGGTCACCGGCCGCATCGAGCGCGGCATCGTGAAGGTGAACGAGGAAATCCACATCATCGGCATCAAGAACGAGATCATGAAGACGACCGTCACCGGCGTCGAGATGTTCCGCAAGCTCCTCGACGAGGGTCGCGCCGGCGAGAACGTCGGTCTGCTTCTGCGCGGTATCAAGCGCGAAGACGTCGAGCGCGGTCAGGTGCTCATCAAGCCGGGCACCAACACCCCGCACACCGAGTTCGACGCGCAGGTCTACATCCTGAGCAAGGACGAGGGCGGCCGCCACACCCCGTTCTTCCAGAACTACCGGCCTCAGTTCTACTTCCGCACCACGGACGTCACCGGCGTCGTCGAACTGCCCGAGGGCACCGAGATGGTCATGCCCGGCGACAACACCGAGATGAAGGTCAACCTGATCCAGCCGATCGCCATGGAGGAGGGCCTGACCTTCGCCATCCGCGAAGGCGGCCGCACCGTCGGCGCCGGCAAGGTCGTCAAGATCATCAAGTAGTTGCACCACCGGCTCCGGGGCGCAGCCTGCGCCCCGGAGCCGTGTACGGCCCCCAGACGTAGTTGAACGAAGGACGGCGAGGAAGCGATGGCGGGACAGAAGATCCGCATCCGGCTCAAGGCGTACGACCACGAGGTCATCGACTCGTCGGCGCGCAAGATCGTCGACACGGTGACCCGTACCGGTGCGCAGGTGGCCGGCCCCGTCCCGCTGCCGACGGAGAAGAACGTGTACTGCGTCATCCGCTCGCCGCACAAGTACAAGGACTCGCGCGAGCACTTCGAGATGCGCACGCACAAGCGCCTCATCGACATCCTCGACCCGACGCCCAAGACGGTGGACTCGCTCATGCGGCTCGACCTTCCGGCCGGCGTCGACATCGAGATCAAGCTCTAGGCCGAGGGGAGTACACAGTCATGAACGTCAAGGGCCTTCTGGGCGAGAAGCTGGGCATGACCCAGGTCTTCGACGCCCGCGGCCGGGTCGTCCCGGTCACCGTGGTCAAGGCCGGCCCCTGCGTGGTCACCGCGGTCCGCACCAACGACCGCGATGGCTACGAGGCCGTCCAGATCGGATTCGGCGAGGTCGACCCGCGCGGTGTCAACAAGCCCGACGCCGGTCACTTCCGCAAGGCCGGGGTCACCCCGCGCCGCCACGTGGTCGAGCTCCGCACCTCGGACGCCTCGACCTACTCCGTGGGTCAGGAACTCTCCGTCGCGGACCTGTTCGCCGACGGCCAGCTGATCGACGTCGTCGGTACGAGCAAGGGCAAGGGCACGGCCGGTGTCATGAAGCGGCACGGCTTCAAGGGCCTCAGCTCTTCGCACGGTACCCAGCGCAAGCACCGCAGCCCCGGCTCCATCGGCGCCTGCGCCACGCCGTCTCGCGTGTTCAAGGGCATGAAGATGGCCGGTCGTATGGGCAACGTGCGCACCACCACCCAGAACCTCACGATCCACGCGGTCGACACCGACGCCAATCTGATCCTGATCAAGGGTGCGATTCCCGGCCCCAAGGGTGGCCTCGTGCTCGTCCGCAACGCCAACAAGGGCGCCCCGAAGAAGGGTGAACTCAAGTGACCGCCGTTGACGTCATCGACGCGGCCGGCAAGAAGTCGGGGACCGCGGAACTTCCCGCGGAAATCTTCGACGTCACCGTCAACATCCCGCTGATCCACCAGGTTGTGGTGGCCCAGCTGGCGGCGGCGCGCCAGGGCACGCACAAGGTCAAGAACCGTGGCGAGGTCAGCGGTGGCGGCAAGAAGCCGTACCGCCAGAAGGGCACCGGCCGCGCTCGCCAGGGCTCGACCCGCGCACCGCACTTCACCGGTGGTGGCGTGGTGCACGGCCCGACTCCGCGGGACTACTCGCAGCGGACCCCGAAGAAGATGAAGGCCGCCGCCCTGCGCGGTGCCCTCTCCGACCGGGCCCGTGGCGGCAAGGTGCACGTGCTCGCCGGGCTGGTGGACGGCGAGACCCCGTCGACCCGGTCGGCGATCGTCGCACTGAACCACGTGGGCGAGGCAGGCAAGGCCCTCGTCGTGGTGGCCCGTGACGACGTTGTCGGCTGGAAGAGCGTGCGCAACGTTCCCGGCGTGCACGTCATCGCCCCGGACCAGCTGAACACCTACGACGTGCTGGTCAACGACGACATCGTCTTCACCCTCGGCGCGCTCGGTGCATTCCTCGAGCACGCGGGCGTTGCGACCGGCGCCGTCGGCCTCGGCAAGAAGGGCGGTGCCGCGTGAGCAGCCCGAACTCCAGCTACAAGGACCACCGCGACATCCTGCTCGCGCCGGTCATCTCCGAGAAGAGCTACGGCCTTCTCGACGAGAACAAGTACACGTTCCTCGTGGCCCCGGACGCCAACAAGACCGAAATCAAGATCTCGGTCGAGAAGGTCTTTGGCGTCAAGGTCGTCGGGGTGAACACCATCAACCGCCAGGGCAAGCGCAAGCGCACCAAGGGCGGCTACGGACAGCGCAACAGCACGCGTCGAGCGATCGTCACCGTAAAAGAGGGCGACCGCATCGACATCTTCGGAGGGCCGGTCTCCTAATGGGTATCCGCAAGTACAAGCCGACTACGCCGGGCCGTCGTGGCTCGAGCGTCGCGGACTTCGTCGAGATCACTCGCTCGGAGCCGGAGAAGTCGCTCGTTCGTCCGCTGCACAGCAAGGGCGGTCGCAACAGCGCCGGGCGCATCACCACCCGGCACCAGGGCGGCGGTCACAAGCGTGCGTACCGGGTCATCGACTTCCGTCGTGCGGACAAGGACGGCGTGCCGGCCAAGGTCGCGCACATCGAGTACGACCCCAACCGCACCGCTCGCATCGCGCTGCTGCACTACGCAGACGGCGAGAAGCGCTACATCGTCGCGCCGAACAAGCTGTCCCAGGGCGACACCGTCGAGACCGGTCCCGGTGCCGACATCAAGCCCGGCAACAACCTGCCGCTGCGCAACATCCCGCTCGGTACGGTCGTGCACGCGATCGAGCTTCGCCCCGGTGGCGGCGCCAAGATCGCCCGTGCCGCCGGCGCAGGCGTTCAGTTGCTCGCCAAGGAAGGGCGCTTCGCGCAGCTGCGCATGCCGTCGGGCGAGGTCCGCAACGTCGACATCCGCTGCCGCGCGACGGTCGGCGAGGTCGGCAACGCCGAGCAGTCCAACATCAACTGGGGCAAGGCCGGCCGCATGCGGTGGAAGGGCAAGCGCCCGACCGTCCGTGGCGTCGTCATGAACCCGGTCGACCACCCGCACGGTGGTGGTGAGGGCAAGACCTCCGGTGGTCGCCACCCGGTCAGCCCGTGGGGTCAGCCGGAGGGCCGGACGCGTCGTCCGAACCGTCCGAGCGACTCGATGATCGTCCGCCGTCGTAAGAGCGGGAAGGGCCGGAAGTAATGCCGCGCAGTCTGAAGAAGGGCCCGTTCGTCGACGGCCACCTCGCCAAGAAGGTCGAGGTCCAGAACGACAAGGGCACCAAGAACGTGATCAAGACCTGGTCTCGTCGTTCGATGATCGTCCCGGAGATGCTCGGGCACACGATCGCCGTGCACGACGGCCGCAAGCACGTCCCGGTGTTCGTCACCGAGTCGATGGTCGGCCACAAGCTCGGCGAGTTCGCGCCGACGCGCACCTTCCGCGGCCACGTGAAGGAAGACCGCAAGGCCAAGCGCCGCTAGCGGATCCGCATCAAGCATGTGACGTAGCACCTCCAGACAAGCAAGGCCAAGAGAAGAAAGCAGGGACGTGCGATGGCTCCGAAGTCGGAGACGGGCAGGCCGGACAGCGCAGTTGCGCGCGTCCGGTATCTGGGTATCGCGCCGATGAAGACCCGCCGGGTCGTCGACATGGTCCGCGGCCTCCCGGTTGCCGAGGCGCAGGCGATTCTCGCCTTCGCGCCGCAGGCGGCCGCCGAGCCCGTGGGCAAGGTGCTCGCCAGCGCCGTGGCCAACGCGCAGAACAACTTCTCGCTGGACCCGCGCACGCTGTACGTCAGCGAGGCCTTCGTCGACGAAGGCCCGACCATGGGCCGCTTCCGGCCACGTGCGCAGGGTCGTGCCTACCGGATCCGCAAGCGCACCTCGCACGTGACGATCGTCGTGAGCTCGAAGGGAAGTGCCCGCTAGTGGGACAGAAGGTCAACCCGCACGGGTTCCGACTCGGAATCACGAGCGAATTCAAGTCGCGTTGGTACGCGGACAAGCTCTACGGCGACTACGTCGCCGAGGACGTCGCGATCCGTCGCATGCTCACCAAGGGCATGGAGCGGGCCGGCATCTCCAAGGTGGAGATCGAGCGCACCCGTGACCGCGTTCGCGTCGACATCCACACCGCTCGGCCGGGCATCGTGATCGGTCGTCGCGGCGCGGAGGCGGACAACATCCGCACCCGTCTGGAGAAGCTGACCGACAAGCAGGTCCAGCTGAACATCCTCGAGGTCAAGAACCCCGAGATCGACGCGCAGCTGGTTGCCCAGGGCGTCGCCGAGCAGCTCGCCTCCCGCGTCGCGTTCCGTCGTGCCATGCGCAAGGCGCTGCAGTCGGCCACCAAGGCCGGCGCCAAGGGCATTCGG
>JBQTKD010000097.1:0-16154 GCA_052386455.1 Sporichthyaceae bacterium
GCGCGTGGCCGCCTACGCGGGGGTGCGGTGGGCCGTGCGCCGTGGTTTGCACGCCCGGTTCGCACTGGCCCTCGAAGCGGGAGCCGGCGGGCCGGTCGACCGGGGCGTGCTCGCCGAGCACTACCGCCGTGCCGGCCGGCACGACCTCGCCTTCCCCCTGGCCCGGCAGGCTGCCGCCCGGGCCCTCGCGCGCTCCGCGCCTGCCGACGCCGCCGGACTGTTCCGCGACGCCCTGGACTCGGCACGGGAGATCGGGGTGCCGGCGGCCGATCTCGTCGAGGTTTGGGAGGGCCTCGGCGACGCGCTGCGCCTGGCGGCCGAGGGTGCGGCTGCGGACCGGGCCTACCGCCAGGCCCGCCAAGCAGTGGGAGCAGACCCGTGGGGCCAGGCCCGGCTGCTGCACCGACAGGCCCGCCTCGCGCAACGTGCCGGACACCCGGCGGCCGGCGTCCGCTGGGCGCGGCGCGGCGTGCGGGTGCTGGACGGCGTCGAGCGCGCCGAGGCCTGGCGGGCGCGGCTGCTGGCCGCCGAGGCCGCCAACCGCATGGACCAGGGCCGGCGCAGGGACGCCGCACGCCTGTGCGAACAGGCGATCGCCCTGGCTGCGGCCAACCCCGGCGACCCCGTCGCGCAGCGGGCGACGGCCCACGCGGGCTTCCTGCTGGACTGGGCGATGTTCACCCTCGGTCGGCGTGCCGAGGCCGCGAACTCGCCGCGCTCGCTGGAGCTCTACGAGCGGCTCGGCGAACTCGAAGACGCCTCGCACGTGCTGAACAACATGGGCATGTTCGCCTACTGGGAGGGCCGCTGGGACGACGCGGTGCGGCTCTACCGGGAAACCGGGGAACTCGCCGAACGCCTCGGCGACGAGGAGGTCGCCGCCACCTCGAACGCGAACCTGGGCGAGGTGCTCTCCGACCAGGGCCACTGGGCGGCGGCCGAGGAGGCGTTGCGTCACGCGCTGCGCATCTGGCGGGCCGCGGACAACAGCGGTGGCACGGGGTTCGCCCGCATGCTGCTCGGCCGGACCGCGGCACGTGCCGGTCGTTATGCCGAGGGCGTGGACCTGCTCGAGGCCGCGTTCGCCGAGCTGTCCGCACACGGCATGGAGGACGCGACCCTCGCCAGGGCGTATCTGGGCGAAGCCCACGCGCTGGCCGGGGACGCGGAGCGGGCCGAACCGGTGCTCGCGGCTCTGTTGGCGCGCGGCGCGGACGTCGAGCCGCTGGCACTGCGCGCCCGTGCGCACCTGGCCGAACGACCCCGCGAGGCGCTGCTCGGGGCGCTGGCGGCGGCGCGGCGCGCCGAGAGCGACTACGACGTGGCACTGGCCCTCGACCTGCTCGTCGGCGGGGAGGCGGGCGAGGAGGCCAAGGTCTGGGCCGACGAGCGCGACGAACTGTTCGCTCGCCTGGGTGTCGTGCGCCTTCCCTGGACGGCAAAGTCCGGGCCAACCCCCGAGGGGTAGGGAACCCAAACCGCCCGGCCTGCGACCCTTGCCTCATGGCGATCGACGTCCAAACCCGCCCGGACGCCTCATTCGAGGCGGAGCCGCCGCGGCCCACGCGCCGGGCGGTGCTGGAACCGGTGCTGCGCCGGTTGCACTTCCTGTCCGGCTTCCTGGCCGCGCCGATCGTCGTGGCGCTGTCGATCAGCGGAATCCTGTTCGCCTGGAACCCCCAGATCGAGCGGGCGATCCACACCGACGCGCTCACCGCCGTCTCCGAGGGCCCCGCCCGCCCGCTGAGCGAGCAGGTCCGGGCTGCGCAGGCCGCCAAACCGGAGTGGAAGGTCACGGCCGTCACCCCGGCCGCACCCGGAGTCTTCGACGGCAAGGAGACGACCGCGGTCGCCATGATCCCGCCCGGCGCGGTGTCGCCCGGCGGTTTCGGCCACGCCGCGGGCGCAGTCAGCGTCTACGTGGACCCGGGCAGCGCGCAGGTGCTCGGCGAGATCGACGAGCAGGAGCGCCCCTCGCAGTGGCTGCGCACCCTGCACTCCAGCTTTCGGCTCGGGGAGAACGTCGCTCCGCTGACCGAGCTCGCCGCGAGCTGGCTGATCGTCTCCCTGATCACCGGGCTGTACCTGCGCTGGCCGGTCATGCGACGCAAACTCGGTGCCGCGCTCGTGCCGAAGCTCCGGACCCCGGGCTGGAGCCGAGCGCAGGCCTTCCACACGACGCTCGGTCTGTGGTTGGTGATCCCGCTGATCGCGCTCATCGTCACGGGGCTGACCTGGACGAAGTTCGCGGGCTCGCGCATCGACGACCTCGAGGCCTCCGTCAGCCGGCCCGCTCCGTTCGCCTCCACGCTGCTGCCCGGGCAGGCGCCACCGCCGCCCGTCGCGGCCGACCCGCACGCCGAGCACGGCGGCAGTGCGGCCCCCGCCGCGCCGAGCGCGCCGCCGTTCTCGCAGGCGGACATCGCCGGCCAGATCGACACCGTGGCCGCCGGCACCGCCGCGGCCGGGGTCACGGGCCTGGTGAAGTTCACGCCGCCGAAGACGATCGACAAGGGCTGGAAGGCCGACAAGGCCGACGCCACGTTCCCGAACCGCCCGGTGAACCTCGCCGTCGACGGCCGCGACGGAACCGTGCTCGACCGGGTCGAGTGGGACGAGCGGCCGGTGTTCTCCAAGCTGTCGACGATGGGCGTCTCGTTCCACCAGGCCCAACTGTTCGGGCTGTGGACGCAGGTGTACATGACGATCCTTGCCCTCGGTGTGATCGTGCTCGTCGTCGCCGGGTACCGCATGTGGTGGCTGCGCCGCCCGCCGAGCGGTTTTGGCTTCCCACCGAAGGCGGGGCCGCTGTGGCGCACCGTCCCGGTCCCGTTGCTGCTGCTGTTCGCGGGCCTGATCTACGTCATGCCGACACTCGGCATCTCGTTCCTGATCTACCTGGTCCTCGAGCGACTGGCACGCGCGCTGCGCCGGCCGAAGGCGGCCGCTCGTGCATGACCACCACCACGGCGGCGGCACCGGCCTGAACCTGCTGCCCGTCTGGGGCGCGATGTTCTGGGTGCCCCTGCTCGCAGCCGTGTGCGCGCTGCACCTGGTGCACTGCCTCTCGATGCCGCGTGGCCAAGGGCGCCGGTTCCACCTCGTCCACCTGGCCATGGGCGTGGGCATGGTCTACATGTTTGCTCCGTGGCCGTCCCCGCCCGTTCCGATGCAGTGGTGGGTGGCGGCGTACACGGCCCTTGGCCTGGCCATCGCCTGCTTCGTCGGGCTCGAGTGGCAGCGTGGCCGCCGGGTCAACGCGCTGTGGATCCTCGCGGCCGGCGAGTGTGCCGCGATGGCCTACATGTTCGACGTGCACCGCGGCGCCGGCGAGATCCCGGCGCTGAGCCGCGTGCTGGTCGGCGCCTACCTCGTGCTGGCCGCCGCGTGGACGCACGGCTGGCTCGTCGAAACGATCGCGAACCGCCGGCGTTCCGGCGTGCCCTACGACGTGGGGCCCGGCACGGTGCCGGCCCGGCAGCTGTTCTGCAGCGGCCGCTGGGACGTCGCCGCCGCGGAGGCCGCGATGTGCGTGGCGATGGCGTACATGTTCCTCGGAATGGACTCCGGTTCCGGCGAGTTCTTCGCGAAGGCCTTCCAAAGCGGCGCGGTGACCGAAGAGACCCTGTGGGCGCTCAGCCTCGCGGCGCTCGCGGTGCTGGCCCTCGTTCCCGCTCGGCGTCACCAGTCAACGGCGACTGCAGAAACCCCCCAGGGGTATACGATGGCTGGTACTCGCGCTGGAGGCGGAAGCTAGATGGCAATTCGCACGGAGGCGTCGGACCGCACTGCGGACGACGACGGCAGCGTCCGGACCATGGACCTCGCCGTCACCGGCATGAACTGCGCCGGGTGCGCCGGCCGTGTCGAACGGGCACTGAACCGCATGCCCGGCGTGAGCGCCAGCGTGAACTTCGCGATGGGACGCGCGCGCGTGGTCCACGTGCCGGCAGTCGGCCCGGACGACCTCATCGCCGCCGTCGAGGGCGCGGGCTGCAAGGCGACCGTGCCCGACCCCGAGGTGCTCGACGTCTCCGCGGAGGGCCACGGTGGCGCGCTGCGGCTGCGGGTCCTCGTCTGCGCGGTGCTCACCGTCCCGGTGGTGGCGGTCTCGATGTTCCACCAGTTGCAGTTTGAGCGCTGGCAGTGGTGGGCGCTGATCCCGTCCCTGCCGGTGATCCTCTGGGGGGCGTGGCCCTTCCACCGGGCGGCGTTCCTCGGCGCGCTGCGCCGCACCGCCGCGATGGACACCCTGGTCAGCATCGGCGTCACCGCCGCGTTCCTGTGGTCGCTCTACGCGCTGATCTGGGCCGGCGCCGGCTCCCCGGACGCCGTGGCCGGGCACTTCCACCTGCTGCCGCAGGAGCACCCGGGCAACCACGAGGTCTACTTCGAGGTGGCCTGCGCGGTCACGCTGTTCGTGCTCACCGGGCGCTACCTCGAGGCGCGCGCCCGCCGCGCCTCCGGAGCGGCGCTGCGCGCGCTGCTGGACCTCGGCGCCAAGGACGTGGCCGTCCTGCGCGACGGCGTCGAGGAACGGATGCCGATCCAGCTGCTGGCCGTCGGGCAGGAGTTCGTCGTGCGGCCGGGGGAAAAGGTCGCCACCGACGGCGTCGTCGTCGCCGGCACCTCGGCGATCGACGCGTCCCTGCTGACCGGCGAATCGGTGCCGGTCGAGGTCGGGCCCGGCGATGCGGTGACCGGCGCGACCGTCAACGCGGGCGGCCGCCTGGTCGTGCGAGCCACCCGCGTCGGCGCGGACACGCGCCTGGCCCAGATCGCGCGCATGGTCGCCGACGCCCAGGCCGGCAAGGCCCAGGTGCAGCGGCTCGCGGACAAGGTCTGCTCGATCTTCGTGCCGACGGTCCTGCTGATCGCCTGCGCGACCCTCGGCCTGTGGCTCGCCACCGGCGGGGAGACGCAACTGGCCTTCACCGCCACCGTCGCGGTCCTGATCATCGCCTGCCCGTGCGCGCTCGGCCTGGCCACGCCGACGGCGCTGCTCGTCGGCACCGGGCGCGGAGCGCAGCTCGGCATCCTGATCAAGGGCCCCGAGGTCCTGGAGAACACCCGCCGGATCGACACCGTCGTGCTCGACAAGACCGGCACGGTCACCACAGGCAAGCTGTCGCTGGCCGGCGCCCACCCCGTGGGCGGGGTCGACGAGGCGGAGCTGCTGCGCTTCGCGGGTGCGGTGGAGCACGCCTCGGAGCACCCGATCGGCACCGCCATCGCGGAGGCCGCGGCCGCTGCGGCGCCGCTGTCCGAGGTCGCCGAGTTCTCGAGCACCGTCGGCCTCGGCGTCGCCGGCGAGGTCGAGGGCCACCGAGTGCTCGTCGGGCGCCGCACCTGGCTCGCCGAGCAGTTCGAGGTGGCCGCCCCGGCCGCCCTGGTCGAGATCGCCGACGCCGCCGAAGGCGCGGGACGCACCTGCGTGTGGGCCGGCTGGGACGGTGCCTTCCGCGGCGTGCTGGTCGTCGCCGACACGATCAAGGACACCTCGGCGCAGGCGATCGCGGACCTGAAGGCGCTCGGCCTGACGCCGATCCTGCTGACCGGCGACAACGCCCGCGCCGCGAAGGCCGTGGCGGACGCCGTCGGCATCGACGAGGTCGTCGCCGAGGTGCTGCCGGAGGAGAAGGTCGCCACCGTGGCGCGGTTGCAGGCCGAGGGCCGCACGGTCGCGATGGTGGGCGACGGCGTGAACGACGCCGCCGCCCTCGCCGTCGCCGACCTCGGCCTGGCGATGGGCACCGGTTCGGACGCCGCGATCTCCGCCGGCGACCTGACCCTGGTCCGCGGGGACCTACGTGCCGTGGCCGACGCGATCCGCCTGTCCCGGCGCACGCTCGGCACGATCAAGACGAACCTGTTCTGGGCCTTCGCCTACAACTGCGCCGCGCTGCCGCTGGCCGCAGGCGGGCTGCTGAACCCGATGATCGCCGGCGGCGCCATGGCCGCGAGCTCGGTGTTCGTGGTCAGCAACAGCCTGCGGCTACGGCGCTTCCAGCCGCTGCATCCCGCGGGCTAGTCAGGGCTGGCCCAGACCGGGTCCATGCCGGGCAGGGGCTTCGGCTTCGCGCTCGGTCGGCCGAGCGCGGCGGCTCAGAGGTTGGGGCGCAGGGAGGTCACCGCGGCATCGCGGGGGATGCGTACCACGTGCTGAATCACGACCGTACCGCCGACGGCGGTGGCGCGGGTCTGCTGGACGCATGGCAGTGGCTGCACCCGGCCGCGGGCCTCGATCGGGAACGTGCTGTCTACCGTGGAGCAGGAGGCGAGCACTCCGCGGAACGGTCCCCTGCCCACCGGGCCCTTGTCCATGCGGAAGCCCGGGCGAACGAAGAATCGATAGGGCGCCTCGAAGCACACCTTCGCCGATCGAACCGCTTCGGCCGCCGCGGTTGAGGCAAGACCCGTGCGTGCGGTGATCGCGACGACCTTGTTCCAACTGGAACCGGCGACGAGGTCCCGGAAGCCCACGCGCACCCAGTCGGTGTCCACCGGGCCGAACCCGGGGCAGACGGGGCCGTTGCGGGTGTTCACCTCAGCCGCCAGCGTTGCCGCCCGCACGCCGCCAGTCGCGCCCACCTCGAAACGATGGGTGCGGCCCTGCAGTTCGGGCACCCGACACAGGGTCTGCGACGGGGTGCAGTCCGCCGAACCCAACGTCGGCGGGGTTGCGTCGGGCGTCGGCGCGGCCGACGCCACGGTCGCGGTCAGGCACGAGGCCAGTGCCGAGGCTCCGAGCGCCACGGCGATCCGACGCGTGTGTCGGGAGCCCGCCGGGCCCGTTTCGCCAACCCGCGTCACCGTCATGTCCGCCCGTCCCATGGCTGTGGCGGTCTGGATGCCGCCGCGCTTGTGACGTGGATACCAGTCCCAGCGGCCCCACTGGTGCTGCCACGCCGGTGGATACACTCACCCTGCTCATCACCCACGCCGGGGTGGCGGAATGGCAGACGCGGAGGTCTCAAACACCTCTGTCCGTGAGGGCATGCGGGTTCGAGTCCCGCTCCCGGCACGCAAGATCTCTTGGTTCTGTTGGGCCGATCACGAAATTCGTCCGAATGCGCCCACAGTGGTTAGGTTGAACGCGTGTCCGAGGACCCTCGCCGTGTCGTGATCGCGGAAGACGAAACTCTCATCCGCATGGATCTGCGCGAGATGCTGGAGGAAGAGGGCTTCGAGGTCGTCGGCGAAGCCGGCGACGGCTGGCGGGCCGTCGAGCTGGTCGAAGAGCTGAAGCCCGACCTCGTCATCCTCGACGTCAAGATGCCGATCCAGGACGGCATCACCGCCGCGGAGCAGATCGTCGCCAAGCGCAACGCCGCCGTGGTCGTGCTGACCGCCTTCTCGCAGAAGGAACTGGTGGCGCGCGCTCGCGACGCCGGCGTCATGGCGTATCTGGTGAAGCCGTTCAGCAAGAACGATCTGCTGCCGGCGATCGAGATGGCGGTGTCCCGGCACACGGAGATCGTCGCGCTCGAGCAGGAGGTCTCCGGCCTCGCCGAGCGGTTCGAGGTGCGCAAGCTCGTCGACCGCGCGAAGGGCTGTCTGCAGACGAAGTACGGGCTCACCGAGCCCGAGGCGTTCCGGTGGATCCAGAAGGCGTCCATGGACCGTCGCATGAGCATGCGCGAGGTTGCGTCGGTGATCATCGACGACGCGGAAAAGTAACCCGCTGACCTGCGAAGATCACGAAGCGGACACGGCTTGTGCAGGGTTATCCAAGCTCCCCGTTTGGGGTGCGTTACTCCGTTAGGTTCGCCAGCGACCAACCAACGGACTAACGAGGAGATCGCCTCATGGCACGTGCCCTGCCCGTCGCGAAGACTCTCGCGGTGGCGGCTGCGGCCGGTCTGATCCTCGCCGCCTGCGGCGGCAAGGACGAGACCGCGCCCGCAGCCACCGACCCCCAGCCCACCACCGCCACGCAGGTCGGCAACGGTGTGCTGAAGATCGGCACGCTTCTCCCGCAGACGGGCAGCCTGGTCATCCTGGGCCCGCCGCAGGAGGCGGGCGTTGCGCTGGCGCTGAAGGACATCAACGCCGCCGGCGGCGTGCTCGGCAAGCCGGTCGAGGTCACCAACGCCGACTCCGGCGACGACAAGACCGACATCGCCAACGGCGCCGTGGACCGCATGCTCAACGAGGGAGTCGACGCGATCGTCGGCGCCGCGGCGTCGGCCGTGACCAAGCTCGTCATCGACAAGGTCACCGGCAGCGGCGTCGTGCAGATCTCCGGCTCGAACACCTCGACGGACTTCACCACGTACCCGGACAAGGGCCTGTACTTCCGCACCGCGCCCTCCGACGTGTTCCAGGGTCGCGTCGTGGGCGAGGCCGCGCTCGAGGACGGCGCCGAGACCATGGCGATCCTGGCCCGCCAGGACTCCTACGGCACCAGCCTCGCCGAGCAGGCCAACAAGGCCTTCGCCGACGGCGGCGGCACCGTCAAGGAGAAGATCATCTACAGCGTGTCGGCCGACCGCGACTACGCGGCCGAGGTCGCCAAGATCAAGGCGGCGGACCCGGACGCCATCGCGGTCATCGCCTTCAACGAGACCTCGAAGATCGTCGACGAGATGATCAAGCAGGGCCTGCTGCCGCTGAAAACGAGCAAGAAGAAGATGTACTTCGTCGACGGCAACATGAGCAACGACATGGCCGTTCCGGCCGCGTCCCTCGAGGGCATCAAGGGCACGATCCCCGGCTCCGAGGCGAAGAAGGACTTCCAGGAGCGCCTCAAGGAGTTCAACGCCAACCTGAAGGACTACAGCTACGCGGCCGAGGCCTACGACGCCACCGTGCTGCTGGCCCTGGCGGCCGAGGCGGCGAAGAGCGACGCGGGCAAGGACATCGCCGCCAAGCTCGTCGACGTCAGCTCCGGCGGTACGAAGTGCACCGAGGTCGCCGACTGCCTGACCAAGGTGCGCGCGGGCACGGACATCGACTACGACGGTCGCTCCGGCCCGATCGAGTTCGACACCGTCGGCGACCCGTCGTTTGCCTCGATGGGCATCTACCAGTTCGGTGCCGACAACAAGTACAAGCTGCTCAAGACCCAGTCGGGTTCGGTCTCCGGCGCTCCGACGAGCGGGACCATCGGGTCCTCCACCTCGTCGCCGGCTCCGAGTACCAGCGCGTCGCCGAGCACCTCGGCCTCGCCGAGCGCCACCAGCACCTCCAGCGCCTCGCCGTCCGCGACGTCGACGCCGTAGCACCACAAGCACGCAGAAGGGGCTCCGCCGACGGCGGGGCCCCTTCTGGCATTAGGCGCGGGCGAGGGTGCCCAGGTAGAGCTCGATGACCTTCGGGTCGTTGATCAGCGACTTGCCTGTGCCGGTGTGGGCGTTGCGGCCGTTGTCCAGGACGTAGCCCCGGTCGCAGATCTGCAGGCAGCGCCGCGCGTTCTGCTCGACCATCAACACCGTGACGCCGGTGCGGTTGATCCGCTTGGTGCGGATGAACACCTCGTCCTGCAGAGCGGGGGACAGGCCCGCCGACGGCTCGTCGAGCAGCAGCACCGACGGGTTGGGCATGAGCGCACGGCCCATCGCGACCATCTGCCGCTCGCCGCCGGACAGCGAACCGGCCCGCTGGTTGCGGCGCTGCCCGAGCGCGGGGAAAAGTTCGCAGACGTGCGCGAAGCGCTCCTTGAACTGACGGGGATTCAGATACATCCCCATCTCCAGGTTCTCCTGGATGGTCAGGCTCGGGAACACGTTGTTGTTCTGCGGGACGAAGCCCACGCCGCGGGCCACCAGCTTGTTCGTGGCCAGGCCGGTGATGTCGTCCGCGCCGAGCGTGACCGTGCCCGACCGGACCGGTACCAGGCCGAACATCGCCTTGAGGAGCGTGGACTTCCCGGCCCCGTTCGGGCCGATGATGCCGACGAGCTCGCCGCGGGCGATGGTGACGTCGACGCCGTTGAGGATGTTCACCTCGGGCAGATACCCGGCGACGACGTCCTTGGCCCGCAGTTGCACCTCGGCCGTCATCGGGGCTCCTCGCTCTCGGGCACGACCTCGAGGATCGGCAGCGACGCCTCGGCCTCGGCCTCGGCGAGGCGGTCTTCTTCTTCCTCGATCGAGAGCGGAGCGTCGTGGTGCGCACCGAGGTAGGCGTCGATCACGCGTTCGTCGGCCATCACGGTGGCCGGGGGACCCTCGGCCACCACGGCGCCGGCGGCCATGACCACGGCCCAGTCCGCGATGTCGCGGACCATGTCCATGTCGTGTTCGACGAAGACGACGGTCATGCCCTCGTCGCGCAGGCCCTTGACGTGTTCGAGCAGGCTCTGCACCAGCGCCGGGTTCACGCCGGCCATGGGTTCGTCGAGCATCACCAGCGTCGGGTTGGTCATCAGCGCACGGGCCATCTCCAGCAGCTTGCGCTGGCCGCCGGACAGCGTCCCGGCGAAGTCGTTCGCGACGTGGGACAGCTTGAACCGCTCCAGCAGTTCGTTCGCTCGCGCCGTCGTCGCCGCCTCCTGGCTGCGCCACAGGGGCGCGGCCATCGCGGCCCACAGCGACTCGCCGCGCTGGCCGGTGGCGCCCAGGCGCATGTTGTCCAGGACGGTCAGCTTGGACAGCGCCTTCGTCAGTTGGAAGGTGCGGACCATGCCGGCGCGCGCCACCCGGTGCGGGGGCCTGCCGCTGATCACCTTGCCCTGGAAGGTCCAGGCGCCGGCCTCCGCCCGGTCGAAGCCGGTGAGGATGTTGAACAGCGTCGTCTTGCCCGCGCCGTTCGGACCGATCAGCGCGGTGATGCCGTGGCGCTGGAACTCCAGGTGCGCGACGTCCACGGCGGTGAGGCCGCCGAAGCGCCGCACGACCGAGTCGGCAACCAGGATCGGGTCCGGCTTGCGGGAGCCGGGCGTGGCCGCGGTGCCGCTCAGGGCGTCGAGGGCGACGGCCTGGTGCTCGGAGACGATGCGCGGGTTAGCGGACATCGAGGGCGATCTCCCTTCGGTCGCCGAAGATCCCCTGCGGCCGGAAGACGACCAGCAGGACCAGGCCGAGGCCCACGAGCATGAAGCGGACCTGCCCGATCTGGGTGGTCTCCATGATCGAGGTGGGGATGTGCCCGGCCTTGGCGGCCTGGCGCAGCGCGATGTCGGTGAAGGACAGCAGCGACCACAGGATCATCGAGCCGACGACCGGCCCCATGACCCGGGCCGCGCCGCCGAGGATCAGGACGACGTAGGCCAGGAACGTGGTCTCGGTGCTGTAGAGACCGGGTTGCACGGAGCCCTTGCCCACCGCGGCGACGAACCCGGCCAGGGCGCCGATCACGCCGCCGAGCACGAGGGCCTGCATCTTGTACGCGTAGACGTTCTTGCCGAGGCTGCGCACGGCGTCCTCGTCCTCGCGGATCGCCTTCAGGACGCGGCCCCACGGACTGCGGACCAGCAGGGCGACGAGGACGCACACGATCGCCACCAGCGTCCAGCCGACGGTCAGCACCCAGAACGCGCGGGCGTCGAAGTCGATCGACCCGATGCCGAAGCGGCTGTCCGGCTCATACGGGTTCATGTCGAAGAACGCGGTGGAGAACTGCTGCAGACCGTCGGTGCCGCCGAGGTCCTTCTCCAGCTTCGCCGAAGACGCGACCAGGCGGATGATCTCCGCGGTGGCGATCGTCGCGATCGCCAGGTAGTCCGCGCGCAGGCGCAGTGTCGGGATGCCCAGCAGGAGCGCGAGCACCACCGCGAGCGCCAGGCCGACGGCGATGCCGACGCCGAACGGCAGGCCGAGCGTGGTGACGCTGACGGCGAGGCCGTAGCCGCCCATGGCCATGAAGGCGGCGTGGCCGAAGTTCAGCAGGCCCGCGTACCCGAAGTGGATGTTCAGGCCGATCGCGGCGAGGGCAAAGAAGACCGCCTCGACGCCGAACGCGGCCTCGATGGAGTTGGTGAGGATGAAGCCCCAGTCCATGCGACTCACCCGACCCGTTCGCGGCGGCCCAGGATGCCCTGGGGACGGATCAGCAGGATCAGGACGAGCACGGCGAGTGCGCCGACGTCCTTGAACTCCGGCGCGACGACCAACGTGGAGACCTGGATGAACACGGCGATCACCAGCGCGCCGAACAGGGCGCCGGTGGCGGTGCCGAGCCCGCCGAGGGTGACCGCGGCGAACATCAGCAGCAGGATGCCCTGGCCCATCTGGAACTGGACCTGCTGTGCTACGCCGAGCAGGATCCCGGCGAGGCCGGCCATCGCGGCGCCGACGACCCACACGGCACGGATAACGCGGTTCACGTCGATGCCCGACGCCGCGGCCAGCGCCGGGTTGTCCGCGACGGCGCGGGTGGCCTTGCCGAGCTTGGTGCGGTTCAGCGCGACGAGCACGCCGATCAACGCGACGGCGGCGATGCCCATGCTCCAGTAGTCGCGCGGGGCCAGGGCCACCGGAATCGGGCCGAGCTTCACCGCGCGCTGGCCCTGGAAGTCGGTGTAGGCCTCGTTGTCGCCGCCGAACAGGTACAGGTAGACGTACCGGACGAACAGGGCCAGGCCGATCGACACGATCATCATCTGGATCAGGCCGGTGCCGCGGCGGCGCAGCTGTCCCCAGAAGAAGCGGTCCTGCGCCCAGCCGGTTGCGCCGCAGATCAGCACGGCCAGGGCGGCCGCCGCCAGCAGCGGCAGACCGCCGTCGACGTTGATCCACCAGGCGATCAGGGCGCCGTAGGTGACGAGCTCGCCGTGGGCGAAGTTCACCAGGCGCGTGGTGCCGTAGATGAGCGAGAGCCCGACGGCCGCGAGCGCGAGGATCAGGCCGAACCGCAGGCCCTCGGCGGTGAGCTGCAGCGGCCGGTTCAGTTCCTGGCTCGCCGCGCTCGGCGCCGCGCCCTTGCCCAGCGGGAACAGCTGCAGGGCGGTCCGCCCTTCGAGCACCGCACGCTCCGCGGTGGACTTGGACGCATCGCGCAGCGCGACGCCGCTCGGCAGCGTCGAGGTGTCCAGGGTGACCTTGTAGGTACCGGGGCCGGGCAGCGGAATGGCCCAGACACCGGCCGGGTCGCTTCGGGTCTCGCCCACGGGGGCGCCGTCGGGGGTGGTCGCGAACACGCGCACGCCTCCGACGGGCTTGCCGTCGCTGCAGGGACCGTCGCACAGCGTGCCGTGGAGGTCTTCGCCGGCCGCCGACGCCGGAGCAGCACCGATGGTCAGCGCAAGCAGCGCTGCAACCATGGCGCACAGCAACGCCGCCAGCCTGCGGGACAGAGCGGCCCTCCCCAGAACCGTGACGATCTTTCCCTTGACGGCGGACTGTACCGAGGTTGGCCCCGGAGTTTGGGCGAAACGGGGCCAGGGTTGTCCCATCGATATCGCCCATAAACTTCCCGGCATGGCGAATGCGGGGCGGTTGCTGTTGCTGGACGGGCACTCCCTGGCCTATCGGGCGTTCTACGCCCTGCCGGTGGAGAACTTCTCGACCACCACCGGCGCTCCCACGAACGCCGTGTACGGGTTCACCTCGATGCTCATCAACACGCTGCGAGACGAGAAGCCGACACACCTCGCGGTGTGCTTCGACGTCTCTCGGGCGACGTTCCGGATGGAGGCGTTCCCGGAGTACAAGGCCAACCGGACCTCGACGCCGGACGAGTTCCGCCCCCAGGTGTCCCTGATTCGCGAGGTACTCGACGCCCTGCGCATCCAGGTGCTGGCGGTGGAGGGGTACGAGGCGGACGACGTCATCGCGACGATGACCGTGCAGGCCGAGGCCGCGGGGTACGAGGTCTTGATCCTGTCCGGGGACCGGGACGCGTTCCAGCTCGTCTCGGACAACGTCACGGTGCTCTATCCGAAGCGCGGCGTCTCGGAGCTGTCGCGGATGGATCCGGCGGCGGTCGAGGAGCGGTACGGGCTCGCACCCACGCAGTACCCGGACTTCGCGGCGCTGCGCGGGGACCCGTCGGACAACCTGCCGTCCATCCCGAGCGTGGGGGAGAAGACCGCCGCGAAGTGGATCCGCGAGTTCGGTTCGCTCGACGAGCTGATCAACCGGATCGACGAGGTGAAGGGCAAGGTCGGCGACGCCCTGCGCGCGCACGTGACCGCGGTGATGCTCAACCGGCAGCTGACCGAGCTGCGCCGAGACGTCCCGCTGGACGTCGGACCGGACGACCTCGAACTCAAGCCGTGGGACCGGGACGAGGTCCACCGCGTCTTCGACACCCTGCAGTTCCGCGTGCTGCGCGAGCGGCTCTGGGCCACGCTCGAGTCCGCGGAACCCGAGGCCGAGGCCGGCTTCGAGATCTCCGGCTCGGTGGTGGGGGCCGGCGAGCTCGCCGCGTGGCTGGCGGAGCACGCCTCCGGCGCGGAGCGCACCGGAGTGGACGTCGTCGGCACGTGGGGCCGGGGCACGGGCGTCGTGACCGGTCTCGCGCTGGCCGCCGCGGACGGCGAGGCCTGCTACCTGGACCCGGCGACCCTCGGCCCCGACGACGACAACGCGCTCGCCGCCTGGCTCGCCGACGCGTCCCGGCCCAAGGCGCTGCACGACGCCAAGGGCCCGACGCTCGCGCTGGCGGCCCACGGCTGGACGCTGGCCGGGATCGCGTGCGACACCGCCCTCGCGGCCTACCTCGCACTGCCGGGTCAACGGTCCTTCGACCTGTCCGACCTCGCGTTGCGCTTTCTGCACCGCGAGCTGCGCAACGACGCCGCCGACGAGGGCCAGCTGTCCTTCGACGGCGGGGACGAGCAGGCCGCCGCCGAGGCGTCGATGATCCGAGCGCGCGCGGTCATCGATCTGGCGGCCTACCTCGACAAGGACCTCGGCGAGCGCGGCGGGGCGGCGCTGCTGGAGCAGGTGGAGCTGCCGCTGGTCGAGGTGCTCGCCGATCTGGAGACCGTCGGGATCGCCGCCGACGCCGACTACCTCGCGCAGCTCTCCGCGGAGTTCGGCGCCGGCGTGAAGGACGCGGAGCAGGCGGCGTTCGCCGTGCTCGGACACGAGGTGAACCTCGGCTCGCCGAAGCAGCTGCAGGTGGTGCTGTTCGAAGAGCTCGGGCTGCCGAAGACCAAGAAGATCAAGACCGGCTACACAACTGACGCCGAGTCACTTATCGATCTGTTCGAGAAGACCGAGCATCCGTTCCTCGAGCACCTGCTGCGCCACCGGGACGTGACCCGGCTCAAGTCGACCGTCGACGGCCTGCTGCCGATGCTCGACGACCAGAACCGGATCCACACGACGTTCAACCAGACGATCGCCGCCACCGGCCGGCTTTCCTCGACGGACCCGAACCTGCAGAACATCCCGATCCGCACCGAGGAAGGGCGGCGCATCCGCACCGCGTTCGTGTGCGGGCCGGGCTACGAGTCCCTGATGACTGCGGACTACAGCCAGATCGAGATGCGGATCATGGCGCACCTGTCCGAGGACGACGGGCTCAAGGAGGCCTTCGCCTCGGGAGAGGACCTGCACACGACCGTCGCCTCGCGGGTCTTCTCCGTGGCGCCCGACGAGGTCTCTCCGGCGCAGCGCGCGAAGATCAAGGCGATGTCCTACGGCCTGGCCTACGGGCTGTCGTCCTTCGGCCTGTCGCGCCAGTTGAAGATCTCCGTCGAGGAGGCCGCCGGCCTGCGCGACGAGTACTTCGCCCGCTTCGGCGGCGTGCGGGACTACCTGCACTCGGTGGTCGAGGTGGCGCGCCTGGAGGGGTACACCGAGACGATCCTCGGTCGCCGCCGCTACCTGCCGGACCTGACCAGCGACAACCGCCAGCGCCGCGAGATGGCCGAGCGCATGGCCCTGAACGCCCCGATCCAGGGCTCGGCGGCGGACATCATCAAGGTCGCGATGCTCGGCGTGGACGGCGCCATAAAGGCCGCCGGCCTCCGCTCCCGGATGCTGCTGCAGGTCCACGACGAACTGGTCCTCGAAGTCGCCCCCGGCGAGCGCGAGGTCCTCGAGCAGCTGGTCCGCGACCAAATGGGCGGCGCCTACCCCCTGTCCGTTGCCCTCGACGTCTCCGTCGGCGTCGGCAAGAACTGGCACGACGCCGGCCACTAGCGGGAGTTTCCCGGCTAGCTCGGGTGTGCGCGGTGTTTCCGCTGGTCAGTAGGGGTTTTCGGGTGTGGGCGTGTATTACCCAATGGGTCAGCGGGTGGGTGCGTAGCGGTCGAGCGC
>JBQTKD010000098.1:0-17519 GCA_052386455.1 Sporichthyaceae bacterium
CGGCCGGGCCGGCATCGCCGATGCTGGACCGATGAACGACGACGATGCGGGTCGACGGCCGGATCCGCAGGTGCCCGAGCGGGCGAAGCGCCGGACGTTCACCGCGAAGTACAAGTTGAAGATCCTCGCGGACTACGAAGCGGCCGGCGATGGCGAGAAGGGGGCCCTGCTGCGCCGCGAGGGGCTGTACTCGAGCCACCTGGTGGAGTGGCGGCGGGCTCGCGACGCCGGGGCGCTGGCCGGGCTGAGCGCCCCGCGCGGACGCCCGCCGCGCGATCCGGATCGGGCGCGGATCGCCGCTCTGGAGGCCGAGAAGGCCCAACTGGAGAAGGAGCTGGCCAAGGCCCGCTTCGTGGTGGAGGTGCAGGCAAAACTGCACGCGCTCTTGGAGAGGATCTCCGAGGGCGGGGAGCCCGAGAGCGGGTCGAGCAGATGAGCGACGCCGCGGTCGCCGAGCTGGCCCCGGTCGTCGGCGTTCGAGCCGCCTGCGAAGCGCTGGGCCTGCCGCAGGCCGGTTACTACCGCCGTCACCGCCAGAGCCCGGCTCCGGCCCGGCCGGTGCCCGTCCCTCAGCGCGAGCGGGTCCAGCCGCGCGCTTTGACCGAGACCGAACGTGCCGCGATCCTGACCGAACTGCACGGCGAGCGGTTCGTAGACCTGTCCCCGGCCGAAACGTGGGCGATCCTGCTCGACGAGGGCCGCTACCTGGGGTCGGTCTCGACCTTCTACCGACTGCTGCGCCAGGCGGGGGAGGTGCGCGAACGACGCCGTCAGGCGACCCACCCGGCCAAGGTCAAGCCCGAGTTGGTCGCGACCGCGCCGAACCGGGTGTGGTCGTGGGACATAACCAAGCTGCACGGCCCAGCGAAGTGGACCTACTACTACCTCTACGTCTTCCTCGACATCTACTCCCGCTACGTCGTCGGGTGGATGGTCGCGAGCCGGGAGAGCGCCACTCTCGCGGAAGTGATGATTCGTCAGACCTGCGCGAAGCAGGGCATCGAGCGCAGACAGTTGACCGTCCACGCCGACCGCGGCTCCTCGATGACCTCCAAACCGGTTGCGTTCCTGCTCGCCGACCTCGGCGTGACCCAGTCCCACTCCCGGCCCCGCGTCAGCAACGACAACCCCTACAGCGAGTCCCAGTTCAAGACGCTGAAGTATCGGCCCGACTTCCCCGGACGGTTTGCCTCCATCGAGGCCGCCCGAGTGCACTGCCAGAGCTTTTTCGGCTGGTACAACGACGAGCACCGTCATTCCGGCCTCGCCCTGCACACCCCGGCCGACGTCCACTACGGCACCGCGGAAGCCATCCGCGACAAGCGCGCCGGTGTACTCGACAACGCCTACGCCGCCCACCCCGAACGGTTCGTCCGCAAACCCCCGACGCCGCCGGAACTTCCCACGGCGGCCTGGATCAACAAGCCGCCCCAGAGCGAGGAGGAAACTCAGTAATAGCGACCCGAAGGTGCCTCAAACAGGTTGACAGGTTCCGTCACCCCGACTCCGCCCGACCTCAAGCTCAGCTCGGGAGTTGAGGAACTGGCTGCAGTCAGATCGCTCTTGGCCGCACGACATCCCGTTCAACGGATCGGTACCGCCGCGGCCGGTCAGCGAATCTGGCAGAGGCCGAGCGCCGCAGTCTCCGAGGTGTGGGCGCTCAGCCCGAGCGAAGAAGACAAGCACCGCGGCCTGACAGATCTTCGACGTCAGATTGAAGCCGCAGCAGCCACTGGTCAGCGCATCCAGAGCATCCAGCCTAACGACGCCAGCGTCGCGCTCCTCCTTGTGACCAGCGCCGGCGGCATTCTGCTTGGGTCTGATCTGGAACACCTGCCGCACCCTGCGCGGGGCTGGAAGGCGGTCCTCGCCAACGAGGCGATACCGCAGGCCCGATCTGGCACGTGGAAGGTCGCCCACCACGGGTCGGACACCGGCTACTGCGCCGGGGTTTGGGAACAAAGACTCGAACGCGATGCCTTGGCGGTCCTAACGCCGTTCGAACTCGGCCGGGTCAAGCTTCCGAAGGAATCCGATGTCGAAGTTCTGCTCGCGCACACGAACCGGTGCTATCTGACCTCTGCGGCGTCGGTTCGAGGCGTGCGCCGTGAGCGGGCGGTGGAACGGTCGATCAGCGAGGCGGCTCGCAGCTACCGTCCGCTTCGGACCTCGATGGGGCACGTGCAGGTGCGCTACGAACCAGACGGTCCGGTCGTTCGCGGCAGCAGCAACTCAGTTCGCCTCTCTGCATGATGACGGACTACACGGTGGCGCAGCGGGCCGCGATAGCCAGCCTTGATCGTCCGCTGCAGATCGTCGCCTGTGCGGGATCCGGCAAGACCCAAGTCATCTCGCAGCGCATCGCGGACATACTCGCCCGGCCGGGCGTCGCGCCGCGCAACGTCGTCGGGTTCACGTTCACCGAGAAGGCGGCGGCCGAACTCAAGGATCGGGTGCTGACCATCGTCGAGCAGGGCGGGCGCACGACGGGCCTGGCCGAGATGTACATCGGCACCATGCACGGCTACGCACTGGACCTCGTCCAGCGGCTCGTGCCGGAGACGTTCAAGTACCAGGTGCTGACCGAAATCACTGCACGCCTGTTCGTCGACCGAAACAGCAAGCGCTCGGGCCTCACGGAGTGCCCGACGCTGTCCGGCGGCACTCCCACGCTGCGGCGGTACGTCAACTCCCGGCTGTACCTGCAGGCGATGAGCGTGCTGCGCGAAGACGAAGTCGACGTCGAACTCGTCCCGGACGGAGTACTCGCCGCCTACACCAAGTACGCGGCGCTGCTCGCCGAGCACGCCTACTTCGACTACACGCAGATGATCAACCTCGCAGTGGCGTTCCTCGAGTCCGATCCAGACGACGGACCCGCCGAGAAGGCGGTGCTCGACCACGTCCGCGACGACCTGCGGTACGTCGTCGTCGACGAGTACCAGGACGTCAACCCATTGCAGGAGCGGCTGATCCAGGGACTCGTCCGGTACGGCGCGAACCTGTGCGTCGTGGGCGACGACGACCAGACGATCTACCAGTGGCGGGGCAGCGAGGTGTCGAATATCGTCACCTTCGCCGACCGCCACGACGACGTCGAACAGGTCGTCCTCGCCGACAACTTTCGGTCCAGCCGCGGCGTAGTGGAACTCGGCGCATCTATCGCGGCGCGCATCCCCGCCGGAGAACGACTGGCCAAGGACATGGTCGCGGCCGGGCACCAGGAATGGGCGCGCGGAGACCTGCTCGCTCTCACCTTCGATTCGCCCGACGCCGAGGCGGAGTGGATCTGCGACCGCATCGAGGCGATGCGCGGCCTCGCTTTCGCGGACCGGCCCAATTCCGGTCTCAGGGGCCTCGCCTGGTCGGACTTCGCGGTCCTGTTTCGCTCTGTCGCCAAGGACGCCGATCACCTCGTCGCCGAACTGCGCGCCCGAGGCATCCCGTACATGGTCAAGGGTCTCAACCGCCTGTTCGACGCCCCAGAGATCGCGGCCGTCGTCGGCATCTTCGACTACATGGTCGCGGGCATCGACGCCGAAACCCTGCACCAACTGTGGACCGA
Organism: Sporichthyaceae bacterium; assembly: GCA_052386455.1. Lineage (GTDB taxonomy): Bacteria > Actinomycetota > Actinomycetes > Sporichthyales > Sporichthyaceae > JBQTKD01. Next base: position 3,566 of record JBQTKD010000098.1, read on the forward strand.
CGCGGACCTGGTGGCCGACGACGCCCGGTGGCCCGTGGCCGTCGCCGTCCTGGACGCGGGCCGAGACTTCGACCGCGGCGCCCGCTGGGGCGTTTACAACATCCAACGCCTGTTCCTCGACTTCCTCGAGGCGTTGGATCTGCGCGAGGACACGTTGCCGGGCGAGGCGAGCAGACGCGAACTAGTGTTCTACCAGCTGGGAAAGTTCAGCCAGGCGATCTCGGATTTCGAGACGATCCACTTCGCCTCGACGCCGTACGAGAAGTACACCGGGTTCGCCAAGTGGCTGGCCCATCAGGCGCCCGACTACTACGCCGAATCCGACGCGGACGTCGGCTACGCCACCCCGGACGCGGTGACGCTGTCCACCGTCCACCAGGCCAAGGGCATGCAGTGGCCGGCGGTGTTCGTCCCGTGCCTGAGGCACAACCGGTTCCCGTCGCGCCGTTGGGGCGGGCTCAACCTCCTGCACGTAATCCCTGCGGAGGCAATTCGGGACGCCGATCGCTACCGCGGCACGTTGGAGGACGAGACCCGCCTGTTCTACGTCGCCGTCACCCGTGCCCAGAAGTACTTGTTCGCCACCCACTCACCCGGGGCGGGCCAATTCGCGAAGCGGTCGGAGTTCCTCGACCACTGCACCCGCAACAGCTTCGTCTCCACCCGCGACCCGGGCGTGCCCGCCGACACGCCTCGTCTCGAACCGCGGCCGCGGCACGAGACCCCGCAGGTCAGCCTGTCCTTCTCCGAGCTCAAGTACTTCTTCGAGTGCCCGTACTCGTTCAAGCTCCGGTTCCTGTACGGATTCAACCCGCCGCTGCACGAAGCACTTGGCTACGGCAAGGGGTTGCACGACGCTCTGGCCGAAGTACACAAGCGCGCCATCGCGGGGGACCTTCTCGGGCCGGAGGCCGCGAACGAACTTGTGAGACGGCACCTGCACACGCCCTACGCCTACCCGGAGCTGCGGGCGGCGCTGCACGCATCCGCCGTGGACGCGGTTGGCCGCTACCTGACCGAGCGCGGACCCGAGCTCGAGCGGACACTGCACTCGGAGAAGCAGATCCAGGTGCATGTCGCGCCAGGGATCGTCGTGGACGGCCGCATCGACCTCGTTCGTCGCCTCGACACCAACGAACTGTCGGTCGTCGACTTCAAATCGACCGACCGCGCGCAGGCCGAAGACGTGACGCGCGACCAGTTGCACGTCTACGCCGTGGGCTACCAGGAGCTCACCGGCGAACGGCCCGATCTCGTCGAGGTGCTCAACCTCGACGCCGAGGCCAAGAGCGACCGGGAACAGGTGGAAGGCTCGCTGCTGGACTCGGTGCGTACCCGCATTGCCTCCGCGGGAGAGTCGCTTCGCACGAACGAACTTCCTCGCCACCAGCGGTGGTGCGGCGCGTGCGAGAGGTGCGATCTGGTTGCGTTGTGCCGATCTCGTCCGCCAGATACTTCTTGAACGGTGCCCCGTCCACCGGGGCGGGTGCTGCCGTGCTCCGTGGCGGCGAATCGGGATGAGTCCGACCTGTCGCGGACGCTGAGCTTGGGGCCGCTTTCGCCGGGTTGGATCGGGCCGTTGGGGGCGGTCTTGATCGGCCGAACGTATGGTTTCGGATTTCGATCGGTCCGTACGCGCGTCTCGCGCGTCCAATCCGCTACCGGCCGGCCGTGGCCGGAACGCAGCGTTGGACCTGGGGGAACGTCGATGTCCGAGCAAGACCGCGAGTTCGGTTCGGACTACTCGCGCGAGGGCACCGAGACCCCGGATCCGTCGTGGAGCCGGTCGCGCCTGTCGGAGGAGACCGACGCCTCCCGCGAGCTGCGTGCGGCCCGCCTGGTGTACGCCGGCGTCCGGGACGCCGAGCGCGTTGCCGCGGTCATCTACGGCTCGATCTTCCGCCGCATCCGCGTCTACGTCGCCGGTCTGGAGAACGACCTGCACTGGGTCTCCGCGGTCGAGGCCATGTGGGCCACCGGCCTCGTCGTCGTCCTCGAGGACATCCTGCCGACCGAGTTCGAGGGCGTGACCGACGCCGCGTACCCGAGCGAGGTCCAGCTGCGCTCCGTCGACCTGCTGGTCCTCGTCGGCCGCTACGAGAACGACTCCGAGATCCTCGGGCTGGCTGCGCGCTGCGGCACCCCGGCGGTCCCGCTCCGCGCGCTCATCCAGAGCTGACACTCGGGACAAACCCGGACAAACCGCAGCTCCAAGGCGTTTCAAAGAAACATTCGCGACCGTTGTGGCGATATCCACCCGTCAGGGGAGGAGCCGCCGCGCATGCGACAGGTGCTCGAGCAGTACCGGACCGGCCCGAGCGATCGGGTCGGTCCATCGCGCGCGGCTCTGCGCGGCCGGCGGGTCTACCTCGCCGGCCCGCGCACCTGGCTGGACCCCGAGGTCTGGGCCCCGGTGGAGGCCACGCTGCTCGACCTCGGCCTGATCGCCCTGCCCGCGCAGGCCGCGTTCCGCCACGCCGCCGCCTCGCTGCGCGCCGCGGGTGCGAGCGTCTTCAGCCCGTTCGAACAGGCACCAGACCTCGCCGACTCCCGCGCCGGCCGCACGGCCGACTCCGAGGCGCTGCTGGCCGCCGACCTCGTCGTCGTCCTCGACGGCTGGGCCGACGTCCCCGGCGCCGTCGACAGGGCCCTGCTGGTCGCCACGACCCGCGGCGTCTCCTGGGCCTGCGCGGGCGACGTGCTCCCCGCCGCCCTCGCCCGCCCCGCCGCCTGACTCAGGGTTCGATCTTCCGGTTCGTCGATGAGATCAGATGTCGATGACGGCCAGCCGTCGATTGATCGAGCGCGCGAGGTGCTCGAGGTCGCCGCGGTCCGAGGTCACGACCGCCCGGTCGCGACCTGCAAGGGTCGCGAACACCACGTGCGCGTCGGCTACGTCGTCCGTGCCCGCCTTGGCCAGCATGCGACCGCCGGCGTGCGCGGCGTCCTCGTCGAGGTCGGCGACATCGCACCCGGCGAGCAGTTGCCGGACCTCCCACTGCCGCGACGAGCGGCTCACCTGCATCAGGGCAGTCGCAGGCACGACGGGAGTGATCCCGCGCTCGAGCGATCGCCTGTGCAGGGCCCAGAGTCGATCGTCCCGCCGTTCGGCGGCGACGAGCGCGCCCGCGTCGTACACGAGAGTCGTCACCGCAGATCGCCGCTGCCGGCGTCCAGGATTGCGTCGGCGCGGGCGAGGGCCTCGGCGCCGATGGGGCCGTGCTTGGCTTCGTAGCGGCGCACCGCCGCCAGGCCCCGGCGTCGACGCAGTTCGTTCGCAAGAGCCTCGTTCAGCAGCGCCGAGATTTCACCGGGCCCGGCGTGCCGCGATAGCTCGTCCCAGATCTCGGCGTCGATGGACACCGAACGCTTCACCACCCCAGCCATGGCACAGGGTAGCACCGTGGTACTACCGACGGCGGTAGAGCGGATGAACAACTCGGCAGGCGGTTGCGAGCGGATCTGGTGTCCCACCTGTTCGTTCTCTGCTCTGGGGCGGACACCGTCCAAAGCCGGCGTAGTTCGTTCGCGGGCGCCCGGTCCACGAGGTCACCCCTCGTCCTCGGTCGTCGCGCCAATTGGAAGCCGGCGGACTCGGATGCGGTCGTCGAGGATCACGACCACCGCGCCGTGTTCCAAGTCCTCCCGGACTTGATCGAGGTTGGACAGGAGCAGGGCGGCGAGTGCGGCGGGGGCAACCTCGGCACCGCGATGCAGGATCAGGCTCGGCAGTTCGGCGTTCGTTCGTGCGAGCAGCTCGCCGAAATCGGTGTCGGCGGAGACGAGGATTCGGCCGTCCGCGACCGCGACAGCCATGACGTCGACGTCGGGTTGGCCACCGAGACCCATGCCGACGACGTGCACGGCGTCGTGGCCTGCCGCCTGCAAGAGGTCGGCAATGGTCGGCGAGAGGCACTCGTCGACGAGGAACCTCATGCCGTCGGGCGGAGGGGCAGTTCTCGTTCGGCGACTGCGGCCGCTGCATAGAGCAGCGCCTGGTGCACGTCGTCGGGGGCCAGTTGTGGGAACTCCTCGACGATCGAGGCAGCGGTGCTGCCGGCGGCGATCATCTTGACGATGCGCGTCACCGGGATGCGGGTCCCGGCGATGCAGGGCACCCCGCCCATGACTGCGTGGTCGACCGAAATCCGGGCGAAGTCCATGGCCACGAGTCTAGTGAGCGCGGGCGCTCGGACACTTGTAAATCCGGTTGGGCCGGCGGCGCGGTCATGCTCGTCCGCCTCGCCACGGTTCTCTCGGACAACGCGCGTGTTCGTTCTCTGTGCTGTGGCGGACGCTGCTGGGCCTCGCTCTGCCGACTAGCCTCGGGCAACGTGAGCAACGAGGTAGACGCACGAGAGGTTGCGCGCTGGGTGACGGACGCCCAGCGAGTCACGGTGCTGACCGGAGCGGGCATCAGCACAGAATCGGGGATCGACGACTTCCGCGGCCCGAACGGGCTGTGGACCCGGGATCCGAGTGCGGCGCGGATGTTCGAACTCTCGGAGTACGTACGGGATCCGCAGTTGCGCCAACTGGCGTGGCGCAACCGGCGCGACCACCAGGCGTGGACGGCGCAGCCGAACGCGGGGCACCTCGCGCTGGTGGACCTGGAGCGGTCGGGACGGCTGCGGGCACTGGTCACGCAGAACATCGACGGGCTGCACCAGCGGGCGGGCTCGGACCCGGCGCTGGTCGTGGAGCTGCACGGAACGCTCTACGGCGTCGAGTGCCTGGACTGCGGAGCGGCCGGCACGATGCTCGACGCACTGGAGCGGGTTGCGGCCGGAGACCCGGATCCGGCATGCCTGGAGTGCGGCGGGATCCAGAAGGCGGCGACGATCTCCTTCGGGCAGTCGCTGCGGCCCGAGGTCCTCGACGCCGGCGTTCGGGCGGCTGCGGACTGCGACCTGTTCCTCGCCGTCGGCACCTCGCTGCAGGTGCAGCCGGCCGCTGGGCTGTGCGAGCTGGCGGTGTCGCGCGGCGCGCGCCTCGTGATCGTGAACGCGGACCCGACGCCCTACGACCGGATCGCCGCGGCACTGCTGCGGGACAAGATTGGCGTGGTGCTGCCGCAGCTGGTGAGCCGGTGCTGACGCGACCGAAGCGGCTGCGCCGCGGCGACCGGGTCGCGATCGTCGCGCCGGCCGGCGGCGCGGAGAAGGTGCGCCTCGACCGCGGGGTCGCGCTGCTCGAACGCCTCGGCCTCGAGGTCTCGGTCGGGAAGCACGTGGTGATCGGCGAGGGCGCGTACTTCGCCGGCGGCGACGCGGACCGCGCCGCCGACCTGAGCGCGGCGTGGTGCGACCCGTCGGTGCGGGCGGTGATCTGCGCCCGCGGCGGCTGGGGGTCGGCGCGGATCGTCGACGCCCTCGACTGGGCCGGGATGGCGCGGCGCGACGAGGCGTTCGGGCCGCCGGTGTTCCTCGGCTGCAGCGACATCACCACGCTGCACGTGGCCATCGCCGCCCGGCTCGGCGTCGCGACGCTGTTCGGTCCGATGGCGGCGGCCAGTTTGCTCGCCGAGGAGATCCCCGAGCCCGCAACGCTGGACCACCTGATCGGCACGCTGTTCGAGCCCGACCGCGTGCAGCGCTTCGCCGGTGCGCGCGCCGTGCAGGCGGGCACCGCGCGCGGCATCACGGTCGGCGGCACCCTCACGATCCTCGCGGCGTCGATCGGCACCCCGTACGCCTTCACCGGCGCCGGCGGTGTCCTGCTGCTCGAGGACGTCAACGAGGCGCCCTACCGGATGGACCGCGCGCTGACCCAACTGCTGCGCGCCGGGGCGCTGCACGGACTCGCAGCCGTCGTCGCGGGGGACTGGACAGACAGTGGCCCGCTCGAGGAGATCGACGCGCTGCTGCTCGAACGGCTCGGGCCGCTCGGCGTCCCGATCCTCGCCGGACTACCGGTCGGTCACGGGCCCGTTCAGCACACGTTCCCGCTGGGCGTCGAGGTGGCCGTCGACGCCGCGGCGGGCACCGTCGAGCTGCTGGTCCCCGCGTTGATCTGACGGTCCTTCACTTCTCGGCGCACCAGGAACCAGAAGCCGAGCGGGCCGATGGCCGCGAACACGAACCACTGCCACGCGTAGGCCAGGTGCAGCAGTTCCGTGCGCCCGGACGGCAGCGGGACGGGCTCGGGCCGGTAGATCCCCTCGACCACCGGCGGGGCCGGGTCCTGGGTTCGCAGCGCGACGTACCCGCCGTACACGGGGTACGGGAGCGAGGGTGCGATCGCGGCGACGTCCATCCGCTGGACCTGACCCACGGGCAGTCCCTCGTTCGACTTCGGGCTCTCGCTCGCGCGCAGCAGACCCGTGACGGTCACGGTGCCCGACGGCGTCTCGGGCAGTTCCGGCGATCCGCCCGCCGCGGGTGCGGGGATCCAGCCGCGGTTGACCAGGGCGGCAGGGCCGGCGTCGGTGACCAGGGGAGTCAGCACGAAGAACCCGGCCTGCCCGTGGGCGGGACGGTTGCGGATCAGCAGAGTGCGGGCGGCGTCGTAGCGGCCGACGATGCGCGCGTTCTTGTAGACGCGCTCGGGCGGAACGAGGCTGCCGACGGGGCTGAGTGGCGCGATCTCGCTCGGCGCGGCCTCCGCGTTGGAGTTGATCCGTTCGTTGTGCCGCTCGGCCTTGTGGAGACGGTCGAGCTGCCACTGGCCCAGCAGGATGCAGCCGGGGATCACCGCGAGCATCACGAGGGCGAGCGCCACCCACCGCTTGGTCAGCAGGAACCGGTACATGCGCTCTCCCAGGGCGTTCTCACCGCCGTGGTGAGCCGCGTTCACGGTACAGAGCCACCCTTGGCGCCGACGATTCGCTGCCCATTGCCCCATTTCGGGTAGCCCTGGCAACTACCACGATGGACTGGGCACGGCCATCGCAGCCGCTAGGGAACGATGGTGCAGGGCCCGCAGGTGCGGACGTTCCGAGCAATTTCCGCAGGTGAGAGGCCATTGTGTCCCCCTTCACACTGCCCGGTTCGCCCGTACTCTGAGTCACACCCACCGCCGCCCGCGGTGTGGCCGGCTAAGGGGCTGCCTGTGAAGCTCGTGGACACGTTCGGTCGGGTCTCCACCGACTTGCGCGTCTCGCTGACGGACCGCTGCAACCTGCGCTGTTCGTACTGCATGCCGCCCGAAGGTCTGGACTGGCTGCCGACTCCGGACGTCCTCACCGACGACGAGGTCTCGCGGCTGATCCGCATCGCCGTCGAGGACCTCGGCGTGAACGAGGTCCGCTTCACCGGCGGCGAGCCGCTGATCCGTCGTGGCCTGGTCGACATCGTCTCGCGGGCCGCGCAGTTGAACCCGCGCCCGAAGCTTTCGGTCACCTCCAACGGCATCGGCCTCGCCCGCATCGCCGGGGCGCTCGCCGAGGCGGGCCTGGACCGGGTGAACGTCTCGCTGGACACGCTGGACCCCGAGATCTTCAAGACCATCACCCGTCGGGACCGGTTCGACGACGTCGTCAAGGGCCTCGAGGCCGCCGACGCCGCGGGCCTGCGGCCGGTGAAGGTCAACGCGGTGCTGCTGCGCGACCTGAACGACCACGACCCGCACCGGCTCCTCGAGTGGTGCATCGAGCGGGGTTACGAACTCCGCTTCATCGAGCAGATGCCGCTGGACGCGCAGCACGGGTGGTCGCGCGCCGCGATGATCACGGCCGACGAGATCCTCCAGATGCTCTCCTCGCACTTCGACCTCGCGCCCGAGCCCGCCTCGATCCGGGGAAGCAATCCCGCCGAGCGCTGGATCGTGGACGGCGGCCCGCACACCGTGGGCATCATCGCCAGCGTCACGCGGCCGTTCTGCGGAGACTGCGACCGTGTCCGGCTCACCGCCGACGGACAGGTCCGCAACTGCCTCTTCGCGCGCGAGGAGTCCGACCTTCGCTCGGCGCTGCGGGGCGGTGCGTCGGACACCGAGATCGCCGTCCGCTGGCAGGCCGCCGTCCGGTGGAAGAAGGCCGGTCACGGCATCGACGACCCGAGCTTCCTCCAGCCGACGCGCCCGATGTCGGCCATCGGCGGCTAGCTCCGCAGGACCGCTGGAGTCGCGAAACTGTTTCCGAGTGTCGCTCTCCTGTGCAGTTCCTACGTGCCATAATTCACGCCATGCCTGGGGGTGTCCCCAGACGCAAAAGCGATGCCGGGCAGCTTCCCCCGTGGCTACCCGGCATCGCTTTTTCTGTGATCAGTGCTCTCGGTTCTCCGCGGACGGCAGTGGCGGCAGATGGGTCCGCGACGGGAGTACCACGGGCAGCGACTCCTCGCGGCTCGGTTGCCGTCCGCCGTTGGCGAAGACGACCGCCAGATAGGGGAGGATCAGCGCCGCCGCGAACATCGTCCAGCGGACCGGGCCGGTGGTGAGGACCGCCGCCAGGAAGCAGACGGTGCGGATCCCCATGGTCAGCGCGTAGCGCCGGTACCGGTGGGAGATGTCGGCGCTGAGGCTCTGGCGCGTGGTGGTAACCCGATAGACCTCGGGTCCCTTTTTCCTGCGCATGGGGTGCGTCCGCCTCTCGCCGCAGCCCCACGGTACCGTGCCCCGAGAACTTGCAAGGAGGAGCGGAATGAGCGAACGGACGTACCGCGTCACCGAACTGGTGGGCACGTCGCCGGACGGCATCGAGGCGGCGATCAAGACCGCCATCACCCGGGCGGGTCTGACGCTGCGTCACGTCGACTGGTTCGAGGTCACCGAGATCCGCGGCTACATCCGCGACAACTCCGTGGACACCTACCAGGTGGGCCTCAAGCTAGGCTTCCGGCTCGAAGACCCGTGACGGACCGGGTGACCCTTTCGGCCTAACGGGGAACTCCACGGGAGCGCCCGCGCGTCGCACCGGGTATGACGCGCAAGCAGACGGCAGTCCTCGCGGTCGTCACGGCCGTGCTGGCCACCATGGGCTGGGTCGGCGTGTACATGGTCGCCTTCGGCGCCGGCGACGCCTCCGCAGCGGGCAAGAGCGCCGTGCCGGTGGGTCTGACCCCGGGTGCCTCCGTCGAGCGGGTGACCGGCAAGCCCGTCGCCCCTGCCTCCGTGGCGGCGCGGGCGCGCGCGGAGGTCAAGAAGCTCCCCCAGGGGAAGCTCTCCAACAACCAGAAGCGGCTCGCCCTGCAGGCCTACACCGAGGCGATCGGCTTGGACCTCAGCGGTTCGGCCTCGCCGGCGAGCGCGGCGCGCAGCGCCTGCCGCCTGCTCGGTACCGGCACGGAGCCGCAGGACCTGGTGGACGGGGTGGCCCAGGGCGGGCAACTCACCAAGGCGCAGAGCCGCGCGTTCCTGCTCGGCGCGACCACCCTCTACTGCCCGAAGGAAGCCAAGCCCTTCCGCCGTTGATCGGCCGTTCGGCCGATGCCCGAATCGTCCGTTCGCAGGCTCGATCGACCCGTTCGTATGCGACGCAAGACCTCGGCCGCACGTCGAAGTGGACAAATGGGTGCGGTGTTGGACCGCCACCCCTAGTCCATGGGAGATGGCGTGCACGCGAGCATCGAGTCGAACCAGACCGGTACCAAGAACCGTCTTGGCACCATCCCGCGCCAGGCCTCCGTCGCCCCGGCGCCCGAGGCCCCGGCCCCGATCGTTCACGGCAACCGCACGAAGCGCGTGTGCCAGGCCATCATCGGCCTCTGCGCCACCGGCACCGTCGTGGCGCTCGCCGCCGCCGCAGCGACCGGTGTCGGTGCCACCCCGACCATCGGCGCCTACGGCTCCATGGCCTCGCCGGTCGCGGAGGCTCGCCAGGCGGGCTTCCCGTCCTACTCCGGCGACCTGCGCCTCGACGGCGTGTACGTCCGCCCCGACGGCTTCACCGGCACCTTCAGCGGTGTCGCGAAGCTGACCTGGACCGGCGCGGCCGCGATCGAGGGGAAGCAGAACGTCTCCGTGAGCGTCCAGCGCCACGGCAGGGAGGTCGCAACGATGCAGGGCTCGATCGTGAACGTCGCCGCGGGCGGCGTCGCCACCGTGAACCTGACCTCGAACGACCGCTTCGCCTCCGGCCCGCTGACCTTCGTGCTCGGCACCGGCGTCGCGACGCTGACCGCCGAGGGCACGCTGAACCAGCTCAACGGTCTGTCGATGCTGGCGGACATGCGCGCCACCTCGATCCAGCAGGCGGGCTCGGCCCCGTTCCTGGCCGCGCGCCCGACCGTCGACGTCCAGGACAAGCGCAACATCTTCATGACCGGCAACGGCCTGGCTGCGAACTAGTCGAAACGCAGCGCCGGCGTCTGACGATCCGTCAGACGCCGGCGTTTCCTATTGCGCTTCGGAGACCGAGCTCATGTTGAAGCCGTCCACGCGGACCGGCGGCATCGCGGCGCGGGTGAACCAGTCGCCCCATTCGCGGGGCAGGCAGGTCTCGGTGGCGCCGACCTCGACGAGTCGGTCCAGCAGGCCGATCGGCGTCTCGTTGAACCGGAAGTTGTTCACCGCGCCGACGACCTCGCCGTTCTCGACGAGGTAGACGCCGTCGCGGGTGAGGCCGGTCAGCAGCAGGGTCTGCGGGTCGACCTCGCGGATGTACCAGAGGCAGGTCAGCAGCAGACCGCGTTCGGTGCGAGCGACCAGGTCCAGCAGCGAACCGGTGGGGTCGGGCACCGACATGATCAGGTTGTCCGCGCCCGGCGTCGCGCCCGGTGCGCCGTACTCCCGCGCGGTCCAGCGCGTGTGCTGCAGGTTGGTCAGCACCCCGTCCCGGATCCAGTCCACGCCGGGTACGGCCATGCCGTTGTCGAACACCGACGCGGTGCTGCCGGAGCTCGCCGTCAACGTGAACGGGCAGCACTCCAGGCCCGCGGCGTGCGGATCGCTGCGCAGGGTCAGCGGCTGCGCGCTGAGCCGTTCGCCGACGCGGGTCTTCCCGCCGGGCGCGGAGTACACGGTGCGGCCCTCGGCGCTGTCTCGGCCGGCGGCCGACCAGTACGCGTTGATCATCAGGTCCGCAACGGCGGTGGCCGGCAGGACCGTCTCGTAGCGACCGGCGGGCAGGTCGATCGTGCGCTGGGCCCAGCCGAGGCGTTCGGTCAGCCCCGCGTCGATGGAGGCGAAGTCGACGTCGGAGAAGTCCCGCGTCGCGGCACCCGCCCACGCGGACCGCTTGTAGTCCAAGGACTTCGCGTTGACCTCGAGGCGCCCGGTCGGCTGGACGTGCCGTAGGCGGACGCCCGTCGAACTGCCGTAGTACGTGGTGTCCACCGAGTGCTCGGCGAACCCGAACAGCAGACGGTCGGCCGCGCGCGCGGCGGCGAACGCCTCGCCCAGGCCCGTTGCCAGGCCGGCGAACACCTCGATCGAGGTGGCCTCGGTGCCGGCCGACCAGTCCGCGCACGCCGGCGCGTCGGCGGGGCCGATCAGCGGCATCTCGTCCTCGGCCGGCTCGCCGCCGCGGGCGGCGGCCTCGGCGGCCGCCACGAGCTCGGCGAGCGCGGCACGGTCCGGGTTGCTCTGCGAGAGCACGCCGGTGGCCATGCCTTCGCGGCCGTTCACCATCGCGATGACGGTGACCGAACGGGACAGCGATACGCCGTTGGTGGTCAGGGTGTTCGAGGCCCAGCGCAGATTCGCGGAGCTCGACTCCTCGGCGACGACCATGGTGTGGTCGGCCTTCGAAAGCTCGAGGCCCGCCTCGACGAGGTCTTGGAGGTTCACTTGCCCCCCTCCTCGACGGTGTTGAGGATCCGGACGCCGTTGAACAGCGCGGAGGGACAGCCGTGGCTCACAGCCGCCACTTGGCCCGGTTGGCCCTTGCCGCAGTTGAACGCGCCGCCGAGCAGGTAGGTCTGCGGGCCGCCGACCGCGCTCATCGAGCCCCAGAAGTCCGTGGTCGTCGACTGGTAGGCGACGTCGCGGACCTGGCCGACGATCTTCCCGCTCTTCACGCGGAAGAAGCGCTGGCCGGTGAACTGGAAGTTGTAGCGCTGCATGTCGATCGACCAGCTCTTGTCGCCGACGATGTAGATCCCGTCGTCCATGCTGCCGACGAGCTCCTCGGTGGACGGGCCGTTGGGCGCGGCCTGCAGGGACACGTTCGCCATGCGCTGGATCGGCGTGTGGCCGGGGGAGTCGGCGAACGCGCAGCCGTTGGAGCGCTCCTGCCCGGTCACGTTCGCAATGCGACGGTCCAGTTGGTACCCGACGAGCACGCCGTCCTTCACGATGTCCCAGGACTGCGTCTGGACGCCCTCGTCGTCGTAGCCGATCGTCGCGAGGCCGTTGGTCACGGTGCGGTCGCCCGTCACGTTCATCAGACCCGAGCCGTACTGCAGCGTGTTCAGCTTGTCCGGGGTGGCGAACGAGGTGCCGGCGTACGCGGCCTCGTACCCGAGGGCCCGGTCCAGTTCGGTCGCGTGGCCGATGGACTCGTGGATGGTCAGCCACAGGTTCGTCGGGTCGATGACGACGTCGTACCGCCCGGCCTCGACGCTCGGTGCCGCGAGCTTCTCGGCGAGCAGGTCGGGGAGTGTGGCGAGCTCGGCGTTCCAGTCCCAGCCGGTGCCCTGCACGTACTCCCAGCCGCGGCCCGCCGGCGGCGCCAGGGTGTCCATGGTTTCGAAGCGGCCGCCAGCCTCGTCGATGGCCGTGGCCTCGAGGTTGGGCTGGATCCGCACGCGCTGCTGCGTCGTGACGGTGCCGGAGAGGTCGGCGTAGAACTTGTTCTCCAGCACGGCGAGCAGGCTCGCGTCGACGTGCGAAACGGCCGGGTGGGCGAGGAGCCGTGAGCTCCAGTCCGCGAGCACCGCGATCTTGTCCGGCTCGGGGATGGTGAACGGGTCGATCTCGTAGGCCGAGACCCACGTGACCGTGCCGTGCGACGGCTCCGGCGCGAGGTCCACGGGTTCGGTGTTCACCGGGCGGCAGGTGCGCGCGACGGCGACGGCCTGGCGCGCGACCTCGGCGGCGGCCTCGGGCGTGAGGTCGACGCCGGCGGCGAAACCCCACGTCCCGTCGACGACGACGCGGACCGCGAAGCCGAGCTGCGCGGACTCGCCGCTGGCCTCGACGCGACCGTCGCGCAGGCGGATGCCCTGTTGTCGCAGGCGCTCGAGGCGGAAGTCTGCGTGGGAGGCGCCGAGTGACTTGGCCGTGGACAGCGCGGCGTCGGCGAGGGTTTCGCGGGGGAGGACGAGGAAGTCCTGGGCGACGGAATGGCTCACGTCGGGGAGCCTAGTTGGCGAGCCGGTCACGTGGGCGTGGTGGCGGCTACGGGCCTCTCGGCGAGTGGGGTGGTGGGTGCGGCCTGCTGTTGGCGGCGGGCGGCGCCGTTGCCCATCTGCGCGAATGTTCGGGCGTGGCTGGAACCGGAGTCTTGGGTGGTCGCCCGGGTCCGGGGTTGCGGTGGCCGCTCGCCCTGCGCGGCCGTCTCGCGGTGGGTGCGGGTCGCCCGGCCGTGGTCGCCGTCTCAAGTGGTGACGCTGTGTCAGAAGTGTTAGCAGGCCTGGAAATAGTCGAACATTTGTTCGTACAGGGGCTCGAAAGTGACGGTGAAGTTCTCTAGAATTGAGGCATGAGCAGCGGACTGGTCGCAGACGTCGAGCGAGAGCTCGACAAGGCGCTGACCGGCGAGCTGTGGCAGTGCCTCGCCGGCGAGGTCGCCGACCTCGCGAAGGCCGCGCACCGGCTGGCCGCCAAGGTCAAGGCACTGGAGCTCAAGGCCGTCGCGGAGCTGGACGCGCGCGGGTACGCGGTCGCGCAGGGCGCGCCCTCGACCGCGAACTGGCTGCGGTACACCCTCAACGTCGAGCCCGGCGTCGCGAAGAGGGCCGTGTCGATGGCCAAGGCGACGAGCGGGTCGCACGCGGCCGTGGGCGACGCGCTCGCGGCCGGTGCGGTGGACTGGGAGCAGGCCCAGGCGATCGTGAAGTCCATCGACGTCCTGCCCGACACCCTGTTCGGCGAGGACGTGGACTTCGCGCGCGAGGTCATGCTCGACGCCGCG
>JBQTKD010000099.1:0-2830 GCA_052386455.1 Sporichthyaceae bacterium
GAGTCTCCCCAAAACCGGCCGTCCCCGGACAGACCCGGCGGGACTGCCCACACGCCGGAACCGGTGTGGCGGATGTATCGGTTCAGCCCGTCGGATTCCGCGAGGCGCTGCTGAACCTTTACGTACGCGGCCGGGTCGTTCTGGAAGGAGATGAAGAACAGTCCGGTGTCGAGGCGGCCGGCGTCGTCCGATCCGTCCATGAACGAGTAGCTACGGCGCAGCAGGGTGGCGCCGTCGTTCGTCTGCGGCGCAGACAGGGCCACGTGGGAACCGCCGGGTTGGGAGGCCATGACCACCGGGTCGCGCTCGTCCCGGCCGCCGGTGGGTGCCCCTTCGCGCTTGTCGCGACCGATGATCTTTTCCTGCTGGGACAGGGAAACGCGGTCCCAGTCCTCTACGACCATTCGAATTCGACGAGTGACCAGATAGGTCCCGCCGCGCAGCCATTCCTGGTCGGAGCCGGCGACCCACACGTGCCTATCGAGCCCAGTGGCGTCGGAGGCCGCGATGTTGTTGGTGCCGTGCTTGAAGCCGAACGCGTTGCGGGGAGTTTGCTCCTGCGGCGTAGTCGAGGAGGACTTCCCGAAGCCGAGTTGCGTCCAGCGCAGCGAGACGCGGTCGCCGGCGATCCGGGCGAGGTTGCGGATGGCGTGCGCGGCGACCTGCGGGTCGTCCGAGCACGCTTGAACGGCGAGGTCGCCACCGGACTGCCGCGCATCCAGCGCGTCTCCGGAGAAGGCCGGCAGGTCCCGCAGGGCACCTGGGACTGCTCCCTGCAGGCCGAACCGGGCCTGCCCGTCGCGCTGGAAGAGGCTGGGGCCGAACCCGATCGTCAAGGTCAGCCGCGCCGGCGCCAGACCCACCGTTTCGCCGGAGTCCCCTGGCGCGGCGTTGGCCGCGGACGGGAAGGCGCCGGGTTCCTGCGCCTCCCGTCCGGCGCACATCCGCTCGGCCGCGGCGGTCCAGGCGCGGAGCATCTCGACGAGTCCGGCGCGGTCTTGGATCGCCACGTCGAACGAGGCGAACTGCAGCCGTTCCTGAACCGCGGTCGCGATGCCCGCCTGGTGCGCACCGCGAAAGGCGACGACGGCTTCGCGCTGCGCCGATCCCACGACGGAATGGGCGGAGGCCGCGACCGCCTGGCCGCCGCCAAACGAGCCGGCCCCTCCGATCGCGACGGCACCGGCACCGGCACCGGCCAGACCCAACGCGCGCCGTCTGCTCAATCCCCGTCCGGTGCCGGCGGAATCGGTTGGCTCGGCCATGCGGACCCCCAGGAGTGACGTTGTGTCAGGAAGTATGGGGATCGCAGTCGACGTCCAGGCACTTTGGAGCAACGACGCGCCGCAGATGTCCGTCCGGCGCCGTGTCGTCGGGATTGGACGCGCGCTTTCTGGCAGTCTGCAGTCCTACTGCCGGTACCCGACCCTGGGGGCGTTCACGTGCTTCGTTCGGTTGCCCGCGGGCGTGTCCCGTGCGTCTGCGCCCTCGCCCTGGCGGCACTCGTCACGACCGCCACTCCCCTGGCCGCCTACAGCAGCGCCGACAACCCGCCTGCCGAGGACCCCAGAATCAGTCGGGTGGGCTGCTCGCTGGAAGCCACAGCGGGCAAGAAGCTCGAGGCGGTTCTCACCGTCACCCGCAGCACGGCGACGAGCAACGACATCAGCCGCCTCGAACTGCGAGCCACCGACCGCTTCGAGGCCGGCGCGTTCAAGGACGAGTCGGTCGCCCTGGCCAGTGCGCGCATGTCCATTGTGGGCCGCGGACGAAAACTGACGGTCAGTGAAAGCAGCGCCGCCTCGCCGTTCGTCATGGACGTCGACCCCGCCAACAGCCGCGCGGGCGGCCGGGACGCACTCAGCGCCAGCGCCCGCATCGTCTGGACGATCGCCGGTACCGCCACCGAGGCGCTGACCTGCACCTATCGGGGCGACCAAACGCCTCGACTGTAAAGGGGGCGCGCTCCACCCCCGGTCGGCGTCCGCCGATCAGCCCAGCGTCCTTTCAGCTTTCGCCCAGTGCCTCCACTATTCGCGGTAAGAATCGCGAGCTGTGTCAGCCCGGTGCAGCGCCGCCGTTCGTCGACGCTCTGGAGGCGATTCGTCGTGTCGCGTGTGAAGAAGATCCGCAGCAAGAGGAACGTGGCACTGGCGGTAGCCGTGATCACGGCGGCCGCGACCGCGCACACGTTCGCGCAGAGCACCGACGCACCCGTCGGACAGGGCTTCAACGTCAACCGCGACGACTTGCGCTTCATCCTGACGCAGATCCGCATCGCGGAGGAACACGCGCGCACGCGAAGCACGGCGAACCCGTGCAACACGCAACTCGGTGCCGCCGACGGAAGCGACGGACCGTTCCGGATCCCGAACAACGGTGCCGGGCGCGACCTCCCGTGGGGACTGCGCACCGTCGACGGCTCCTGCAACAACCTGGTCACCGGCCGCAGCGAGTTCGGCGCAGCCGACAACGTGTTCCCGCGGCTGGTGCCCCGCAATTTCCGCGCGGGCGAGACCGGCGACCCGGACGGTTCGGGCCCAGCACCGTCGGGTCCCACCTCCTACGCCCAGAAGTCCGGCACCGTCATCGACTCTCGGCCGCGCACGATCAGCAATCTGATCGTGGATCAGAGCGACGACAACCCCGCGGCCGTGGCCGTACGCGCCGACGCCGGGGCGGCGGAGGGCGACGTCGAGATCCCCAACGTGGCGCCCGACACCGGCCTGTCCGCCCCGTTCAACTCGGTGTTCACCTTCTTCGGCCAGTTCTTCGACCACGGCCTGGACCTCGTCGGCAAGAGCAACGACCTGGTGTTCATGCCGCTGAA
>JBQTKD010000100.1:0-16745 GCA_052386455.1 Sporichthyaceae bacterium
TGAGGGCGGCCCCGGCAACGCCGGCCGCTGCCTTGTTTTACTGATCGCGCCCCCCGCCCACGCCGGCATCGCCGTGGTGGCCGGTGGCTTTTTCGACGCGCCTAGAAGTCCGCCATGTCGGCAACAACGGCGGCAGTTCGTTCTCCGACGCCCAGTTCGACGGCCGCGGCCAGGTCCGCGACCGTGTCGACGTCGAGGCGGACCGACGGAATGTCCGCCCCGACGAGCTCGACGGCGCCACCCCGGACATGCGCGCCGAGAGAGTTGGTCCCGAAGGCCGGGGAGAAACTCACCCCGGCCGCACTCAGATAGGCCGTCGTGCCCCTGCCGTGTCTGTCCGCAACGACCGCGGGGTTGCCCGCACTCCCGGCACCGCCCGCCATTCGCAGGACGATTTCCAACTCGTCGGGTCGTAGTGCCGGCAGATCTGCAGAAAGTGCGCCGATAGCAGCGTCGGGAGTTCGACTCCGGAGATATTCCGCACCCCACCGCAGTGCCGGATTCAGTCCCGCGTCGTCGCGATCGGGGACGACGGTCGCTCCGAGTGCCCGTGCCATCGCCGCGGCGTCCGGATCGTCGGTGACGACGAGAATCTCTCCGACCCGCGAACACCGAATGGCGGCCGCGACGGTGTCGCCCGCGAACGCCAGCGCCAGCCGGCTGCGATGCGCCGTCGCAGGACCCGTCAGCCGCGTTTTCGCGATCGGCAACCGCTTGACGGGCACGACCAGACACCACTCGATGGTGTGGCCGTCGGCGGGTGGGGTCATCGTCCGCATCTTGTCATCGAGGTCTCGGCGGGCAGCGTGCCACCCACCACCGGTCGGGCTCGGACGTGGGAGGGTGGACGGACCAACGGACCGGACAGAAAGGCCTCTGGCGTGACCGGCGATCCAAAGCGGCCCTGGTACCGGTTCGCCGAGGTTGTGCTGATCCCGCTGCTGCGCATCGCGTTCCGGCACCGCTGGCAGGGCCGGGAGAACGTGCCGCGCTCCGGCGGGGTGATCGTCGTCGCCAACCACATCTCGAAAATCGACCCGTTGACCTTTGGATACTTCGTGCGTTCGTCGGGTCGCGTCCCGCGCTATCTGGCGAAGGCGGAGCTGTTCGAGCACCGCTGGCTCGGCCGAGTTTTCGTTGGCGCGGACATGATTCCCGTGCAGCGCGGCGTCGAGGGAGCGGCCTCGTCGATCGACGCCGCCGCCGATGCGGTGCGCGCGGGTGCCTGCATCGTCGTGTACCCCGAGGCCACCATCACCCGCGATCCCGAGCTGTGGCCGATGGTCGGCAAGACCGGTGCCGCGCGCATCGCCCTGGCCACCGGCGCCCCCGTGATCCCGGTGGCGCAGTGGGGAGCACACCGCTTCCTGCCGCCGTATGCGAAGAAGCCGGTGCTGCGCGGCCGGCAGACGGTCTACGCCCGCGCCGGCCGGCCCGTCGACCTCGACGACCTGCGCGGGCGGGAACCGGACGCAGAAGTCCTCGCCCTCGCCACCACGCGCATCGTGGACGCCATCACCGCAGAGCTCGAGAT
Source organism: Sporichthyaceae bacterium (assembly GCA_052386455.1). Classification (GTDB taxonomy): domain Bacteria; phylum Actinomycetota; class Actinomycetes; order Sporichthyales; family Sporichthyaceae; genus JBQTKD01. Next base: position 1,535 of record JBQTKD010000100.1, read on the forward strand.
CGTCCGAGCCGAGCAGGCGCCGACCGAACGCTTCGACCCGCGGGCCGCCGGCGTCGCCGAGTACGGGAATCCGCTGCGCAAGCCGGAAGCGCCGTCGACGGAGAACGCATCGTGAAGACCGCCGTTCTCGGAGCGGGTGCCTGGGGGACCGCGATGGCCGTGGTCCTGGCCGACGCCGGCAACGACGTGGCGCTCTGGGCCCGCCGGGCCGAGCTCGTCGAGGCGATGCTCGCCAAGCGGTGCAACGTCGACCACCTGCCCGGCGCCGAACTGGCCGCGGCGATCCGTCCGACGAGCGACGCGGCCGAGGCGCTCGCCGACGCCGACCTCGTGTTCCTCGCCGTCCCGGCGCAGACGATGCGCGAACACGTGACCCGATGGGCGCCCCTGTTCGCGCCGGATGCGGTGTTGATCAGCCTCGCCAAGGGCGTGGAGCTCGCGACCACCGCACGCATGAGCGAGGTCATCGCACAGTCGAGCGGCTGCGGACCGGAACGCATCGCCGTCCTCACCGGGCCGAACCTCGCCGCCGAGATCGCCGCCCGGCAGCCTGCGGCGACGGTCGTCGCGTGCGCCGACATCGACGTTGCCGAACGCATTCAGGAGGCATGCCACACCGAGTGGTTCCGGCCCTACACGCACACCGACGTCGTCGGCGCAGAGCTCGGCGGAGCGGTGAAGAACGTCATCGCGCTGGCCGTCGGCATGGCCCACGGCATGGGACTGGGCGACAACGCGAAGGCCGCCCTGATGACGCGCGGCATCGCCGAGACCGCTCGCCTCGGTGCCGCGCTCGGCGCGGATCCCTACACGTTCGCGGGACTGGCCGGCGTCGGCGACCTGATGGCCACCTGCCAGTCTCCGCTGTCGCGCAACCGCCGGTTCGGCGAGCGACTCGGCGCGGGCGAGCCGCTGGAGGCGGTGGCGGCCGGCGGCCGGCAGGTCGTCGAAGGAGTGGCCACGTGTCAGGCGCTCGGCGATCTCGCGGCGCGGAATGACGTGGACATGCCCATCGTTACCCACGTGGCGGCTGCCGTCTGCGACGGCGTTCCGCCGGTGCAGGTGCTCCGCGCACTCATGGCCCGCTCCGCGAAGCCGGAACGCTACGGCCACACGCCCTAGAAGGGGGATGCTCGTGAAGTTCGGCGCCGTCATCTTCGCCACCGACCAGGCGATCCCGCTCGTGCAGTTGGCTCCGGCACTGGAGGAGCGGGGCTTCGATTCGCTGTTCCTCCCGGAGCACTCGCACATCCCGGTCTCGCGGCGGACGCCGTGGCCGGGCGGCAAGGACCTGCCGCTCGAGTACACCCGCACCCTGGACCCGTTCGTCGGGTTGGCCGCGGCGGCCGCGGTCACCACGACGCTGCAGCTCGGTACCGGCGTCACCCTGGTCATCCAGCGCGACCCGATCTACCTCGCCAAGGAGGTCGCCAGCCTCGACCACGTCTCCGGCGGCCGGGTGCTCTTCGGCGTCGGCGGCGGCTGGAACCGCGAGGAGATGGAAGACCACGGCACCGACCCGAAGACCCGCTGGGCGCTGCTGCGCGAGCGGGTCCTCGCCTGCCGCGAGCTCTGGACCAAGGACGAGGCCGAGTTCCACGGCGAGTACGTCGACTTCGACCCGACGTGGGCCTGGCCCAAGCCCGTCCGCGTCCCGCCGGTGCTCGTCGGCGGCGACGGCCCCGGCACCTTCGACCGGATCCTCGACTACGGCGACGAGTGGATTCCGATCCTGCGCGCCAACGCCGACCCGGCTCGCTTCGCGTCCCGCTACGCCGAGCTGCAGGCCCTGGCCGCCGAGCGAGGCCGGGGCCGCATCCCGGTGACCGTCATGGGCGTTCCCGCCGACGTCGAGGCCATCGCCGGGCTCGCCGAGATCGGCGTCGACCGCTGCCTGTTCTTCCTTCCGCCCGCACCCGCGGACGTCGTCCTGCCGAAGCTGGATTCCCTGACCGAAGTGATGGCGAAGGTCGGCTAAGGGGACGACTCGGGCGCGTTCGGGCGAACGGACCCGGAGAGCACCCCCGCATCGGTAGTGTCGTTCGCGATGATCTCTTCGCAGCGCAAGCCGAGAGTTGCGGTGCTCTTCGGTGGTCGCTCCTCCGAACACGCGGTGTCCTGCGTGTCCGCCGCCAGCGTGCTGCGCGCGATCGACCGCGACGCCTACGACGTGATCCCCATCGGGATCACCGAACAGGGCCGCTGGGTGCTCGCCCCGGACGACCCCGACTCGATGCAGATCGTCGACGGAAAGCTGCCTCGGGTGTCGTCGCTGCATCCGGCCGTCGTGCTGGCCGGCGACCCCACGGGCCCGGCGATCGCCGTCGAGGACGACGACGGCATCCGTCTCGCGTTCGGCGGCATCGACGTCGTCTTCCCCGTCCTGCACGGCCCGTACGGCGAGGACGGCACGATCCAGGGGCTGCTCGAGCTCGCCGACCTGCCGTACGTCGGCTCGGGCGTGCTGTCCAGCGCCGTGTCGATGGACAAGCACTACATGAAGATCGCGCTCGCCGGCGCGGGTCTTCCGGTCGGTCCGTACGTCGTGATCTCCGACCACCAGTGGACGTCGGATCCGGACTCGGCTCGCGCCGCCGTGGCGAGCCTCGGCTGGCCGGTGTTCGTGAAGCCGGCCCGCGGTGGTTCCAGCGTCGGCATCAGCAAGGTGAAGGACCCCAGCGGGCTCGACGCGGCGATGCGCCTGGCCCGCGAGTGGGATCCGAAGGTCATCGTGGAGGCGACGATCGTCGGCCGCGAGATCGAGTGCGGTGTCCTCGAAGGTCTGCGCAACGCGGACGGTTCGCCGACCGCGCCCGAGGCCAGCGTCACCGCGGAGATCCGCGTCGTCGGCGACCACGAGTTCTACGACTTCGAGGCCAAGTACCTCGAAGACTCCACCGAGCTCACGGTCCCCGCCGACTTGGACGAGGCTCGCTCCGAAGAGGTACGGCGGATCGCCAAGCTCGCGTTCTCCGCGTTGAGCTGCGAGGGCCTGGCCCGCGTGGACTTCTTCGTGCCGGAGGACGGCCCGGTCGTGTTGAACGAGGTGAACACGATGCCCGGGTTCACGCCGGTCTCGATGTTCCCGGCCATGTGGGCGGCCACCGGCGTCGCGTACCCGGAGCTCGTCGACCGCCTCCTGCGCACCGCTCTGGCCCGGCGCCGCGGCCTGCGTTAGGGGACCAGCGGGTTGGCGCTCGTCACCGCGGCGGCCACGTCGACCAGCGGTCCCACCTGAGGTTCGTGCGCTTCGGGAATCACGAGCTCCACGTTGACGACCCGTCCGACGGTGGTGAACCGTCGAGCGCCCTGCAGCTGTTCCGGGAACCAGTCGACGTCGTTGGCCCCGGCGAGTTGCGACGTGCGGGTCAGCCCCTTCGGCGTGCCGACCCCGCAGCGCAGCACCACGACGACGTCCTTGCCCCACGCCGCACTCGTGGCCGGGCTGTCCACGCCGCGGCGCGCCAAGTCGTCGACCTTCTCCGGCAGGGCCTCCAGCAGCCGGAGGCAGGCGGCGGCCACGGCCGGCTTCGCAATCGGCGGAGGGGACACCGCCACCGCGGGAAGGTCCGCGGAGCCGCACCCGGCGAGCGCGGCCGCCCCGGCGAGCGCCGTCGCGTTCCGGAGCCTCAGAGGTGGACCACCGGGCAGGTCAGCGTACGGGTGATGCCGTCCACCGACTGCACCTTCGCGACCACCAGCTTGCCGAGTTCGTCGACGGACCCGGCTTCCGCGCGAACGATCACGTCGTACGGGCCCGTCACGTCCTCGGCGAGGGTGACGCCGCCGATCTTCTGGATCTCCCTGGCCACCACGGCCGCCTTGCCCACCTCGGTCTGGATGAGGATGTAGGCCTGGACCGTCATGAGCTTCCTCCGGAGGTTCGTTGGCGGGGGGACGTTCCGCCAGGTGCCGCTGGCGTAGTTTCGCAGGCCAGACTGCGCGATCGCCAACAGGGGAGGAACGATGCCCGACGACGCCCTGCGCGCGATGGGCGAATTCGGGCTCGTCGCCGCCCTGGTCGACCGCCTGCCGAGCTCGCCGCAGGTCCTGCTCGGCCCCGGGGACGACGCCGCCGTCGTGGCGGCGCCCGACGGCCGGGTGGTCGCCAGCACCGACCTCCTGGTTGCCGATCGGCACTTCCGCCTCGGTGCCACGACCGCCCGCGACCTCGGGCACAAGGCGGCCGCGGCCAACCTCGCGGACATCGCCGCCATGGGCGCCCGGCCCACTGCGCTGCTTCTCGGCCTGGCCCTGCCCGGCGATCTGGACGCGGCGTGGGCACTCGACCTCGTCGACGGGATGGTCGCCGAGTGCGCGCTCGTCGGAGCCGCCCTCGTCGGCGGGGACGTGGTGTCCGCACCCACGGCGACGCTCGCCGTGACCGCGCTCGGAGATCTGGAGGGCCGCGCGCCAGTCACCCGTGCCGGGGCTCGCCCGGGCGACGTCGTCGCGGTGTGCGGACGGCTGGGGTGGTCCGCGGCCGGCCTTGCCGTCCAGGAACAGGGCCTCGGCACCGCCTACCCCCACCTGCTCGCCGCCCACCACCGCCCGGCGCCGCCCTACGCGGCCGGCCCCGAGGCGGCCGATCTCGGCGCGACCTCGATGATCGACGTCAGCGACGGACTCCTGGCCGACCTCGGACACACGAGCGCCGCCTCCGGCGTCGCGATCGACCTGTCTCTCGCTGCCCTCGCGCCCAGTCCCGAGCTCCTCGCGGCCGCGCCCGCCTTGGGCGTCGACCCTGCGGACTGGGTCCTCGGCGGGGGCGAGGAGCACGCGCTGGCCGCGACCTTCCCCGCCGGCACCGTTCTTCCATCGGGCTGGCGAGTGGTGGGCCGCGTGGCGGCCGGCGCGCCTGCGGTCACCGTCGACGGTGCCGTCTGGACGGGCCTCGCGGGTTGGGACCACTACCGATGAGGGCGCGCAAGCCAGGTTGCCCGCCCCGGGTGCTCACCATCGCCGGCTCCGACTCCGGTGGCGGCGCAGGAATTCAGGCCGACCTGAAGACGATCCTGGCCCTCGGCGGGCACGGCATGACCGTGCTGACCGCCGTCACCGCGCAGAACTCCCGCGGGGTGCAGGCGTGGTGGCCGCTGCCTCTGGAAGCGGTCCGGGAGCAGTTCGCCTCGGTCGTCGAGGACCTCGGCGTCGACGCGGTGAAGACGGGCATGCTCGGCTCGGCCGAACTCGCGCACACCGTCGCGGACCTGCTCGCCCCACTGGCTGCGGCCGGCGTTCCGATCGTCGTCGATCCGGTGCTCGCGTCGACGCACCGCGACGCACTGCTCGCCGACGACGCGATCGGGGTGCTGCGCGAACGCATTGCTCCACTCGCGACGGTGCTGACCCCGAATCTGGGCGAGGCCCGAGCGCTGGCCGAGGTGCCGGCGGGACACGAACACGGCGAGGCCGTCGGCAGGCTCCTGGCCCTCGGGCCGGAGTGGGTGCTGGTGAAGGGCGGGCACCTGCCCGGCGACGCCACGGACCTGCTGACCAACGGCGCGGAGCGGCACGAGCTGCGCGCCCCGCGCATCGACACCGAGCACACGCACGGCACCGGCTGCAGCCTCGCCGCGGCCATCGCCACGAACCTTGCCGCGGGCCTCGACGTGCCAGACGCCGTGGCGGACGCCAAGGCCTGGCTGCACCGTGCCATCGCCGGCGGATTCGGGATCGGCGACGGGCCGGGACCCGTCGACCACGCCTGGCAGTGGCGTTAAAAACGAACCGCCCGGCCACCGGGGCCGGGCGGGGAGTTGCCCTGCCTACCGGGCGACCTTGCCGGACTTGATGCACGAGGTGCAGGCGTCGACCTTGCGGCGGGTGCCGTTCACCATCGCGCGCACGGTCTGAATGTTCGGGTTCCAGCGCCGACGGGTGCGGCGGTGGGAGTGGGAGATGTTGTTGCCGAAGCCCGGGCCCTTGCCGCAGACGTCGCAGTTGGCAGCCACGGAAGCACACTCCAGCGAGCAGATGGAACGACGGAAATGGACCCGGGGAAATCCGGGCCGTCGGAGAGACTAACCGATCGACCCACGCACCGACCAATTTGGGGGCGCTCGCGGATACGGTGTCGTCCGTGGCCGGGGACCGCACGCTCGATGCAGCCGATGTGCGCCGCTGCGCGCGCGAGGCTCTCGTCGAGCTGGGCCGGGCGCGCGAGGAGATCGACGCGCTGAACGTGTTCCCCGTGGCGGACTCGGACACCGGCACGAACCTGTACCTGACCATGGAGTCGGCGGTGCAGGCGGCCGACGCGCTGCCGGCCGAGGCAGACGCCGCCGCCTGCCTCAACGCGCTTGCGCGCGGCTCGCTGATGGGCGCGTGGGGCAACTCCGGGGTGATCCTGGCCCAGATGATCCGGGGCGCCGCTGCCGGCGTGTTGGACGCCCCCGAGGGCTCGACAGGGGCAGAGCTGCTGGCCGCGGCCCTGCGCCGGGCCACCGAGCTCGCGTACGCCGCCGTCGACCGCCCGACCGAGGGCACCATGCTCACGGTCCTGCGCGCCGCGGCCGACGCCGCGACGGGCACCGATCTCGCGGCCGCGGGCACCGCTGCCGCCTCCGCCGCCGCCCAGGCCCTCGAACTCACCCCGCTGCAGCTCGAGGTCCTCGCCCGCGCCGGCGTCGTCGACGCGGGCGGCCGGGGTCTGGTGGTCCTCCTCGACGTCCTCGCCGCGCAGGTCAGCGGGATCACCCGAATGAGCGCTCCGCCGCGGACCCGGCTGCCCGTCCCGGACCTGCGGGCCGCCGGGTGCCACGCGTCGAACGCGGGCTTCGAGCTCATGTTCCTCTTCGACGGAGACGCCGCCGCGGCCGCGCGGCTGAGGGCGGATCTGGCGAACTGCGGGGACTCGCTCGTCGTGGTCGGCGGCGAGGACCTGTGGAACGTCCACCTCCACACGGACGACTGCGGCGCGGCGCTCGAGGTTGCGGTTCGCTTCGGCCGGCCGCACGGCATCCGCATGACCACCCTGACCGCGCCCGCCCAGCCCACCGCGGACCAGCGCCGCGGCCGTGCGGTGCTGGCCCTGGCCGCGGGGCCGGGCCTGGCCAAGCTCCTGGACGAGGCCGGCGCCGCGGTGCTGGAGGTCGCGCCCGGCGCCGTCCCCGCCACCTCCGCGCTGTTGGAGGCGCTGCGCCGGCCCGACGCGGCCGAGGTGGTCGTCCTCCCCAACGACCGGGACAGCCATGCGGCGTGCGACGCCGCCGCGGCGCAGGCCCGCGGCCTCGGGATCACCGTCTCCGTCCTGCCGACGGCCGCCTCGGTGCAAGCCCTCGCTGCGTTGGCCGTGCACGACCCGGGCCGGCGCTTCCCGGACGACGTCGTCGCCATGACCGCCGCCGCCGGCGCCACCCGGCACGGCGCGGTGCTGATCGCGCCGATGGACGCCGTCACCAGCGCCGGCGTGTGCGCGGCCGGGGACGCCCTCGGCCTGATCGACGGCGACGTCGTGCTGATCGGATCGGACCCGGAGGCCGTCGGCGCCGCGTTGGTCGAACGGCTGCTCGGCGGCGGCGGCGAACTCCTGACGCTGATCGCCGGTGCGGAGCTGGACTCCCACGCCACCCACCGCCTCGCCGAGACGATCCGCCGCGTCCGCCCCGACGTGGAGTGCATCGCCTACGACGGCGGCCAGGCCGACTATCCGCTGCTGCTGGGCGTCGAGTGAGGCATCACCCGCTCGGGGACGCGCTGCACCTGGTCGTCGGGGAGGCGGCGGCGAAGAAGCTCGAGAAGGCGTTCGGCATGACCAGCGTGGGGGACTTGCTGCGGCACTACCCGCGCCGCTACGAGAAGCGGGGAGAGCTGACCTCGCTCGCGGAACTCGAGATCGGTGCAGAGGTCACCGTCGTCGCGCGGGTGAAGTCCGTGTCCCATCGCAAGATGAAGGCGCGCTACGGCGACATCCACGAGGTCGTTGTCACCGACGGCCGCAGCGATCTGGCCCTGGTGTTCTTCGGCAACAAGAACGTCGCCCATCAGCTGAAGCAGGGCACGTACGGGATGTTCGCCGGCACCGTCGGCGACTACCGGGGCAAGCGCCAGCTCGCCCACCCCGCCTTCCAGGCCCTCGCGGAGCATTCGGATCCGTCGGCGGCGCAGGAGTGGGCCAACGAACTCCTGCCCATCTATCCCGCGGTCGCGGGCTATCAGAGCTGGAAGGTCAGGGACGAGGTCTCGAAGGCCCTGACGTGGCTGACGACGATCGGCGAGGTACCCGATCCGCTGCCCGCCGCCCTGCGAGCGCGTGAGCGGCTCCAGCCGTTGGTGCCCTCCCTGCTGGCGATCCACCGTCCCACGAACTACGAGGAGCTGGGGGTGGCGCGCAAGCGACTCAAGTGGGAAGAGGCGTTCGTTCTGCAGTCCGTGCTCGCCCAACGTCGCGCCGCTGCGCGGGCTCGTCCCGGCACGCCGCGCAAGGCCAAGCCGGACGGGCTGCTCGCCGCCTTCGACGCCCGGCTTCCCTTCGAACTGACGCGGGGTCAGCGCGAGATTGGCGAGATCGTCGAGCGCGATCTCGCGTCGTCGTCGCCGATGCATCGCCTGCTGCAGGGGGAGGTTGGATCGGGCAAGACTCTCGTCGCGCTGCGGGCGATGCTCGCGGTCGTCGACTCCGGGGGACAGGCCGCCCTGCTCGCGCCCACCGAGGTACTGGCGATCCAGCACCATCGCTCGCTCACGGCGATGCTCGGCCCGCTTGCCCAGGGCGGCATGTTGGGCGGCGCGGACAACGCGACCCGCATCGCCCTGCTGACCGGATCGTCGGGCGCCGCCGCACGCAAGAGCGCGCTGCTCGACGCCGCCAGCGGCGAGGCGGGGATCGTCGTCGGCACCCACGCCCTGCTCGAGGACAAGGTCTCCTTCTTCGACCTCGGTCTCGTCGTCGTCGACGAGCAGCACCGCTTCGGCGTCGAGCAGCGCGACAAGCTCCGAGCCAAGGGCGAACGCCCGCCGCACGTACTCGTCATGACCGCGACGCCGATCCCGCGCACCGTCGCCATCACGGTCTTCGGCGACCTCGACATCTCCACCCTCGACGAGCTCCCCAAGGGGCGCTCGCCGATCGTCACGCACGTGGTGCCCGTCGCGGAGAAGCCGAACTTTCTCGAGCGCTCCTGGGAGCGGATCCGCGAGGAGGTCGGCAAGGGTCACCAGGCCTACGTGGTCTGCCCGCGCATCGGCCTGACGGAAGAGGAAGAGCTCGCCGCCATCGAATCCGGCGTGGACGACGGCGAGGACAAACGCCCGGCCGCCGCCGTCCTCGAGGTCGTCGAGCTCCTGCGCGAGGGCCCGCTGCGCGGGCTGCGCGTCGAGATGGTCCACGGGAAGCTCCCGCCCGACGAGAAGGACGCCGTGATGCGGGCGTTTGGGGCCGGCGAGGTGGACGTGCTCGTCGCGACGACGGTTATCGAGGTCGGCGTCGACGTTCCGAACTCCACCGTGATGGCGATTCTCGACGCGGACCGCTTCGGCATCTCTCAGCTCCACCAGCTCCGCGGCCGCGTCGGGCGAGGCAGCGCTCCCGGCCTGTGTCTGCTGGTGACCAACGCGCACGCCGACGCGCCGTCGCGCGAACGGCTGGACGCCGTCGCCTCGACCAACGACGGCTTCGAGCTGTCCCAGCTCGACCTCGCCGCGCGCCGCGAGGGCGACGTTCTCGGTGCCGCCCAGTCCGGCACCCGCTCCAGCCTCCGGGTGCTCTCGGTCCTGCGCGACGCCGGCCTCATCGCCAAGGCCCGCGACGACGCCGAGGCGCTCCTCGCGCAGGACCCGGACCTGTCCGAGCACCCCGACCTAGCCGCCGCCATGGCCGATCTGTTCGACCCGGCCCGCGCCGGCTTCATCGAGAAGGCCTAACCGAGCACGCACCGGTGCAAACGAGACTGCCGAGGCGTCGTCGCGGCCACGGACGCACCACCCGTCGCCATTGCACCGCGCCGTGCACAGGGCCGGCCGGGGTCTCGCCGGCTCTGGGGCAGACTCCTCGTGTGCTGCGGATCGTCGGGGGAGTCGCGAAGGGCAGGCGTATCGCGGTGCCTCCCGCTGGGACGCGCCCGACGGCCGACCGGATGCGGGAGGCGATGTTCTCGACGCTCGCTTCGCTGGGCGCCCTCGACGGCGCTCGGGTGCTCGACCTGTATGCGGGCAGTGGTGCCGTCGGGTTGGAAGCACTCTCGCGAGGGGCGTCCGAGACGCTGTTCGTGGAAAGCGACCGCAAGGCTCTCGCAGTACTGCGGGCCAACATGGCAGCGCTCGATCTGCCCGGCGCAGGTCTGCACGCCGGGCGCGTCGAGAAGGTCTTGGCGAGTCCAGAACTGGACTTCGGGGCGCCCTACGACCTGCTTTTCGCCGATCCGCCCTACGCCCTGGAGGCTGCGGCGCTGTGCCGCGTCCTCGACCTCGCGCGGGTGCGGCTGGCGTCGGACGCGGTCGTGGTCCTCGAGCGTGCGACCCGCGATCCGGCCTGGATCTGGCCCGGGGGCTTCGCGCCGTTGTTCTCGAAGAGGTACGGCGAGGGCACGCTGTGGTACGCGCGACACGACGCGAACCTCACCCCGGGCGGCTGAGCCCCCGGGTGGGGGGCCAGACTGGGCACGTGCGCAGTTGTGTCTGCCCCGGATCCTTCGACCCGGTCACCAATGGGCATATCGACGTGATCGCCCGCGCGGCCAAGCTGGCCGACGAGGTGGTCGTCGCCGTGCTCGTGAACCAGAACAAGAAGAGCCTGTTCACGCTCACCGAGCGAATCGACATGCTCCAGGAGTCCCTCGACGAGTTCCCCAACGTGCGGGTGGACTCCTTCGAGGGCCTCCTCGTGGACTACTGCGTCGCCAACCACATCCCGGCCATCGTCAAGGGCCTGCGGGTGGTCGGCGACTTCGACTACGAGCTGCAGATGGCCCAGATGAACCGCGCTCTCACCGGCATCGAGACGATCTTCGTTCCCACCAATCCCACCTACAGCTTCCTGTCCTCCAGCCTGGTCAAGGAGGTCGCGAAGCACCGGGGCAACATCGCCGGGCTCGTCCCGGACCTCGTCCTCAAGCGGCTGCTCGCGCGGCTCGCCGACGACAACCCGTCCTAACGCCTGCGATGGACGTCGCCGAGCTGTTGGCGCAGCTGCGGGCCGAGGTGGCCGAAGCCCGCGGCATGCCGATGTCCGCCTCCTGCGTGCTGAACCGCGCCGGCGTGCTCGAGCAGCTCGACGCGATCGCGGCGGCGCTGCCCGACCGCCTCGCCGAGGCCGACCGGCTGCTCGCGGACCGCACCGCCTTCCTCGCCGACGCCCGTGCAGACGCCGAGCAGGTGCGCGCGGCCGCCGCCGAGGACGCCGAGGCGGAGCTCGCCCGCAGCCGGGCGGCAGACGCCGCGCAGTCCTGGGCCGCCGAGCTGCGCGCCCGCACCGAGGCGGAGATTGCGGCCCGCCTGGCCGAAGCGGAGAACGAGCTGGACGGGCGCCTGGCCGAAGCCGAAGTGACCCTCGAACGCACGCTGCGCCTCGCCCGGTCCGAGGCCGACAACCCGGGCGAGTTGCTCTCCGGTGCCCGCGCCCGGCTGGCCGAGCTCGCCGAGGTCGTCGACGCCATGCTGGTCGGCGTGCGCATGGGCCGCGAGCGCGTGCACGGTGTCGTGCGCGAGACGGAGCTCGCCGAGCGGCTCGACGAGGACTTCGACGACGACGAGCTCCCCGGCTCCGACCTGCGTCAGTGAGCGAGCTTGCGAGCGAACCGATGGCACTGTCCGCGAAGCGGATGCGGCCGATCGATGGGGCCGAGCGAGCTTGCGAGTCGAGGTCCCGGAGGAGGTCGCACGCGCGGGACACGCGCCGCAATTGGGCCCAGGCCCGCGCGTCTAGTAGCCTCGTCTCCGGTCTAGCGACCAACGATGCGCCATGCCCGAAGAGACTCAGAAGCCCCAGCGGCTCGACGCCAACGCTCCACTGGTCGTCGACGTCCGGAGGCTGGGCCGCCGGCCCGGTTCCATGCTGGAGGTCTCCAAGTCTGTTCCGGCACCGGCGGATCTAGGTCTCGAGGTCATCGGCGTTACCGAAGGCACCGCCGTCGAGTTGGAGTTTCGGCTCGAATCGGTGTTGGAGGGCGTGGTCGTGTCGGGAACGGCGCGGGCAGAGCTGGTTGGCGAGTGCGTGCGGTGCCTGGAGCCCATCGAGGACGACCTCGAGGTGGACTTCGCGGAACTGTTCGTGCATCCCGGCCAAGACGGCGACGACGAGACCCGCTGGCTCCAGGACGACATGTTCGACCTGGAGCCCGTGTTGCGAGACGCGGTGGTGCTCTCACTGCCGCTGCAGCCGGTGTGCGAGGAAGACTGCCCCGGCCTGTGCTCCGAATGCGGCGCACGGCTGGTGGAGGACCCCACGCACCGGCACGACCAGTTCGATCAACGCTGGGCGGCCCTGGAGGGTCTGCTCGGGGAACAGAATTGAGGATCCAGTGGCCGTCCCGAAGCGGAAGACGTCCCGCAGCAACACCCGTAGCCGTCGCGCCAACTGGAAGGCCACCGCGCCCACCCTGGTGAGCTGCGAGCGCTGCCGGGAGCCGAAGCTGCCCCACGTCGTGTGCCCGACCTGCGGCACCTACAACCGCCGCCAGGTGCTCGGCGCCTAAGGCGTGAGTGCTCCGGCCGAGGGTGTGGCGCAGGAGTTGACGGGTCTCACCGACGCGCTGGGCGTTGAGCTCGAGGAGACCCTGCTTCAGCGTGCGCTCACCCACCGCTCGTTCGCCTACGAGCACGGCGGCCTGCCCACCAACGAGCGCCTGGAGTTCCTCGGGGACTCCGTGCTCGGCCTCGTCGTCACCGACACGCTGTTCCGGCGCCATCCCGACCTCGCGGAGGGGCAGCTGGCGAAGCTGCGTGCCGCCGTGGTCAACATGCGAGCGCTGGCCGACGTCGGCCGCGGGCTGAACCTGGGGGAGTACCTCAAACTCGGCCGCGGAGAGGAGGGCACCGGCGGGCGGGACAAGTCCTCGATCCTCGCCGACACCCTCGAGGCACTCATCGGCGCCGTCTACCTGGACCGGGGCCTGTCCGCGGCTTCCGAGCTCGTACACCGCCTGTTCGACCCGCTCATCGAGTCCTCCGCGCACCTCGGCGCCGGCCTGGACTGGAAGACGAGCCTGCAGGAGCTCACCGCGACGATCGGCATCGGCGTGCCGGAATACGTCGTCAGCGAAAGCGGCCCGGACCACGAGAAGACCTTCAAGGCCTCCGTGCGCGTCGCCGGCACCGACTACGGCGCCGGCTCGGGCCGCAGCAAGAAGGAAGCCGAGCAGCAGGCCGCCGAGACCGCGTGGACCACGCTCCGCCACAAGTACGTCGACCGCTCGGCCTCCTCCGCCTCCTGAGGTGCCGGAGCTTCCCGAAGTCGAGGTCGTCCGCGCCGGGCTGGAACGTCTCGTCGTCGGCCGCCGCATCGCGGCGGTCGCCGTCACCCATCCCCGCGCAATCCGTCGCCACCCCGCCGGCGCCGAGGACTTCGCCGGCCGGCTCGCCGGGGCGCGGATCGAGGGCGCCCGCCGCCGTGGGAAGTTCCTTTGGCTGGACCTCGACAGCGGGGAGGCCCTCCTCGCCCACCTCGGCATGAGCGGCCAGTTCCTCGTCCAGCCGCCCGCCGCTCCCGCGGAGAAGCACCTGCACGTCCGCTTCGGATTCGCCGACGGCGGCCCGGAGCTGCGCTTCGTGGATCAGCGGACCTTCGGCGGCGTCTCCGTCGAGGCGCTCGTGGACTCCCACGCGACCCTCGTGCCGGCGCCGGTTGCGCACATCGCGCGCGACCCACTCGACCCCGCGTTCGACCCCGACGCCTTCGTCCGCGGGCTGCGACGTCGCCGTACCCAGATCAAGCGGGCCCTGCTCGACCAGACCCTCGTCAGCGGAATCGGGAACATCTACGCCGACGAGGCCCTGTGGTTGGCCCGGATTCACTACACCCGCGCCACCGAGACGCTGCGCCCGACCGACGCGCGTCGCCTCCTCGCCGGCGCGGTCGAGGTCATGAGCGCCGCTCTGGCGGCCGGGGGAACGTCCTTCGACAGCCTCTACGTGAACGTGAACGGGGCCAGCGGGTACTTTTCGCGCTCGCTCGAGGCCTACGGGCGGGTCGACCGCCCGTGCTCGCGCTGCGGTGGCACCATCCGACGAGAACCCTTCATGAACCGGTCCTCGTTCTTCTGCCCGCGGTGTCAACGACGACCCGCCGGGACGGGCGCGTAACCGGATCGGTATGGTCCATCCGCCCCCCAACAGGCGTATTTCACTTGCAGCGGTCCGCGGCCGTGCTCATGCTCGACTGAGAAGCTCTCAGGTTGAGCCGAACCCTCGCCGACCTGCGAAGCGTCGTGCGATGTCGCACGGTCGCCTCACTTGACCGCGCCGTAATCAGATGCGACTCTTGATGCATCCCGCGCTCCCCAGTTCCGGTGCACCACCGTGTCCGGGAACGGGACGCAGACACGTCGGCTACCAGCTGGTCTCTCAGCGTGGAGGACCCTTTCATGGCGAAAGCAATTCTCGGTCACGTCGGTGGCCCGGACCCCCGCATGCTTGCGGAGGTACGCCGGCTCCAGCGTCGTGTCGTCGAGCTCGAGACCGAACTCCACCGAGTCCGTTCCGAGAACGACAGCCTCAGCGCCGAGCTGCACCGAGTCGAACTCCTCTCGGTGGAGCTGCACGAGCCCGCGCTCACCTGAGCCACGGCTCGAACCGCAAAGGGACGCCCGGCAGGGCGTCCCTTTTCTGTCGCCCGCAGCCCCACCACCTGGGGGTACCCCCCACCGCCGGCGTGGCGCAGGCCACATTCGCCCGGTTCGGCCACTCGAATTCGCTACCGTAACCCGCAATCTCCGCGTGACCTTGCGCTCCCCGAGTCGTTGAGGTCCGCAGAGGGAGTCGGTCGAACCTCCTGACCGGCGGCACGCGGCACGGGTGCAAACCCCGAAAATCCGTACCGCTCCGAGCGCTGGCGGGCGCAGAGAGCACTCACGGAAGCCGCACTACCACCCTCGTCCGGAGGCGCTCGCACGAGCAATCTCCGGCAGGGCGATCGGTCGGCGGGCCTGATCGCCCCGAAGACGCGCTGGGGTGCTCGCAGGCGGGCGCGAGCACCCCCGCGCGTCGGCGCAGCCAGTTCGCGCAGGGGAGCGCGCCCCCGCGCAGCGCGGCGGTCTTAGGGGGGGCTCCCCGCCGC
>JBQTKD010000101.1:0-13207 GCA_052386455.1 Sporichthyaceae bacterium
CCACCTCCTACAAGATCACCAAGCTGGCGCCCGGTGCGAAGTACACCGTCGCCGTCTCCGGTGCTCCGGCCAAGGAGGAGACCGCCAGCGCTGCCGGTGAGATCACCGTCAACGCGAAGATCGGCACCCACACCACCGTGGTTCGCCGCATCGGCTAGTCCCCCCGCAAGACCGTCCCGGCGGCGCACCTGTGAGGGCGTGCGCCGCCGGGACCTTTGCGAGCGTTGGCTGCACCAGCCGACTGCTCGTCAGGCGGGGGCCGCCGAGGCCGCCGCGAAGTTCCTCGCGGTGCGCGAGCCTCGACGCCGCCGTCGCCGCCTACGCCAGCTGACGGCCCGTCAGTCGGATCTCTTCGCCGCCCGCACTCGATCCATCACGGCGTCGGCCGGGTGGCGCAGCCATAGCTCCCCACCTGCCGCGACGGCGGCGTCGAGTGCGGGGTGGGCGGTCAGGAGCTCGTCGAAAGCGGCAGCGAGCTTCCCCATGTCCTTGCGGGCAAGGGAGAATCGCGGCGCGACGCACACCAGCCCGTAGGTGTGCCGGCCCTCGCGCAGCGCCGCGTGCAGCAGCGGCCTGAAGTCTCCAAGGTCCCGCGTCGCGATGGCCCGGCACTGGTCGGCCTGCCCCGCGAAGTGCACCCAATCCGGGCGGCCACGCAACTCCCTCCGCTCGCTCACCGCGATCACGTCGTGCCCGCGTTCGCGCAGGAGCAGCGCGATCCGTGGCGAGAGATGTTCGTCGAGAAGCAGCTTCACCCGGCGACGGCCGCACGCGCGGCCCGCCAGGCGGCTTCCTCTCGCTCGGCGAACTCGTGCACGCGCGCGATCCACTCGTCGATCTCCGCGGTGTTGGATCCGTAGTAGTGCAGGGCAACGTGCACGAGCGACGGGTCGATCTCGAGGTACGCGGCGGTTTCCGCGACCGAGCCGTCGTTGTCCCGGGCGACCTCGACGATTTGCCACACGTCGAGACCGGTGCCGGCGACGGCGGGACGTCGCCCCATCCCCCCGTCCACGAAGTGGACCCCAGGGTGGTCGTCCATCAGCACGCCTTCGCGCAGATATCGCTCCGCGAGCACCGTGTGCTTTTCCCCCGCCAGCCGCGCGCGCACCCGCAGCCGCTCCAGAGTCGCCTCCGTCGGCCGCAACGAGATCTGCCCGCGCGTCACGAATTCAACGTAACACGCCGCATGCGCGCGCTGTCAGACTACTTTCACGCCAAGGGTTCGCAGCATCTCGTTGCTCGGGGGCTCGGCGCCCAGGGCGGCGATCGCGTCCGCGCAGATCTTGGTCCTGAGCTCGGTCAGGGTGGAGCGGTCCTTGCCCGACATCGCGTTTGCCAGTTCGAGCGCCCGCGGCAGCAGGGCTACGCGGGCTGACGGTCCGTCGGCCGACGAGCACGGTCACCGCGGTCGGGACGGCGGCTAAGCCTGACCGCTCGTCACATCCCTCGTCACCATGTTCAACAGCCGTCCCGGATCGGCGCGAGGCTTCCTCCGCCGCTGCGGGACGCAGCGACCACTGCCTAGCCTGTATGAGCATGCTAATGTATGAGCATGCCTATGCTGACGCGGCGACTGCAGGTGCTCCTCGACGAGGACCGGTACCAGCGCCTCGAACGCGCCGCTCGCGCGCGGCAGACGTCGGTGGCGACCCTGGTCAGGGAGGCCGTCGACGCGGCGTTTCCGGCGCAGCCGATTCCTCGGGCCGAGGCCGGTAGCCGCCTGCTCGCCGCCGCGCCGATCCCCGTCGGGGACTGGGAGGACCTCAAGGGCGAGATCGAGGCGATGTACGGCCGATGACCGCACGCTTCGCCTTCGACACCGCGGTCTTCGTCTACGCCAGAGGGACCGAGCACCCCTACCGGCAACCGTGCCGAGACCTGGTGGAGGCGGCGCGAACCGGTCGCATCCGCGGCGAGGGCAGCGTCGAGATCGTGCAGGAGTACGCGCACATCCTGATCCGCCGCGGACTCGACCGCGCGACCGTGCGAGACGACGCGCGAGACGTGGCCGCGCTGTTCCGCAACCACGAGTTCGGCGAATCGGACCTGGCCCAGGCGCTGTCCCTGGTCGAGCAACACCCGGAACTCGGCATGCGCGACGCCGTGCACGCGGCCACCGCGATGCGGCGCGAGATCGGTCTGATCGTCTCGCCGGATCGCGGATTCGACGCCGTCGACGGCCTGGAGCGGTTGGACCCGGCCGACGCACTTGCCCGCCTGCTCGGCTGACCGGCCGTCGGTTCACTGCACGCCGAACCCTCGCTGCAGTTCGGGAGCAGCTTGCCGCCGCAGCGCCGCACCGATATCGTCTTAGTGATATCGGAGGTGTTGGTCGTGGAGCAGATCCTGATTCGCAACCTTCCCGCGGGAACCAAGGCTGCGCTTCGCGCACGTGCCCAGCGGCGTCGCCGGTCGGTCGAAGCGGAGGCGCGCGCGCTCTTGACGGAGGCGCTCGAACGCGACCCGGTCTCGATCGTCGACCTGCTGAGCACGGACGAGGGCGCCGACATCGAGTTCGAACCCGAGCGTCTCGGACTCACCGCACGCACTGCCGAGCTTTGAGATATCTCTTGGACACCAACGTCGTGTCCGCGCTGCGCGTTCGCGGGCGGAACCCGTCGGTCGAGGCGTGGGCGGCGTCCGTGCCGCTCACCGACCAGTTCGTCGCCGCCACGACCGTCGCCGAGATCGAGCGGGGAGTCGTCGCCAAGGAACGATCAGACGTCGCACAGGGCGCGGTCCTCCGCCGCTGGTTCGACGAACACGTCCTGCCCGCATTCGCCGACAGGGTGCTGCCCTTCGACCTACCGGCCGCACGGATCCTCGCGGCGTACCGAATCCCCGAGCACGCCCCGTTCGACGACGCCCTGGTGGCGGCGGTCGCCCAGGCCGGGGAGTTGAGCGTCGCCACGCGCAACACAAAGCACTTCGAGCCTCTCGGCGTGCCGTGCCTCGATCCCTGGCGGGCCTAACGGACCGTCAGTTCACCTTGACGCCGAGGGTCCGCAGCATCTCGTTGCTCGGCGGCTCGGCGCCCAGGGCGGAGATCGCGTCGGCGTAGATCTTGGTCTTGAGCTCGGCCAGGGTGGAGCGGTCCTTGCCGGACATCGCGGTCGCGAGTTCGAGGGCTCGGGGCAGCAGACCTTCGAGGTCGACGGCCTCCGCGACCAGTCCGGAGGCCACCGCCTCGGCCGCGGCGAAGCGGTGACCGAAGACCATCGCCTTGTGTGCGGTCGCGGGGGTCATCGTGGCCTGCAGCTGGGCGATCATGCCGCGGGTGAAGACGACGCCCATGTCGACCTCGGGCAGACAGATGAAGCCACGGTCCGCGCGCATGATGCGGACGTCGTGGGCCATGGCGAGGAAGACGCCGCCGGCGAAGACGTGGCCGCCGAGCGCGGCGACAGTCGGGATCGGTGCGGCCATGATGCGGCCGAACAGTTGCTCGGCCCGCTGGATCGCGCCGCCCGCGCGGTCCGGGTTGGCCAGCAGCCAGTCGACGTCCAGGCCGTTGGACCAGATCTTGCTGTCCGCGACGGTGACCATCGCCTTGGCGTTGGCGAGGATCTCGTCGAAGCAGGCCGCAAGCGCGGCCACCGAGTCGTCGTTGAACCGACCTTCCCCCGAACCGAGGGACAGCACGGCGACGTCGTCGACGTAGGCGACGCTCGGAGTTGCCGGAACGGTGAGTGCGTCGGTCATGCGACCTTCCTCCGGGACCTCGACTCGCAAGCTCGCTCGGCCCCCTCGGTCGGCCGCATCCGCTTCGCGGGACGTGCCATCGATTCGCTCGCAAGCTCGCTCATGACCGCAATCTGTCAGGTCCGCTACCTCAGTGCGCCGCCGGGCCCCACGAGCCGTCCCAGCGGTCGTAGCCGCCGAGGGCGCCGCTCACCTCGCCGCCCATCCGATCGTCGGCGTGCCGGGCACCCCGCTTGGCGGCCTTCTTCTTCGTCGAGCGGCGCGGCTCCTGCGCCGGGCTCTTCGCCCGCGGCGTGGTTCGCGGCTCCACCGCGGGGCGGATGGCCCACGGGTCGGTTCCCTCGATCCAGCTCACACCGCTCTCGGGCCGATCACCGCCGAACACGCTCCCCTCCAGCGCGCCGGCGGTTTCGGCCTGCCCAGTCGGTCCCGCCGGGGCCTGCGCCACCGGCAGCGGCAACGCCCGAGGATTCGCTGCACCGAAGTGGATGAACCCCTGCGGCCAGCCCTGACCCGGCGTCAGCTTCTTCCAGGAGAAGCCGTTTCCGCTCGAACTGTCCTCGGAGATCGTGATCGAGCCGTCCCGGTGGACCTTCTCCACGTACGCGACGTGGCCCGAACTGCCCTTGCCGGCGCCGAGACCCCACCAGGCCACCGAGCCGACCTTGGGAACGGAGTTCGTCAGACTCGCGTAGGCGACACCCCACGCGTAGGCGTTCAGGCTGACGTTGCTCTGCCCCGGGTCCGCGGCGGGCCGATCGTTCGCCAGTCCGTCGCGGACCAATCGGTAGGCCACGTAGTTGGTGCAGTTGGCCCCGACGAACATCCGCCAGTACGAGGTCGCAGAGTTGGCCTCGTATCCGGCGTCGGAGTAGCCGGCCGTGCGGCACTGCTCGTACCCCCGGCACAACGTCTGCGAACCGGCGCCGGCCGAGGCCAGCGGAGCGGTCAACAGCATTGCGCCGGCGAGTAGAACAACGCCACGACGTCGCGAAACCCGCCCCCAGCAGGTCCCGATGGCGCCCGCGCGGTTTTCTGCCATCGCTGGCAAACCCCCCTCGCTCGACGGCCGACTGCCACAACCGAAAGTGACGGCGCAGCGACGCAGGGTCAAGACGAGGGCGGCCACACGTGAGGGACTCACACCTTGAGCAGGGTGCCGACCACCTTTCCGGCGGCGTCGACCACCACGAGGCCGGAGTTGTCGATCCCCGCCCAGGTGGCGCTCTGCAGCCACGCGGCGATCGGCGCGTTCTTGCACGCGACCACGTAGGACAGCGAGAGCACCGCCGCGAGCGACCCGCCCGCGCCGAGCGACCAGCGCCCCCGGCCGGAGTTGCAGCCGTCCCGCAGGTGCAGCGTCCCGCCCTCGCCGAACTCGACGAAGACGCCGGCGGCGCGGTCCGGTGTCTCCCACCGGCCGACGAGGTCCCGAGGGTCGGCACGGCGCATGCCGCCGGGCGGGGCCACGGCCCGGTCCAGCAGGTCGCGCTCGGCCTGCGTGGGTGGCGGCGGCGCCACCCGTTCACCGGGCAGATCCGAGCCGGGCGCCTCGGGCACCGGGGTCAGCCCCGCCACCTCTCGGCCGGCCGGGTCGAGGAGCAGACGACGGTCGCCGGCGGTTCGGAAGTTTGCCACCGAACGCAGCCACGCCGGAGTGTTCCGCTCCCATTCGTCGACGCCGTCGACCTTTGCGCAGTCCGGCGCAGAGACGACGAGCATGAACGCGAGCGCCCCGCCGGGCACGGCGCGCCACTGCCCGAACGGCGAGCCGCACGCCTGGAACAGGAACACCCGGTTGCCCGGATCCATGCGCAGGTAGGTCTGCGCGGGGATCCCGGTGCCGCCGACCCGCCAGAGCCCGACGAGGTCCGCGGGCCGCGTGGCGGAGGTCGGCGCCGCCTTCTCCGAGCCGCAGGCGGCCACCGTCGCCACCAGGGCGAGTGCGGCAATGCTGCGGCGGCTCACGGCTCCGGTGAACCCGGACACCTAGGTTTTCGTGACGAGGCGTTCGGGGGAACCCGGCCGCCAGATGGTCACCCGCATCTCGTTGTTGCCGACCTCCACGCACGACGCGCCGGCGATTCGGGCGGCGTAGAAGTGGCCGAACTCCGTCTCGCGGATGTCGAAGCCGGTCTCGTCGAACAGGTCCTGGGCGAACGCGCGCTGCAGCTCCGGGTCCTGGTGGTCCACCACCTCGCCCCAGAGCTTCGCGTCGCCCTCGCTGACGTGGGTGTCCACCGTGGCGGTGTGCAGGCAGAACCGTGGATCGCGGGCCAGGTCGGCGAACTTGGTGGTGTTGGGCATGCCGACGATCCAGAGACGATCGTCGAAGAAGCGCGGCTCGATCGGCGAGATGCGCGGAAACCCGTCGCTGCGCAGCGTGGCCAACATGCAGAGATTCCCCGTGGCGGCGTGCCGACGGCGGAACACCTCGGCGGCCTTGGGCGCCGCCGCCGCGAACTCGCTCCAGATCAACGTCATCCCTGCACGCTAGCCTGCGGGCAGGTCCCGCCCGACCCTCCAGGAGTGCATCCGTGCCTACGATTCTCGACCGCTACCGCGGCCTCGCCGACGACCTCACCGCCCGCGTCATGGCCGTCCGGCCCGGCGCGTGGGACAACCCCTCCCCGTGCGAGGGCTGGACGGCACGGCAGGTGATGGACCACGTCATCGGCAACTCGCGTGCCCTGCTCGACCGGCTCGCCGGAGTGGAGCACGTCTCCCGCGAGGTCCAGGACGTGCCCGGCGAGTGGTCGGTGGCGCGCGACCGGATCGAACAGACCCTTGCGGACCCGGAGAAGGCCGCGACGCTCGTCGACTCCCCGTTCGGTCCCATGCCGTTCGAGACGTTCGTCGGCCGCTTCGCGTGCCTGGACATGCTCATCCACACCTGGGACGTCGCCCGCGCCACCGGCGGGGACGAGAAGATCGACGCCGACGCCGCCAAGGCCGCTCTCGAGCAGCTGCGCCCGCTCGACGCGAACCTGCGTGCCCCGGGCCTGTTCGCCCCGGCAGTCGAGCCGCCGCCCGGCGCGGACGTGGTCACCGAGCTGATCTGCTTCGTCGGCCGCAAGGTCTGAGTACCGTCTGCGGGTGCGGATCGTTCGGGGGTTGACGGCGCTCGGCCTGACGGCCGCCCTCGTGGCCCCTGCGGGTGCGGCCACGGCCCCGCCGTTGCCCCCGCTGGGGACCGAGGCGTGGTGGTTCACCGGCCTCGGCCTTGCCGCCGCGCACGAGCGGGTCACCGGGCGCGGCGTGACGGTCGCGCTGATCGACGGGCCGGTGGCCCTCGACGTCCCCGAACTGCGCGGCCGGAACGTGGCCGCGGTGACCAACGTGTGCGGCGGTTCGGCCACGGGCACCGGCGCGGTCGCCGACCACACCACCGCGCTGGCCGCGCTGATCGTCGGCGGCGGGAAGGGCAACGCGCCGGGCGGAGTCGGCACCGCGGGCGTGGCGCCGGACGCGGAGTTGCGCGTCTACGCCGCCGGGTCCGCGGTGGAGACCGTGGGATGCGGAAGCAACGACGGGACCGACGGTGCCGCCCTGGCCATCGAACGAGCGGTTGCGGACGGGGTTCGCATCATCGGGTACGCGGGCGGCTCGGAGCGACTGCGGCCGGCGGTGGACGCCGCGGTCCAGCGCGCGCTGGACGCGGGCGTCGTCGTCGTCGCGGCCACCGGCGACTCCCGCGACGCCACCGTGCTCAGCCCGGCCGCCATCCCCGGCGTGGTCGCCGTCGCGGCCTCCACCCGCGAGGGAACGGCATGGGGCGACAACACCCTCGGCAACCGCGAGGCGTTCGTCATCTCCGCGCCCGGCGTGGACCTGCCGATGGGCGGGTTCTTCGACGGGAAGTGGACCAGCGCCGCGCTGCGCACCGGAACCTCGGAGGCCACCGCGCTGGTCGTCGGCGGCCTGGCGCTGGCCATGCAGAAGTGGCCGCAGGCGACGGGCAATCAGATCCTGACCAACCTGCTCCGCACCGCCACCGGCCGCGCGCCCGACCTCGGCTACGGCGTCATGTCCGTGAGCGGGATGCTCGCGTCCGACCCCGCCCAGTGGCCCGACGCGAACCCCCTGCGGCCGGTCCCCACGCCGACACCGACGCCCGTGGCGGCGCCGTCCAGCGACGAACCGGCCCTGGACTGGCGGGCGGTCGCCGGCGCGATCGTCGGGACGTTCCTCATCGTCGCGATCTTCGTCTACGTCCGCGTGCGACCCCGAGGAAAGCGCTAGGCGAGGCGCGGTCACCGAGTCGTCGTCTCAAATCGCGAGGGCCTCGGCCAGGTCGGACCGGCTGGTGACGCCGAGCTTCACGAACACCCGCCCGAGGCAGTTGTCGACGGTGCGCGGCGAGAGGTACAGCTGTGCCGCGATCGCCTTCGACGACATGCCGTGCGCGGCAAGGGCGGCGATCTGCGCCTCCCGCTCGGTGAGCGCGCCGGTGTCGTCCGGCTGCGGCCGGGGCAGGCCGGGAGTGGCCGCGCCCTCGCACCGGGACGCGAGGTCCGCGGCGTAGCGCCGCAGCGCGGTGGCGCGTCGGCTCGAGCCGGCGACGGCGGCCAGGTTCGCGCCGGCCTGCGCGGCCTCGGCCGCGAAAAGCGTGGCGCCCAGGACCTCGAACTCGCGTGCCGCCGCCTCGGCACCGGCCGGATCGCGGTCGGCGAGGGCGGTGGCCAGCCTCGCGCGAGCCGCCGTGAGTGGACCTTCGACGAGGGCCGCGAGTGCGACCAGTCGATCGGCGACGCGCGCTGCTGCGGCGGGATCCACGCGGATGGCGTCGTGCAGCAGGGCCGACTCGAACACCGGCGAGTGACCGGACTGCAGGCCCCCGCACGCCGCCGCGATGAACTCCTCGGCGGCCTCGGCGGTGTGCCCGCGGCCCGCCAGGACCCACGCCCGGGCCCGGCGCAGGTGCGATTCGAACAACGGAAGTCGCCGACCGGGAAGGTCGTCGACGCCGGCAAGGGTGTTCTCTGCCGTGTCGACGTCGCCGGCCCAGGCGTGCGCCGCCGCGAGGCCGGTCAGCACGACCCGGCGCAGCGACTCCGTGGACAGGGAGTTCGACGCGTCGACCGCCTCGCGGAACCAACGGACGGCCTCGGGCATCCGGCCCTGCGCCAGGTAAGCAGCGCCGAGGATGTGCGCGATCCAGCCCCGGGCCGTCGGCGAGGAGTCCGCGACGGCCACCTCGTGCGCCCGCAGACCGAACTCGAGCACGTCGCCGTAGCGGCCGCGGTGCAGGTCGATTCCCATGCGCGCCGCATAGCGCGAGGCCAGGTCCATCCCGGCGACGGTCGTGGAGAACTCGGTGCCGCCGAGCTCGGCCACCGCACGGTCGGCGACCGCAAGGTGGGCCAGGCCCAGGGCGAACTGGCCACAGCTCATCGCGGCGATGGCACCGGTGCAGCCGGCGTCGATGGCGGCGAGCGGGTCGGGGTGCTCGGCCGGTTGCCCGAGCGAGCGCAGCGCCTCGAGTGGGCGGCCGTCGTACTGGTCGTAGTTGGCCAGCCGGGTGGCGATTCGCGCGGCGTCCTGCGCCGAGCAGCGCGCGGCTGCGGCGGCGAGCACGGAGCGGCCCGCCTCCGGCCGGTCGAGCCAGTGGAACAGGTTGTCCGCGCGGGCCAGCGCCAGGTCGGTGGTCTGCACGGAGTCGGCCAGCGCCAGTCCGGCGGCGAGGATCCGTTCGGCCTCGTCGTGCTCGCCCGCCAGCGCAGCCGCACGGCCGTAGAGGAGCGCGGACTCGGCGGTGGGCGCCGCGGCGTGGGCTGCGCCGGCGCACCGGTGGGCCAGGTCGACGTCGAATCGGGTCAGGGCCCGCCGTGCCACCTGCAGCAGCGCCTCCGGCGCGGGGGTCGCCCCGGCCGCGAGCCGCCACCGCACGACCCGCTCCAGATCGGCCTCGTCGAGGTCCGCGGACGAAACGAGCGCGTCCGCGAGCACCTGGCGCAGCCGGCGCGCGCGGAGGTTCGGCAGGCCCTGGCGCAGCACCTCGCCGAAGAGCGGGTGGGCCAGTTCGACCTGCTCGCCACCGGCTGTCTGACGGACCGTCAGCAGTTCGGCGGTCTCGAGAGATTCCAGAACGTCCAGCGAGGCCAGGCCCTCGAGGTGGTTCAGGCGCAGAGCGCCGCCGACGGCCAGCAGTTCGAGGGCCTCGCGAGCGGGTTCGTCGAGGCCGGCCAGCCGGGTCTCGATGAGTTCGGCGAGGCGCCCGGAGGTCGGCAGCGGGCCGGTCAGCGTCCAGGCGCCGTCGCGCATCCGCAGCAGGCCGTTGCTCTGCGCGGCAAGGAACAGTTCGCGCAGGAACAGCGGGTTGCCGTCGCTGACGCGGCGGAACTCGCCGCTGGTGGCGATGTCGACGGGACCGCCGAGCGCGGCGGCCAGGACCTCGTCGACGTCGGCGCGATCGAGCGGTTCGAGCTCGATGCGCTGGACGCGACCGTTCTTCCAAAGGGCGGTGAGCGGGTCCGGCACGGCGATGCCCGCGCGGATCGTTGCGACGAGCACCGCCTGCCGGTCGTCGACCAGGCGAGCGACGAGGGTGGCGGTGAGGTCGTCGAGCCACTGACCGTCGTCGACGGCGAGGACGAGGGGCCGAGCCGAGGCGCGAGCCAGCACCGCCCGGCTGGCCTGGTGCAGAAGCTGGTCCGGCGACGCGGCACCGTCGAGCTCGGTGAGCACGGTCGAGAGCGCACCGAGCGGAATGTCCGCCGTCGCGCACGTCCCGGTCAACCACAGCGTGGAACGGCCGGCGCCGGCCGCCCGGCCCAGGCAGCACCGGGCGAGCGCGGTCTTGCCCGCACCGGCGCTGCCTACGAGCACGACACCACCGGACGACCCGCTGCCGACTCCGCTCACTCCAGACACGGCCGCGGCGACTCGCGCCGCCTCGACGGTGCGACCCACCAGCGGCCACTCCGACGCACTCCCCTCCAACGAGGTGCGTCGTTCGACCACCGCGAGAGCCGACATGTCGTTCCCCAATCCCCGTCCGCAGCTTCCGGAACGAGAGTCGCCGTCGGCGGGGCGGGCGGCAGTCCGCCCGCCCACCGGGCGAGTGTTCGCTGCCGAACACCTCGAGGTCGTTCACTTTGGCTCTGTATGGTGAGGCCGCCCCGTTGCGGGGCCGGAGGTGATCGATTGACCGGGGAGTTCTCGGTCGCGGCCGGTCTTGATCGGTCCGCGGTGGCACTGCTGACGGAGTCTCTGCCGGCGAGGTTGGCCGCCACTGCACAGGAGCAACGGGTCTGGCTCGACACCCACGACTGGCTGCTGTTCAAGGCCGGCCTGGTGCTCGAGCAGCGCAGCGACAACCTGTCCGCGCGGCTGCTGCTGCACGATCGCGCGGGTGGCCTGATCGCCGAAGAACGCGTTGGCCGACGCATCGTCACGGCGGCGACGCTGCCGGCCGGCGAACTGCGCACCCGCGTCGAGGCGGCGCTCTGGATTCGGGCGCTGCTGCCGCGGCTGACCGCGAACGGGCCGTCGGCGACCCTCGCGGTGCTGGACGGCGAGGAGAAGACCGTCGCTCGCGTGACCGTGGACGGTCCGCTGGAGGTGAACGGGTCGCCGGGGATCACGCGAGTTCGTCTGGAACCGCTGCGCGGCTACGACAAGCAGGCCCGCAAGGTCGGCGAGCAGCTGTCGGCGACGAAGGGCCTGAAGCCGACCGACGCCCCGATGTTCGCCGCGCTTGCCGCGGCGGCCGGGCTGACGCCGGGATGGACGCGCAGCGGGCCGGAGCCGACGTTCACCCGCAAGACGCCGTCGGTGGCGGCGTTCGCGGAAACCATGGCGCAGCTCGGCGAGGTGGTGCAGGACAACCTCGACGGCACGATCAAGGAACTCGACACCGAGTTTCTGCACGACTTCCGGGTGGCCGCGCGCCGCTCGCGTTCGGTGCTGAAGGTGGCCGTCGGCGTTCTCGACGAGGCACTGCTGACCTACTACACAGGCGAGTTGAAGTGGCTCGGGGACGCGACCTCGCTCTCCCGCGACCTGGACGTCAACCTGCTCGACTTCGGCCAAGGCCTCGACGAGGTGGACGCCGCCGCGGTGGGGCCGTTCCGGGACCTGCTGGAGAAGCGCTGCCGGAAGGCGCATCTGGCGCTCAACCGGGTGCTGCGATCGGACCGCTGCGCGGTGCTGCTGAAGCGGTGGGAAACCGACTTCGCTCGCGACGACATCGGCGGCCCGGACGCGAACGTGCCCTCCGGGGAGCTGGCCAAGGCGCTGCTGAACAGGACGTGGAAGCGGGTCGGCAAGCGGGGTGCGGCGATCACGCCGGACTCCCCCGCGGACGACCTGCACGACCTGCGCAAGCGCGCCAAGGAGCTGCGGTACCTGCTGGAGTTCTTCTCCGTGCTGTACGACAAGACCGAACTGAAGGCGTTCGTCGTCGAGCTCAAGAAGCTGCAGGATCTGCTCGGGGAGTTCCAGGACGCCGAGGCGCAGTGGTTCCTGATCCGGGACTGCGCGCAGGAGCTGCGCGCGGGGTCGGCGCCGATCGATACGGTGCTGGCCATGGGCCGGATGTCGCACGATCTGAGGAAGCGTCAGGAGGCCGCGCACCACGACTTCGCGGCCATCTGGGCCCGGTTCTACTCGACGGCCAACCGCCGAGCCTTCGCGGAACTGGTGGCGAAGTCGTGAAGGTGCTCGCCTCGTACAGCATCAAGGGCGGGGTCGGGAAGACCACCGCTGCGGCGAACTTCGCCTGGCTCGCGGCCAACTCCGGGCACCGCGTGCTGCTGTGGGACCTCGACCCGCAGGGTGGTTCGACGTTCCTGTTCCGCGTCCGCCCGAAGGTGAAGAGCGGCGGCCGGCTGCTGGTGTCCGGCCGGCTGCAGCTGATGACCGCGGTGAAGGCCAGCGACTTCGACCGCCTCGACCTGCTGCCCGCCGACTTCGAGTACCGCCACCTGGATCGCTGGCTCGACGATCAGAAGAAGCCCACCGAGCGCCTCGCCCGGCTGCTCGAGGACATGCGGTCCGAGTACGACCTGGTGGTCATGGACTGCGCCCCGAGCGTCACGCTGATCTCGGAGAACGTGGTGCGCGCGGCGGACCTGATCGTCGCTCCGGTGCTGCCCTCGCCACTGTCGATGCGCACCCTGGAGCAGCTCGCGGGGTTCGCCGACGAGACGAAGGGCCGCACGCCGCCGATCCTCGCGTTCCTGTCGATGGTGGACCGCCGACGCGCGCTGCACCGCGAGCTCGCGCTGACCAAGCCGCCGAAGGGCGTCGAGCTGGCGAAGACAACCATCCCGTCGGCCTCCGCGGTGGAGCAGATGGGCCTGCGTCGCGCGCCGGTGGCGCAGTGGGCACCGAGCAGCGTCCCCGGCAAGGCGTTCGCCGCGCTGTGGGCAGAGGTCGCCGACCGCATAAAGTAACCGCGCCCCACCCCTTTCGCCGATAGTGCAGTCGGGGTACGCCAATCCGCTTTTGGCGTACCCCCACGGCACACTCGGGGGTATCAGGGCCCGGGGGAGAGGGT
>JBQTKD010000102.1:0-7514 GCA_052386455.1 Sporichthyaceae bacterium
GCTTGCGCGAACGCGGCAGGGCCGCGGCGCCCATCAGGAGGTTCTCCTCGGTCGAGAGGTTCGCGAAGATGCGCCGGCCCTCGGGGGAGAAGCCGATGCCGGCCGACACCCGCTTGTGCGGCGCCCACCCGGCGATGCCGACGCCGTCGAGCCGAACGAAGCCCTGGATCACCGGGACCGTGCCCATGATCGTCTTCAACAGCGTCGACTTCCCGGCGCCGTTCGCGCCGAGCAGAGACACCACCTCGCCCGCGTTCACGTGCAGGTCGACGCGGTGCAGGACGGCCTGCCCGGAGTACCCGGCGACGACCGACTCGACCTCGAGAATCGGACGGGTCA
Organism: Sporichthyaceae bacterium; assembly: GCA_052386455.1. Taxonomy (GTDB): domain Bacteria; phylum Actinomycetota; class Actinomycetes; order Sporichthyales; family Sporichthyaceae; genus JBQTKD01. Next base: position 340 of record JBQTKD010000102.1, read on the forward strand.
CGGCGCCTGCCTCGTCGGGGCGCCGACCGGCTGCGAAGCGGCAGCGGGTTCGTCGTCGAGGTGCTCGGTCGCGACCCACTGGTCGGTGCCGGAGAGGTAGTCCAGGCGGGTGCCGAGGTACCGGTCCCGGACCACCGGGTCGGCGGCGACCTCGGCGGCGGTGCCGGAGGACAGCACCGAGCCCTCGGCCAGCACGTAGACGAGGTCGCAGGTGTCGAGCACGGCCTTCACGTAGTGCTCGACGATCAGCACGGACAGCCCGAGGTCCTGGTGCAGCTTGCGGATGAGGCCGAACATCGCGCTGGAGGACGCGGGGTCGAGGCCCGCCGCCGGCTCGTCGAGCAGCAGCAGGCGCGGCCCGGCCACGATCGCCCGGGCGATCTCGATGCGCCGCCGCGCGGAGAACTCCAGCGTGCCGACCCGCTCGTCCCAGTACTTGTGCACGTCGAGCAGGCGAGCGGCCGCGTAGCCGACCTCTTCGGCGCGTTTCATCTGCGCCCACGCGCTGCGCCGCCCGGCGAGGAACCACGCGGGGTTCGCCTTCACGGCCTGGTAGGCGCCCGCGCAGATGTTGTCGCCACCGGTCAGTTCGGTGATCACCCGCGTGTTTTGGAACGTGCGAGCGACACCCAGCTTCGAACGGTTCCAGGGCGGCATGGCCGTGACGTCCTGGCCGAACATCTCCACGCGGCCGGAGTCGCACGTCGTGAACCCCGAGACGACGTCGAACAGCGTCGTCTTGCCCGCGCCGTTCGGCCCGATCAGGCCGACCATCTGCCCGGTCGGCACGACGATCTCCGCGCCGCGCAGCGCGTGGATCGCGCCGAAGGACAGTTGCACGTCGAAGGTCCGGACCGCGAACTCGGTCTCCGGTGGCGGCGGCAGCCAGTCCTCGATGATCGCGAGACACTCGGCCCGCTCGGCCGCGGACAGCACCGAGGTCTGCTCGTCGGCCAGGCCCCTGGCCTCGCGCAGGACGACGGTGGCCATGCGCTTTCGCTTCGTCCGCGCGCGCCGCCGGCCGTGGCGGATCCGCCGCTCGAGGTCCTGCATGCGCCCGCCGATGCCGCGGGCACCGAACAGGGCGCCGACGGCCAGCGCGACCGAGGCGATGAACGCCTGATCGATGCTCCACCGTTCGAGCATGATCGGGGTGACGATCAGGTACGAGGCGACCAGCAGCACCGACGCCATCGAGTCGACGCCGGCGATCACCGGGATGCACAGCAGGAGCAGCGCTTCCTGGATTCCGAACGACAGGTACAGCGGCGGGGTGATGTAGAGCATCGAGCCGAGCACGCCCGCGACACCCGCCAGGAAACCGGCGGTCGTGTACGCGTAGATGCGGAACCGTGCGGCCGGAATGCCGACGGCCGAGGCCGCCTGCCGGTTGGACCCGACGAGCAGGAACGCCAACCCGGTGGGGCTGCGGCGCAGGCGCACCAGCAGCCCGAGCACGACGGCGAGCCAGGCGAGGGCGAAGAAGTAGAAGACGTAGTCGTCCTGCAGTTGAATGCCCAGCGGTTCGCCCGGTGGGTCCTGCAGCGGGGCGCCGCCGTTGCCGCCGGAGGTTCCACCCGACAGATAGCCCGTCGTATAGACGGTCTTCTCGATCGTCAGCTGCAGGCCGATCGTCAGCACGATCATGTACATCGGCGGCAGCTTGCTCGAGAACGCCGCCAGGCTTGCCATCAGCACCGTCGGGATTGCCACCGCGACCAATGCGGCGAAGATCCAGAGCCAGCCCTGGCCCTGGTCCACTCGGTGCAGCCAGTTGAAGTAGTACGCCGAGGTGGCGAACAGGCCCGCGGAGACCAGCGTGATCTCCCGTGTCCAGCCCTGCAGCACCAGTAGACCCAGACCCAGGATGGCGATCGGGACCGCGGCGGTCAGCGAGAACACCAGGTACTCGTGGACCAGCAGTGGCCACAGCAGCAGCCCGCCCACCAGGAGCAGCGACCACGGGCTGGTCATCGCCCGGACGATCGGGCGGGTCTTGGACTCGGGCCCGTCCTCGCTTCCGCCGACGGGCGTGGGGTGGAGGAGGCCGATCACGCCTGGTGCCCGGCGAGCTGGAAGAAGTTCTCGCGACGGACGCGGGCGGCGACGAGGATCAGGCACAGCAGGCCGGCGAAGAGGATCACCTGCTGCTTGCCCACTCCGACCGTGCCGACGAGGCCGGAGACCAGCGCTGTCTGCAGCACGCCGTAGAGCACCGACCCGGCCAGCGCCAGGGAGACGCTCCGCATGCCGCCGGCGACGGCCAGCAGCAGACCCACGACGAACAGCGTCAAGAAGCCGTCGACGGCGTTGGCGACCGCGGAGGCGTACAGCGCTCCCGCAGCGGCGGCGATCGCGCCCGAGGTCGCGTACACGCCGGTGCCGATGAGCCGCAGCTTCGCCCCGCACCACACGCTGGCCTCGACGTCGTCGGCGATCGCCCGGATCGCCAGGCCCGTGTAGGTGCGGTTGAGGAAGAGCGTCAACGCCACGACGATGGCGATCAGCAGCAGCAGGGTGAACAGACGGTGGTTGGTCACCACGACGTCGTCGACCCGGAAGCCGTTGCCCCCGAAGGGGCTCTCGCTGATCGAGAAGCCACCGGGCTGCAGCCAGTACCCAGAGAGGTTGCCGACCAAGAGCAGGCCCGCCACCGAGACCACCGTCAGCGTGATGCCCGGTAGCTCTGCCATGAACCGCGACATCACCAGTACGCCGAACCCGGCGGCCAGCACCGCACCGGCGGCCACGGTGACGACCAGTGCGATCCACCCGTCGTCGACGATCGGGTGCCCGAGGCCGTGGTCGCTCTGGCGCCCGTTGACCAGCACCGCGTAGAGCAGCCCGCCGAAGATTGCGAAACCGCCGTGGACGAACGCGATGGTGCGACTGATGCGGTACGTCAGCACCACGGCGACCGGGAGGAAGCCGTAGAGCCCGGCGACGAGCAGGCCGAGGATCACGGTCTCGTCGAGCAGTCCCCAGTTCACCCGGGCCTCCTCGGGGTCGGCGCGTTCGCCGGACCGCTGCGGCGATCTGGGACGAATCGGCCGCACGGCGTTTCGACGAGGGTAGGTCACGGGACGGACTCGGACCACGGGTGGGTCGGGGGTACCCATGGGGCGAGGCGACACGCCAGATACCAAATTGGTCCGGGGTGTTGACATCGCTACTTCACTTTTGTCACATTTGTCCCAGCAAGAACACGCACACCACGTGTGCGGGCGTCTTGTACCAGGTCAGACAGGCCGACTCGCGCGCGGTGGGGACTCGCGAAGTCGGCCGGTCTGACCGTCGATCCGGTCTGCAGCCCAGTCCGGACAGCGAAACGGCCGCGTCACCCGGCGAGGGGTGGCGCGGCCGTCGCCATTGTGGAGAGCTAGCGGCGAAATGGCGGGATGCATCGCAAGGCGGAGGAGGAGGCCGATCCCGCTGTTGGATCGGCGACGACGACAACGCAGCGAGGCGCCCGCCAGGCGCCGCTAGCGGGCGCGGCGCTGCAGGCGCTCGATGTCCAGCAGCACGACGGCGCGGGCCTCGAGGCGGAGCCAGCCACGCGACGCGAAGTCCGCCAAGGCCTTGTTCACGGTTTCGCGCGAGGCCCCCACCAACTGCGCGAGCTCCTCCTGCGTGAGGTCGTGCGCCACGTGCAGGCCCTCGTCGGAGTTGACGCCGAAGCGCTTGGAGAGGTCGAGCAGTGCCTTCGCCACGCGGCCGGGCACGTCGGAGAACACCAGGTCGCCGACGACCTCGTTGGTGCGGCGCAGGCGCCGGGACAGCTGGCGCAGCAGCGAAAGGGCCACCTCGGGGCGGCCGGTGAGCCACGGCTTGAGCTCCGGGTTGGACAGCGCGAACAGCCGGCTTTCGGTGACCGCGGTCGCGGTGGCCGTCCGGGGGCCGGGGTCGAAGAGCGACAGCTCGCCAAACATTTCGCCTGGGCCGAGGATCGACAGAAGATTCTCGCGGCCATCGCTCGACGTGCGACCGAGCTTCATCTTGCCCTCGGCCACCACGTAGAGCCGGTCGCCAGTGTCGCCCTCCCGGAACAGCACCTGCGATCTGCCGAGACTGACCTCGGTCATGGATCGCCGCAGGGCGTAGGCCGCGTCTTCGTCGAGCGCGGCGAACAACGGTGCCTTTTTGATGACGACGTCGTCCATCACGTTCCTCCTCTGGGCACGCTGGAGCCGGGCTAGCGGGGGATGCCGCAGGAACTCGAGCGCGGCGACACTGTAGCGACTTCGGCGTGCCACGGCTCACACCCGGTGCCTAGTGCCTACTCGGGGGTCACTTGCTAGGGGACCGCCTAGGCTTCCCACAGGCAGCGCGCCGTAATCTGAGACCGTGCCGCGCCCGCGTTCATTTGCCGACGAGACCGAGCTCGGGCTGACCCGCCGCGCGCGTCGAATCTCCCGCGAGTTGGCCGTGCTCTACCCCGACGCGCACTGCGAACTGGACTTCACGAACCCCCTGGAGCTGCTCGTCGCGACGATCCTCTCCGCGCAGACCACCGACGTGCGGGTCAACCTGGTGACCCCGGTCCTGTTCGCCAAGTACCGCTCGGCGGCCGAGTACGCCGCCGCCGACCGGGCCGAGATGGAGACCATCGTCGCCTCCACCGGCTTCTTCCGTGCGAAGACCAACTCGGTGATCGGCATGGCCCAAGCCCTTTGCGACCGCTACTCCGGAGAGGTGCCGCCTCGTTTGGAGGACCTCGTCACGCTGCCCGGCGTGGGCCGCAAGACCGCGAACGTCGTGCTCGGCAACGCCTTCGGCATCCCTGGCATCACCGTCGACACCCACTTCGGCCGACTGTCCCGCCGCTTTGGGTGGACGACCGAGGAGGACCCGGTCAAGGTCGAGCACGAGGTGGGCGCGCTGATCCCGAAAAAGGAGTGGACCGACCTCAGCCAGCGAATCATCTGGCACGGCCGCCGCCGTTGCCACGCAAAGAAGCCCGCGTGCGGTGCCTGCTCGATCGCGCCGCTGTGCCCCGCCTACGGCGAGGGCGAGACGGACCCCGAGAAGGCCGCGAAGCTCGTCAAGACCGGCCCCCCGCGGTGAATGCACGTTCGCGGCTCGCCGCTTTCGCCGCGCTCGGCCTACTGTCCGGCTGCGGCTCGACCTCGGCGCAGGCCGAACCGTCGAGCACGCCGGGCGTCGTCACGCTGCACAGCCGCCCCGACGCGCCGTCCGCGCCGTGCCGGGACCTCGACGTCGCTCGCCCCGCCGCGGGAACCGAGGCGCCGGAGACCAAGAGGCTGCCGAAGGACGTCGAGCTCGGCTGTCTCGGCGAGGGCGGGGTGCTGCCGCTCGCGAACCTGCGCGGGCCCGCGATCCTCAACGTCTGGGCGAGCTGGTGCCGCCCGTGCGGAGAGGAGATGCCGTTCCTCGTCGAGGCGGAGGCCGCGGTCGGGGACGCGGTGCGCTTCGTCGGGCTCAATCTCGCCGACGAACCCGCCGACGCGCGGACGTGGAATTCCTACTTCACGGTGGGCTGGCCGTCGCTGCGCGATCCCGACGCGAAGATCCGCGGCCCGCTGCGCGTCCCGGGTCCACCGGTGACCTTCTTCATCCGGTCCGACGGCGGTGTCGCAGGCGTCCACTACGGTGCCTTCACCAGCACCGGGGAGGTGCGCGAGGCCCTGACGAAGTACCTCGGCGTCGCCAGCAGCGCGGAGGACAAGGCGTGAGTGTGCCGGATTGGCTCGCGCCCGTGGCCAAGCTCGCGGAGTCGATCGAAGCGGCGGACTTCCAGGCGATTCTCCCGCCGCAGGGCGGTGGCGCCCGTGCCTCGGCCGTGCTGCTGTTGTTCTGGCAGGACGACGAGCGAGGTATTCAGATCCTCCTGATCGAGCGGTCGGCGAAGCTGCGCAGCCACGCCGGCCAGCCGGCCTTTCCCGGTGGCGCGATCGACCCCGGCGACGCGGGGCCCGTCGCGGCCGCACTGCGGGAGACCGTCGAAGAGACGGGTCTGGACCCGGCCGGCGTCGACGTCTTCGGCGTCCTGCCGGACCTGTTCATCCCCGTCAGCAACTTCCGGGTCACCCCGGTGCTCGCGTGGTGGCGAGCGCCGTCGCCCGTCCACGCGGTGGACGAGGCCGAGGTCGCGGCGGTGCACGCGGTACGCCTCGCCGACCTCGTCGACCCGGACAATCGGCTGCGCGTACGCCACGCTGCGTCCGGACGGGTGATGCCGGGCTTCGCCGTCAACGGGATGCTGGTCTGGGGCTTCACCGCCGGCGTGCTCGACCACCTGATCCGACTCGTCGGGTGGGAACGGCCCTGGTCTCGAGAGAAGGTGGTCGACCTGTCCGACGAGGCGGTTGCGTTGGCGGCCCGCACGGATCCGTCCTTCGGGGAAGGCCCGTGACAATGGTCGACGTCGTGATTCTGCTGGCGGCGCTGTCCTTCGCCATTGCCGGATACCGCCAGGGCTTCCTCATCGGCGTGTGCGCGTTCACCGGCTTCCTCGCCGGTGGCCTCGCCGGAATCCTGATCGCGCCGGACGTCGTGAAGATCGTGCGGGACCAGCTCAGCCAGGCGATCTTCGCGGTGGCGCTGGTGCTCACTCTGGCCACCGTCGGGCAGTTGTTCGGGTCCGTGCTCGGCTCGGCCGTCCGCTCCCGGCTGCGCTGGCGCATCGGTCACTGGATCGACGCGAGCACCGGTGCGCTGTTCGGCATCGTCTCGCTGCTGGTCATCGCCTGGTTCGTCGGCAACTCCCTCGCACGCGCGCCGATCCCGAACATCACCGAACGGGTCCGCGACTCCGAGATCCTCGCCGCGGTCGACAAGGTGATGCCGGACAGCGCGTCGCGGGTGGACCGCGGCCTGTCCAGCCTGCTGAACAAGAACGGCCTGACCCAGGTGTTCGGCCCCTTCGACAACGAGCGCATCTCCCCGGTCGAGCCGCCGGAGAGCGGGCCGCTGGCGGCCCCGGCCATCAAGCGGGCCGCGAAGAGCATCGTGAAGGTGGAGGGTGCGGCGCTGTCGTGCCGAAAGGCCCTGGAGGGCAGTGGCTTCGTCTACGCGCCGCAGCACGTGATGACCAACGCGCACGTCGTCGCCGGGGTCACCGAGCCGACGGTGTCGGTGGGCGGCACCGCCCGCAAGTTGCCCGGCCGCGTCGTGCACTTCGACTTTCGCCGGGACATCGCCGTCATCTACGTCCC
>JBQTKD010000103.1:0-22730 GCA_052386455.1 Sporichthyaceae bacterium
CACAAGGGGCCTCCTCGATCGGTCGAGATGAGCACCCCCAGCATCCGCCGGGGGCTCACCAGGAGCGGAGGCCCCGCTCCTTCATCACATCAGCCGAAACGGCTCCACAAAACGGGACAAACCACCCGGCGCAGCAACCATTTCGGCTGTCGTGTTCCGCGCTTCGCTCGTCAACAGGCTCAATCGGCTCGGGATCGAGAGAGCCGCTCGCAGGCTCGCAAACAGGCTCTCTCGCTCCGCTCGCCTCAATCGCCTGTGCGCGACGGTCCCTTGACAGGTGGGCGGGCGGGAGACCCCCGGACGGGTGGGAAGTGTTGCCGGGGGTGGAGGCGTCTGGGTCGATCGCGTGAAACCCGGGCCGGGACGGGGCCGTACGGCGCAAGCCGCCCTTTGCGCATGCTCGAATGCCGTGAGTCCGCTGCCCGCTCGGCGAGGAGTTATCGGTGTTCGACACGTTCATGAATCTGCCGCTGCACGTGTTGGTGCTGCACTTCGCCGTCGTGCTGATCCCGATGAGTGCCACGGCCACGGCGGCGGTGTTCCTGTACAAGCCGTTTCGGGAGAGGTTCGCCGGCCCGGCGGTGCTGCTGAACCTCGGCATGCTCGTGCTCACGTTCGTGACCGTGCAGTCGGGCGAGGCGCTCAAGGACAAGCTGAACCCGGAGAACAACCCGAAGGGTGCGCCGAGCAACGACCACGAGGAGTACGCGCAGGTCCTGCTCTGGATCGTGGTTGCACTGACCATCGCCGCGGCGATCGCCTGGTTCTCCGGCCGAGTCGACGGGATGCTGCCCGCGGCCGCGATGGGGTTGGCGCTCGTGGTCGGCGGGCTCGCGATCGCCGCGGCCGCAATGACCGTGGTCACGGGGCACACGGGATCCGAGGCCAAGTGGGGCTACCTCTACGGAGAAAAGTAACGATCCGTCAGATTGTTACTCGAGTCCGGTTTCCGGCGTCGGGTCGATCCTGAGCAGCCGGCGCAGCGAGTCCAGGCGTGCAGCAGACGCGTGGCCGGCGGCCACCCACTCGTCGAGCGCACAGTCGTCGCCCTCGTGGCGGCAGCCGCGAGGGCACAGGTCCGCGCCGCCGGCGAGATCGGTGAAGGCGGCGAGGACCGAGTCCGGGCTGACATGGGCCAGGCCGAAGCTGCGCACGCCGGGGGTGTCGATCACCCAGCCGCCGTCGGGCAGGGCAAGCGCCAGCGCCGAGCTCGAGGTGTGCCGCCCGCGGCCGGTCACGGCGTTCACGCCGCCCGTAGCGCGGTCGGTGCCGGGTACGAGGGCGTTGACGAGCGTGGACTTGCCGACGCCCGAGTGCCCGACCAGGACGCTGACCCGGTCCTTCAGTTCGGCGAGCAACTCGAACGGATCGCCAAACTCCGAATCGCTCGTCCGACGGGTCGTCACATGTGCGACGCCCAGGGGTGCGTAGGCATCCAGCAGCGGTCGCGGGTCGGCGAGGTCGGCCTTGGTGAGGCACAGCAACGGGCGCAGGCCGGCGTCGTAGGCGGCGACGAGGCAGCGGTCGATCATGCGCGGCCGCGGCTCCGGCTCGGCGAGGGCGGTGACGATCACCAACTGATCGGCGTTGGCGACGAGCACACGCTCGACGGGATCGGTGTCGTCGGCCGTGCGGCGCAGTACCGAGGTGCGGTCGGCGATCCGTACGACACGGGCCAGGGTGTCCGGGGCGCCGGAAAGATCGCCGACGAGTTCGACCCGGTCGCCGACGACGAGTCCGCGGCGGCCGAGCTCGCGAGCCTTCACCGCTTGGACTGCGACGCCGTCGGCCAAGTGCACGGTGACGCGTCCGCGGTCGACGGTGACGATCTGACCCGTCGTCGCGTCCGCGTGTGCGGGGCGCAGACTGCTGCGCGGGCGCGATCCCTTGCCGGGCCGGACGCGCACGTCGTCCTCGTCCAGGCGAGTGTTGGATCGCCGCCGCCCGGTCAGCCGGCCCGTCCCAACATGCGCAGCCACGACGCGACGAAGTCGGGCAGCGTCTTGGCCGTCGTCTCGACGTTCTCGACCCGGATGCCGGGCACGACGAGGCCGAGCAGCGCGCCCGTGGTCGCCATGCGGTGGTCGTGGTAGGTCCGGAACACGCCGCCGTGCAACGGCTTCGGTTCGATGCGCAGCCCGTCGCGGATCTCGGTGACGTGCCCCCCGAGCGCGTTCAGTTCGTTGGCCAACGCGGCCAGGCGATCGGTCTCGTGGCCGCGCATGTGCGCGATGCCGCGCAGCGTCGAGGGGGAGTCCGCCACCGCGGCGATGCCGGCGAGGGTCGGTGCGAGTTCGCTGACGTCGCGCAGGTCCGCGTCGATCCCGTGCACCCTGCCGCGGCCGCGGACCACGAGGCCGTCCTTGCCGACGCGGCACTCGGCGCCCATGCGGGCCAACAGGTCGCGAAGCTTCGCTCCCGGCTGAGTCGTCGTCTCGGGCCACGCCGGCAGGCGAACCTCGCCGGAGGTGATCAGCGCGGCCGCGAGATACGGGGCGGCATTCGACAGGTCCGGTTCGACGTCGAGATCGCGTGCGCGGATCGGCCCGGGGTTCACGCGCCACCGCTGCGGGGTCTCGTCCTCCACCGCGACACCGACGTCGCGCAGCATCGCGATCGTCATGCGGATGTGCGGCAACGACGGCACCGGTTCGCCGACGTGGTCGACGGACACGCCCTTGTCGTACGCGGGCGCGGCGAGCAGCAGCCCGCTGACGAACTGCGAGGACGCCGACGCGTCGATCTGCACCTGCCCGCCGGCCAGGGCGCCGCGGCCGGTCAGCGTGAACGGCAGCCGATCCCCGTCGATCTCGGCGCCCAGCGCGCGCAGCGCCGCCAGCACCGGACCCATCGGGCGCTCGCGGGCGCGGGGGTCGCCGTCGAAGTCGATCCGACCGGTCGCCAGCGCCGCCACCGGCGGGACGAAGCGCATGACCGTTCCCGCAAGACCGCAGTCGACGTGCGCGGGACCGCGCAACGCACTCGGCCGGACGGTCCAACTGTCGGCGGCCTCGTCGACCTCGGTGCCGAGTGCGCGCACCGCGGCGAGCATCAGATCGGTGTCGCGGGAGCGGAGTGGGCGGCGGATCTCGCTCGGTCCGTCGGCGAGCGCCGCGAGCAGCAGCGCGCGATTGGTGATCGACTTGGACCCGGGAACCGACACCACCGCGGTCACGGGCGTCTCGGCCTGCGGGGCGTCCCAGAGGTCGTCGTGCGGCGAGGTCACGACAGCGAGCCTAGCGAGGCGGCATGACGAACGGGTTGTCGCTGGAGGTCGCGACGCCGGTGGGCCCGGCTCTGGTGGAGCGCTCGGTGGGCGCGGGGCGCGGGGTGCTGGTTCTCGGGCACGGTGCGGGCGGTGGGGTGGAGGCGCGGGACCTCGTCGCGCTCGCCGATGCGCTGCCCGAGATCGGGATAGGCGTGCTGCGCGTGACGCAGCCGTGGCGGGTCGCGGGCAAGAAGGTCGCCACGCCGCCGAAGACCCTCGACGTCGCCTGGATCGCCGCACTGGCCGCAGTCCGCGACGCAGGGTGGGCGACCGGTCCGCTGGTGGTCGGCGGTCGCTCGGCGGGCGCGCGGGTGGCGTGTCGGACGGCCGTCGAGGTCGGCGCCGCGGGATGTGTGGCCCTGGCCTTTCCGCTGCATCCACCGGGTCGCCCCGACCGGAGCCGGGCCGAGGAGCTGCTGGGCGCCGGAGTGCCGACGCTGGTGGTGCAGGGAGTGCGCGATCCCTTCGGCGGCCCGGAGGAGTTTCCGCCCGGCACCCGCCTGCATCCCGTTCCGGACGCGGACCACGGCTTCAAAGTCCCCGCGCGGTCCGCGGTGGGACAGGCGGGCGCGTTGGACCTACTCGTTGCGGGAGTGTGCGCGTGGTGGACCGACGTACTCGGGGAATGACGAGCCGGGCCACGCGGTTCCAGGAAGCGTGACCGCGCTTGCGTGCCCTCCGCGCCCTTCCCGCCCCCGTTGGGCCGTAGGCTCTTCCTCGATGACCACTGCAGAGACCGCGCAGGCTCGAGCCGATCGGTTCGAGCGCGATGCGTTGCCGTACCTGGACCAGCTCTACGCCGCGGCCATGCGAATGACTCGCAATCCCTCCGACGCCGAGGACCTCGTCCAGGAAACCTTCGCCAAGGCCTTCTCCGCCTTCCACCAGTTCCAGGAGGGCACGAATCTCAAGGCGTGGCTGTACCGCATCCTCACCAACACGTTCATCAACACGTACCGGAAGAAGCAGCGCGAGCCACAGGCTGCCGCCTCCGAGGACGTCGAGGACTGGCAGCTCGCGCGAGCCGAGTCCCACACCTCCAGCGGCCTGAAGTCCGCCGAGGTGGAGGCGCTCGAGCACCTGCCAGACAGCGACGTCAAGGCGGCGCTTCAGGAGCTGCCCGAGGAGTTCCGGATCGCGGTGTACCTGGCGGACGTCGAGGGCTTCGCCTACAAGGAGATCGCCGAGATCATGGGTACCCCACTCGGAACGGTCATGTCTCGCCTGCACCGCGGGCGCCGGCAGCTGCGCACCCTACTGACCGACTACGCGTCCGAACGCGGCCTCATTCGCGCCGGAGCCGAAGGAGGCGACGCGTCGTGAGCGAGCTTGCGAGCGAACCGATGACACTTCCCGCGAAGCGGATGCGACCGGCCGATGGGGCCGAGCGAGCCTGCGAGTCGAGGTCCTGGAGGACGGTCGCATGAGCGGTTCGCATCTCCCGTACTTCACCTCGTGCGCAGACGTTCTCGCGAAGGTCTACGAGTTCCTCGACAACGAACTCGCCGAGGCCGACTGCGGCAAAATCCAGGAGCATCTCGACGAGTGCGGGCCCTGCCTGAAGGAGTTCGGCCTCGACCAGCTCGTCAAGGACGTGGTGAAGCGCGGCTGCGGCTGCGAACCGCTGCCCGAGGATCTGCGCTCGAAGGTGATGTTCAAGGTCCGCGAGGTCCAGGTGCAGATCGCCGTCGTCGAAGAGACCGACGTTCCCTAGAAACCCGCAACGGAGACATCGTCGGCGAAGCCGAAAACCACTACGGGCGCCCCAGCGGGGCGCCCGTTTGCATGTGCGAACTCTTAGGAGTTCGGCCGACGGCCGTGGTTCGCCTTCGAGTTCTTACGCCCCTTGCGGCGGCGTGCCTTCCTGCCCATTGCAGCTCCTCTGGTCGTGTGCGGGAGCCATCGTCCCACAGCCACGTCGTTGCGAAACTCCTGTGATTGGTGGTGTTAGTGTGACTAGTGGGGCATTTTGGAGTGGGGGGGTGGCCGCGATGCGAATCGCACTGGTGGCGGCGGTGCTGCAGGCTGCGGCCTGCGCCGCGACGATGGCCTGGGCCGGCCGCGCGACGCGGCGCGCCGAGCGCGCTGCGCGTGAGCAGACGCTGCGGGCGCTGACCGCGGCCGTCGAGGCGAAGGACCCGTACACGCGGGCGCACTCCGAGCGCGTCGCGCACGCGGCCACGCTGATCGCCCGCGAGCTGGGGCGCAGCGAGCGGCGCATCGAGCAGGTCCGCTACGCCGGACTGCTGCACGACCTGGGCAAGCTCGCCGTGCCGACGGCGGTGCTGCGCAAGGACCGGTCGCTGACCGCCGGGGAGCAGAGCCACGTGGCTCGCCACCCCGGATGCGGCGCAGACCTGATCGCGGACGTCGACTTCCTGACCGTGGCCCGCGACGGCATCCGCCACCATCACGAGCGCATGGACGGCGCCGGGTACCCCGTGGGCCTGTCCGGCGAGGAGATCCCCGAGATCGCCCGCATCGTCGCCATCGCCGACGCGTTCGACGCGATGACCTCCGATCGCCCGTATCGAGCCGGGCGGCCCATCGCCGAGGCCGTCGCCGAACTGCGGCGGCGGCCCGAGCAGTTCGACCAAACGCTCGTGGAGGCGTTCGTGACCGCATTGCGCCGCGAAGGCTGGCCGCCTGCAGTCGGGGCGGACCTCGAGGAGACCAGCGAACCGGTGTCGGTCGTGACGCTGCCCTCCCCGCGAGGTGGACAGTGAGCGCCGGGGCGGGCTGGGCGATTCCGACGCGCGCCATCCCCGTCGTAGCACTGCTGGTCGGCACCACCGCGATCTCGATCGCCGTTGCCGGCAGCACCGCGCTGATTGCCTCGCTTCCCCTGTTGATGCTCGTCCCGCTCGCGCAGCGCTGGCACGCGCTGCGGGCGACGCGGCGCCAGACCGTCGCCTGCCTGGCGCGAGTCGCCGAACTCTCCGGCAACAGCCGGACCGGTCACGCCGGCCGGGTCAGCGAACTCGCCGGCCGACTGGGCCGCGAACTGGGTCTGACGGAGGCGCAGGTCGTCGAACTGGAGCGGGCCGCGCTGCTGCACGACGTCGGCCAGGTCTCCCTGGCCGAACCGGTGCACGGCGGGCACACCGCCATGCTCGACGACGACGAGGCGCGCCACATCGCCGAGGTGGGCGCGGGCATGCTTCGCGCGACCGGCGGCATGGACCGCGTCGCTGCACTGGTGGAGGCGCAGGCCGAACCGTTCGGCGGCTCCACCTTCGGGCCGCGCCAGCCCCTGGCGGCACGGATCCTCAAGGTGGCCAACGCCTACGACGACCTCGTCGGCCCGGTGCCTGGACCGGGCACTCCCACCGCGGCACTGTGGCGGCTGCGCCGCTTCGGCGAAGCGGCCTACGACCCGCAGGTGCTCGACGCGCTCGCGCGCATCGTCGGCGCGACCCCGGCGCAGCGCTCCGGTCGGTGACGTCGCGTTACTTCACTTCACGGCGGACGTTCCTGCGAGCCGGCGGGGCGGGGCTGGCCTTCGGCGCAGTCGGGCTCGGCGGTGCCGGGGCGGCGCGCTACCGGGACGTCGCGGCGGCCCGTGAGCGCGGACTGGCGGCCACCTTCGCCGAACGCTCGAGCGCGACGGGGCTGCAGGTGCTCTGGCGCGCGGACACCACGCGCAAGGTCGCGGCGCTCACCTTCGACGACGGTCCCGGCGAAGAACTCACGCCCGGCCTGCTCGACGTGCTGCGCGACGTGGGAGTGCGCGCGACCTTCCTGCTCGTCGGCTCGCGTGCGAAGGAACGCTCGGACCTGGTCCGTCGCCAGGTGCGCGAGGGCCACGAGATCGGCAACCACTCGTGGTCGCACGCGGACCTGAGCCTGTTGGAGTTCGACGCCGTGCGCCGCGAACTGACGCGCACCGACGACCTTCTCGAAGAACTGACGGGCCGTCGGCCGGTCGTGGTGCGCCCGCCCTTCGGGCGGATCAACGGGGCGCTGCTGCAGCACGTCGCCATGGCCCGGCAGCACCTGCTGCTCTGGGACGTGCGGCTGCGCGAGGGCGATCTGGACACCGCGGGCAACGTCGCGTGGGTCGGGGAGAACCTGCGCCCCGGCACGATCGTGCTCTGCCACGACGCGGGCTCGGACAATCGTGTGATCGGGATCCGCGCGATCCCCGGCATCGTCGCCACCGCCCGCGAACGCGGCTTCGAGTTCGTGACGGCCAGCGAGATGGTCGAGTTGAGCCGCTAGGGCGCGGGCGGGGTCGGCACGGCGCCGTCGCGGGTGGCCAGCGCCAGGACGACGATCGACGAGGTCCAGCCCAGCGGGGCCACGGCGCCGGGGGAGCCACTTCCGGACACCTTCTCGGGAAACGCGTCGAACTGCGTGCGGTGCTCCACCAGCCAGCCGTACCAGCGGCGGAAGCCGGCTTCGTCGCGCGCGCCCGCCGCGGCGAGGGCGAACATCGCGGTGGCCGGCGTAAAGGTGTGCCGCCGCACCCCACGCATGTTGCCCGGGCGCAACCCGCCGGAGGGCATCAGCAGTTCCCCGGCGGTCGCGGCGACGGCCGAGTAGGGCAGACCGGCGGCGGGGGTCGCCAGGGGTGCGGCGAGGAACGTGATCGCGCTGTCCGGGCCGGCGGCGGCGTCCGGATAGCGGCGGTAGCCGCTCGAGCCGAACTCCTCGGTGATCGCGGCATCCAGCCGGCGAGCGGCCGAGACCCAGCGGTCCGCCTCGACGCCGCGTGCCGTCGCGAGGTCGACCGCCGCACGCAGACCGAGCAGCAGGGGTGCCGCGGTGCCGAGCGTGCTGCGGCTCTCGGCCTGCTCGGTGTAGTCCGACGAGGGCCGCGGCAACCCGTTCGCGCCGAGCGAGGTCACCGCCGCGTCCGCGGCGGTCGTCACCATCGGCCACAGGGCGTCCAGCGCGGCGCGGTCCTCGGCCGCCCGCCACCACAGCCACGTGGCCCAGGGGAGCCAGCCGACCGCGTCCAACTGACGGGCTCGGCCGTCCCGCACCGGGCTGCCGTCGGCGTGGAAACGCGCGGCCCACGTGCCGTCGCCATCCTGGGTGCGTGCGAAGAACTGCAGAATCCGCAGGGCCTCTTCCGCATGCCCGGTGACGGCGAACGCCGCCGCGTGCCAGGCCGCGTCGCGGGGCCAGGCGTAGTTCCAGGCTCCGAACGGGTTGGCGATCGACGCACCGCCGGGCTCGGTGAGCAGGGCGAGGTCCAGGAGGGCACGCTGCGCCACGGCGCGTTCGGCGGCGTTGTCGCCGGGAACCGTCCCCGAGCGCAGCCAGTCCCGCGCCCACGCGATCCCGCTCGGGTCGGCCGCGTCGCGGCGGCCGGGCCAGCGGTCGAGCAGCGCCGCTAGCCGCGGAGCGCTGCTCTCCAGGACACTGCTGCCCGGGACGTAGCTGCCGGCCGCATCGGGCGGCAGCAGGACCCGCACGAAGGCCGACGGATCCGCATTGCCGCTCAGGCCCGCACTGCGCAGTGGCTGCTCCGCGGGAGCCGCGAGGCTGCCCTCCGCCGAGCCGAGGACCGCCAGGATCAGGCCGGCGACCAGGGCGACCGCAGGGACGGCGCGCCTAGCCCGGGGTGCGCGCATCGTCGTCGTCGCGTGGCTTCGCCGCGCACTCGGGACCGCCGCCGGGCAACCGCCACCGGTTGCGAGCGACCGCCCGGTAGACGAGGAACGCGATCCAGCGGAACGGCGGAACGCGGAGCACGAAGCCGAGGACGGCCCACAGGCCGCCGCAGTCGATCAGCAGCTTCGCGACGGCTTGGGCGCCGCCGAAGACCTTGCCCTCGGGGGAGATCCAGAGCACCTCGTACCGGGCACGGGCGCGGTCGATGCCGTACGCGGCGAGGTCGGTGCGCTGCCAGGGCTGGTAGCGGGTGCGGCTCGGAAGCCGGCGAGCTGCAAATCGAATGCAGCGATTGCAGAAGCCGCAGTCGCTCTCGTAGATCAGCAGCGCTCGGGATGCCGGTCCTGTGCCCATCCCGCCATTCTGACGTAGTCCGAGGGGAGCTCGCGGCGATGCCGGCGGGCGTACCCGACCAGAAACAGCCCGATGCCGGCCGCCGTCGCGACGTCGCCGAGGCTGTCCACCTCGCGTGCGCCGGGAATCGGCACCGCGATGCGGGCCCCCAGCCACCGCAGGGACGTCTCGTCGTCGGCGGGCTCGAAGCGCGGATCCGACGGGTACGGGACGAGGGCGGGATCGAGCCCTGCGCGAGCCACGGCACTGCTCTCGATCGGCATCGCACCGTTGAAGCCGACGACGGTGGCGTTGAGCGCGACGCCCGCGCAGGCGAGCACCATGCCGGGGATCGCCCGGTTGACCCAGGCGAAGGGAACGAGCGCGAGGGACGCCGCGACGAGGAGGACCGGGTACGCGCCGTCGATCCGCTGCGAGACGATCGGTTCGCCGACCAGCAGCAGGCCCGCGGTCATGAGGGCCCCGGTGGCCCCCGGCCGCACACGATGTCCGGGCCTGCTCGGAAGTGCGGCCGCGACCAGCATCGCGAGCCCAGCCACCAGCACCACCAGCCCCATGCGGCTAGTGTCGCAACCGCCCGCCGCGTTCGGCGGTTACGACGCGAGCCGCGCGGGAGGTCGGTACGTGCCCGCAGGTTTCGCGGTCCGGGCCGAACTCGTCGGCACCGTGTGCGAGGTGTCGGTGGCCGACGGAGACCAGGTCGCCGCCGGCGCGACGCTGGTGGTGCTGGATTCCATGAAGATGGAGATTCCCGTGCAGGCGCCCATGGCGGGAACGGTCCGCCGCGTCGGCGTTGCCGTCGGCGACGTGGTCTCGGCCGGCGACGTGCTGGTGGTGCTCGACCCGAGCTAGACGGGCCGAGCTAGACGGGTGAGCCGTGCTCGCTGCAGCGGGCGGTCCACGACCGCGGCGTCACCTGGACGACCATCCGGCGACGGCACTGCGGGCAGTACCGCGGCGGTTCGAGGTCCCGGGCACGCCGGCAGTCGGCGTGGTCGCCGGAGTCCGTCGGCTCTCCGCAGCGGTCGCAGTACACGTGCGTAGGGTACTGACCTGTGAATCCGGATACCTCCTTCGAGATGCTCCTGCCCCGCCCGGTCGACGCAACCTGGCTGGCCTTCCGCGACCCAGAGCTCATCAAGCGCTGGTACGGCTGGGAATTCGACGGACTCGACGAGGAGATCGCCGCGTTCTTCGTCGAAGGCGCCGTGGTCGGGACCGAGGAACGCACACTGCACATCGGCGGACACCTGTTCACCTTCACGGCGGCCGAGGCGAACACCCACCTCAAGGTCGAGCGCAAGCTCCCGGTCGGCGAGGGCTCCGAGGTCGACTGGGCGCAGGACTACGACGACATCGAAGAGGGCTGGATCGCCTTCCTGCAGCAGGCGCGGTTCGCGCTGGCTCGCCACCCGCAGCGGCGTCGGCGCACGATCTATCGGATCGGGTCCGCACGCAGCGCCGTGCCGATGCCGCTGCCCGACCTGCTGGGCCTCGGAGACGCGTTCCGGACCCCTGCGGGCGAGCGCTACGCGGGAGACGCCGGGCCGGGAGACCGCCTCGAGGGCGAGGTCTGGTACCGGACCGGCCTGCAGTTGGGCGTGACCGTGGACGGCTGGGGCGACGGGCTGCTGATCCTGGCGCACTCGCCGTCGGCGAAGGAGCCCTTCTCACTGGTGAGCATGACGCTGTCCACCTACGGCCTCGACGACGGCGCGTTCGCCGACCTCGAGAAGCGCTGGGGCCGCTGGTTCGCAGCCCGCTTCGAAGAGGACTAGGGGATACGGATCTTCAGGGTGCCCGCGATCTGACCGCCGGTCAGGCCGCACGCCTTGAAGAGGTAGTCGAGCGTGTACTCGCCGGCCTCGCTGTACTTCTTGCGCAGTTCGTAGCCGTCCTTCACCGCGCGTAGCACGCTCGCCTCGTCGGCCTTGGCGCAGCGGTTGCCCGACGCGGTGCGATAGCTGGTGCCGTCGCCCCACTGGAGGACCTCGTCCAGACCGATGGACCGGTCGGCCGGGTCCTTCATCTCCACGAGCTTGCCGTCCTGCGTGTACGGCAGGTACACGGCGCCTTCGAAGGCGAGCTTGAGCAGCAGGTCGCGGTTGCGGCGCTGGTAGGTCAGCGCGATGCGCAGCTCCGGGGGAGCCGACGGGTTCAGCGACGGGAGGGGCGAGGGGCTCGCTGCAGTGGAGGGCGCCTCGGTCACCGTGGCGGTCGCGCCGCTCGGGAGCGAGATGACCATCCGGCCGTACGGAGCGGACGGGTCGATCGCGGCGGCCGCGGTGCCGACGCCGCCGGTGCCGATGACGCCGGTCGTCGCGATCGCGGTGACCACGGCCACGGCCGAACCGATCACGAGACTGCTGCGCAGATCCCGTCGCTTCGAGTACGTGTGCTTGCGCATGCGTGTCCCCCCAGTGCACGTGCGGCCCGTTCGCCACACAAGTCGCGATTTTCCCTCCTGCACCAGTTTTCTAACACGGCAACAGGAGATCGCACGGGACGCGCGCCGCGCGTCCCGGATCTGGAGGCCTACAGGGCGTCGCCGAGTGCCTTGATCGGCATGGAGAGCTCGGCGAGCAGGGCGAGGTCCTCGGACGGGTCGCGGCCCAGCGTCGTGAGGTAGTTGCCGACGATCATCGCGTTGATGCCGCCGAGCAGGCCGTCGCGCGTGCCGAGGTCGCCGAGGGTGATCTCGCGGCCGCCGGCGAAGCGCAGGATCGTCTTCGGCAGGGCGAGGCGGAACGCGGCGATGGCGCGCAGCGCGTCGTTGCTCGAGAGCGGCTCGGCGTCCCCGAACGGCGTGCCGGGACGGGGGTTGAAGAAGTTCAGCGGCACCTCGTCCGGCTCCAGCGTGGCGAGCTGGGCGGCGAACTCGGCGCGCTGCTCGAGGGTCTCGCCCATGCCGACGATGCCGCCGCAGCAGACCTCCATGCCGGCCTCGCGAACCATGGCGAGAGTGTCCCAGCGCTCTTCCCAGGTGTGGGTGGTGACCACGTTCGGGAAGTAGGAGCGCGAGGTCTCCAGGTTGTGGTTGTACCGGTGCACGCCCATCGCGGCGAGTGAGTCGACCTGCTCCTGGGTGAGCATGCCGAGCGACGCGGCGACCTGGATGTCGACGGCCTCCTTGATGGCCTTCACGCCGTCGCGCATCTGGCTCATGAGCCGGGCGTCCGGGCCGCGGACCGCCGCGACGATGCAGAACTCGGTGGCGCCGGTGGCGGCGGTGGCCTTGGCGGCCTCGACGAGGGCGGGAATGTCCAGCCACACCGACCGCACCGGGGAGGTGAACTGGCCGGACTGCGAGCAGAAGTGGCAGTCCTCCGGGCACCCGCCGGTCTTGATCGACACGATGCCCTCGACCTCGACCTCGGGTCCGCACCAGCGCATGCGCACGTCGTGGGCGATCGCGAGGGCGTCGGGAACGAACTCGTCCGCCAGGTTCAAGACTGCGAGGACGTCGGCCTCGTCGAGCCCGATGCCCTGGCCGAGCACCAGTTCGCGGGCGCGCTCCAGGACGTCGGGGAGTTCACGACGATCGGTGGGGGCGTCGGCGAGGGTCGTCACCGCGGTGCTCCTTGGGACTAGCGGGGCCGGTGCGTACGCAGGAAGTCTGCCGCATCGAACGAACCGCCCAAGCTTGGCGCAAGACCCGCCCGGGCCGCCGTGACGAAGCTCGCCCGGTCGAACGCTCCGATGTTAGCAGGCATTAACCCCAGGAGCGGGCGGGCGGCGAGCGCGGTCAGGTCCTCCAAGTTGCACCGGCAGGCCAGGTCGGGTTGGTCGGGCCAGGAGCCGACCACCAGGCCGGACAGCCGCAGCCCGCGGTGGGCGATGGCCTCGAGCGTGAGCGCGGTGGCATTGAGCGTGCCGAGACCCGGATCCACCACCACGAGGATCGGCGCCTGCAGGTCCCGGGCCAGGTCCGCCAGCGTCGCGCCGTCGCTGGTGTATCGGACCAGCAGCCCGCCCGCGCCCTCCACGAGCACGAGCTGCTGTAGGTCGGCGAGGTCCCGGATGCGCACGGCGGCGTCGTCCAAATCGACCTCGGGCAGCCGGGCGTGCCTGGCCGCGGCCTCGGGGGAGAGCGGGTCGGGATACCGGGCGAACTCGACGAGGCTGCGAGCACCGGACAGCGCCGCGATCTGAGCGAGGTCCGCGGGCTCGTCCGGGCCGACGCCGGTCTGCGCGACCTTGACCACCGCGACGGGTGCCTCGCGCTCGACGGCGAGTGCCGCGAGGGCCGCGGTCACGACGGTTTTGCCGACGCCGGTGCCGGTGCCGGTGACGACGACGATGCTCATGCGACCGTCGCGGCTGCCCGCAGGGCGGTGGCGGCCCGTTCGAGGTCCTGCTCGGTCAGGTCGGCACGGGCGGTGAGGCGCAGGCGGGAGATCCCGTCGGGGACCGACGGCGGCCGGAAGCAGCCCACGCGCACGCCCGCGTCCAGGCATGCGGCGGCTGCGGCAACCGCGGCCTCCGGGGCGCCGATGCGAATCCCGCAGACCGCGGCCTGCGGTGCAGCGACGTTCAGGCCGGCGTTGCGAGCGAGCACGTGCAGGTCGTTCGCGCGGTCGCGCACCCGCGAGGCGAGCGTGGGGTCGTTGCGCAGCAGACGCAGCGCCTCCAGCGCGGCGGCTGCGCAGACCGGGGAGAGGCCGGTGTCGAAGATGAAGCTGCGGGCGCTGTCGATCACGTGGTCCACCACTGCCCGCGAGCCGAGGACCAGGCCGCCCTGGCTCCCCAGGGACTTGGACAGCACGCCGGTGATCACGACGTCCGGGGCGCCCGCCAGCCCCGCCTCGTAGACGCTCCCGCGGCCGCCCGGCCCGATCACTCCGAGGGCGTGGGCCTCGTCCACGATCACACCGGCGCCGTGCCGGCGGGCCACCTCGACCATCTCGGCGATCGGCGCGACGTCTCCGTCGACGGAGAACACCCCGTCCGTGACGACGACAGCGCGCTCCTCGGTACGGGCCGCGAGGAGCCGGTCCACGGCGGCGGGATCGCAGTGCGCGGAGATCTCCACCCGCGCGCGCGACAGGCGGCAGGCGTCGATCAGCGAGGCGTGGTTCCCGGCGTCGGACACGATCAGCGTGCCGGGCCCGGCCAGCGCCGTGACCGCGCCGATGTTCGCGAGGTATCCCGACGAGAAGGCCAGCGCGGCCTCGGTGCCCATGAGGCCTGCGGCCTCGGTCTCGAGGTCGGCGTGCACCGTCGTCGAGCCGGTGACCAGGCGCGAGCCGGTCGACCCGGCGCCCCATTCCTTCGCCGCGGCCGCCGCGGCCTCGCGCACCCGGGGATCTCGGGCCAGCCCCAGGTAGTCGTTGCCGGCGAGGTCCAGGACGGACTCGTCGCTGTGCCGGGGCCGCACGCGGCGGCGCAGGCCCTCGGCGTCGCGCTGCGCCGCCCGCGCTGTCACCCAGCCGAACGGATCTGTCATGCGACCTTCCTCCGGGACCTCGACTCGCAAGCTCGCTCGGCCCCATCGGACGGCCGCATCCGCTTCGCGGGTGCCGTCGATTCGCTCGCAAGCTCGCTCATGGCGCGCTCCGGAAGGGTCCGCTGGTGCGCAGGACGCTCTGGAGCAGGCCGAGCAGGTCTACCCGGACCGCGGGGTCGGGGCCGTCGCCGACGCCGAGCAACAGCATCAGGTGCAGCGAGCGCAGGAAGTTCACGGTGTTCAACGTCTGCGGCGGGATTGGTTCGCCGTGTCGGCCGGCCCCGAGCCAGCCTGCGGAAAGCCGGTCGATCCAGGCCTCCAGGACGGCCAGGTCGACCGCGTTCCGGTGCAGCACGCGCATCGCTGCGAGCGCGAACGCGTCCTCCTCGCGGCTCGCGAACGCTTCGGCGTCGGGGCAGAGGAGCCGATCGGCGACGGTGTCGAGCAGGACGACGAGCCCGCCCTCGTCGAGATGGCGGGAGGCTGCGAGGGACTGCACCAGTTCCGCTCCGTGGCGCAGGGCCTGCGCTCGGCCGGCGCCGGGGACGTGGCCTCGGAGGTCTCGCTCGGCGACGAGCCAGGCGAGCCCGCGATCGCCCCAGACGAGCGCGGTTTCCCGCGGCACGCGCGGGCGCACGGCGTCGCGCGCCAGGACCCGTGCCAGGACGGCGGCGGAGAACGAGCGGCGGAGCACCGACTGGGTTCCCCGTTCGCGCAGTCCGACCCGCAGGCCTTCGGCGAGACCGTCGCCGAGGCCGGGCAGCAGATCGTCGTAGACGCCGCGGTCGATCCAGGTGGCGAGCACGGTAGCGGCGAGTTCGTCGCGGAGGTGTGGGTCGGTGGTGCCGAGCAGCTCGACGAGTTCGACGGTCAGGTCGTGCAGCGGCCGCTGCGCCGGGACCGCGCAATCCGCCGCGAGCACCTGTTCCCAGAAGCGCGGGTCGACGGCGGTGGTGGCACACACACGTCGAGTGTGCAGGATGCGCCGGCGTCGCCCGTAGGCTGCCCGCCGTGGCGTCGATGAACGAGCTGGTCCGAGCCTCGACGGACCTCGGACCGCAGGATCGGGAATGGCTGCGCGTCCTGGTCGCCGACTGGCAGCTCATGGCGGACCTGTCCTTCTCCGACCTGGTGCTGTGGGTCCCGGTGGCAGGGCACCCGGAGTACCTCGCGGTTGCGCAGTTGCGCCCGACGACCGGGCCGACGGCCTTCCAGGACGACGTGGTCGGTACGTCGCTGGCGCGCGGAGAGGTCCCCACCATGGACACCGCGCTGGACACGGGCTCGATCGTCCGGGGCGGCGACGCCCAGTGGCGCCTCGAAGTGGCCGCCCGTTCCGAGGCCATCCCGGTCTGCCGTGGTGGCCGGGTGCTCGGGGTCATCGCCCGGACGACGAGTCTGGTGTCGGTACGCACGCCGTCGCGCCTGGAGCTGACCTACCTGGCCTGCGCGGCCGAGCTGGCGCGCATGATCGCAACCGGGCTCTTCCCCAATCCCAGCGCCGGCCTGCAGGTGGAGGCCGCGTTCGGGGACGGTTCGCCGCGGGTGGGCGATGGACTGATTCGGCTCGACGCCGCGGGACTCGTCGACTACGCCAGCCCCAACGCGCTGTCCGCCTATCGGCGCCTCGGCTTGGCCACCGACCTCGTCGGGACGCACCTCGGTGCGGTCACGGCAGGTCTGGCGCCCAACGCCGGTCCGGTGGAGGAGGCCGTCGCGGTGGTCGCGGGCGGGCGGGTGGCGCGCGCGATTCAGATCGAGGCCAGGGCCGCGGTGGTCCGGTTGCGTTCCATTCCCCTGGTCGACGCCGAGCACCACCTCGGCGCCATCGTGCTCCTGCGCGACGTCACCGAGCTGCGGCGCCGCGAGCAGGAACTGATGACCAAGGACGCGACGATCCGGGAGATCCACCACCGGGTGAAAAACAATCTGCAGGCAATCGCCGCGCTGCTGCGCATGCAGGCCCGGCGCCTGGACGAGCCGGGCGGTCGGGCGGCGCTGCAGGAGGCCGAGCGCCGCGTCGGATCGATCGCGATCGTGCACGACACCCTGGCCGCCTCCGACGGCGAGTTCGTGGTCTTCGACCTCATCGTCGACCGGGTCCTGGAGATGGTCAGCGACTTCACCGGCGCAGGCACGGTTGCGCCGAAGCGGGTGGGGCGGTTCGGCGGCCTGCCGGGGCGGGTCGCGGGGCCGTTGGCGATGGTTCTCACCGAGCTGATCCAGAACGCGCTGGAGCACGGGCTGGGCCCCACCTCGACTCTGCTGGAGGTCAGTGCTCGGCACGAGGGCGGCGAACTGTTCGTGGAGGTCTGCGACGACGGGCGCGGGCTGCCGGACGGGTTCGACGCGCGGACCTCGGGCAACCTCGGCCTGCGGATCGTGCGGACGCTGGTGGACGGGGAGCTCGGCGGCCGCATCGAGATGGGGGAGCGGCCCGGCGGCGGGACCCGAGTGGCGCTCGCCATTCCGTTGTAGGGGCAAACGAAAAGCCCCGGTGCGCCACTGGTGGGTGGCGAGCCGGGGCTCCTCAGAAAGTGTGTACTGCGGCGGGTGCTACAGAACGCGCGCGCGAGCGCGGGCGGTACGACGCTTGAGCGCGCGGCGCTCGTCTTCGCTCAGGCCACCCCAGACGCCGGCGTCTTGACCGGATTCCAGGGCCCACTGCAGACAGACGTCGACGACGTCGCAGCGGCGGCAGACGGCGCGGGCCTCTTCGATCTGAAGGAGAGCCGGGCCGGTGTTTCCGATGGGGAAGAACAGTTCGGGATCTTCGTCGCGACAGACTGCGCGGTGACGCCAGTCCATGGTGGAGCTCCTTGGGGTGTGGGGCCGTAGGGGACCCCGGGTGAACAAGCGGGCGGGCTTGGTGCTTGGGTGGTGCAGGCGACGCTGTCCCTCTTAGTGAACGCGTTCACGAGGGAAACCGCTTCATTGCGGTGGCGTCGATTTTTGTGAGGTCGGGCACGGCCGCAGTCGTAGGAAACCGCGTCCGCCGGAAACTCTGTACTACCGAGTAGCTCGGCACAAGACCCGCGCCCCTAAAAACCCCCGTGTCTCCGCGTGCAACGTGGGCGAGGTCATACCGTTCTGTTTCGGCTTCGTTCAACTGCCGTATTTACCCGAACTATGCAATGCAAAGGTAAAAGAACGGCAATGCGAGGCGAGTTGTACTCTCCTGCGGTGGCCTCTACGCAATCCGACGGCGCCGACCGCACGTCGATCGACCGGCCGCGCCTGGTCGCCGTGGGCGTGTCCGCGATCGAGGGCGCGGTCCTCCTCGGCCTGGGGATCTTCTCCATCGCCTTGATCGTCGCCGGCCACGCCGACGACCCGTTCTCTGCCGGGCTCATGGCCGGACTGGCGCTGCTGGCCGGCGCCGGGATGTGCGCGGCCGCCTGGTTTCTGTGGCGCGGAGAGCGCTGGCCGCGCTCGCCGTCGCTGGTGTGGCAGTTGGTCATGCTGCCGGTCGGCTTCAGCCTGCTCGGCACTCAGCGCCCCGTCGGCATCGCCGTCCTGGTCGCGGCCGTCGCGGCCGTCGTCGCACTGCTGGCCCTGGAGCGCGACGGCGGCTGACGGGTCATTCGTCGGCGAGAAGGTCTGCGCGCAATTTCGCCAGCGTTCGCGCAAGCAGGCGCGAGACGTGCATCTGCGAAATGCCTATCTCGGACGCAATCTGCGATTGCGTCATGTTTCCGAAGAAGCGCAACAGGAGAATGCGCTTCTCGCGCGGAGAAAGCTGTTCCAGAAGTGGCTTGAGGGACTCCCGATACTCGACGCCGGCCAGCGCCTCGTCTTCGGCGCCGAGCTGGTCGACCACCGCCGGGCCGTCGTCGTCCGCGCTGGAGTCCGTGGCGTCCAGGGAGAGCGTGCTGTACGCGTTCGCGGATTCCAGGCCTTCCAGGACCTCTTCCTCGGACAGCCCCAGGTTCTCGGCAAGCTCGGCCACGGTGGGCGCGCGACCCAACTTCTGCGACAGTTCGGCGCGCGCGGAGGTCAGGGTGACGCGCAGTTCCTGCAGGCGGCGCGGAACGCGCACGGCCCAGCCGCGGTCGCGGAAGTGGCGCTTGATCTCCCCGACGATCGTCGGCGTCGCGTAGGTGGAGAACTCGACGCCGCGCTCGACGTCGAAGCGGTCGATGGACTTGATCAGGCCGATGGTCGCCACCTGAACCAGGTCGTCGAGCGGCTCGCCGCGGTTGCGGAAGCGGCGAGCGAGGTGCTCGACCAGCGGCAGGTGCAGCTCCACCAGGCGATCCCGCAGCGCCGTCCGGGCAGGGTCGCCCGGCGCCATGGACCCCAGCGTCGTCAGCAGATCGCGAGCCTGCTCCCGTGCCACGGCGAGGCGGTCGCCGCGGTCCTCGGCGGGGTCCGGGCCAGTGGTCCCGGACGTGACCGTCACGCCATCCCCTCCCCGACCGCGCTGCACTCCTTGCGGAGGCGGATCGTGAGGACGTTGTCGGCCGCCACGGAGGTGTCCACGGACCCGGCGAGGGCGGACAGGACGGTCCAGGCGAAGGTGTCCCGGCGGGGCGGAGTGCCGTCCCGCGTGGGGGCGCTGACGACGACGGTCATGGCGTCCCCGGCGGTTTCGAACCGGCAGGTCAGGAGCGAGTCGGGGACGGCCTTGGCCAGCAGGAGTGCGCACGCCTCGTCCACCGCGATGCGCATGTCCTCGATCTCGTCGAGGGTGAAGTTCAGCCGGGCCGCCAGCGAGGCGGTCGTCGTCCGCAGCACCGACAGGAACGCCCCGTCGGTCGGGAGGCGGACCTCGACGTAGTCGGCGACTGGTTCCGCGGCGGCACCTCGCGCGGCCCCTGGGTGGGTCACCGTTGTCCTCCCCGATGCTGGCCGGCGTTGTCCCGGACCCGGGCTGCCTACCCGTTAGGGGGGTCGGGCACACGCGGGCGACTAGTGTCGATTCCATGTTCGCAGTCAGCGCTGTGCGCTTCGCACCCGAGGACCCTCTGTCCGCTCTCGAGTTGGGCGAGCGGCCCGAACCCATCGCCAAGGACGGGTGGGCGGTGGTCAACGTGAAGGCGGCCTCGCTGAACCACCACGACCTCTGGTCGCTGCGCGGAGTGGGGCTCTCGGAGAAGCAGTTGCCGATGATCCTCGGCTGCGACGCCTCCGGCGTGGACTCCGACGGCAACGAAGTCATCGTCCACGCGCTGATCGGCGACCCGGACTACCGGGGCGACGAGACGATGGACCCCGGCCGTTCGCTCCTGTCCGAACGGCATCAGGGCAGCTTCGCCGAACAGCTCGTGGTGCCTCGGCGCAACCTCGTGCCCAAGCCCGCGGGCCTGTCGTTCAGCGAGGCCGCGTGCCTGCCGACCGCGTACCTGACGGCGTACCGCATGCTGTTCAGCCGCTCGGGCCTGCAGCCCGGCGGGACCGTGCTGGTGCAGGGCGCCGGCGGCGGCGTCGCGACGGCGCTGATCACCCTCGGCCACGCGGCCGGCTTCCGGGTCTGGGCGACCAGCCGGGACGAAGGCAAGCGGGAGAAGGCCCTCGCGCTGGGCGCGGACGCGGTCTTCGAGTCCGGCGCGCGGCTGCCGGACCGGGTGGACGCGGTCATGGAGACGGTCGGTCAGGCGACCTGGGCGCACTCGATGAAGTCGCTCAAGCCGGGCGGCTCGATCGTGATCTCGGGCGCCACCAGCGGCAACGCCCCGCCCGCGGAGTTGACCCGGCTGTTCTTCCTGCAGCTCTCGGTCGTCGGTTCGACGATGGGCACCCGCGACGAGCTCGAACGCCTGGCGGTGTTCATGGCCGGCTCCGGGGTGAAGCCGCTGATCGACAGCGAGATTCCGCTGCGCTCGGCGACCGAGGGTTTCGCGAAGATGGAGCGCGGCGACCTGTTCGGCAAGGTCGTCTTTACCCTGTAGGGATGTTCGGGCCCGTCCTGGCCGCGCTGACCTGTCCGGTCTGCGGGGTCGACCTCCACGCTGCGGCCTCCGGGCTGCGCTGCGCCGCGGGGCACACCTTCGACGCCGCCCGGCAGGGCTACGTGAACCTGCTCGCCGGGCTTGGCCGCGCCGGGCTGGGCGCCGACGACGCGGACGCAGTCGCGGCCCGCGTAGCTTTTCTGACGGCAGGTCACTTCTTGGCCGTCGCCGAGGGTCTCGCCAAGGTCGCGGTCCGCGCGTGGCCGGGCACGGGGCTGGTCCTCGACGCGGGAGCCGGGCCGGGCCACTACCTCGCCGCCGTGCTGGACGCCCTGCCCGAGGCGCACGGGCTCGCGGTGGACTCCTCGCCCGCGGCACTGCGCCGCGCGGCCAGGGCTCATCCCCGGGCCGCGGCGATCGGCTGGGACCTGCGCGAGCCGCTGCCGCTGCACGACGGCTGCGCGGGCCTGGTGCTCAACGTCTTCGCGCCCCGCAACGCCGAGCAGTACGCCCGAGTCCTGCGTCCGGACGGGAGCCTCCTGGTGGTCACCCCGGCACCGGACCACCTCGGCGAGCTCATCGAGCCGCTGGGCCTCATGCGGGTCGACGCCGACAAGGCCGCCCGGCTCGCGGCCAGCCTCGAGCCGTGGTTCGCGCCGGTCGACTCCCACGCGGTGTGCTACCGGCTCCGCCTGGATCGCTCAGCGGTGCGGACCCTCGTCGGGATGGGCCCCAACGCCCACCACGTATTCCCGCTCGAGTTGGCCCACCGGCTCGACGAACTGCCCGAGCCCGTCGACGTGACGGTGTCCGTGCTCGTCTCGCACCACCGCCCGTTGGGTGCGGTGGCCTAGCGTCGGCTGAAGAGCAGGAAGGCGATGGGCGAGGCGCGGATCCGCGCCGGGGCCGCTCCAGGCGCGCCTCCGGTGCTCGGTGGCCGTCGCTTCGCTACTCCGCCGGGCAGCCCCCGCGTCCGCTGGCGCGCAACTCGGCTTCGTGGGGCTCGATGCGCTCGTTCTTGCCGTCGAGGCCGATCACCCAGTCGTAGCCGGAGATGTCGACGCCGTTTTCGCTGTCGCGGATGAATCCGGCGCCGTAGCCGATGGTCTTGGGGATGACGAAGCGTTCGTTGAGGAGGGCCCAGTCCTCGTCGGTGATCATCCGGGTCAGGGCGCAGTCCTTGCCGCCGGCCCGGGGGATAACGCCCCACGGCTCGTCGGGGTGCAGGAGGAGGTGGCCGCGTTCTTCGACGAGGAAGCGGATCACGGGCTTCAGGTGGTGCCAGCCCGGCCACTTCTGATACTCCCCGGAGATGATCTCGCGGTCGTCGTTGCGTCCGATCATTTCGATCCTTCCTCAGTTGGGTCGACGGCTGCGGCGGCGCCGACGACGGTTGCGTCGCGGGCGGTTTCGGCCGTGGTACGCACGCCGCCCTCGATGCGCCCGGCGACGCGTTCGGCGGCCGGGTCGAGGGGCCGGTGGGCGGGCAGGGTCTCGTCGAGGTGGGCGAACCGTGGGTCCTCCACCGTCGCCCACCGCGTGTCGGCGTCGAAGACGTGCGGATCCCGCTCGACCAGTCGCCCGGCTGCCACGCCGGCGTCGAGGTCGACCCAGGCCAGCGTGCCGCCGCCGGAACCGAGATTCGGGTTCGCCAACGCGGTTGCGGTCGCACCGCCCACGTCATCCTCGAGCACCTCGAAGAGCTTGACCTTCCCGCGGTGACGAGGTTGTTCGACGCCGTCGGTGTCCCACCCCCGTTCGGGCGCGGTCTGCAGGTTCTCGAAGAACCGGGCAGCGTCGTCGCCCGGCGGGTCGGTGGTGGCGAGGCCGTCGTCGCGGACCCAGATCCGCGTCCCGGCCGGGAAGGTCCGCGGCACCCACTGGTCGGCTTGGAGGAACGGCGAGCGGAGTTGGATCGCGGTGGCCTGCCCGGCCGGGGTGGCCAGGTTCACGCGGTGATCGAGGAGCCGTTGGCGGTAGGCCGCCTCGGGCAGTTGGTCGAGGGCTTCGCCGCGGGCACGGCGCCATTCAAGGGTGTCGCGGGCGGC
Organism: Sporichthyaceae bacterium; assembly: GCA_052386455.1. Lineage (GTDB taxonomy): Bacteria > Actinomycetota > Actinomycetes > Sporichthyales > Sporichthyaceae > JBQTKD01. The sequence goes on from JBQTKD010000103.1 coordinate 22,630, forward strand.
GTTCAGCCTGCCGGTGGCCGTTGCGGCCTTGGCGGTACCGGCCGCGCCGACGGTCGCGGCCAGGGCGACGAGGTCCGGGAGTAGTCGCCCTGCGGCGCGGG
>JBQTKD010000104.1:0-58159 GCA_052386455.1 Sporichthyaceae bacterium
TGGCCGTGCACACCGGCGAGGTCGAGTTGCGCGACGAGGGCAACTACTTCGGCCCCGCGATCATCCGCTGCGCCCGGATCCGCGCCGTGGCGCACGGCGGGCAGATCGTGTGCTCGCGCGCCACGGCGGACCTTTCGGCCGACGATCTGCCGGCAGAGGTCGGGTTGCTGGATCTCGGCTCGCACCGGTTGAAGGACCTCGGCCGCCCGGAGCAGATCTTCGAGGTGACTCACCCCTTGCTGCCCGGCGCCTTCCCCGCGCTCCGCTCGTTGGACGTGGTCCCCAACAACCTGCCCGCGCAACTGACCTCCTTCGTGGGCCGGGAGCGCGAACTCGCCGAGATCCGGGACTTGCTGCGTCGGCATCGCCTCGTCACCCTGACCGGCTCGGGCGGATGCGGCAAGACTCGCCTGGCCGCCGCCCTGGCCGCAGAACTGGTGGGCGACTACTCCGACGGCGCGTGGTGGATCGAACTGGCACCGCTTTCCGACGGCACCCGCATCGCCGGCGACGTCCTCACCGCACTGCGCGTGCCGGACGCGCCCGGCCGTCCATCTCTGCAGCAGCTCACGGCCTACCTGACATCGCGGGCCCTGCTTCTGGTCCTGGACAACTGCGAGCACCTGCTCGGCGACTGCGCCCTCCTCGGGGAGACGCTGCTGCGCGCCTGCCCCGACGTGCGAATTCTGGCGACCAGCCGCGAACGACTCGACCTGCCCGGAGAGCTGGCCTGGCGAGTGCCGCCGATGTCGGTCCCGGCGCCCGCGGGTTCGCCCGAGGCGGTGTCCCTGGACAGCTACGACGCGGTCGCGTTGTTCGTCGAGCGGGCGATCGCGGCGCGCCCGAACTTCGTGGTCACCAACGAGTCCGCTCCCGCGGTGGCGCAGTTGTGCGCGCGGCTGGACGGAATCCCGTTGGCCATCGAATTGGCCGCCGCCCGAACGCGAGTCATGACCGTGCCGGAGATCCTCGAGGGTTTGGCAGACCGTTTCCGACTGCTCACCGGGGGATCGCGCCGCCTGATGCCCCGTCAGCAGACGCTGGAGGCGTCCGTCGCGTGGAGTCACGAACTGCTCGACGCGGGCGAGCAGGCCGTGTTGCGGCGCCTGGCGGTGTTCGCGGGCGGATTCTCCCTGTCCGCCGCGGAGGCGGTGTGCGGCGCGGGGGATCTGCCGCAGCGTCAGGTGCTGGATCTCCTCGACGCGCTGGTGGCCAAGTCGCTGGTCGTGCTCGAGGCCGAGCACGACACCAGAACCCGATTCCGGCTGCTGGAGACCGTGCGCGCGTTCGCGGCGCGCAAGTTGGACGAGGCCGGCGAGACCGGCTGGGTGCGGGACGCCCACGGGCGGCACTACCTGGAGATCGGCGCCCGGGCCGAAGAGGCGCTGCTCGCCGTCAGCCGCTCGGTGATCGACCGCGTCTCCATCGAGGTCGACAACTATCGTGCCGCCCTCGACTGGGCGTTGGTCGGCGACGACCCAGACGCACCACTTCGCCTCGCCCGGCACCTGGGGTCGCTCCTCGTGTACCAGGGGCGCAACGCGGAGGCTCAGGAGTGGACCGAGCGAGCGCTGGCCGGCGGCGCCGGGACGGCCGCAGCCCGCGGGTGGGCGACCTGGGTGCTCGGCTTCGCACAGTGGAATCAGGCCGACCTCGAGGGGCAGGCGAACAGTGCCACGGAGGTCGTCGCACTGGCCGAAGCCGCCGCCGACGATGCGCTCCTGGCGCGTGGGTACACCTTGCGCTGGTGGCACCAGGTCTTTACCGAACCCGACTCCATGCCGGCAAGTCGGGACGCAGCAGCTCAGGCCGCCGAGCGCTGCGGGGACGAGTGGGTGTCGATGGACGTGTGCGCCGGCTACGCCGGGGAGGCGGTGCACCAGGACCTGATTTCCGAGGCACAGCGGTGGGCCGAGGAGCACGAGCGCCGTGCGCGCGCCGTGGGCAACGCCTATCAACTCGCGTGGGCGCTGGGCGTCGGGGCGATCGTGCCGCTGCGTCAGGGCGACGTGGCCAAGGCCAACAGGTCCGGCCTCGAAGGGCTCGCCCTCGCCAGGGAGTTGGGCGAGCCCGTGGTCGGCGGTTTCGCCACGGCCGTCGCCGCCGAATCCGAGCTTCTCGCCGGTCGTACCGCCGCGGCGATCTCCATCGCCGAGGAGACCATCCGATGGAGCCGTGACATCGGAACCGAACTCGTTCTCGCCGGAGTGCTCGGGGTGGCCGGACGCGCGCACTGGGCATGCGGCGACCCGGTTGCGGAGTCCCGGCTACGAGAGGCGGTAGACGTCACCGAACGAGTCGGGGATCCGTTGTTCGTAGGTTCTGCGCACTGCGCGTTGGCCCGGTACCTGATCGCCAAGGGCAATCTGGCGGGTGCGGCGGCCGTCGACCTGGACCCGCTCCTGACAGCGACAAGCGCGGGCGGCGGTCGGGGCCTGGTTGCCGACGTGGTCGAGGTGCGCGCGTTCCTTGCAGCGGCGGCTGGCGAGCACGGGACAGCCGAGGATCAGCATCATCGCGCTCTTGCGCTGCGGCACGGCCACGGCTACCCCCTGCAGGTCCCGGCCTCGCTGGCCGCGCTCGCGGGCTGCGCGGCGACCGGGGAGAGCTGGGCCGAAGCCGCCCGGCTGCTCGGGGCCGCAAGCGGCCTGTGCAGCGCTTATGGCATCGTCCCGGACCCCTTGACCGGATCCGAGATCGAGCACGCCGCGACGGCCGCGCGCGGGGCGCTGGGCGACGACGCCTTCCAGACCGCCTGGGACGAGGGGGCCAAGCTCACTGCGGAAGAAGCGGTCGCCTATGCCAGCCGAGCCCGCGGGGAGCGCGGCCGGCCGTCCTCGGGCTGGGCGAGCCTGACGCCGACCGAGCTCGACGTCGCGCGCCTCGCGACACGTGGGAACAGCAACGCCGAGATCGGCAAGCAGCTGTTCATCGCCGCGAACACGGTCAAGGTCCACCTGTCGCACATCTACGCGAAGCTCGAGCTTGCGAATCGGGCCGAGCTCGCCGCGGAGGCTACCCGCCGAGGTCTGTGATCGGCTCCTTGCATCTCGATGGAGGCCGATATATCCATGGCGCGTCTCGGATATATTCTGAGCATGACGAAACGACTCGTGGACATCGACGACGACCTGCTCGCCGAGGTCAAGGCCGTGCTCGGCACCGAGACGATCAAGGAGACCGTGGACCGCGCCTTCCGGGACGCGGTGGAGGCCAAGCGGCAACGGCAGCTTCGCGCGATAGAGGCGCTGTCGAAGGTCGAGTGGCCCGCCGATCCGGACGCCGAACGAGACGAGATGTGGCGCATCGACCGATGACGGTCACCCACCTGGTGGATTCGAGCGTCGTCAAGCGTCTCAACCGTCCCCCCGTTGCCTTCGCCCTTGCCCCGTTCGGCGGCCGACTGGCACGGCCCACGATGGTCGACCTGGAGGTCGGCTACTCCGCTCGCAACGGTGCGGAGTGGGACGCCCTCACCGCACCCCTCGCCGAGTTCGAGCGCATCGCCACCGACGCAGCACACATCGACCGCGCGCTCGAGGTACAACGGATGCTCGCCGAACGTTCGCAGCGAGGCCGCCGCATCGCCGACCTGGTGATCGCCGCCGCCGCCGAACGCGCTGGGCTGACCCTGTTGCACTACGACGCCGACTTCGACCTGATCGCCGCCGTGACCGGGCAGGCCGTCGAGTGGATAGTGCCGCGGGGGACGGTGGACTAGGCGAAGACGGCGGTCGCGGTCATCGCGCCGACGTTGTCGCCGGTGTCGACGGACATGGTGCCGGTCTTGCGGCCCTCGACGTTCTTCGTCGCGCCGTGCACCACGATCTGGTGCGAGCAGTAGGCGGGGTGCCGGGCGCGGAAGCTGAACTGAGTGACCGTCAGTTCCGGGGCGTAGCGGCGGGGAAGCTCCAGGCACAGGATGGCCAGCAGCGGGCCGTGCACGATCAGGTCCGGGAAGTGCTCGACGTTGGTGACGTAGTCCTGGTCGTAGTGGATCCGGTGCGAGTTGTAGGTCAGCGCGCTGAAGCGGAACAGGCTCACCGGGTCCGGCTGGAACGGCATCTGCCACTGCTCGTCGACCGGGGCCGGGGCGGCGGTGCTGGGGGAGAACGGCGGCCGGACCGGGTCGCCGGAGCGGTACATGATGTTCTTGTCCTCGACGGCGAGCAGGATGCCGTCCGCGGTGAACATGTCCCGCACGGTCACGAACATCATCTCGCCGGTGCCGCCCCGCTTCACCGACACGTTGGTGACCGTGGAGACGCGGGTGACGCCCTGGCCCACGCGGAACGGCGCGTGCTGGATCAGGTGGCCGCCGGCGAACATGCGGCGACGGTCCGGGATCGGCGGGAGGAAGGTGCCCTGCAGCGGGTGGCCGTCCGGGCCAACCTCGGACTTGGTCGGGCGGTCCAGCAGGTGCAGCCAGTGCCACAGCGGCGGAAGCGGGTCGCCCTCGCCGCGCACCGGGACGGGCTGGTCCAGCAGTCCGGCCAGCGTCGCGGTCGGGGTGATCTCGATGCGCTCGAACTGAGCCGTGGTCTCCGGCCTCCATTCGGCGGCGATCTCCGCCAGCGAGGGGCCGGAAGAGGTCTGGGGTTCCGCGGTGGTGGTCACTGTCGTTCTCCTTCTGCGGCGAACAGCGTTGTCCGGTGGCTCGCAGGCTCGCCGGGGACGGTGCCGGCCGCACGTAGTGCTGCGATCTCGTCGGGCGAGCACCCCGCGACGGTGCGGAGCACCTCCTCGGTGTGCTCGCCCAGTGCGGGGGCGGCGACGGCGCGTCGGTCGACCCCCGCGAAGGCCAGGGGACCGGCCGGTGCGAGGTACGGGCCGACGCCGGGCTGGTCGAGCACGGACATCATCGGGTTGGCCGCCAGGGCCGGGTCCGCGACGAGCTCGCCGAAGCTCGCGTAGGTGGACCAGAGCACGGAGCTCTGCGCAAGCGCCGCCGAGACCTCGGTGTGGGTGCGGGCGGCGAACCACGGCTTGAACAGCGCGACGAGTAGCTCGCGGTGGGCGTACCGGTCGCCGTCGTCGCGGAAGTCCGCCTTGAGGGCGGCCTCGATGGCCGCGACGGCGTCGCCGGTGCCGGTGACCTCGACGACGTCCTTGAAGTGACGCGGCGTCACGGTGGCCACCATGACGCGCCTGCCGTCGGAGGTCTCGAAGTCGTGCGCGAACCCGCCGAAGAGATGGTTGCCGATGCGCTCGCGCGTCGAGCCGAGCTGCGCTTCGGCCAGCAGGCCCAGGTTGCCCGCGGTGGCGATGGCGACGTCGGCGAGCGCGGCGACGACGTGCGAGCCCGCGCCGGTGGTGCGGCGGCGGCGCTCCGCGGCGAGGATCGCGAGCGCGACGTACAGGCCCGCGGCGACGTCCCAGGCCGGCAGGACGTGGTTGACCGGGTCCGCGAGCACGGGCGGCCCGGTGACCAGCGGGAAGCCGACCTCGGCGTTCACCGTGTAGTCCACGGCCGGCGAGCCGTCGGCCTTGCCGGTGAGCTCGACGAGGATGACGTCGGAGCGCAGCGCGGAGAGCGTCTCGTAGCTCGTGAAGGCGCGGCCCGCGGCGTTCGTCAGCAGGATCCCGCCGCCCTCGCCGGGCGCGGTGACGAGGCGCTGGACGAGCTCCTGGCCGGCCGGAGAGCGCAGGTCGATCTCGATCGACCGCTTGCCCTTGTTCAGGCCGGTCCAGTACAGGCTGGTGCCGGATTCGGCGAGCGGCCAGCGGCCGACGTCCGGGGCGCCGCCGAGCGGATCGATCCGGACGACCTCGGCGCCGAGCTGCGCCAGAGTCATGCCGCCGAGCGGGGAGGCGACGAACGAGGAGATCTCTACGACCCGCAGGCCCGCCAAGGGAGCCGTCATGGTGAAAAGGTATCGCCTGAGCGGTACCCGGTTCGGCGACGACGGCGATGGGATGGGACACAGTGCACGGGCTCGGCACAGAGGAAACCGCCGTCCTGGCGACGGTGCGGGACTTCGTCGACCGCGACGTCCGCCCGGTCGTACGTGACCTGGAACACGCGAACACGTACCCGGAAGCGCTGATCGAGACGATGAAGGAGATGGGGATCTTCGGCCTGCGGATCCCCGAGCCCTGGGGCGAGGCACCGGTCTCCACGCCGTGCTTCGCGCTGCTGACCGCCGAGCTGTCGCGCGGCTGGATGAGCCTGGCCGGCGCCATGGGTTCGCACAGCGTCGTCGCGACGCTGCTGACCACGTTCGGCACGCAGGAACAGAAGGACCGCTGGCTGCCGAAGATGGCGACCGGCGAGGTACGGGCCGCGATGGCACTGACCGAGCCCGGTGGCGGTTCGGACCTGCAGGCCCTGCGGACAACCGCGGTGCCGAACGGGGACGGCTGGACGGTCACCGGCACCAAGACCTGGATCTCGAACGCCCGGCGCGCCGGCCTGATGGCAGTGCTGGCGCGCACCAACCCGGCCGCGGACCCGCCGCACACCGGGATGTCGATCCTGCTCTGTCGGCCGGGGCCCGGGCTGAGCGTCTCGCGCGATCTCGGGAAGCTCGGCTACAAAGGCGTCGAGAGCTGCGAGGTGGTGCTCGACGGTCTGGAGATCGGGCCCGAGGCAGTGCTCGGCGAAGAACCCAATCGGGGCTTCGGGCAGTTCATGCAGGGCCTCGAGGTGGGCCGCATCCAGGTGGCCGCGCGGGCGCTGGGCGTTGGCCGGGCCGCGTTCGACGACTCGTTCCGGTACGCCCAGGAGCGCGAGACGTTCGGCAAGCCGATCTGGCAGCACCAGTCGATCGGCAACTACCTGGCGGACATGGCCACCAAGCTCACCGCCGCCCGGGAGTTGATCCTGCACGCCGCTCGGACGTACGACTCCGGAGCGCGCAGCGACGTCGAGGCGGGGATGGCGAAGCTCTTCGCCTCCGAGGTGGCCATGGAAGTGGCCACCAACGCGGTGCGCATTCACGGGGGGTACGGGTACTCCACCGAGTTCGACGTGGAGCGGTACTTTCGAGATGCCCCGCTGATGATCGTCGGCGAGGGCACCAACGAGATCCAGCGGGACGTGATCGTGCGTCAGTTGATGAGGCGTGGGGGACTAGATTGATCGAGCTCGCGAGCTCACCGGCAGCGGAGCCGTACCCGCAGTACCGGTTCAAGCTGCCCGAGGGCGCCACGGACGTCGTGCTCGTCCGGCACGGCGAGTCCGCTCCGATGGGGCCGAGGGACTTTCCGCGCACGGCGGACGGGCAGGCCAACCCGGAGCTTTCGCCCGAAGGCCACCAGCAGGCGCAGGCGGTGTGCAAGCGGCTCCTCGAAGTCGGCCTCGAGGCGGTCTACGCGTCCAGCCTCGTCCGGACCCAGCAGACGATCGCCCCCTACTGCGAGGCGACCGGGATGGTCGCGACGATCGACCCGGACCTGCGCGAGATCGGCCTGGGCGACTGGGAGGGCGGAGAGTTCCGCCGCCGGTCCAACGTCAAGGACCCGGCGATGATGCAACTGCTCGCCGGCGGGCCTTGGGATCTCGTGCCGAACGGGGAAGGCGCCCGGGCCTTCGCAGACCGGGTGCGCGCAGCGATCATGCGAATCCACGCCGCCCACCCCGACCAGCGCGTCGGTGTCGTCTGCCACGGCGGCGTGATCGGACAGGTGATCGCCGAGGCCACGGGTTCGCGATCCCTGGCGTTCATGGGCTGCGACAACAGCGCCATCTCCCAGGTTGTGGTCTGGGGCGAGCACTGGATCGTGCGCCGGTACAACGACACGGAGCACCTCGGTCCGTGGCTGACGCGGGCGGCGGCTCCGCTGGAATGAACGTCGCTGGAACGAACGTCGCGGGGTTGGTGCTCGCTGCCGGATCCGGCAGCCGGCTCGGCACGCCCAAGGCGCTCGTCGAACTCGGCGGGGAACGGCTCGTGGACCGGGCGGTCCGAACGCTCCGCGACGGTGGGTGCTCGTCGGTCCTGGTCGTGCTCGGCGCCGCGGTCGTCGACGTTCCGGACGCGGACGTTGTCGTCAACCCGGACTGGGCCACCGGCATGGGCTCGTCGTTCGGCCTGGGGTTGGCCTCGCTGCCGGACGATGCGGATGCCGTCGTCGTCGCGCTCGTCGACCAGCCGCTGATCGGACCGGAGGTCGTCGCGCGACTGATCCGCCTCGGCGGACCGGTGGCCGTCGCGACCTATGGCGGGCAACGGCGGAATCCCGTGCTGCTCGGGCGCGTTGCCTGGGAGGAAGCTCGCGAACTGGCCGTCGGAGACCAGGGCGCCCGGCCCTTCCTGGCCGCGCACCCGGAGCTCGTGGTCGGGGTCCCGTGCGACGATTTGGGAGCGCCCGACGACATCGACACCCCCGACGACTTGCAGCGCCTGCGCACCACCTGACCGGAACATTCGACCTACAGGAGCCACCGATGGCCGAGACCGCCACCCTGACCGCCGCCGACCTGCGGTCCCGCCTCAGCGACCCGAAGGTTCGGCTGCTGGACGTGCGCAGCCCCGGCGAGTTCGCGGCTGCGCGCATCCCCGGCTCGCACAACATCCCGCTGGGCGACCTGTCCGCCTACGCCGGCGATCTGGTGAGCGGATCGGTCACCGACCTCGTGCTGGTCTGCCAGTCCGGCGGGCGCGCCGGCCTGGCCGCCGAGGTCCTCGCCGACGCCGGCCACGACAGGTACACCGTGCTCGCCGGCGGCCTGGCCGCGTGGGAGCAGTCCGGCGGCGACGTCGAGGGCGGCACCGGCAACTCGGCGTGGAGCATCGAGCGCCAGGTGCGCCTGGTCGCAGGCTCGATCGTCGCCACCGGCATCGTGCTGTCCACCAGGTACCCGAAGGCCAAGTTCCTGTCCGGGGCCGTCGGCGGTGGTCTGGTCTTCGCGGCCGTGTCCAACACCTGCATGATGGGCAGCCTGCTGGCCAAACTCCCCTTCAACCGGGCGGACAGCGCCGACACACGAACTGCGGTAGCCGCTCTGATCAGCTAAGTAGCATCCCTCCATGACGGCTGCCTCCTACGCCTCCGGTACGTCCGAGGTCCCGCTGATCGGCGAGACGATCGGGGCGACCCTCGCCCGCATCGCCGCCCAGCATCCGGATGCCGAGGCGGTGGTCGACGTCCCGGCCGGGCGGCGCTGGACCTACGCCCAGCTGCACGACGACGTCCGCCGGCTGGCCGCCGGGCTGCTCGCGGCCGGGATCCGCCCCGGCGACCGCGTGGCGCTGTGGGCGCCCAACTGCGGCGAGTGGATCCTGCTGCAGCACGCCACCGCGACCATGGGCGCGATCCTGGTCAACGTCAACCCGAACTACCGGACCCACGAGCTGTCCTACGCGCTGCGCCAGTCCGGCGCGAAGCTGCTCGTGACGCTCGCTCAGTTTCGGACCAGCAACTACCGCGCGATGGTCGAGGAGGTGCGCGGCGAGTGCTCCGACCTCGCCGACGTCGTCTACCTCGGCGAGGACGCCTGGGCCGCACTCTGCGCCGGGGTTCCCGGCCCGGAGCTGGACGAGGCGGCGGAGGGGCTGTCCTTCGACGACCCGATCAACATCCAGTACACGTCGGGCACCACCGGGTTCCCGAAGGGCGCGACCCTCACCCACCACAACCTGGTGAACAACGGCTTCTCGCTCGGCGAGGTCATGGCGTACACGCCCGCCGACCGGGTCTGCGTCCCGGTGCCCTTCTACCACTGCTTCGGGATGGTGATCGGCAATCTCGCGGCGCTGACCCACGCGAGCTGCGTGATCGTCCCCGCGCCGGTGTTCGACCCCGCCGCGACCCTCGCCGCCTGCGCGGCGGAGAAGGCGACGTCGCTGTACGGCGTCCCGACGATGTTCATCGCGATGCTCGCCGACCCGTCGCGCCCGAACCTCGACCTGTCCTCGTTGCGCACCGGAATGATGGCCGGCTCGCCGTGCCCCGTCGAGGTCATGAAGCGCGTGATCGGCGAACTCGGCATGGACGAGGTGACGATCGGCTACGGGATGACCGAGACCTCGCCGGTCTCCACCCAGACCCGCATCGGCGACGACCTCGACCGCCAGACCGGCACGGTCGGGCGCGTCCACCCGCACATGGAGATCGGCGTCTTCGACCCGGAGACCGACCGGATCGTGCCCCGCGGGGAGCGTGGGGAGTTCCGGGCCCGCGGGTACCACGTGATGCGCGGGTACTGGAACGAGCCGGAGAAGACGGCCGAGGCGATCGACGCGGGCGGCTGGATGCACACCGGCGACCTCGCGGAGATGGACGCCGACGGGTACGTGCGGATCGTCGGCCGGATCAAGGACACGGTGATCCGCGGGGGAGAGAACATCGCCCCGCGCGAGGTCGAGGAGTTCCTCTACTCCCACCCGGACGTGCTCGACGTCCAGGTCGTCGGCGTGCCGGACGTGAAGTACGGCGAGGAGCTCTGCGCATGCATCCGGCAGCCGCCGGACGCCGCACCGTTGGACGCCGTGGCGGTGCGCGAGTTCTGCGCCGGGAAGATCTCGCACCACAAGATCCCGAAGTACGTGGTGATCGTGCACGAGTACCCGATGACGATTACGGGCAAGGTCCAGAAGTTCGTGCTGCGCGAGCAGATGACGCAGGCCCTTGGGTTGGACGAACTCTGAACCAACTGAGCCACATCCGTATCACGATCAGGTCGTCGATCTCGGCAACACCGCCTCCCTCCTGCTGGACTGACTCCAGTCTGGGGAGAGTCGACGAGGACGGGGCGGAACGGTCATGCGGATCGGTGTTGCGGGCGTGGGCCGCATCGGTGCCCTGCACGCCGAGAACCTCGCCAACCTGATCGGTCCGGACTCGGTTCTCGTCGCCGACTTCGACCACACGCGGGCCAACCTGCTGGCCGAAAAGCTCGGCGTTGCCGCGCATCCCGACGTCGATGCGCTGCTGGCCGCCGGCATCGACGGACTCGTCGTCGCGGTGCCGACGCCGGGCCACGCAGACCTGGTGGTCCGTTCCGTCGAGGCCGGCGTCGCGGTGTTCTGCGAGAAGCCCGTCGCCCCGGACATCGTCGGGACGCGCGCGGTGCTCGACGCCGTCGAAGGCTCCGGCGTGCCGGTGCAGGTCGGCTTCCAGCGCCGCTTCGACCCGGGCTACGCCGCTGCGCGCGCGGCGGTGGTCGACGGCTCGCTCGGGCCGATCCACACGATTCTCGGCTTCACCCTGGACCCCGCGCCGCCGCCGGCCGAGTACGTCGCCGGGTCCGGCGGCATCTTCCGGGACTGTCTCGTCCACGACCTCGACGTGCTCCGGTTCGTCACCGGCGCCGAGGTCGTCGACGTGTACGCGGCCGGTACGAACCTCGGTGCGGGGTACATCGCGGACGCGGGCGACATTGACGCTGCCGCGGTCGTCCTTACCCTGCAGACGGGGACGCTGGTGCAGCTGTCCGCCTCCCGGTACAACGGCGCCGGCTGCGACGTCCGAATGGAACTGCGCGGGCATCTGGACTCGGTGACCGTCGGCGTGGACGAGCGGACTCCGCTGCGTTCGCTGCAGCCCGGCGTCCCGGCTCCGGCCGGCCCCGCCTACGACCTCTTCCTGGACCGGTTCGCCGCGGCGTACGTTGCGGAGATGGCCGCGTTCGCCTCGTTGGTCGCCAACCCCGGGCCGAGTGCCTGCACGGTGGCCGACGCGCTTGCCGCCTTTGTACTCGCAGAGGCGTGTGACATGTCCCGACGCGAGGGTCGTCGGGTCTCCGTGGGGGAGATTCGGGCATGAGCGATCCAGCAGCGAGCTCGCGAGCTGCGCAGCAGCACTGGATGCAGCGTTTGGCCGGCGCCCCCATTTCGTGGGGCGTGTGCGAGGTACCGGGATGGGGCGCGCAGCTTCCGGCGCGCACCGTCCTGTCGGAGATGTCCGCGCTCGGCCTGCGGGCCAGCGAGTTTGGCCCGGACGGCTTCCTGCCCGACGGCGGCAAGGCCCGCGCCCGCGCACTGGCTGCGCACGGACTGACCGCGGTCGGCGGGTTCGTTCCGGTGGTCGCGCACCGCGCGGACGTCGACCCGGTGGCGGCCTGCGCGGCGCTGTTGGCCGACTTTGCCGCGGCCGGCTCGAAGGTCGCCGTCTTCGCCGCCGTGTCCGGCAACGACGGGTACGAGGAGCGCGTCGACCTCTCGGCCGACGACTGGCGCATGCTCTGTCACAACATGGACCGGCTCGCCGCGGCCGCGGCCGGCCACGGCCTCAAGGGCACCCTGCACCCGCACGCGGGCACCCTGGTCGAGCGTCCGGTGGACGTCGCCAAGGTGCTCGAGGGCTCGAGCATCGCCCTCACCCTGGACACCGGCCACCTGATGGTCGGCGGCGGGGACCCACTGATGCTCGCGCGGTCCGCCGCCACGCGGATCGCGCACGTGCACCTCAAGGACGTGCGACCCGACCTTGCCGCGCAGGTTCGCGGCGGCCGTCTGGGCTACGCGGACGCGGTGCGCGCCGGCATGTACGTCCCGCTGGGCGCCGGCGGCGCCCGAGTGGCGGACGTGGTCGGCACCCTGGAGGACTCCGGATACCGCGGCTGGTACGTCCTGGAGCAGGACCGGATCCTGAGTCCGCACCGCGACGGCGTCGCGGCCGCGCTGGCCGAGATCCGTGCCGACGTCACCGCCGGCCTGAACCACCTGCAGGATGCGCTGAGCGTGCGGGTCGGCTCGGGCGGGCGCCGCGGCGCCGCCTGAGCGCTAGCCTGACTGGGTGTCGGAAGCGTTCGAGGTGCTCGCCTTCGGGCGGGTGGGCGTGGACGTCTACCCGCAGCAGATCGGGATCGGGCTCGAGGACGTCGAGTCCTTCGGCAAGCATCTCGGCGGATCGGCCGGGAACGTCGCGGTCGCGGCGTCGCGGCACGGCCGGCGCGTCGCGCTGGTGTCCGGTGTGGGCGCCGACCCGTTCGGCCGGTACGTGCGCCGCGCACTGCGCGAGTTCGGCGTGGACGACCGGTACGTGCGGGTCGTGGACGAACTGCCGACACCGGTGACGTTCTGCGAGATCTTCCCGCCGGACAACTTCCCGCTGTACTTCTACCGGCGGCCCTCCGCTCCGGACCTGCAGTTGCGCGTCGAGGACCTCGACGCGGACGCGGTCCGCTCGGCGCGGCTGGTGTGGACGACCGTGACGGGACTGTGCGAAGAGCCGAGCCGCACGACGACGCTCGAGGCGCTTGCGATCCGGAACCGGCGCGGGACGACCGTGCTGGATCTGGACTGGCGGCCCATGTTCTGGTCCTCGCCGGATTCCGCGCGCCTGCACGTCGAGGCGGCGCTGGCGAAGTGCGACGTCGCCGTGGGCAATCTCGCCGAGTGCGGGGTGGCCGTGGGCGAGTCCGACCCGGTCCGTGCCGCCGAGGCCCTGCGCAGGGCCGGAGTCGATCTTGCCGTGGTGAAGATGGGCCCGGACGGGGTCTTCGCGCTCGACTCCTCCGGCGGCGTGCACTGCCCGCCCGTTCCGGTCGACGTGGTCAACGGACTCGGTGCCGGGGACGCCTTCGGGGGCGCGTTGTGCCACGGACTGCTGGCGGGCTGGGACCTGCCGCGGTTGCTGTCCTTCGCCAACGCCGCCGGGGCGATCGTCGCGTCGCGCCTCGCGTGCGCCGAGGCCATGCCGACCACCGCCGAGGTCGAGGAGTTCCTCGCCGCCCGCCCATAGGCTGAAGCCGTGAACTGGCATCTGCGCAACGGGTCCGCTGCACGTGGACAGTGGGCGTGCGAGGTCGGTCCCGGCCAGCCGGGCCTTTCGGGGTGGTCGTACACGTCGCTGCGCACGGTCGTGCTCGGTCCGGGTGGGTCGATCGCGTTCCAGACCGGCACGCAGGAGGCGATCGTGCTGCCGCTGGCCGGTTCGTGCACCGTCCGCTGCGACGACCTCGAGTGCGTGCTCCTCGGCCGAGACGGCGTCTTCGAGGCGGTGAGCGACTTCGCCTACGTCCCGCGCGACGCGCAGGTGGCAATCGCCAGCGACGCCGGTGGCCGCTTCGCGGTCGTCGGGGCGGTGTGCGAGCGGCGGCTCGAACCGCGCTACGGTCCCGCGGACGGCGTCGCGGTCGAGCTGCGCGGTGCCGGGGTCGCGTCGCGGCAGGTCAACAACTTCTGCACGCCCGCGACGTTCGAGGCGGACCGGCTGATTGCCGTCGAGGTGCTCACTCCCGGCGGGAACTGGTCCTCGTGGCCGCCGCACAAGCACGACGAGCATCGCCCGGGTGTGGAGTCGGTGCTGGAGGAGATCTACTACTGCGAGCTGTCCCGGCCCAACGGGCTGGCCTACCTGCGGGTGTACGGGACCGAGGATCGGCCGATCGACGTGCTCGCGGAGGTCGGTCACGGGGACGTCGTGCTGGTCCCGCACGGCTGGCACGGCCCGGCCGCGGCCACGCCGGGCACGGACCTGTACTACCTCAACGTGATGGCCGGACCGCACCCCGAGCGGGTCTGGCGCATCTGCGACGACCCGGCCCACGCGTGGGTCCGCGACTCCTGGCCGGGGGAGTTCGTCGACGCGCGGCTGCCCATGACGGCGTCGAACGGCACCGTGACGGAATGATCGGCGCATGCCCCGTCTGACCGTCGCCCAGGCCCTCGTCCGGTTCCTCGCCGTGCAGTACTCCGAGCGCGACGGGAATCGGCACCGCCTGATTGCCGGGTGCTTCGGCATCTTCGGGCACGGGAACGTCGCCGGCGTCGGGCAGGCGCTGCTGCAGGCGCACCACACCGGCGAGGCCGACCTGCCGTACTACCTCGGCCGCAACGAGCAGGCGATGGTGCACAGCGCCGTCGGGTACGCGCGGACGAGCAACCGGATGTCGACGCTCGCGTGCACGACGTCGATCGGGCCGGGTGCGACGAACCTGGTCACCGGAGCGGCGCTGGCGACGATCAACCGGCTGCCGGTGCTCCTCCTGCCCGGCGACACCTTCGCCACCCGGCGGGCGGGCGCAGTGCTGCAGCAGCTGGAGTACCCGGGAGATCCGGGGATCACGGTCAACGACGCGCTGCGCCCGGTGTCGGTGTTCTTCGATCGGGTGAATCGGCCGGAGCAGTTGCCCGACGCGCTGCTCGGCGCGATTCGAGTGCTGACGGACCCGGCCGCGACCGGCGCGGTGACGATCGCCCTGCCGCAGGACGTGCAGGCGGAGGCCTACGACTGGCCCGACGAGCTGTTCGCGGAGCGGACGTGGCACGTCGGGCGGCCAGGCCCGGACGTCGGGATGCTCAACCGGGCCGTTGGGCTGCTGGCGAACGCGCGTCGACCGCTCGTCGTCGCGGGCGGCGGCGTCTACTACTCCGACGCGTGTGCGGAGCTGGTGGCGCTCGCCGCGGCCACGGGCATTCCGGTGGCGGACACGCACGCCGGCAAGGGCGCAATCCCGTTCGACCACCCGCAGGCGGTCGGCGGGCTCGGCGCCACCGGGACGCCGGCGGCGAATGCGTTGGCCGCGAAGGCGGACGTCGTGGTGGGCGTGGGCACCCGGTGGTCGGACTTCACCACCGGGTCGAGGACCGTGTTCGCCAACCCGGACGTACGGTTCGTGAATCTCAACGTCGCCGCCTTCGACGCCGCGAAGCACGGCGCCACGATGCTCGTGGCCGATGCCAGAGCCGGACTCCGCGCCGTGGCCGGAGATCTCCAGGCGTACCGCGCACCGCAGGCGTGGATCGCCGAGGCGGCCGCCCGCAAGGCCGAGTGGATCGCGGTCTCGGACGCGGCGCGGACCGTCGACACCGGGTCCGGGCCGCCCGCGCAGACCGCGATCCTCGGCACCGTGAACGAGCTGCTGCCCGCGAACGGGACCGTGATCGCGGCGGCCGGATCGATGCCGGGGCAGCTGCAGATGCTGTGGCGGGCGAGCCACCCGCGCGAGTACAACGTCGAGTACGGATACTCCTGCATGGGCTACGAGATCGCCGGCGGACTCGGCGCGAAGCTGGCCGCGCCGGAGCGCGAGGTCGTCGTTCTGGTCGGCGACGGAAGCTATCTGATGATGGCTCAGGAGATCGCCACGGCGGTGTCCGAGCGGCTCAAGCTGACGATCGTGCTGGTGGACAACTCCGGGTTCGGGTCGATCGGGGCGCTCTCGGAGTCCCTCGGCGGGCAGCGACTCGGCACCGCCTACCGGTATCGCAACCCGGGCAGCGGCCTCCTCGACGGCGAGGCACTGCCGGTGGACCTCGCCGCCAATGCGGCGAGCCTCGGCGCTCGAGTGCTGCGCGCCGACACGCTCGCGGAGTTCGAATCGGCGTTCGCCGACGCGCTGGCGGCGAGTGAGACGACCGTGGTCTACGTGCGGACCGAGCACGTCCAGGCTGCCCCGTCCTCCGGGTGCTGGTGGGACGTGCCGGTCGCGGAGGTCTCGGCTCTGGAGAGCACGGCTCTGGCGCGGACGCGCTACGTCGAGGCGCGCCGCGCCCAGCGGCCGCTGCTCTAGACGCCGCCGGGGGTCGGTCGAGGCTCCCGACACGACCGACCCCGGGCGGTTATTCCATGAACACGCCGCCCGCGGGCCGGTCGAGGCTCCCGACACGATCGACCCGGTGGGCGGCAGACCGCGACGCGTCCTGTGGCGTCGCGGCGTTCTTGGCGATCCGCTCGAGAGAGTCGAGCGAACCGGCGTGGAGCCTGCCGATCCGGTTGAGGACCCCGGGTCGGGCGAACTTGGCTGCCCCGCTCTCGTAGGCGGCGTAGATCTTGCCGCCGACGGAGGTGAGGTTCTGGGGGAGGCTCGGCGTCCAGAGGCACGCCACGGCCTTGCTCGGTGCGGAACGGTCGACGACCGTCAGCCGGCCCCGGTTGCCGCCCTCGGAGGCGGTGAAGACGAAGTGACGATCCGTCACCAACAGTCCCTGCGCACGCGCCGGGACCTTCCAGGGGCCCTCGACCGCGCGCAGCTTTCCGCCGCGGCCCACGGTGTAGCGGTACATGTAGTCGGCCTTCTTGGCGTGCCGGCCGATCCACACGTTGGCGCCGTGCACCGCCATGAAACTCGCGCCGTAGACGCGCTGGTGCTTCCCGTGGGCGGCCAGGTACGGCTTGGCGCCGGTCTTCGCCGCCTTCGTCATCTGCTTGCTCAGGGAGGCGAGCCGGTACCGCCGCACGGCGGGGGGCGAACCCTTGCCGCCGATGTTGTCCTGCGCGATGAGCCACCCGCGGCTGGTCCCGAGCGCGCCGAAGTGCGTTGCCTTGGCACGCACGGTGCCGACGTGCCGACCGGTCGTGGGATCGATCCCAACGAGGTATGACTGCGCGCCGCTGCGGTACATGCCGAGCAGCAGCAGATTGGCTCCGCTGCCGTTCCAGTTGCGCCAGGTGGTGAGGCCCTGGGGCACCCAGCCCTTGAGGTGCGGGACGCTCGGCCCGGGTCGGAACAGCCTGTCGTAGGCCTTGGACGCGGACTGGCCCTGGTAGCGGTTCGCCTTGCCTGGCCGCTGGGTTTGGTCGCAGCGCGGTGCCTTGTTCTGGAGCACGGGCGCGATCGCCACTGCGGCGGCTGCGGGCGAGGCGGCCACCACCGAAGAGGCGGGTCCGAGTGCGATGGCGCCGGCCAGGGGTAGCACGGCACCGCGGTGCAGCGGTGGCATTGCGTGTTCCTCCAGGCAGTGGGGGGACTGCCGGACCCGGGTGGCTCTACCGGATGGGGATTCGCGGTAGGGCCGCCCCGCCGATCGCTGGCACGTCGACCGGCGGAGCGGGGAGTGCGGTCGTCGAGCCGTCTGGGGCAGGCTCGGCGTCCGTGATCCGGGAGTATTCCGGCAAAGCGGGCCCCGCCGGAACGATCATGGAAGCAGTCTTGGCGCACCTGGAAGCACCGTTACCGGTACGGGGCCGTTCCTTGCCCTCCCTTGAGTGCGAACCGATTCAGAACGGCCGTGATCACTTGCCGCCGAGCGGGTCCACCACGCGCAGCAGGGTGTCGAGGTCGGCCATGTGCAGCCGGGCGATCCGGTTGCGGAACTCGGGCCGCGCGTCGAAGCGGGAGGCGCCGCTCTCGAAAACCGCGAACACCTTGCCGCGGTGGACGGTGAGGTTCTGCGGCAGGCTCGGCGTGAACAGGCAGCCGATCGGGTTGGCGGTCGGCAGGTTCGTGGCCCGGCGGTAGGCGCGCAGTTGGCCGGCCAGAACGCCGTCGGACCGGGTGAAGAGGAAATGACGCGGTGTCACCAGCACGCCCTGCGTCCGGGGCGGGACGGTCCAGCGGCCCTTCTCTCGGCGCAGCTTCCCGGAGTCGTCGACCGAGTACCGGTGCATCCGGCCGGTTGTCGAACGCTGGTACCGGCCGGCCCAGAGCGAGCCCTCGGCCACCGTCATGAAGCTGGACCCGCGCAGCGGCTGCGGCTTGCCGGTGGCGGGCAGGTAGGGCATGTAGCCGCTGTTCCTCGCCTCGAGCATCGCCGCGCGGAGGTCGGCGAGGCGGTGCCGGCGGACCGACGGCTGCCCGCCGGCCAGCGGCTTGCTCTGCGAGATCAGCCAGCCGCCGATCAGCCCGATCCCGCCCATGTGCGATTCGTCCACCAGGACGGTGCCCACGTGCCGACCGGTCCGCGGGTCGATGCCGACGAGGTAGGAGAGGTTCTTCGGCTGGTACATGCCGATCAGCAGCAGCGTGTTGCCGCGACCGTCCCAGTTCGCCCAGGTCGTCAGGCCCTGCGGGACGTGTTCGTTGAGGTACGGCACGCGCGGGCCGGGCGCGAAGATCCGGTCGTAGATGCGGGAGACGGAGCGGCCCTCGTAGAGCGGTTCGAGGCCCGGGAGTTGCGTGGCGTCGCACTTCGGTCCGGCGTCGGCGGCGCTGGACACCCACGGCGGGAGCGTGGCGAAGGCGGCGAACTCGTCGTCCCGCGGGCGATCGACGCTCGTCGGCCCGGACAGCGCGGCCTCGGCGTTCGCAGACGCGGCGAGGCCTTCGAAGCCCACGGGCACGAGCAGCGCGAGACTCGCGGCCACGCAGACGAGAGTGCGGATCCTCCGCGGCCGTGCCATGCGCTGCGCTCCTTCGATCGACGTCTGCCGGAAGTATCGAGACCGCTTCCGGGCCCATCCAGGGCATCGTGGCCAGTCGATGACGAACGCAGCCGGGGACCGGCCGATCCGTCACACGAGGTCGCTCGCTGTCGCCGAGCCGTTGCAGCGCGCTTCACTCGTTGGGGTCGCGCCCCACTCGCCGGGCGAGCCGTTCGGGAGCGCGTGAACCGTTACTGCGGCGAGTGAAGCGCGCCGGCCCTGGGCCTTCTGGAAGGCTGGACGGCGACGAGGGGAGCGCGTGGTGCGCAGGATCGAGCACTGGATCGGTGGGGCGTGCACGCCGGGCCGGGGGAGCCGGACCGGGGACGTGTACGACCCCGCGACGGGGACCGTCGCCGCGCTGGTGTGCCTGGCCGAGCCCGGCGACGTCGACGACGCCGTGGCGGTGGCGGCCAAGGCGGCTGCGGGCTGGCGGGAGCGGTCGCCGTCGGCCCGGGCGCGGGTCATGTTCGCCCTCAAGGCGCTGATCGAGGAGAACGTCGACGCGCTGGCGGCGATCGTCAGTGCCGAACACGGCAAGGTCCTGGCCGATGCCCGCGGGGAGATCGCGCGCGGGCTGGAGGTTGTGGAGTTCGCCTGCGGAATTCCGCACCTGCTCAAGGGCGAGTACTCCGACGGCGTCGCGACGGGCGTGGACGCGTACTCGATCCGCGAGCCGCTGGGCGTGGTCGCAGGGATCACCCCGTTCAACTTCCCGGTGATGGTCCCGCTGTGGATGCACCCGATCGCGATTGCGGCCGGCAACGCGTTCGTCCTCAAGCCGAGCGAGCAGGACCCGAGCGCGTCGATGTTCCTCGCCGAGCTGTACGCGCGGGCCGGTCTGCCGGACGGGGTGTTCAACGTCGTGCACGGAGACCGAACGGCGGTCGAGGCGGTGTGCGACCACCCCGGCATCGCGGCGGTTTCGTTCGTCGGCTCGACGCCGGTCGCGAAGGCGGTGCACGTTCGCAGTTCCGCGGCGGGCAAGCGGGTGCAGGCGCTCGGGGGAGCCAAGAACCACGCGGTGGTCATGCCCGACGCGGACCTCGACCTCGCCGCCGCCGAGCTCACCGGGGCCGCGTACGGCTCGGCCGGGCAGCGGTGCATGGCGATCTCGGTCGCCGTCGCGGTCGGTTCGGCCGGCGACGCGCTGGTCGAGCGGCTGGCGGCCAAGGCGTCGGCGATTCGCGTCGGCCCCGGCACGGACGCGGCCTCGGAGATGGGGCCGCTGGTGAACGCCGCGGCCCTGGAGCGGGTACGCGGGGTCTTGGAACGCGCGACGGGTTCCGTCGTCGTGGACGGCCGGGTCGCCTCTCTGCCGGCCGAGGGCTTCTTCGTCGGCCCGAGCCTGGTGGACCGGGTGAGCACCAGCGACGAGCTGTACGTCAACGAGGTGTTCGGGCCGGTGCTCGCGGTGGTCCGGGTCGGCTCGCTGGACGAGGCGATCGAGCTGGTGAACGCGAATCCGTACGGCAACGGCGCGGCGATCTTCACCGGCAGCGGCGCGGCGGCGCGGCGGTTCACCCGCGCGGTGACGATCGGGATGGTCGGGGTGAACGTCCCGATCCCGGTGCCGATGGCGTTCTACTCCTTCGGTGGATGGAAGGACTCGTCCTTCGCCGACATCGCGATGCACGGCGCCGAGGGCGTGCGGTTCTACACCCGCGGCAAGGCGGTCACGAGCCGCTGGCCGACGGACGCGCATCCGCACACGACGCTGCAGTTCCCCACGAACAAGTGACGGAACGTCAGCCCTTGACCGTGCGGCGCGCGATCCGCATGGTGCAGGGACGCGAGGCGACGCTGACCTTCGACGTCGGCGGCACCGGCATCAAGGCGTGCGTGCTGGACCGGACCGGCGAGCCGATCGGCGAGCGCCTGCGCATCCCGACGCCGTACCCGACCCCGCCGGAGCGGCTCGTCGAGTTCCTGCTCGAACTTGCCGACGGCATGCCGCTGTTCGACCGCGTCTCGGTCGGCCTGCCCGGCATGATCCGTGGCGGCCGCGTGCTCGCCACCCCGCACTTCGTGACCGAGGCGGGTCCCTTCACCCCGCGCCGCCCGGACCTCGTCGAGGCGTGGCGGCGCTGGGACGCCGCCGCCGCGCTCAACGACGCGTTCGGCTGCCCGGTGCGCGTCGTCAACGACGCCGAGCTCGCAGGCTTCGCGGTCATCGAGGGCACGGGCTTCGAGGTGCTGCTCGCCTTCGGGACCGGTCTCGGCGCCGCGCTCTACGAGGACGGCCACCTGCTGCCCAAGCTGGAGCTGTCGCAGGCCCCGTTCCGCGACGGCGAGTCCTACGACCGCCAGCTCGGCGACCACGCCCGCCTCGCGCTGGGCAACGAGGAGTGGAGCAGGCGCGTCGCGCTCGCGCTCGAGGCCTGGTACCCGGTCCTCGGCTGGGACCGCCTGTATCTGGGCGGCGGCAACGCCGAACACCTCGGGCCCGACCTGGGCTTCCGTGCGACGCGCGTCGGCAACGAGGCCGGCCTGCGCGGCGGCCACAAGCTGTGGGCCTACCGCACGCGTTAGACACCCATCTTCTGTGCGTGTCTGCGCCCTACACCGCCTTCGTAGGGCGCGAATGGGTACGGAAGATGCGGCGAACGGCGCCTGTTCGTCCACGGCGGCGCACCCCAGCAGCAGGGAGCCGCCAAGGATCGTGGCCGCGAGAGTGCGCATCTCCTTCATGCTGCATCGCGTCGCGTCGACGTTCGTCCAAGCCGGCGCATAGATTCGAAAGCGTGAAGCCCGCTCCCGTCGTCGCGCTCGGTGCCGCGACGGCGTTCGCGTGTCTGACCGCGGTGGTGTGGGGTGGCTGGGATCCGCTGCACGACTTCGACGCCGAGGCGGTGCGCCGCGCCACCGCCGTCACCCGCGACCACTCTGCCTACCGGGAGACGCTGCACGCGCTGACCACCGGCCTGAACTCGGGCTGGACGGTGCTCGCGGTCGCGGTGATCGCCTGCTTCGTGTGGGCGCGCGGCCGAGGTGGCTCGGCACTGTGGCTGTTCGGTGTCGTCGGGATCGGGAACCTCGTGGGGCCGACGCTCAAGCAGATCGTCGACCGGCAGCGGCCGAACCTGCCCGACCCGATCACGACGTTCTCCGGGCTCAGTTTCCCTTCGGGCCACGCCGGCAGCGCGACCCTGGCGGTGGCGGCGCTGCTGCTGGTCGCCTGGCCGGCGCTGGGTCCGCCCGCACGGGGCCTCGCCGTCGCGCTGGCGCTCGCGGTGCCGATGACCTCGGCCTGGACTCGCCTGGCCCTGGGCGGGCACTACCCCAGCGACCTGGTGGGCGGGTTCCTGCTCGGTACCGCCTGGGTGGCCGCCTGGGCGCCGCTCCTGCCCCGACTCGCGGCCCGTTTCGATCTGACACAGCATCAGGAGGACGCCCGTGCCAACACGTGAACCCACCGGTCCAGGCCAGCGTTCGGTGTGGGACTTTCCTCGGCCACCGGCCATCGAGACCGACGGGCGGCGCGTGGTGATTCGCCACGCGGGGACGGTCGTCACGGACACCACCGACGTGGTGCTGGTGCTCGAAACGAGCCACCCGCCGACGTTCTACCTGCCCCGCACGGCGTTCGGCGACTTCCTGCTCCCGGCCGAGCGCACCACGTTCTGCGAGTGGAAGGGCTCGGCTCGGTACGTCGACGTCCTCGTTCCAGGTGCAGCGCCGCTGCTCGAGGTGGGGTGGTGGTACCCGAGTCCGAACCGGCCCGAACTACTGGACCGGGTGGCCGTGTACGCGGCGCCGTTCGACGAGATCACCGTTGCCGGCGAGCGAGTGACGCCCCAGCCCGGAGGCTTCTACGGCGGCTGGATCACGGCCGACGTGACCGGCCCGTTCAAGGGCGGGCCGGGCACGCACGGCTGGTAAATCGCTAGGCGGCGAGCAACTCGTCGATCTGCCCCATGGCCGCGGACATGCCCTCGATCATGCCCATCGCCACCAGCTGTTCCATGGCGATCTCCCGGGGGCGGTTGCGAGGCTGAGCGCTACTGACCGATGCGGATGACCCGCGATTCGGTGGAGGCGCCGGGCAGCGGGCCCATGATCGCCATGGGTCCGAAGACGCTGGACTGGACGGCGACGGGGCGCTTCTTGGCGGCCTTCGGAGCCACCGGCGCGGTCGCGAGGGCCAGCGGCAGAGCCGCGGGCGACGGGGTCGCGCGAGGACCGGTGGCTGCGCGCGGCTTGGCGATGGCGGTGGCCGGGCGGAGCGGGGTGACGCCGGAGGTGCGGCGGGCCCAGGCTGCGCCGGGCGAGGACGCCACTGCGGGCACGGGCTCCGGAGCAGGCTCGGGCACGACGGCCAGGGTCTCTGTGGCCTTCTTGGCGGCGCGCGCCGCACGGCGCTTGGCGGCGGCCGCTTCGCGCTTCTCCGCGGCCCGACGGGCCTGCAGCTCCGCGGCCTCGTCGACCTCGACAACCGGAGCGACCTCGACGATCCCCGCGGCGCGACGACGCACCGGCTTGGCCGGAGCCGATGCGGGCTTGGTCGCGGCGGGCTTCGAGGCGGCGCGAACGCGCTTGGCCGGAGCCGCGGCCGGGGCGGGAGCCAGGGGAGCCGAGGGCACTGCGGCGGGGATCGCAGCCGCCTCGGGGCCGGTGGCGAGGGCCGAAAGCAGCGCGGCCGCTTCGGCGAGCAGTTTGGACGCGCGGTCCTCGAGCGTGCGGCGCCACATCCGCTCGGCCTCGAGGGCCGCGTCCACGGACGCCTGGTCGTAGCCGGAGGGTACGAGGGGGAAGGTCTGGGCGGCGCTGGCCATGAGGTGCTCCTGGTCGCGTGGAGCGTCGGGTGCGGATCCGCGAGCGGGGGCCGACGCTGCACCCCGCTCGCCTCTGCGCCCATCGTGGAACGGATGGGACGAGTGTGACGAGAGGGGTTGGTGGGATTTGGCCTGCTTTGGGGCACTTCCTTGCCCCGACCGTTCGTGGAGATGACCGACTTGGCAACCGCCAAACGCGTGAAGGCGAGTGTGCAGTCGGCAACGAGCCCTGACCAGGGTGGCCGTGACAACCGCACGCCCGCCGATGTGCGCGGGTACCGGATTAGCGGCGTAGTCCGCTCACGGCGTAGCCGCCGATGCGCTCGACGAACGTGCGGGCCAGCGGGCCGGCGGTCTTGGAACCGGTGTCGCCGCGTTCGACGATCACCGCGAAGGCGATGTCGCCGACGAAGCCGACCATCCAGGCGTGCTTGCCGGGTTCGGTCTCGCTGCCGTACTCGGCGGTGCCGGTCTTGGCGCCGACCCGCGGGCCGACGTTCAGGATGCTCGCGGTGCCCTTGAGCACGGTCTCGAACATCAGCTCGCGCAGCTCGGCGGCGTGCTCGAGCGGCGGGAGTGCCACCGGCGTCGCCGACGGCGACGGGTCCGGGACGGGCGTGACCGTCGGGGTCTCGCGCGGCGGGGGACCGCTGCGCAGCAGTCGAGGTTCGCGCGGGGTCCCAGACGCGACGGCGGCCGCGACCATGGCCATCGCCAGCGGGCTCATCAGCACGCGGCCCTGGCCGATGGCGGCCGCGGCCCGGTCGGTCGGGCCGTTGGGCGGCGGGACGTTCCCGGAGTAGCTGCTCAGGGTCAGCCGCCAGTCGTTGCCGACCCCGAACGCCTCCGCTGCCTTCGTCAGCGCGTCCTCGGGCAGCTTCATCGCCTCGGTGATGAAGGCCGTGTTGCACGACTCGGCGAAGGCCCGGCGCAACGAGACGCGCCCGAGCGAGCCCAGGCCGTCGTAGTTCTCGAAGCGCTTGCCGTCGACGGTCGTGGAGCTCGGGCAGTCGACGCTGTCCGACGGCTCCAGGCCGGCCTCCAGCAGCGCCGCCGCCGTCAGGATCTTGAACGTCGACCCGGGCGCGTACTGGCCGTTGATCGCCCGGTCCTCGCCGGCCTCCACCGCCGGTCCGTTGGCCACCGCGAGGATGTCGCCGGTCCGGACGTCCACGGCGACCACCGACGAGTTCTCGCCGGTCAGGGCGACCGCGGCCTCGGCGGCGTCCTGCACTCGCTTGTCCAGCGTCGTCTTCAGCGGCGTGCCGCGGACCTGCTCCCAGCTGTAGAGCTGCTCGAGGACCGCGTCGGTGGTCCGCCGCTTCAACTCGATGCGGCCGCGCGGCTTGCCCGCCAACTGCTTCTGGTAGAGCCCCTGCAGCCCGAACGAGCCCACCTGATCGGCCTTGGACGCGTACGGTCCGGCGTTCGCGAGCGACGCGGCGGTCGCGTTTCCGACGGTCCCGAGGACGGCGCGGGCGTACTGCCGGGTGGGTGCCAGCGCGAGGCGGTCCTCGCGCACGACGACGCCGCCGATCGCGTCGATCTCGCTCTTCTTGGCTCGATAGTCCGATTCGCGCAGCACGACGGCCTCGACGAACTGCCCGTCGTCGGCCTGGAAGGTGCGAGTCCGCAGGCCGTCGACGTTGACGTCGAGGAGCTTGGCCAGGGTCTCGATCGCGCCTTCCGCCACCTGCCCGGCCGCGACGCCGACCTTGAACACCTTCTGGTTGTCCACCAGCGGCGCGTCGTTGCGGTCGAGGATCGTCGACCGGCCCGGCAGGCCACGGGCGCGGCCGAGCTTCAGGTCGTCGGCGAGGCGCGGGTGAATGACGCTGGGCGTCCACTGGACGACCCAGCGGTCGTCCTCGGCAACCTTCTGCTTCGCCAGCGTCATCGAGCTCTGGTAGGGCCAGGCGCCCAGCGCGTTGAGGAAGAGATCGGCGTCGAAGTCCATGCGGCAGGTTCCGCCGGAGCAGTCGGGGGACTTGGGGGCGAACGTCCGGGAGTCCGGACGCAGATCGGTCTGGATCTCCTCCAGTGCGGCGAGCGCCTTGGCCGGGTCGGAGGTCCGTGCGGCGGCCTCGCTGTAGCGGCCCGCGGACCAGTCGTCGAGGAACGCGCGGCCGATGGACTCCGCGTCCTCGCCCTTCCTGTCCCCACCACCCGGAAGGCCGAGCGGCCCGCCGCAGCCGGCCATCAGGACCACCAGCGAAGCCAGTCCGGCCACGTTGCGCGTCCGGCGCCGCAGCTTCATCGAACCCCGTTCCCCATCGCGTGCACGATCTCGATGACAGCAAACCAGCCTGTGGTTACCAGCGGGTTCATCGATCTGTGATCCCACCGGCGTGTCGGAGGCCACTGTGACCTGGGCCGGGGAGCCTGCAAACCCGCTGGAGGGCGCCGATACCGTGCTGGGTGCGGGCACGGCCCGGACCCGCTGTGAATTCTCCGAGGAGTACAGGTGTCTCGTTCCGTGCTGGTCACCGGTGGAAACCGAGGAATCGGGCGAGCAATCGCCGAGTCCTTCGTGGCCTCGGGCGACAAGGTGGCCGTCACCTACCGGTCGGGCGACCTGCCTGCCGGCGTGCTCGGCGTGAAGTGCGACGTCACCGACACGGCGGCGGTGGACGCGGCGTTCGCCGAGGCGGAGGCCGCGCACGGCCCGGTCGAGATCGTGGTGGCGAACGCCGGCATCACGCGCGACACCCTGATGCTGCGCATGTCCGAAGAGGACTTCGCGGCGGTGCTCGACACGAACCTCACCGGCTCCTTCCGCGTCGCCAAGCGCGCGTCGAAGTCGATGCTGCGGCAGAAGAAGGGCCGCATCGTCTTCATCTCCTCGGTGGTGGGCCTGCTTGGCTCCGCGGGGCAGGTGAACTACGCGGCGTCGAAGTCCGGCCTCGTCGGCATGGCCCGGTCGATCGCCCGCGAGCTCGGCTCGCGCGGCATCACCGCGAACGTCGTCGCCCCGGGGTTCGTGCAGACGGACATGACCGCCGAACTCGGCGAGGACTACACGAAGAAGATCATCGAATCGGTGCCGCTGAACCGGATGGCGTCCGCCGACGAGATCGCGGGCGTCGTCCACTTCCTCGCCTCCCCGGCGGCGGCCTACATCACCGGCGCGGTCATTCCCGTCGACGGCGGACTCGGAATGGGGCACTAGATCATGGGAATCCTCGACGGCAAGCGCATCCTCGTCACCGGCGTCCTCACCGACGCCTCGATCGCCTTCCATGTCGCGCGTCTCGCGCAGGAGGAGGGCGCGCAGGTCGTGCTGTCCTCCTACGGCCGGGTGCTGCGCCTGACCACCCGCATCGCCGGGCGTCTGCCGGCCGCGGCGCCGGTGATCGAGCTCGACGTGACCGACGTCGACCATCTGGCGAACCTGCCCACCGCGGTCGGCGAGCACCTCGACGGGCTCGACGGCGTCGTGCACTCGATCGGCTTCGCCCCCGAGGCCGCGCTGGGCGGCAACTTCCTGAACACCGAATGGGCGGACGTCGCCACCGCGTTGAACGTCTCGGCGTACTCCTACAAGGCGCTCGCGATGGCCGCGAAGCCGATGATGGGCGCGGGCGGCTCGCTGGTCGGCCTGACCTTCGACGCGACGGTGGCCTGGCCCAAGTACGACTGGATGGGCGTGGCCAAGGCCGCGCTGGAGTCCTGCTCGCGCTACCTGGCCCGCGACCTCGGCCCGGCCGGCATCCGGTCCAACCTCGTGGCGGCCGGCCCGATCAAGACCATGGCCGCCAAGTCCATCCCCGGCTTCGACGAGTTCGAGAACGTGTGGAAGACCCGCGCGCCCATCGGCTGGGACATCGGCGACCCGGTGCCGGCCGCGCAGGCGTGCGTCGCGCTGCTCTCGGAGTGGGCCCCCGCCCCGCCGGGGGAACTCGTGCACGGCGCGGGGGGCGGGCACGCCATGGGCGGATAGCGTTTAGCCATGAAGGAAGGCAGCAGTACCGGCGGCAAGGTGCGCACGCTCGTGGTGCTGCGCCACGCCAAGGCCGAGCGCGGCAACACCACCGACCACGACCGCCCGCTCACCGCCCGCGGCCGGCGAGACGCCCTGGCCGCCGGACGCTGGCTCGCCGAGGCCGGCGTCAACCCGGATCTGACGGTGTGTTCGACGGCCACCCGCGCCAAGGAAACCTGGGCGCTGGCCGCGATGGAACTCGGCGACGGCATCAGCACCGCCATGGAGCGTGCCGTCTACGGTGCCGATCTCGACGAACTGCTGCAGGTCGTGCGGGACACCCCCAGCGAGGTCCACACCCTGATGCTGGTCGGCCACAACCCCGGCCTGCAGGACCTCGTCCTCGCCCTGTCCGGCGAGGGCGCGGACGACGACCTCTACATCGCGCGCACGGACTTCGGCACCGCCGCCGTCGCGCTCGTCGAGATCCACGGGAAGTGGTCCGTGCTCACCGAAGGCGCCGGCCGGCTGGCCGCCATCACCGTCGCTCGCGGCTGAGGGTTCGTCAGTTCTGGCGCGCGTCGTTCTGCGGATCGACGTCGTTGACGCCGAAGTGCCCGTTGGTGGCGGTGATCGGCACCGCGCCGGGATTGCACGTGGTCAGCCCGACGCTCGTGGCGAGAGGCACGACGCCGAAGCTGCCGGGACCCTTGAGGCTCTCCACCGTGACCAGGAACGAGCGGCCCGCAAACCCGGGGGTGCTGGCGTCGTCCGCGGTAAAGATGAAGCCGGCCTTCTTGCCCTTGACCTTCAGGCAGACGACCTCGCCGAAAACGTTCAGCGCTGGGCTGTTCTTGGCCGTGTAGGTCCCGGTCGCCGCGGTGCCGGTCGGCTGGAGGTTGCGCGCCTCGAAGACGACGTCGGCGACGCCGATGTTGCCCTCGCCCTTGATGCTGTTCGTCGCGGGCTCGGCCGCACCGGCCGCCGGCGGCGCGAACAGCCCCACCACGGCGAGCACGAGGACGCCACGAGCGGCGAGCGACATCGGTGCCTCCGAAATCCGGGCCAGGTCCATCGGCTTCGGCGGCGCGCTCGGTCCGGCTTGGACGATGCGCTACGAAGCCCCCGGGTGGGGGACCGGCGCCACCGCATCCGTCGCGTCGGCCTCCTCCACGTCCTCGCGGCTGATCCCCAAAAGGAACAGGAGGGCATCCAGGTAGGGGACGTTGATGGCCGCCGCCGCCGCCCGGCGCACCATCGGCTTGGCGTTGAACGCCACGCCGAGGCCGGCGCGCGCGAGCATGTCGAGGTCGTTGGCGCCGTCGCCGATCGCGACGGTCTGGGACAGCGGAATCCCGGCGGCGGCGGCGAACTCTTCGAGCGCCGTGGCCTTGTACGCGCGGTCCACGATCGGGCCGACGACGCCGCCGGTGAGCCGGCCCTCGACGATCTCGAGGGTGTTCGCCGCCGCGTAGTCCAGGTCCAGATCGGCGACAAGCATGTCGGTGATCTGCGTGAAGCCGCCGGACACGATCGCGACCTCGTGGTCGAGGCGTTTGAGGGTGCGGATCAGGGTGCGGGCGCCGGGGGTGAGCTTCACCGCGGCGCGGACGTCGTCGATCACGGACTCCGGAAGCCCCTTCAGCAGCGCGACGCGAGCGCGCAGCGAGGCCTCGAAGTCCAGCTCGCCGCGCATGGCGGCCTCGGTGATTCGGGCGACCTCCTCGTGCGCGCCCGCGTACTCGGCGAGCATCTCGATGACCTCGCCCTGGATGAGCGTGGAGTCGACGTCCATGACGACGAGGCGCCGACCGCGGCGGTGTAGGCCCGCGGCGTGCACGGCGATGTCGACGCCGCGGGCGGCCGCCTCCTCGGCGAGGGCCACGCGAAGTTCGTCGACGTCGCGCGCGCCGGAGACGTCGAGCTCCAGGCTGGTCACCGGATCGCGGGACAGGCGTGTGATCCGGTCGATGTTCGCCCCGCACGCCGCGATCCGGGCGGCGACGCCGGCCATCGCGGCGGCGCGCAGCGGCCGGCCGAGCACCGTGACGTGCAGGCGGCCCGCGGGACGGGGAGCGTTGTCGCCGGTGCCCGAGGCGATCTCGACGTGCACGTCCAGGTCGTGCGCGGCGGCGGCGACGGCGGCGCGTACCCCGGCCTCGTCGTTGCCGGGCGCGACGAGGACGCCGAGAACGAGCCGGCCGCGGACGACGACCTGCTCGACGTCGAGCACCTCGACGTCGTAGCCGATCAACGCGTCGAAGAGGGCGGCGGTGACACCGGGCCGGTCGCGGCCGGTCACGGTCACCAGCAGAGTGCGGGAGTCCATCGGGGGCAAGCCTAGGGGCGCGCTATCCGCTCCAACGCCTCGACTGCTGCGTCGGCGCCCCCGCAGGACGCAATTACCTGCGCGAAGGCACCCGCTGCCGACCGTGGGGCGGGGTCGTCGAGCACCTGTTGCACGGCTCGGGCGACCGTTCCGGGCACGTCGAGGTCCGCCGCCAGGCCGGCGCCCAGGCGGGCCACCATCGCGGCGTTGAACATCTGGTCGCGGCCCTGCGGAACGCAGACCATCGGGACGCCGTGCGCCAGGCTGTTCATGGCCGTGCCGAGCCCACAGTGCGCCACCACCGCGGCCGCCTTGGGCAGCACCTCGCCGTGCGCCACGAAGCGAGCCAGGATCGTGTTGTCCGCCGCCTTCAGATCGGCCGGATCGACGCTCGGTCCGGTCGTGACGAGGACCTGGACATCCAGACCCGCCAGTTCGTCGATCGTCTGCTGCAGGGCGCCCAGCTGGCCCTGGAAGCTGGTGCTGTAGCTGACGAGCACCAGCGGGCGGTCCGCGTCCAACGCAGGGACGGGTTCCACGGACCCCAGTCCGGGCCCGTCGAGGATGGGGCCGACGTAACGGTAGGTCGGCGGCAGCGGGACCGCCACGTCGAACTCGGCCGGGACGGCGACGAGGCCGAGCGCAAGCGCGTCGTGCGCCTCGGCCAGCCCGGCCACGGGCGGCGCTCCCAGCGTCGCACGCATGTGGTGCAGCATCGGCAGAGCGGGTGT
This sequence comes from Sporichthyaceae bacterium, assembly GCA_052386455.1. GTDB lineage: Bacteria > Actinomycetota > Actinomycetes > Sporichthyales > Sporichthyaceae > JBQTKD01. The sequence continues at coordinate 30,730 of JBQTKD010000104.1, forward strand.
CATCGCCTCGACCAGCGGACCGCCGCGCAGGATGGAGATCGGAAGGTGGAACAGGGCCGCCGTGGGAACGCCGGCCACCTCGCCCGCCGCGCACGCGCCCCAGGCGAGGCAGTCGGCGACGAGGACGTCGGCCGGTTCGCGGTCGAGTTCGGCCAGGACGTCGGCGCCGATCGCGGCGTTGAAGAAGATCTCCTCGGCGAAGATCGCCATCTCCGCCGCCATGTCTCGTGGCGCCGCGCTGTCCATGGGCGGAACGGTCGCGTACTCCACGGGCCGCCACCCGTGCGCGCCGCAGCGTTCGTGGATCGACGGATGTCCCAGCAGCCGCACGTCGTGCCCCAGCGCGGCCAGCCGCGCGGCGAGTCCGAGCGTGGGCACCAGGTTGCCCGCCCCGTCGACGGTGGCGATCAGGTAGCGAGTCACGGCAGTAGCCTCACTGTTGGGCGGCGGGCGGTTGAACGTACACGGCACGCCCTGCGACCAGCGAGGTGGCATAGCGCTCCACCTCGGCCTCGCTCATGGTGGCCCAGGCGGGCGTGTCCTCCACCAGTCCGCGGCCCAGCAGTCGGCTCGTCTCGACCAGTGCGGTCGCCTCGGGGCAGCGTTCGCGGTCGAAGGCGGCCAGCAGGTCCGGCCACGACCGGTGCGCCGCGCCGGTCGCCTCCAAGGCGAGGGTGTCCTGCATCGCCTTGGTGGCGCCGGCGGCGGTGTGCGGCCGGCTCAGCGCGGCGGCGTCCCCCACCAGCAGCACGCGGCCGGTTGCGAAGCTCGGCACGACGTGGTCGTAGATGGGTTGAACCGACACGTCCCGCGTTTCGCTCGCCCGCACCAGTGCCGCCCAGGCCGGCGGCAGTTGCGCGTCGACGACGCGGTCAAGCACGGCGAGCAACGCCTGGGGAACCCGGCCGGGCGGGAAGGACCCGGGCTCGCGAAGATCCAGATCCGGGGGCGTCGCCGCGTACAGCGCCCAGTTGACCCGGCGCTCGCCACGGCCGCCGTGACCCGGAGTCAGATACACAATCAGATGCCCGCCGGAGTAGCACACCGACGCAAAGCCCCCGTCGAGCACGTCCAGCGCCGGCGATCCAACGAGCAGGCTCTCCTCGTAGTTTCCGCGCCACAGCGCGTATCCCGCATAGGCCGGGCGGACGGTCGGATGCACGCAGTCGCGCACTCTCGAGCAGTACCCGTCCGCGCCGACGACCACGTCGAACTCGACGGTTCCGGTGTTCAGTTCGAGACCGATTCCGTGGGCGGCCGGCGCGACGCCGCGCACCTCCTCTCCCGTGCGGTAGGCGTCGTCGGGCACCAGTCCGCGCAGCCGACGCCACAGCACCGCCCAGTTGTGCGTGGCGCCCGGAAACGGGTGGCGCCACATGACGCGGCCCAGGGGGTCGGTTCCGTCCTTCGTGATCCACAGCCGCTGGGGCATGTGGAAGTACGGGGTGTCCGGCGCGAGGTAGCCGTGTTCGATTAGCTGTGCGCGCAGCGGTAGCGGAATCACGATGCCGGCGCCGCGGTCCTCGAGGTCAGATCGGCTCGCCTCGAACACGGTGACGTCACACCCGAGGCGCGCGAAGGCCGCCGCCACGCCACACCCGGCGATGCTTCCGCCGACGACCGCGACCCGGCTGCCCGCTACGTCCACCGCTGGCCCTCCTCCGCGTGCGCAGCACGCGCCGCGCGACATCCTGTCGGTCGGCTCGTGCCCACGCAACGCTCCGCGAAACAACACCGAAGAGCGTGGCGGTCGGGTCGTTGGCGATCTAGACTGGCTGTGCCTGCTGCGTTGAGCTTCAGGAAGTGAGCCCGAGACCCTGCCCGGATGGCGGTGGCGCTCGGGCTTCGCGCTTGCTAGACGGTTCGCACGGCGGTGAGGATCGGCTCGATGTGACGTCGCCACTGGCCAGAGCGGGCCCAGCACCAGGCAGCCACGTCGGGCAGGGCGAGCAGCGGCTCCGCGTGGGCATGGTCGTGGTGGTAGCTCAGGCGTTGGCGCAGACCGTTCGCGCGGACGGCCTCGATCAGGCGCTGGTTGTCGAAGCTGAGCAGCGAGTCGTCCCGCTCGATGACCAGCCGGATGTGGCCGGTACATTCGGCCAAATCCTCGACGAGGGCGCTCAAGCAGGCCGCGCGGGCGGCCAGGTCGGTGCGGTAGCGGCGGGCGGCGTCGTAGATGCGGACCTGGATCTCGGCTGCTGCCAGGGCGGCAACGATGCCGGGTCGCCGCTGCGGACGCTCGTTGTGCATGTGCAGACGACGGGTTCCGGGCGCGATAAGCCCGCTGATCGTTTTGCGGACCGTGCCAGGATCGGCGACGACGACCGCAGCCAAGACGTATCCCGCGGCCTTGGTCTCGTCCACGTAGACATGCCGGATCATCGGCTCCGCCAGATCGCCACGGCGCCATCCTGCATCGCGCCGCCGACACTTCTCGGGTCCCGAAGGCTCTACGGCTCGAGCACGGCTCCCTTGGCGACGATGCGGATGCCGCCCTCGGTCATCGTGACGCGCTTGAGGTCGGCGTCCTTGTCGGTCAGGCCGAGGCGGAAGCCGTCCGGGATCACGACGTTCTTGTCCAGGATCGCGTTGCGGACCACGGCGTCCTGGCCGATCCGCACGCCGTCGAGCAGCACGCAGCCCTCGACGGGGGCGCCGCGGCCGACGCTGACGCCGGGGGAGAGCACGGAGCGCTCGACTGCGCCGGCGATCTGCACGCCTCCGGAGATCATCGACTCGACCGCGTGGCCGGTGACGCCCTCGGTGCCGCCGACGAAGCGGGCCGGCGGCCACGGGTCGTGCAGCGTGTAGATCGGCCAGTCCCGGTTGTAGAGGTTGAACGCGGGGTTGGCCGAGATCAGGTCCATGTGCGCCTCGTAGTAGGCGTCCAGCGTTCCCACGTCCCGCCAGTACGCCTTCTCGCGGCCCTCCGGGCCCGGGACCTCGTTCTGGGTGAAGTCGTAGACGCCGGCCCGGCCCTGCGCGACCAGGTTCGGGATGATGTTGCCGCCGAGGTCGTGGCGCGAGGACGGGTCCATGGCGTCCTCGTTGACGGCCTTGATCAGCGCCGAGGTCCGGAAGACGTAGTTGCCCATCGAGGCGTAGATCTCGTCGGGGGAGTCGGGCAGGCCCGGCGCGTTCTGCGGCTTCTCGAGGAACTGCTCGATCTTCGCGCCGGTCGAATCGGCGGTGATGACGCCGAACTGGTCGGACAGCGACCGCGGCTGGCGTACCGCGGCGACGGTGACGTCCATGCCGGATTCGATGTGCTGGGCGACCATCTGCCGGGGGTCCATCCGGTAGATGTGGTCCGCGCCGAAGACGATGACGTGCTCGGGCTGCTCGTCGTCGATCAGGTTCAGGTTCTGGAAAATGGCGTCTGCCGAGCCGGCGAACCAGCGCGGGCCGCGGCGCTGCTGGGCGGGCACCGGCGTGACGTAGTTGCCGAGCATCGCGGACATGCGCCAGGTCCGGGAGATGTGTCGGTCCAGCGAATGGTTCTTGTACTGGGTCAGGACGACGATCTTGAGGTATCCGCCGTTGACCAGGTTCGAGAGCACGAAGTCGACGAGGCGATAGAGACCACCGAAGGGGACGGCGGGCTTGGCCCGGTCTCCCGTCAGCGGCATGAGCCGCTTGCCCTCGCCGCCGGCCAGCACCATTGCCAGGACCTTCGTCGCCATGGGGCGACCCTATCCTCGCGGCCCGGGCGGGTTCGTTAGCGTGCCCGTATGCGAGTCGACCTGCTGACCAGGGAATATCCGCCGGAGGTCTACGGCGGCGCCGGCGTTCACGTGGAATACCTCGCGCGCGAGTTGCGCGCGCTGGCCGACGTCTGGGTGCAGTGCTTCGGCGCGCCCCGGACCGAGGCCGGGGTCACCGCGTTCCCGGTTCCCGCCGAACTCGAGGCGGCGAACGCGGCGCTGGGCGTGTTCGGGGTGGACCTGCAGATCGCCGCCGCCGCGGCGGGCGCGGACGTCGTGCACTCGCACACCTGGTACGCCAACCTGGCCGGGCACCTCGCAAAGCTGCTGCACGGGATCCCGCACGTCGCGACCACGCACTCCCTCGAGCCGCTGCGGCCCTGGAAGACCGAGCAGCTCGGCGGCGGGTACGCGCTGTCCTCGTGGGCGGAGAAGATCGCCCTGGAGAACGCCGACGCCATCGTCTCGGTGTCCGCGGGCATGCGCGCCGACGTGCTGCGCTGCTACCCGAACGTGGACCCGGACAAGGTCACGGTGATCCACAACGGCATCGACACCGAGGAGTACGCGCCGAACCACGACACGGACGTGATGGAGCGTCACCATCTCGACGTCGGCCGCCCGACGGTGCTGTTCGTCGGACGCATCACGCGCCAGAAGGGCCTGCCCTACCTGCTGCGCGCGATTCGCTCCTTCGATCGGGACGCGCAGGTCGTGCTGTGCGCCGGCGCCCCGGACACCAAGGAGATCTACGGCGAGGTAGTCGGGCTGATCAGCCTGCTGCAGACCGAGCGGCGCGGCGTGCACTGGATCGAGGAGATGCTTCCGAAGGCCGACCTGGTCCAGCTGATCACGCACGCCTCGGTGTTCGTGTGCCCGTCGGTCTACGAGCCGATGGGCATCGTGAACCTCGAGGCCATGGCCTGCGAGACGGCCGTGGTCGCCACCGCCACCGGCGGCATCCCCGAGGTCGTCGCGGACGGCGAAACGGGCCTGCTCGTCCCGATCGAGCAGGTCCAGGACGGCACGGGCACGCCGCTGGACCAGAACAGGTTCGCGCGCGAGTTCGCCGACGCCGTCAACACCCTGCTCCGCGACCCGTCCCGGGCGGCGGCCATGGGCAAGGCCGGCCGCGAACGCGCCGTCACGCACTTTTCGTGGACCGAAATCGCCGCCCGCACCAAGGCCCTCTACGACAGCGTGACCGCCTGACCGCCGACCCTGCGCGTCGGCTGGAAAGCAGGGAAGCGGCGCCCGAGGCGGCGACGTGGCCGTGAATCGCCCCGTCCGTCGCCTCGCTGCTCGGGAACCGACGCCGGTCAGCGCGCGGGGACGCGACACCGCCCGCGCTTACGTCCGAAGAAGCGGGCGCTACAGCGCCCACTTCTTCGGACGTAAGAAGGGGTCTGGGAGGCTTGCGGCCGTCACAGCCGGTTGTCGCGCAGCGTCGGGCAGCCCGGCGGCGGGGTGGGCGTGAAGTCGTTGCCGTCGAGAGTCATGCCGAGCGACGGCACCGCGGCGAACGTGCCGGGCAGGTCGAGGTAGACCAAGAACCCCTCGCCACCCTCGGAGATGTAGCCGATATGACGATGGCCGGGGCTCGGCGCCACGACGTAGGCGTCGCCGCCGGAGTAGTGGCCCACGTTGACGCAGGCACCGTCGCGATCCGTGTAGTAGTCGATGGTGCCCCTCTGGATCAGGATCAGCGCGGGCCCGGGATGCGAGTGCCAGCCGATGCTGGTGCCGGCGGCGACGCGCACGAACTGAATGCCGATGTCCCGCCCGCCCCGCGCAAAGAGGTGCCCGACGCGGCCGTGCTCGCCGTGATGGTCGTGGTACCCGGCGGTGTCCACGAAGGTGGCGGCGCCCTGCCGATCGACCGTCAGTGCGGTGCCGGCCTGCCGACCGCACCTCGTCGCCGTTGTCGGCAGCCGGTCGATGGTGGGCCGGGCGGACCCGGCCAGACCCAGGAGGACTCCGCCGAAGCGCACCGGCTCCGGGCCTGCGTTGGCGAAGAGATGGTCGCCGACCTCGAGCACCGCCGAGGTCCCGGCGGGGTAGTCGGTGGCGGCGCAGGTCCGCGCGGAGCGCACCGTCAGGATTCCGCCGGCCACCGCGAGGATCGTCGAACCTGGCAGGCGGCGCCAGCCGTCGTCCGCTGCCGGCGCGAGTGTGTACTCGCCGACGACGACACCGGTGCGCGGCGCGGCCACGACCGATCGATCGGCGGCCAGGCGCCCCCGACCGACGTCGTCGAAGGTGGCGAACCCGCTCGGTGGCGAGGCGCCCGCGGGCCCGGGCAGCGTGGCGAGTAGCAGCGCAGAGGCGGCGACGGTGGACCTACGGATGAGTCGATTCACGGAGTACTCCCAATTCCCGATCACGTGCAGATGGTCCGGTTGCCACGGGGTGCAGTCCAGCCCGCGGTGACGAGCACCTCGAGGAACACACAGCGCGGAGGCCTCTCGCGGGTGCGGTTGGAGGAGAAGGCGAGCGGCGGGGTCAAGCCGCCGAGGCTGTCCTTCTGGACCGTCGCCAGCCCCTTCAGGATCAGTGCAGTCGTGAGCGGAGCCTCCCGGGCGGACGGCCCGAGGCCGGCGACCGCTGCCTCGAGCAACGCACCCGAGGCCCAGGCGGAGATGGCATTCGAATCGGGCACCAGGCCAGGGGCGTAGCGGGCGAGCGCCGTGTGAAAGGCGCGTTGGCCGGGCGAATCCCGCAGCATCCAGGGCGCGGTCAAGCTGGTGGTGACGAAGCTGTTCTTCCGCAGCAACGGGTCGAGCGCCTGTTGGCTGCTGATGACTCCCCCTGTCGATGCAAACTGCGGGTGGTAGCCGATCGCGGCGCAGGACCTGGCGACGCGACCGATCGACGCGCCGTCGAGCGCCATCAGCAGGACCTGGACTCCGGCGGACCGTGCGTTCAGGCACTGCGCCGAGTACTCCGTCTGGCTCGCCGAGACCTGTGCCCGGTAGGCGAGTTCGGCGCCGGTGCGAACCGCCTCGGCGGCGACGATTTTCGTCCCGGCCGAGCAACTCGACGTCTCGATGCAGTACAGGTACCCGACCTTGGTCGTGCCCTCCCCGACCAGGTAGGCGAGCAGTCCGCCGATCTGCCGCTCGGCGCTCGCGCCCTGCCGGTACAGAAACCGGTTGCGGTCCCAGTCCAGCGTCAGCCCGTCGCCGCCGACGGCCGGCACCCGCATACGTTCGACGCCGGACGCGAAGCCGGCCATGGTCAGAATTGCCATCGCGCCGACGATCGCGACGGCCTGCTTCTCCTGCACCAGCTCCTGCACGGCCGCGGCGCTGCGGGACTGGTCGAGCCCGTCGTCGCGTTGGTAGAGCACCACCGGGTGACAGGCGAGCCCGCCGCGGGCGTTCACGTCCTTGGCCCAGACCGCCATCGTCGTACGCGCCGCAGCGACGACGGGGCCGACCACGCCGCTGAAGTTGCCGACCTGGCCCAGCACCACGGGCGTCCCCGGCGCAGCGCACGCCGAGCTGCTCGACGCGACCGCGACGGCCTGCGCTCGGCGCGGTGTCGCGCTCGGCCGGACGCGTTGCGGTGCGCGTGGCAGCGGCGAGGTCGACGCCGCCGGGGCCTTCCCGACGGTGGACGCCGAGCGCGGCACGGCGTCGAGGCTCTGTGATCGCACGGCCTCGACGTCCACCGACCGCAGGCGGTCGATGGACGCGGGCGCGAGGGCGACCTCGCCGAGACCTGCGGCGGCGCGCACCTCGGTCTCGTCGAGACGCGTCCCGCATCCGCCGAGCAGAGCCACGGCGAGAACAGCCGCTAGCGAACGGCGAACGGTCATGGGGTGCTCCCCGAGGGGCGGCTGCCCCGAGGTGCGTCGAAGGCCAAGGGAAGGCAGAGGGGGCCGTACAGAATGCTCGGGCCGGGCCACTGCGGCGTCCCGTCGATGCGGATCGGGCCGAGCCGGGCGGCGAGGAGCGGCAGTGCCTCCGCCAGTTCGAGTCGCGCCAACGCCATGCCGAGGCAGGCGTGCGGACCGGCACCGAACGCGAGCTGGCGCGCGGTCCGCACTGCGGTGACGTCGAAGCCTCCGGTGCCGAAGGCCCGCGGATCGGTGTTCGCGGCCGCGAGCACGAACGTGATCAGCGTTCCCGCGGGAACGCGAACGTCGGCATGCTCGAAGTCGACCGCGGCGACCCGGTTGAGATACGGGGTCGTCGGGTTGACCCGCATGGTTTCCTCGGCCGCCGCGGGTCCGAGGTCGCGATCCTCGGCGAGCAGTGCCCACTGCTCGGGGTGTTCGGCGAACGTGACCATCGCCAACCCGAGTTGGTTGCGCGTCGTGTCCTGGGCGGCGAACAGCAGCGCGACGATCAGGACCTGCAGCTCCCGGTCGGTCAGCACCCGACCGGCGTCCTCGGCGGCGACCAGCCCCGAGATCAAGTCGTCGACGGGGTCCCGGCGGCGGGCCGCGATCAGGTCGGCGGCGGTGGCCTCGAGATCGCGGACGCCGCGCTCGACGCGTGCCAGCTCGGCCGTGACGTTCCACGAGAACAACGGATTCAGGTCTGCGATGGAGGAGCTGCAGCGGTCCTGCAGCTCGGCGGGGACGCCGAGCAGGTCCATGGTCACCGCCGCCGGAAGCCGGTTCGCGAATGCCTCCATGAATTCGCAATGGCCGTCCGTGACGAACTCGTCGATCAGCTCGGTCGCCAGCGCCCGCACGCGCGGCCGCATCCCCTCGACCGCGCGCGGCGTGAACGCCTTCCCGATCAGCCGACGCAGCCGGACGTGATCTTTGCCTTCGGCGCTGGAGATCCCGTCGCGGACGAGCTCGTACACCGGACCGGCCGTCACGCCCTGGGCGGTCAGGAAGCCCAGTAGCCCTCCGTGCAGCCGTGGGTCGGGCAGCAGCGCCGCAGTCTCGGCGTACCGCAGCACGGCGATCCCGCTGGGCGTGCGTGCCCACCAGTGCAGCTCGCGAGCGGCAGCGATCTCGGGCCGCTGGTGGTGGAAGGTCGGATCGAACAGGTCGAGGACGGCGGTGGCCGGCACGGTGTCGGTCTTCATGCCTGCGAGCCTCGGCTCGCACCGGGTCCGGCCGCGTCGGCAACGGTTACCGAGAGTTCGGCGGATCGATACGGAGAATTGCGCGCCGACCGCGATCTGTCGCCCGTGCGACAGTCCCGCTCCACTACGTTCGCGCCCATGACGCGGCGTCTGTTGGAGCGCGAGGGCGAGATCGCCACCTTGCGTGGGTTGGTCGCCGACGCCTGCGGCGGGGTAGCGCGCGTCGCACTGCTCGAGGGTCCGGCGGGGATCGGCAAGTCCTCACTGCTCGCGGCCACCGCGGACCTCGCCCGGGAGGCGGGGGCCACGGTCGCGACGTGCTGCGGCGGTCCTTCCGAACAGGACATCCCGTTCGCGTTGGTGCGTCAGTTGTTCGACCCGCTGCGGATCCGCCTGGGCGAGTCCGGGTGGGCGGAGCTCACCGGCGGCGCCGCCGCCATGGCGGCTCCGGCGCTGGACCTGGCCGTCGAGCCCAGCGCCGGCGCGGACCGGCTGCACGGCACGCTGCACGGGCTCTATTGGCTGGTCGCCAACCTGGCCGCCGCCGGCCCGGTGGTCCTGCTGGCCGACGACGTGCAGTGGGGCGATCCGGCGTCCCTGCGGTGGCTCGGATATCTGACGCGGCGGGTGGCCGGGCTGCGCCTGCTCGTCGTCCTCGCCGCCCGGCCCAACCCCGGCGCCGCCGAGGCCCTGCTGACCGACGTGCTCACGCTGGTGTCGACCCCGCCGATCCATCCCGCGCCGCTGGGACCGGCGGCGGCCGCGCAGCTCGTGCGCGCGACGCTGGGCGAGGGCGCCACCGACGCCTTCGGCGCCGCCTGCCACCGCGCGACGGGCGGCAACCCGTTCCTGCTCGCGGCGCTCACCGTGTCGATGCGCGACGCGGGAGTGCGCCCGACCGATCAGGCGGCGAGCGCCGTCGAGGACTTCTCCTCCGACGAGGTCGCCCGCACGCTCGATCGGCGACTGTTGGCCCTGCCGTCGGGATGCGGCCCCCTCCTCGAGGCCCTCGCCGTACTGGGCGACGGCGCCGGCCTACCAACGATCGCCGAGTTCGCCGAACTCTCGATCGAGGAGGCCGGCAAGGCGGCGGACGCACTGCGCCAGGCCGGAGTACTCGGCCGAGCAGCGGACCTGACGTTCGGTCACCCCGTGTTGCGCTCGGCCGCCGACGCGCGCCTGCGGCCCGCCGCGCGGGCGGCGGCACACCGTCGCGCCGCGACGTTGCTGGCGAACTCGGGGGCCCCGGCCGACCAGTTGGCGCGCCACCTCCTCCACGCCGATCCCGCCGGCGAACCCGAGGTCGCGCGGACCCTGGCGGCCGCGGCGAACGTTGCGGTGGACCGCGGCGCCCCGGAGGCGGCGCTGCGCTACCTGCGCCGGGCGTTGGCCGAACCGCCCGACCCGCGAGACGCCCCGGCGATGACCTTCGCGATGGGCCTGGCCGCCATGTCCGTGCGGGCGGCGGACGCGACCCCTCTCCTGCGCACCGCGGTCCAGTCCGAGCCCGATCCGCGGCTTCGCGCCCAGCGCGCGTTGACCGTCGCGCACGCCCTGCTGCTCGCCGGCGAGTGGCTCGACGTGATCGTCGTGTGCAGGGCGGCGCTGGAAAACCCGCGCGAGCTGGCGCCGGCCGAGCGGGTCGCGTTGACTGCGGAACTGGCCGTCGGCGCGGCGTTCAGCGGACAGTTGGACGACGCACGTCGCCTGCTCGACGAGTTGCCCGTCGACGCGTCGGGGGTAGGCGCGGTACTCGCGGCCCGCGCGTTCATCGCCACGGTGGTCAACGACTGCGGACAAGCGCAAGAGCTGCTTGCGCGGTTGATCGCCGACTACGACCCGGAGCGGAGCAGCCCCAGCGTGGGCGTCGCCATCCTCGGAGTTGCGACGTGGCTGGACCAACCGGAGCCGGCCCTGGCGATGTGCAACGCGATGCTGAGCCTCGGCCAGGCCACCGGCTCGAAGAACCTGGTGTCGCCCGCGATGGCGATACGGGCCGAGCTCAACCTGCGCTGCGGCGACGTTCTCGGCGCCGAGGCCGACGGCGCCTTCGCGATGGAGGTCAACCAGGACACGGCGATCGCCGCCGTTCGCACGTGGGTGACGGCGTGGCTCGTCGACGCGCTCGTGGAGCGTGGTTCGCTCGAGGCGGCCGCCGGCGCGCTGTTCGACCCGCGTGTGGACCCCGATCCGCCGGCGGCGATGGCGGCGGCGCTGTACGCCGGCGCGGCGGGGCGCCTCGACCTCGCGCGGGGCAGGCCGGCCGAGGCGTTGGCGTGGCTGCGGGAAGCCGGCCGGCGCTGGGCGGCGATGGGGATCGTCAACCCACTCGTTGCGACGTGGCGGCCGGGCGCGGTGGCGGCGGCGCTCGCGCTGGGCGAGGACGAGGAGGCGCGCGGGCTGGCCGACGAGGAATGTGCGCTGGCCCGGGCCGGCGGCCTGGCGCGGCCGATCGGCGTCGGGCTGCGGGTCCGAGCGATGGTCGAGTCCGGCGCTGCGCGGACCGCCACGCTGACCGAGGCCGTCGCGGTGCTGCGAACCACCCCCGCGCAGCTCGAGTTGGCCCGGGCGCTCGTGGACCTGGGAACGGCACTGCGGCAGGGCGGCGACGCGGTTGCGGGCCGGACGCCGCTGCGGGAGGGGCTGGATCTGGCCGACCGGATCGGTGCGGTGGCACTGGCCGAGCGTGCGAGAGCGGAGCTCCTGGCCGCCGGTGCCCGACCGCGGCGGGCGGCTACCAGCGGGGTGGGCGCCCTGACCGCCCAGGAGCGTCGCGTGGCAGAGATGGCGGCGGCCGGGACAACGTCGCGGGCGATCGCGCAGGCGCTGTTCGTCACCCAGCGGACGGTGGACACCCACCTCGGGCACGCGTATCAAAAGCTCGGCATTCGCAGCCGGGCGCAGCTTGCCTCGGCCCTGGCCGACGCCACCGGTGACCGGTGTCGCCGCACGTTCGTGTTCACCGACATCGTCGCCTCGACGCCGCTGGTCGAAGCCCTCGGCGACGAGGCCTGGGGCCACCTGCTGCGCTGGCACGACGCCACCCTGCGCGCGGCGTTCGCCCTCCACGGCGGCGAGGTGGTGAACCGGATCGGCGACGGATTCTTCGTGGCCTTCGACGAGCCCGCTTCTGCGGTGGAGTGTGCGATCGCCGTCCAGTCCTCGCTGGCTGCCCATCGAAGCAGCCACGGCTTTGCGCCGAGCGTGCGGATCGGCGTGCACGAGGCGGAGGCCACCCGTGTGGAGGGCCCGGACTACCAGGGCAGGGGCGTGCACGTCGCCGCGCGCATCGGCGGCGCGGCGGCGAGCGGCGAGATCCTCGCGAGCGCCTCGACCGTCCGCGGGCTGCGCGGGTTGGCGACCGACAACGCCCGCGCCGTCGACCTGAAGGGCCTGGCCGAGCCGATCGAGGTCGTCTCGCTCGCCTGGCGCTGACGCGGTTGCGTCCGAAGAAGTGGGCGTTGTAGCGCCCGGTTGTTCGGACGTTAGGGGGTACGGGAGATGATCTGCGGCTCGACGACGCTGTTGAAGGCGGCGAGGGTGGCGTGGCGGGCCGCCGCGGAGAGTTGGCGCAGCAGTGCGTCGCGGGTGCCGAGGATGCCGGTGCCGATTCCGGCGTCGGGCTCGGCGGCGACGAGGTCGGCGATCGCGGAGATGCGCTGGGCGCTGGCGAGGACGCGGTGGGCGCGGCCGGGGTAGCCCGGCGCCAGACCGACGCAGCCGTCGCCGGCGCGGATGCCGGCCAGCGCCTCGGCGATCTGCGGGCGCCAGCGGGCGAGGTCCAGACCCGCCAGTGCCTCGGTGACCTCGCGCAGCGTTTCGGTCAGTTGGCGTTCGGCCTCGCTCAGCGAGGGCAGGTCGGTGCCGACGCGGCGGTCGATGGGCGACGCCGCCCAGACCGTGGAGACACCGGGCGGGCCGTCGGGGTCGCGAGACGTCGACGGCGTCAGCCCGCCGGGCTGCTCGCCGAGCAGCAGCACCGCCTCGCCCGCGACGACGGCGTCGGCGTTGAACGAGGCCGGGCCCGGCAGGCCCCGGACGTCGCCGGGCACGGGCAGGACGAGCAGCAGGCCGCGCACGCCACGGGGCCGCAACCCGGCGAGGAATACCGGCAGGGTCTCGGCATTGGCCGGTAGCGCGATTCGATGCACTCGGTCGTCGCCCTGGACCTTGTCCGCGGCGGTGTCCGGGCTGACCAGACCTGCGAGCACGGCGTTGCCCCACGCCACCAGGCGCCCGGACCGCAGTTCTCCGTTCATCCCGGCCAGGGTAAGGCGTGGCCTGCGATTCCACCGGCAACCCGTGGCGTCCGAACCACCGTGGTACCGGGCTCACCCTTCTTCGGACGCCCGCTAGGTTTCCTGGGTGAGCACCTCCCCGCACCCGCCGACGCTCGTGCTCGACCTCGCCGAAGTCGTCGTGAAACGCGAGGGCAAGACGATCCTGGACGTCGAGTCGTGGCAGATCCGCGAGGGCGAGCGGTGGATCGTGCTCGGGCCCAACGGCGCCGGCAAGACGACGCTGCTGCAGGTGATCGGCGGACACCTGCACCCGACCTCGGGATGGGCGGCGATCCTCGGCGAGGTGCTCGGCGAGACCGACGTGTTCGAACTGCGGCCCCGGGTCGGCCTGGCCAGCGCGGCATTGGCCGACCGTCTGCCGCGCGAGGAGAAGGTCCTCGACGTCGTCCTGACCGCCGCGTACGCCGTCGTCGGGCGCTTCCGCGAGAGCTACGAGGCCCCGGACGCCGCCCGGGCCACCGCGCTGCTGCGTGCGCTCGGCATGGCCGAGTACGCCGAGCGCACCTTCGGCACCCTGTCCGAAGGCGAGCGCAAGCGCGTGCAGATCGCCCGCGCGCTGATGGCCGATCCCGAACTGCTGCTGCTCGACGAACCGGCGGCGGGCATGGACCTCGGCGGACGCGAAGACCTGGTGCGGCGCCTCTCCAATCTGGCCCGCGACCCCTTCGCCCCGGCGATGGTCATGGTCACCCACCACGTGGAGGAGATCCCGCCGGGCATGACCCACGTGCTGATGCTGCGGGAGGGCAAGGTGACCGCGGCCGGTCCGCTGACGCTCGTGCTGACGGCGGAGAACCTCAGTGCCTGCTACGGCCTTCCACTTCTCCTGCATCGCGAGAACGACCGCTGGACGGCACGGGGCGCGCGCTGATCGGGGCAGGCTCCGAGGTGAACACCGCGCCCGGCGTCCACTCCGGGCCGGCGGTGAAGATCGGGCCCGGCGTCCACGTCGGCTTCGGCATGCGCGTGGGCTTCGGGGTCGGCACCGGCGGCGCCGTGGGCAGCAGGACGTCCGGCGTGCCGAGCGCGTCCTCCGGGGTCAGGCCCAGCTTGCGCGAACACGCCGGCCAGGCGCGCCAACCCTGCACCTTGAGCACCTTCTCGGCGATCTCGATCTGCTGCGGCTTCGTGGCCAGGTCCGCGCGCTTGGCGTACTTTCTTCCGCCGAAGGCCTTCCAGGTGCCGGGGGAGAACTGCAGCCCGCCGTAGTACCCGTTGCCGGTGTTGACGTCCCAGCGGCCGCTGCTCTCGCAGTGCGCGAGCCGCTCCCAGGTTTCGGTGCTCGCCGCGTCCGCGTCTGCGACGACACCGAGCATCGCCACGACGGCCGCGGCGGCGGCGCACGCCCCCGCGGCGGCGCCGAAGCGTGCCGATGTGTCCCCCATGACTCGACCCTCGCCCGGCGCTCCCCAGCGGGTCGATCCGCCGGGGGAGGGACAACCGGCGACTCTTCGCCCGATCGGCCCATCCTCCGCCGGCGGATGACGTCCCCTGACGCTGCTTGTCGTCCCCCCGGGCGTACGACAAGGAGGGTTGGCGGATGACATCCGGTGCCGAGGGGCCCGGCTCGCTGTCGGATGACGTCCCGCGGCGGGGCTTGTCGCACCTCTGGGCGTACGACAAGCACCCGAACCGGATGACGTCCGTTGGCGAAAGGGCGCGCTCGTAGGATTGGGCTGTGGACGCCTGGGATGCCGTGGCGATCCTGTTCGCGGGGGGAGCGGCCGGCGCCATCAACGCCGTGGTCGGGTCCGGGACGCTGATCACCTTTCCGACGCTGCTGGCGCTCGGGTATCCGGCCGTGATTGCGAACGTGTCGAACACCGTGGGCCTCGTGCCCGGGTCGGCAGCAGCCGTGTGGGCCTACCGCGAGCAACTGCGCGGCCAGCGGGCGCTACTGATGCGGCTTCTCCCGGCGACCTGTATCGGCTCGACGATCGGCGCGACCCTGCTGCTGACCGCTCCCGAGCGCGCCTTCCGAACGGTGGTGCCCGCGCTGATCGGCCTGGCCTGCGTGCTGGTGCTGGTGCAGCCGCGGCTCACCCGATGGCTGGCCGGGCGCCCCGCGAGCCGGTCCCGGTTCGCGGTGCTGACCCTCGCCGTCGGTCTCACCGGGATCTACGCCGGGTACTTCGGGGCCGCCCAGGGCGTGCTGCTGATCGCGTTCCTGTCGGTGTTCCTCGTCGACGACCTGCAGCGGCTCAACGGCGTCAAGAACGTGCTCGCGCTGCTGGGCAACGGCGTCGCCGCTCTCATCTTCATGACGGTGCATCACATCGACTGGGGCGTGGCCGGCCTCATCGCCGCCGGCTCGATCGCCGGGGGACTGATCGGCGGCCGATACGGGCGCAACCTGTCGGCGCCGGCCCTGCGCGGCTGCATCGTGCTGATCGGCGTCGTGGCCATCGTTCGGTTGGTGCTCTGATGGTCCGAGCGGTGGGGATCGCACTCGGCGTGCTGGCGGATGCGGTGTTCGCGGACCCTCGGCGCTGCCACCCGGTCGCCGGGTTCGGCCGCGCCGCCGGCGCCCTGGAGCGGCGGATGTACCGAGACGACGTGGCGGCAGGCGCGCGGTACGCCGTGCTCTGCGTGGGCGTTCCCCTGGCGTTGGGCGCCGTGGCCGAACGCCGCCTCGGCGAACGCGGGCGAACCCTGGTCACGGCGGGGGCCACGTGGGCGGTGCTCGGCGGTACGTCGTTGGGCCGCGCGGCAGATCTGATGGCACGTCACCTCGAGACCGACGATCTGCCTGCGGCCCGGGCACGGCTGCGCCACCTCTGTGCCCGGGACCCGTCGACGCTCCAGGCGCCCGAGCTGGCGCGGGCCACGGTCGAGTCCGTCGCGGAGAACACCTCCGACGCCGTGGTGGCGCCCCTGTTCTGGGGCGCGGTGGCCGGGGTGCCGGGCCTGCTCGGCTACCGGGCCGTGAACACCCTCGACGCGATGGTCGGCTACCGCAACGACCGGTACGAGCGGTTCGGAAAGGCGGCCGCCAGACTGGACGACGTCGTGAACCTCGTCCCCGCCCGCCTCACGGGTCTGCTGACCGTGGCCGCAGCGCCGCTGGTCGGCGGCAGCCCGGCCGGGGCGCTGCGCGCGCTGCGGGCGGATCGCCGGGCCCACCCCAGCCCGAATGCCGGGTGGTGCGAGGCCGCCGCGGCCGGAGCGCTCGGCGTCCGTCTGGGCGGCACCAACTCCTATCCCGGCTACGTCGAGGAGCGGCCGACGCTCAACGCAACCGGGACCACCCCACAGATCCCGGACGTCCGCCGAGCCATGCGCCTCGCGCGCGCCGTCGGGCTCGGCGCCGCCGTGCTCGCCGTGGTGTGGAGCCGACGATGAAGGGGGCGCTGCTGGTCGCGGGGACGACGTCGGACGCCGGCAAGAGCGTCCTGACCGCGGGCCTGTGCCGTTGGCTGCGCAGGCAGGGCGTCTCGGTCGCCCCGTTCAAGGCGCAGAACATGTCGAACAACTCCGCGGTCACCCCCGACGGCGGGGAGATAGGCCGAGCGCAGGCGATGCAGGCGGCCGCCGCCGGCGTCGAGATCGAGACCGCGTTCAACCCCGTGCTGCTCAAGCCCGGCAGCGATCGCCGGTCCCAGGTGCTGCTGCACGGCAAGGTGCTGACCGAGGTCGACGCGATGTCCTACCGCCATCTCAAGCCGGAACTGCTCGAGCACGTTCTCGACGCGCTCGCCGACCTGCGCTCCCGGTTCGACGTCGTGGTGTGCGAGGGGGCGGGCAGCCCGGCCGAGATCAACCTGCGCTCCGACGACATCGCGAACATGGGCCTGGCTCGCGCCGCCGGGCTCCCGACGATCGTCGTGGGGGACATCGACCGCGGCGGGGTCCTGGCCGCAATGTTCGGGACGCTTGCGATCCTCGAGCCGGCCGACCAGGCCTTGATCGCCGGGTTCGTGGTGAACAAGTTCCGCGGCGACGCCCGGCTGCTCGCCCCGGGCCTGCAGACGCTCCGGGAACTGACGGGGCGTGCGACCTTCGGCGTTCTGCCGTGGAGCGCCGACCTGTGGCTGGACGTCGAGGACTCCCTTGCCCTGGACGCCCTTGGGCCGCGCGGAGGCGTCGGGTCGGACGGGCCGGACGCCCTGCGGGTCGCCGTCGTGCGCCTGCCGCGGATCTCCAACCTCACCGACGCCGACGCCCTCGCTGCCGAGCCCGGCGTGTCCGTCCGCTTCGTCGACCATCCCGCGGACCTGCTCGACGCGCACCTCGTCGTCCTGCCGGGCACCAAGGCCACGGTCTCCGACCTCGCCTGGCTCCGCGGCCGCGGCCTCGCCGACACCCTCGTCCAGCGCGCCGCCGCCGGGCGCCCGGTCCTCGGCATCTGCGGTGGCTACCAGATGCTCGCCCGAACCATCTCCGACGACGTCGAGTCGCGGGTCGGGGCGGTCACCGGCCTGGGCCTGCTGCCCACCGACGTGCGCTTCCACCCGACCAAGACCGTGGGCCGGGTCGCCGGCGAGGCGTACGGGGTGCCGGTCGCGGGCTACGAGATCCACCACGGCGTCGCGACCCCGGACCCCGGCGCCGAGGTCTTCCTCGACGGCTGCCGGCGCGGGGCCGTTTGGGGCACCACCTGGCACGGGGTGATGGAGTCCGACCAGTTCCGCCGCGCGTTCCTCACCGACGTGGCCGCCGCCGCGGGCGCGAACTGGCGCCCCGGTCCACCGGTCCGGTTCGCCGAGGTGCGGGAGGCCCGTCTGGACGCGCTCGGCGATCTCGTCGCGGACCACTTGGACACCTCGGCGCTCGCGGCACTGATCGTCGGTGGAGTTCCGGCGAACCTTCCGACGCTCCGAACAACGTTAACAATGTGACTGGTGGGACACGCGGGATTCGGCGCGCTTCCCCGGATGGGGGCACCGGGTCCGCTTGACTGGCCCTGCATCCGGGGGGATGTGGCGGGGGCGGCTGCCCACGTCCGTTCTACGAGGGGATGGCGATGCGCACATCGCGACGAGCGTGGATCGGCCTGAGCGCCGGATTCCTGCTCACGCTTGGAACGGCCGCACCGAGCCTGGCCGCCGACACGGCGAGCATCTCGGTTCCGGCCGAAGACGGTCCCGGCGTCGGCGACCTCGGCCTTCCGCCGAAGGGAACTCCGGGCACCGGCGACGACGGTTCGGTGGGCGGAATCGAGCCGGGCAAGAACCCCGTGCCCGGCGTCGGCTTCGACTCCGAGCCGGCACCGAAGGCACCGGGCGAGGCTTCCGCGCCCGGCGAGCAGCCCGACCCGCTCGAGCCCAAGCCGCTGCCCAGCACTCCGGTCACGCCGGACGTCGAGGGCGAAACTCCGAACCCGCTGTCCGGGACCGGGCTCACCCCACAGGCCGAGGCTCCCAAGGAGTCCTCGGTCCCGCAGGAGCAACCGGCGCCGGAATCCGAGGCGGCCGCGGAGAAGAAGGCTCCGGCCTCGCCGGAGAACACCGAGGAGAAGCCGGCGGCGCCGAGAGAGGATCCGGTCGACGAGAAGTCGGCCGCTCCGACCGAGGCGCAGGACAAGTCGGCGGCCCCGTCCGAGCGCGAGGCCCAGGCGCCCAGCGAGTCCTCCGACGAGGACTCGTCTCCGACGCCCGAGGAGAACCAGGCCGAGGAAGAGCCGCTGGCTCCGGACGAGGCCGAGGCGCAGGACGAGGGCGCCGCGCCGCAGGGTCAGTCGCAGGAGGCCGCCGCAACGCCGGTCGCCCAGCAGGCTGCCCCGTCCGCCAAGAAGGCTTCCAAGGGCCAGAAGGCGGGCAAGGCGAAGCGCTCGAAGGCCGAGCGCCAAGCCGAACTGTTCGGCGACGACGAGGACTCGTCCTCCAGTCGCCGCGGCGGTGGTGGCGGCGGCGGGTACTGATCGCCTCCGCTTGGATCGAGCATCGCGGCGCTTCCGGGGTTCGCCCCGGGAGCGCCGCAGGCGTTGTGGGCGGCCCCCGGGAAGGCGCGACGGCGAGGCGAGATACTGACCGGCGGCAGGACGTTGGACGAAGGGTGCTCAGGTGCGGATCTCTGCGAAGGTCGACTACGCCGTGCGGGCGTTGATCGAGATCGCGGGGGGACCGGCCGGCGTGCCGCGCTCCGCCGAGGCGATCTCCGCCGCCCAGGACATCCCCCGAGACTTCCTGCTCTCCGTGCTCGCGGACCTGCGCCGTGCGGGGATCCTCGCCAGTCAGCGCGGCCAGGCCGGCGGCTGGCTGCTGGTTCCGCCCCCCGGCGAGGTGTCCGTCGCCGACGTCATCCGCGCGGTCGACGGCCCACTGGTGAGCGTGCACGGCCGCGCTCCGGAGGACGTGAGCTACCGCGGCTCGGCCGAGGCGCTGCAGCAGGTGTGGATCGCCGTGCGCGTGGGACTTCGCCAGGTCCTGGAAGAGGTGACGGTGGCTCACCTGATGGACAAGACGCTGCCGCAGTCGGCCAACGAGCTCACCCAGTCCAGCGACGCCTGGCGACGACGCTGAGCGAGCGCGAGTGGGAGGAGCGGCCCTCCTTTCCCGAGGACGATCCGCCCGACTGGTCCGACGCCGACGCGCTGCGCGACTACGAGCGAGCTGCGTCGGACAAGGTCGTCGAACTCGACGACCTCCGCCGCGGCGAGCCCGACGACCACTACGTCACCTACCAGTGGCACCTGAGCTTCTACGGCGAGTACGCACTGCGGCCCCTCGCCCACCAGCTCTACGAGGCCCTCGACGGCTCCGGGCTCGACGTCGTCCCGGCCGAGCGCTGGCAGGTCCCGCTGCTGCGCGTCGGCGGGGATCATCTAACGCCCGAGCAGTTGGAAAAAGTCGAGATCCGCGCCCGGGACTGGGCGATCGACCAGCACCAGTTTCGCCTCGCGCTCGGCCCGCCGGTCCTTCGTCCGAACGGCGTCTCGCTGTGCGTCACGCCGTGGGACGAGATCCGCGAGGTGAAGATGGGCCTGTGGCGCGGGGCGCGAAGTGTCCTGAACTACCAGCCCTGGCTGCGCGAGCGGATCCCGTTCCGTCCGCGCGTCCCGGTCGCCTACGCGACCGGCCCCACCGCCGCCGCACCCATTCGCGAACGTCTCGCCCCGCTCGCCCACCACAGGCCGGTCGTGGTGCGAGTCCGCCGCGTGACCCTGGCCCGCCTGACCCGCCACCAGGGCAGGGCCACCTGGTACACCGTCGCGGACACCGCCCTGGGCAGCCGCACCGCCTTCTACACCTGAGAGACTTGGGCCGTGACGTCCGCCTTCCCGTTCTCCGCCGTCGTCGGGATGGACGACCTCAAGCTCGCCCTGGCGCTCAACGCCGTGGCGCCCAGCGTCGGCGGGGTGCTGGTCCGCGGCGAGAAGGGGACCGCGAAGTCCACCGTGGTCCGCGCCCTCGCCGCGCTGCTGCCCGTGCTCGAGGCCGTGGAGCACTGCCGGTTCGCGTGCGACCCGGCCGCTCCGGACGCCGAGTGCCCCGACGGACCGCACCGCACCGACTCCTCCGGCGTGTCCCGCCGGGTTCGGCTGGTCGAGCTGCCGGTCGGCGCCGCCGAGGACCGGGTCGTCGGGTCCCTCGATCTGGAGAAGGCGCTGTCCGCCGGCGTCCGCGCCTTCGAACCAGGCCTGCTCGCCGCCGCGCACCGCGGCGTCCTGTACGTCGACGAGGTCAACCTCCTGCACGACCACCTCGTGGACGTCCTGCTCGACGCGGCCGCGATGGGCAGGGCCCACGTCGAGCGGGAGGGCGTCTCGGTCTCGCACGCCGCCCGGTTCCTGCTCGTCGGCACCATGAACCCGGAAGAGGGCGAACTGCGCCCGCAGCTCCTGGACCGCTTCGGCCTCACGGTGCAGGTCGCCGCGAGCCGCGACCCCAAGGTCCGCGCCGAGGTCGTGCGCCGCGGGCTCGCGCAGGAGGCCGACCCCGTCGGGTTCGCCGCCGCCTGGGCCGCAGCCGACACCGAGTTCGCCGAGCGGATCGAGCGGGCCCGCGCCCTCGTCGGGTCCGTCGACCTGCCCGACGCCGAACTCGAACGCATCGCCCGCGTCTGTGCCGCCTTCGACGTCGACGGCATGCGCGCCGACCTGGTGACCGCCCGCGCCGCGCGCGCGCACGCCGCGTGGCACGGCCGGACGGTCGTCGCCGCGGCGGACGTCGAGGCCGCGGCACGGCTGGCCCTGCCGCACCGGCGCCGGCGCGACCCGTTCGACGCCCCCGGTCTGAACGAGGACCAACTCAAGCAGTCGCTCGAAGACGACGGTCCGGAGGACGACGGCCCCGGCGGCGGTTCGCCGACGCCGCCGCAGAACGACGCCGCCGACTCGCAGACCCAACAGGCCCCGGCCCAGCAGCGTCCCGAGCAGCAGGGCGGCGGCACGGCACCGACGCGCACCGATGCGATCGGCGAAACGTTCAAGCCCCGCCTGCTGACCGCGGCCACGAACGCCCCCGGGGTTCCCGGCCGTCGCTCGCCCGGCCCGAGCCGCAACGGCCGCATCGTCGGCTCCACCCGCCCCGTCGGCCTGCCGAGCGCGGACCAGGTACACCTCGGCGCCACGCTGCGGGCGGCCGCGCCGCACCAGACCGATCGCGGCCGCGGAGCGGGCGGCCGACTGCTGCTCCGGCCCGACGACCTGCGCGCCACCCGCCGCCACGGCCGCGTCGGGAACCTGGTGCTGTTCTGCGTCGACGCCTCCGGCTCCATGGGCGCCCGGTCCCGGATGCGTGCGGTCAAGGGCGCCGTCCAGTCCCTGCTGCGCGACGCCTACCAGCGCCGAGACAAGGTCGGCCTGGTCACGTTCCGCGGCACGGGAGCGGAGCTGGTTCTCCCGCCGACCTCGAGCGTCGAGGCCGGCGCGGCCCGGCTGAGCAGCCTCGCCACCGGTGGCCGCACGTCCCTTGCCGAGGGACTGCTGGTCGCCCGCCGCGTGCTGGCCGCCGAGCGCCTGCGCGATCCGGATCGCACGCCGCTGCTGGTCGTCCTCACCGACGGCCGCGCGAACTCCGGCGCGAACGCGGTGGAGGCGGCCCGTCGCGCCGCCGGTCTGCTGCACGCCGACGGCGTCCAGGCGATCGTCGTGGACTGCGAATCCGGGCCGGTACGGCTTGGCCTCGCCGGCGAGTTCGCGGCCGCGCTGGGCGCCCCGACGCTGCGCCTCGACGAACTTCCGACCGACGGCCTCGCCACGCTCGTCTCCGAACTCCGAAACGATCGCTCGGGCTCCTCGCTCGGCGGGGCCGCCTGATGCCACAGGGCGTCCCCACCGTCGTCCCCGAAGACGGTCTGACGACCCGTCAGCGGCGCACCCGGCCGCTGACGATCGTGCACACCGGCGAGAACAAGGGGAAGTCCACCGCCGCGTTCGGCCTCGCGCTGCGCGCCTGGAACGCGGGGTGGGACATCGGCGTGTTCCAGTTCGTGAAGAGCGCGAAGTGGAAGGTCGGCGAGGAGAACGCCTTGACCGCGCTGGGTCGCGTGCACGAGGCGACCGGCGAGGGCGGCCCCGTCGAGTGGCACAAGATGGGGACCGGCTGGTCCTGGTCGCGGCGGCCCGGCACCGAGGTCGACCACGCCGCCGACGCCGCCGAAGGCTGGGCGGAGATCAAACGGCGCCTGGCAGCGGAACGCCACACCCTCTACGTCCTCGACGAGTTCACCTACCCCATGAAGTGGGGATGGGTGGACGTGGCGGACGTCGTCGCGGCGCTCGCCGAGCGCCCCGGCACCCAGCACGTCGTGATCACCGGCCGGGACGCGCACCCGGACCTGTGCGCCGCCGCGGACCTCGTCACGGAGATGACCAAGATCAAGCACCCCATGGATATGGGCCAAAAAGGCCAACGAGGGATCGAGTGGTAAGTCTGCGGCGCTCGCAGGGAGAATGGGCCCCGTGACGATCCTCGTACCCGCACCCGGCGGCCCGCCGCGCCTGGTGATTGCCGCGCCCGCAAGCGGGACCGGCAAGACCACGGTGGCCACCGGTCTGATCGCCGCGATCCGCGCGCGGGGCCTGTCCGTGTCCGCGCACAAGGTCGGTCCGGACTACATCGACCCGGGATATCTCGGTCTCGCCGCCGGTGCCCCGGCCCGCAACCTCGACGCGTGGATGGCCGGCGAGGCGTCCATCGCCCCGCTGTTCCTGCACGGCGCCGCCAACGCGCAGGTGGCGATCGTCGAGGGCGTCATGGGCCTGTTCGACGGCGTCTCCGGCGGCGCCGACGGCATCGACGACTTCGCCTCCACCGCGCACGTGGCCCGTCTGCTGGACGCACCGGTGCTGCTGGTCGTGGACGCCTCGTCGCAGTCCCGGTCCGTGGCCGCCCTGGTCCACGGGTTCGCCTCGTTCGACCCCCGGGTCCGGATCGGCGGGGTGCTGCTCAACCGCGTCGCCTCGGACCGGCACGAGCGCCTGCTTCGCGACGCGCTCGCCTCGATCAAGATGCCCGTGCTCGGCGTCCTGCGCCGCGACGCCTCGCTGAGCACCCCCTCCCGGCATCTCGGCCTGGTCCCGGTCGCCGAGCGCTCGCGCGAAGCGCTCGACATGGTCGACGCCGCCGCCGCCCTCGTGGAGCGGTGCGTCGACGTCGAGGCCGTGCTGGCGCTGGCCGCAACGGCGCCGCGCATGGCGACGGTGCTGCCGTGGGACCCGCAGTACGCCGTCGGTCCGACGCCGCGCGGCTGGTTCGGCCCCCGGCCGAAGATCGCACTCGCGGGCGGTCCGGCGTTCACGTTCAGCTATGCCGAGCACGCCGAGCTACTGCGTGCCGCGGGCGCGGACCTGGTGACCGTCGACCCCCTGCGCGACGAGGCGCTGCCGCCCGGCACCGCCGGCCTCGTTCTCGGCGGCGGCTTCCCCGAGGTGTACGCGCAGGCGCTGTCGGACAACGAGAAGCTCCGCAAGGACGTCGCCGACCTCGCGGCCTCCGGCGGCGTGGTGCTCGCCGAGTGCGCCGGGCTGCTCTACCTCTCGCGCAGCCTGGACGGCGCTGCGATGTGCGGCGTGATCGCCGCGGACGCGCGGATGACGCCGCGTCTGACGCTCGGCTATCGCCAGGCGGTCGCCTCGGTGGACTCCGTCCTGTGCCGGGCCGGGCAGACCGTTCGCGGCCACGAGTTCCACCGCACCGTCGTCGAGCCCGTCGCCGGGCCGCAGCCCGCCTGGACCATGTCCGCGACGCACGGCGATCTCGCGAACGTCCCCGAGGGCCACGTGGCCGGCCGAGTCCACGCCTCGTACCTGCACCTGCACTGGGCCGGGCGCCCGCGCATCGCGCGCCGGGTCGTCGCCATGGCCCGCGACGTCGACGTGTCGTCGGGTTCGGGCGTCGCGCGGAAGCGTTCGTGACGGGGCCACCCGGGCGACCTTGGGAGCCGGGCGGCAAGCCGCTGCGGCGCGGGCCCGCGGATCCGGCCAGCCTGAACCTGCGTCACCACGGGGACGACGAACTCGCCCCCGGTCTCGTCGACCTCGCGGTGAACGTGCGGCCCGGCGGGCCGCCGCCGTGGCTGCGAAAGATGCTCGCCGACTCGCTGACCGGCCTGTCCAGCTATCCGAACCCGGACTCCGCGCGCGAGGCCGTCGCCCTGCGGCACGGCCGCCGTCAGTCCGACGTGCTGCTCACCGCCGGCGCCGCGGAGGCGTTCACGCTGATCGCGCGCGCGTTCGCGCCTCGGCACGCGATGGTGATCCACCCTCAGTTCACCGAACCCGAACTGGCGCTGCGCGTCGCCGGACACGGCGTGGACCGGTTCGTGCTGCACGCCGAGGACGGCTTCGCCCTCCCGGACTACGGCGTTCCGGCGAGTGTCGATCTGCTCGTGGTCGGCAATCCGACCAACCCGACCTCGACGCTGCACCGCGCACAGACCCTCGCCGCCCTGGCTCGGCCGGGCCGGCTGCTGGTGGTGGACGAGGCGTTCATGGACGCCGTGCCGGGGGAGAGCGAGTCCCTGGCCGACTACGACGACATCCCCGGCCTGATCGTGGTCCGCAGCTTCACCAAGACCTGGGGGCTCGCGGGCCTGCGGGTCGGGTACGTGCTCGCGGCGCCGGACCTGATCGAGGCGCTGGCCGCCGTACAGCCGCACTGGTCGGTCAGCACGCCGGCGCTGGTCGCGGCCAAGGCGTGCAGCTCGCCGGTCGCCGTCGCCGAGGCGCAGGCCGTCGCGTCGCGGATCTCCACCGACCGCGCCTATCTGACGAAGCGTCTGGCCGAGTACCCCGGCGTGGAATTGGCCGGGCTGCCGCAGGGCCCGTTCGTGCTGCTCCAGGTCCGCAACGGCCGCAAGGTCCGCCAGCGGCTGCGCGATCGCGGGTACGCCGTGCGGCGCGGCGACTCCTTCCCCGGCCTCGGCCCCACGTGGATGCGCATCGCCGTCCGGGATCCGCACACCACCGACGGCTTCCTCGACGCCCTGGCCACGGTCCAGCTCGAAGCCCTTTCCCAATGACCCGACTCCCGAAGGCCGCCCAGGACCGGGACGCGTGCCCGAATACCGCCGATAGTGCAGTCCAGGCACGCTTGAAGGCGGATTTTCGTACCCCAACTGCACAATGGGCGAATTGGGGCTCGGCTTGAACCGGTTTTCGGACGCCGAGCGGGATGCGCTGCATCGAGTTCTCTCGTCTCGGCGGGACGTGCGCAACGGATTCATCGACGCCCCGATCCCGGACGACGTCCTGACGCGCGTTCTGACGGGAGCTCACTTCGCGCCGAGCGTGGGGTTCAGCCAGCCGTGGGACTTCGTCCTGGTGCGGTCGGCGCAGACTCGGGCACGGCTGGCGAAACTGGCCGCGGCGGCCCGGGAGCGATACGCCGCGTCGCTGCCGGCGGCCCGCGCCAGGGCGTTCGCGCCGCTGCGCGTGGAGGCGATCGAGGCGGCGCCCGTCGGGATCGTCGTCACCTGCGACCCCACCCGAGGCGGGCGGCACACCCTCGGCCGGCACACGCTGCCGGAGACCGCGCCGTACTCGGTCGTCGGCGCGATCCAGAACCTGTGGCTCTCCGCCCGCGCCGAGGGTCTCGGCGTCGGGTGGGTCAGCTACTTCGAGCCCGGGGACGTGGCGCGCGCCCTGCGCCTCCCGCCTCACCTGGAGGTCGTTGCCTACCTCTGCGTCGGGTACGTGGAGTCCTTCGGAGACCAGCCCGAGCTTGCCGCGAGCGGTTGGGCGCGACGCCGCCCGCTGGAGTGGTCCGTGCATTGGGAAGAATTCGGCCGACGAGGGCTGCCCGGAGAGGAACCGATGGACCTGCTGGGCGACACGCTGCGCGCGATCGCGCCGTTGGACGCGGCGGCGCTAACGGCTGCGCGCGACCGGCAGGACCGGATGACCAAGCCGCGCGGCTCTCTCGGCGTCCTCGAGGACGTCTCGGTGCAGTTGGCGGGGCTTGCCGGAGCCTGCCCGCCGCCGCTGCCGGAGCCGGCGGCCGTGGCAATCTTCGCCGCCGACCACGGCGTCCACGCCCAGGGCGTTACCCCGTGGCCGCGCGAGGTCACCGCGCAGATGGTCGCGAACTTCCTCTCCGGCGGCGCGGTCGTGAACGCGTTCGCGGCGCAGACGGGCGCCGAGGTCGTGGTCGTGGACGTCGGCGTCGCCGCGGACCTCGCCCCGGTGCCGGGTCTCCTGCCGCGCAAGATCGCCCACGGCACCGCGGATCTGACGCAGGGTCCGGCCATGACGCGTGAGCAGGTCGCCGCGGCCATCGAGGTCGGGATCGAGACCGCGCGGGACCTCGTCTCCGCCGGCAACCGCTGCCTGCTCGGCGGCGACATGGGCATCGCGAACACCACCGCGTCCGCGGCCCTGATCGCGGCGTTCACCGGCACGGACCCCGCTGTCGTGACCGGCCGCGGCACCGGCATCGACGACGCGATGCACGAACACAAGGTCGCGGTCGTCGCGCGCGCGCTCGAGCTGCACCGTCCAGACCCGGCCGATCCCGTCGCTGCGCTCGCCGCCGTCGGCGGCCTCGAGCACGCCGCGCTCGTCGGCTTCCTGCTCGGCGGCGCGGCGCTGCGCGTGCCGGTGATACTCGACGGCGTCATCGCCGGCGCGGCCGCGCTGGTCGCCGCCGCCCTGCACCCGGAAGCCTCGGCGGCCTGGATCGCCGGACACCGGTCGGCGGAACCCGGGCATCGCATCGCCCTGGACCACCTGGGTCTGCGGCCATTGGTCGAACTCGACCTGCGTCTCGGCGAGGGCACCGGCGCGCTGCTCGCCCTGCCGCTGGTCCAATCGGCCGCTCGCGCCCTCGCCGAGGTCGCCACCTTCGACGCCGCCGGCATCGTGGACAAGTCGTGACCCCTCTCCGCGTCCCTTGCGTCCGACCACCCCGGAGCGATAAGCCACGGGTGGGCGGCCGCCCCCACCGAATCGAGGGCGGATGGTCGGTCGGGGCGTCTCCTATCCCGGTGGTCGGC
>JBQTKD010000105.1:0-33458 GCA_052386455.1 Sporichthyaceae bacterium
ATCGGCGATGCCGGCCCGGCCGTCAGTGGTCGAATTCGATTTCACGATCGGGGAGTCTCCATCCCCGCCCTCGGGTCAGTGATTCTCAGGGGGCGGGTGCCTCAACCCAGGTTGGCAGAGAGGGTGGGGGCTCGGGCGTTCAGCGATCGTGCGAGGCGGGTGACCAGGCAGGTCCCGGTGGGCCGCCGGTCGACGGTGTCGAAGGCACTGGCGGGGTCGAGACCTCGGGCTGGGGGCTCCCAGGCCGGGCCGAGTTTGTGCAGGTGCCAGCGCAGCCGGCTGATGAGCCGATTCCTTTCCCTGACGAGGAATTCGCGGTGATCGACTAGCAGCCGCAGGTCTCGGTCGGGCCCGTCGAGACGTTTGGTCGGAAGGTCGTCTTCGCGCATGGCGGCACGTGTGATCGCCAAGGCGTCGATCGTGTCGGATTTGTCGTAGGTCCGGGCCGAGTCGCGCGCGTGGGCCATCATCTTCGGCGGGACCCGGACGATCGTCTCTCCCGCCGCAATTCCCGACCGAGCAAGCCGCACTGAAAGTCCTGTATCTGGTCGCTACCTCGAAGCGGAAGAACCGTGAGACCTGACCGGACGGATTCACGGCTGGAGAGGGATTCTCAACACGCTGAGCACGCACTACGGCGAGCGCATCGACCCGAAGTTCAACTAGCAACACCGCAGCTGCTTACACAAAGAATTACAGACTCAGCCGAGGACACCGGCTCCGGCGACGGCGGCGATCAGAACCGGCGTGCCGACGCGCGTCACGCAGCCGCAGACGATCGGGTGCTCGACGGCGAACTGCTCGGTGAACCGGGTTGCGAGTGCCACCGACGTTGCCTTCCCTACAGGGCGGTGTAGCCGCCGTCGACGGTGAGAATGGTGCCGGTGACGTAGCTCGAGGCCGGCGACGCCAGGAAGATCAGGGCCGCGTCCATCTCGTGCTGCTCCCCGAACCGGCCGAGCATGGTCCCAGGAGTGTTGATCGACGCGATCTGCTCGGCGTGCTCGGCGTTCATCTCAGTCACCACGTAGCCGGGGCACAGGGCGTTGACCCGGATGCCCTTTCGTCCGGACCACTGCTGCGCGAGGTCGCGGGTCAGGCCGATGACGCCGGCCTTCGACGAGGAGTACGACGCCCGCGGGAAACGGGACGTGACCTGACCCAACATGCTGGCCACGTTGACAATCGACGATCCTGGCCGCATGACCGCGGCTGCGGCCTGCGACATCCAGAACGTGCCGTTGAGGTTGACCTCGATCACCGCGCGGAAGGAGTCCGGGGTCTCGCGCGAGGCCGGGACCGCCGGGCCGAGACCTGCGTTGTTGACGAGGACGTCCACGGCGCCGAACTCCTGCATCGCGGCCTCGATCGGCCCCGCGCAGTCCTCGGGCACGGCGACGTCGCACGCGACGGCGATGGCCTGTCCGCCGTCCTTGCGAATCGCCGCGGCGACTTCTTCTAGCCGATCGAGGCGGCGCGCGGCCACGACGACCTTGGCGCCGTCGGCCGCGAGCGCCTTCGCGAACCCGGCACCGAGGCCCGAGCTCGCGCCGGTGACGATCGCGACGCGGCCGTCGAGGCGGAACGCGGCGAGCGGGTCGTAGCTCACTTTCCGACGTCCCAGCGCTCGGCGTGCGGGAGCACGCGGCGGTCGATGTAGGTACGCACCGCGCCACGGAAGTCCTCGAGGTCGGCGTCGAACAGCGGGCGCAGCGCCCATACGTCTGCAGTCACGTCGGCCTCCTACCTAGCGCTCGCTAAGTTATAAACGACATCGCCGTCGGGATAGACCCCGCCGTCCGTTGACTCCCGGGTCCGCCCGACGTAGTGCACTTAGCGAGCGCTAGGTAAGCAGAGCATCCGCCGGCGGGAGATCCCTCATGCGTGACGCACTAATCGTCGATGTCGTCCGGACCGCGTCCGGCAAGGGCAAGCCCGGTGGAGCCCTCTCCGCGGTGAGTGCCGGGTAATCGCCGAGATGCTGATTCGGCACGACCATCAGGTGGCCGTTGTTGTACGGGTACCGGTTGAGGACGACGTAAGCGCGGCGGCCTCGATGGACGATCAGGCCTTCGCGAATCTCCGCGGCCGGCAATTGACAGAAGGCGCAAATTCCCGTCGTGTCGACACGTACGCGGTCGACGTCGTTGACGTACTCCATTCGTCGTGGCGCCCACAGCCGCGCCAGACCGTCTGACCAGCCGACTCGCGGGCGGTGCCCGTCATCGGCGCGCGAGACGTTGCCGCGTTCCCGCGGCACCCGGCGCGCGAGCGAAACGACGTCGAGATGCCATCGGTTCTCCCGGTTCGTCGACGTACCGACCGGCTCTGGCCGGCTGCTCATCCGGCCTGCAGCGCGGCGACTTCGGCCGTCCGCCGTAGCGAAGCGAAACCCACCGTCTGCTTCGCCACGGTGCGAAGTTGCTCGGCCACTGTCTCGTCGACGCAGGTTCCGTCCGCACCGAAGATTCCGCTTGACGCGTTGACCGTCGCTCCGAATGGCGTCGGCCACGCACGGAGGGCGTGCACTGTCGTACGCAAGTTCTGCAGGGTCGAGACTGTGGCCTGCCAACCGTAGGCGACCGCGACACATCCGACCGGCATGCCGTCGAGGTACACGCGGTCGTCGGCGCGTAGGTCCTCGAGGTAGTCGAAGGCGTTCTTGATCATCCCGGACATCGCCCCGTGGTAGCCGGGGGAGGCAACGATCAAGGCCTCTGCCTCGCGGACGGCGTCCAGGAACCGCATTGCCTCCGCTGTGCGCTCGGTCGTCTCCGTGTCGTAGATGGGGAACATCAGATCCCGACCCGCAATGACCCGCACCGCCGCGCCGGCCTCCCGCGCGGCGGAGGCACAGACACGCAGCGCGCACTCAGAGCCGGAATCGGGCCGGGTCGAGCCGCCGAGGCACAACAGACGGATGTCGGTGTTCATCGACCGCATCATGGCTGTTCGATCGAGCAATCAACGTCGCTTGTCGCGTAATGCGACATCCGGGTCGTCGCTCTTCGGTGTTGCGTGGACAGCGCAATTCTCACCTCGAGAAAGGGCGTGGCATGGGACGTGTCGCGGGCAAGGTCGCTTTCATCACCGGTGCCGCACGTGGGCAGGGCCGGGCACACGCGGTCCGCTTGGCCGAGGAGGGCGCCGACATCGTGGCCGTCGACATCTGCGGCCCCATCGACACCGCCCCCTACGACCTGGCGACACCGGATGACCTCGCGCAGACAGGCAAGCTCGTCGAGGAACTCGACCGCCGGGTGATGACCCGTCAGGTCGATACCCGCGACCTCGCCGGGCTGCGAGCGACCGTCGCCGACGCAGTTGCGGAGTTCGGCGGGATCGACATCGTCGTGGCCAACGCCGGGATGTTCTCCTTCGGACGTTCCTGGGAGCTCACCGAGGATCAGTTCACCGAACTGTTGGACGTCAACCTGACCGGGGTGTGGCGGACGACGACGGCCGCCATCCCGGCGATGATCGAAGCCGGCCGCGGCGGCTCGATCATCCTCATCAGTTCCTTGGCGGGACTCGTGGCCTACCCCAACCTGTCCCACTACGTCGCCGCGAAGCACGGCGTGACCGGCCTGATGCGCAACCTCGCGATCGAACTCGGGTCCTACGGCATCCGCGTGAACTCGGTGCACCCCACGACGGTCGACACCGACATGATCCAGAACAAGGCGACCTACGAGTTGTTCCTGCCGGACATTCCCAATGCGACGCGGGACGACGCGGCGGCCCGGATGGTCGGGATGCACGTGCTCGAGGTTCCCTGGGTCGAGTGTCAGGACATCGCCAACGCCGTGCTGTTCCTGGCGTCGGACGAGTCACGCCGCATCACGGGTACGACGCAGGTCATCGACGCGGGCAGCGGCCACCCGTTCAAGATCCCGCACAGGTAAGAGGCGATGTCGAAAGTCCGCTTCCGCGACCGAGGGGTGCTTCGTGGTTCGTGCGGTCGTGAGCGACACGGTGCTCGTCCGAGCCCCGGCAGAACGTATCTACGAAAGCATCAGCGACCCGACACAGATGGGTCGCTGGAGCGAGGAGAACATCGGAGCCACCGTCATCGGCGATTACGGCCCGGGAACGCGCGTCGGCATGCAGTTCGAGGGGCACAACCGGTGGAACCCCAAGGTGCGAGGCCGTGCCCGTCGTCTCACTCCGTCCGCGTGGACCACGCGGTGCGTAGTTGTCGCCGCGGAGCCACCGCGGCACTTCGCCTTCAGAGCGGCGTGGCCGGTGATCGGCGACCGGGGGAAACCACGCCTCGCTCTCGATCTCGCCACCTGGTCATACACACTCGAGCCCGTGGCGGACGGCACGGAGGTGACCGAGACTTGGACCGCCGCCTGGCCACCCATCGTGTTCCGCTGTGCTTGGCCGCTCTCGATGTGGTTGGCGGATGGACGCACGGTCGAGGACTTCCAAGCCCGCAACATCGCGTTCCCTGGCTCGGCTCAAGGCCGATTTCGAGTCCGAGGTCGACGGGATGATAGGGCCCCGCACGAACTGAGTCCATGCCGGGATTTTCAGGTGGAGGCGGCCATGAAACTTGGCGCACCGTCGAAACCGATCAGGCGCGAGTCCATCAACGCCGCGCTCCGGTGGAACGAAACAGATCGATACTCCTCCGACGTCAAGACGCCGATGAACTGTGCCCGCTCCGGGTACGTGACGACCAGGAGATCGTCCCAATGCTCGTCCGGCGGGGCGATCACCCGCCCGACGTACGCACCGGCGAACACGATAGATCCTCCGATCGCCTCGACGAGCGGCATGACGCCGTCGAGGTATCTGCGGTACGCCTGGCGTCCGTCGCACGGAGTCTCGTCGGGGTGTGCGGTGTAGTCGGCCCGATCGCGAAAGCGCAACAGGTTGAGCATGGTGATCGACCCGCCGGAGGGCAGAGCGGCGAAATCGGCCAGCATGTCGGGCGTCGGATCAACGGAACCCACGACGGTGCACCTCCTGGACGCGGCACGATGGGACGGGCACGACCGATCGGCCGTGAGGATCAGGCGCGCGCCTTCAGCGCGGTGAAGGAATCCAGATCCCGTGTCTGCGCGGCGTGCCGCTCGATCCAGACGCGCCACATCTCGTCACCGCGCTCGGTTCGTTTGACGCGGACGGCGCCGAACAAGCCGGTCTGCAAACCCTCGATGGCGAGGACCCGATAGTCGGCCCAGCAGTCGTCGAACGAGTAGCCCTCGACCCCTCCGGCCACCAACGCCTCGTGGTAGTGGCGGACGAGATCGCGTTCATGCGTGCGGCGGTCCTCGGTGGTGAGGCTTCCGCCGAGGAAGTACGCGAGGTCGATGGTGCCAACACCCATGCCGACCGTCTGCCAGTCCAGGATGGCAACGGGGATCGCGCCGTCCTTGGCGTCGAAGAGCATGTTGTCCACGCGGAAGTCCGAGTGCCACAGGCACCGCGGTTCGACGAGGACGCGCTTCCAGGCGTCGACGTGATCGTTGAGCTTCGCCGCCTCGGACAGGTCGTGTTCCGGAACCAGATCACCGAACTGCTCACGGAACAGACCCGAGATGGCCGGGAACTGGTCGGTCGCGCCGAGGAACGCGTTGACGATCGACCGGAGCCACGGGACCGCTGCGAGTTCCTTGTCGCACCAGGAGCCTGCGTGCAGGGCGGCGGCCTGCTCGACGACCAAGGCCGCTTCGTCCAGCGTGGCACCGTCGATCTGGTCCACGACACGTGCCGGCGCAAGGTCGTCGAGCAACACCACGAAGTCGGTCTCGTTCTCGTGCAGTGCGGCGTGGATGGGGGTGGGCACCGCCACGGACAGCCGTTCGGCGACCGACTCGTAGAAGCGGACCTCGCTGCGGTAGAAGCCGGTCTCCTGCCCGAAGGCGCGGCTCGTCGGATCCTCGGAGGCGAACTTGCCGACGACGGTCGCGGGCCCCGCGCCTTCGGGGCTGTAGGTCAACTCGAAGCGGTAACTGTCAGCGAGCTGACCGGGACCGCACGGGGCATAGCGGAGGTCGGTGACAGACCCGGTGGGCAGTTGTCCCGCTCGGCGCAGGACGTCGGTCATCCACCCGGCGTCGATCTCGGCGGCAGGAAGGACGGGCTGGCGCAGATCGCTCATGGCGCGGGACGCTACGGGTCGTGCAAGAGTCCCGGTGATTCATTTCGCTACACCGCGGGGTCGCACGCGCTGGTTGGCTTCCCGCCATGTCAACCACCCTCGCGAACCATCACCGCCGGCACGACATCCGGGGAGCGAAGCTCGCGCGCGAGTCGTTCCTCTACACCTTTCAGCTTCCCGAGCACGGCCTCGCCGGCCTGCTCTACACCTGGGTCGACGCCGAGGACAAGGCCGGGTACGCGGCCTGGGCGTACGGAGGCAACCCGGACGGCTCGGCCATCTTCGAGCACGGCGACGGCGTCGCGGTGGGGAGCGACCAGAACTTCGACGATTGGCGAGTGGACAGCCTCACGGTGCACATGGGGCCCGGCAACGAGACCACCGCGTCCTACACCGGGAAGCGCATAGCGATGGATTTCGCGTTCCGACCCATGCACCCGGCCTATCTGTACTCCGAGTCTCCTGCCGGGTGTCCGTCGTATTTCGCCGACGACCGGATGGAGCAGAGCGGGCACGTGACCGGCACCTTCACGGTGGACGGCCGGACGTACGCCGTGGACACGAGCGGGCACCACGACCACTCCTGGGGCACACGGGACTGGGCGGCGGTCCAGCAGTACAAGTGGGTGGAATGCCAGGCAGGTGACAGCGCCGCCCATGTCTTCGAGCTGAACGCCTTCGGGCGCCGCACGCTCGTCGGGTACGTCCTGCGGGACGGGGTGCTCGCGCACGTCACCGATGCCGACTTCGACGTCGACTACGACGCGGACTGGTTCCAGCGGCAGGTTCGGTTGCGGTTGCACGACGACACGGGCCGCACGACCACTGTGAACGTGACCAGCTTCGCGCGTTTCGAGTTCCCCGTGCACGCCGGCGCCACGCTCGTCGACACCATGGCCACCGTCGAGATCGAGGGACGTCCCGGCACCGGCTTCTGCGACTGGCTGTGGCCACCGCCCTACCTTGCCCACCTGCGCACCCGGTAGACGCGCTCGGTGTAGCGGCTTGCAACAACCCTGGTCCTTCCGTCCGGCCTAACGTCCGTGGGGTGAGGCGCCTGAACCCGTCGTCGGCAGCTCGAGACCCCATCGTCGTGCTGGGCGTCGCCGGCACCCCCTGGCTCGTCGAGTCCGACGCCGTGCTCGACGAACTGGTGTTCGAGGCGACCTCCAACGCCCTACGAGCGGCCGGGGTCCGCAAGCACGAACTGGGTTTGTCCGTGACGGCCAGCCTCGACGTCCTCGACGCCCGCAGCATCTCGTGCGGACTGACGAACGCGGCAGCCGGCGGGTACCTCGCCCAGTCCTACCGCATCGAGGGCGACGCCGGACAAGCCATCGTCGCCGCAGCGCAGGCGATCGCCGCAGGCGATGCGGAGCTCGCGGTCGCCGTCGGGGTCTACAACCCGGAGATCTCCGCTCCCCCGGCCGAGCGCCGCGCGTTTCTCGGGCAGTTGTCGAACCTCGCCTTCGAACCGCACGCCGATCGACCGATCGGTCTCACGGCCGAATGCCTACTCGGTCTGCACGCGGCCCGAGCCCTGGCAGACGGCGCGATTACCGAAACACAGCTCGCGGAGCTCGCGGCTGCAGAGATCTGCCGCGGCGTCACATCGCCGCAGGCCTTGCGGAGGACCGCCGTCGACCCGCCGGCCGTCCTGGCATCGCCACGGATCAACGGCGTGCTGCGGGAACTGATGTTGCCCGCCGAAGCGACCGGGGCGATCGCCGTCGTGCTCGGTTCGGTGCCGCGGGCGCGGAGAGCCGCGGACGCACGCGCGGTGCTGACCGGCTGGGGTCAGGCGACCGCGGACACCACCTCCTCGGGTCAGTGGTTGTTCGACCCGGCCGCCTCGGCTCGACGGGCCGCGACCGAGGCGTATGCGCGAGCGGGCCTGATCGACCCGGCGTCCGAGGTGGACCTCGTCGAGCTCACCGCCGCCACACCCGCGCTGATTGCACCGTTGTGCGAAGCGCTGAGCCTGGACAAGGCCGTCGACGCAGTGAACCCCAGCGGCGGGGCGCGCTCCTGTTATCCCGGCATCGCCAACGGCGGACTGCGGTTGGTGGAGGCGATCCGTGCCTTGGACAACGGTGGACGCCGCGCCGTCGTGCACTCCACCGAACTACTGACCGCCACCGTCACCGACACGGCGACGGTGCTCGTGGTGGAGGCGATCTGATGGCCGGTCGCGCCCTGATCGCGGGAATCGGCATCACTGCCGCGACATCACCGCGGAAGCAGACCTCGTCGGCGTTGGAGTTGATGCACCAAGCCGTGCATGCAGCCCTCGAGCACGCGGGCGCCGACCCGCGGTCCCTGGACGGGCTGGTGATCGGCAACATCGACGGCTTCGAGGGCACCGTGCTGGGCGCCAAGCACATGGCCCGGCGCCTCGGTCTGGGTCCCGACCTTCCCGTCACCATCCTCAACACCGGCGGCACGACGGGCGGCAACCTGATGCAGGTCGCGGCCCGCGCCGTACGCGCCGGTGACCGCGAGCGCGTGCTGTGCGTCGGAGGCTCGACCTTCTTCGGCGCCCAGGACCTGCAGGCGGCCATCAATACCAACTCGCCGATGGTCGTCGAGCAGCCCCTGGGGATGGGCGCCTACCACATGGGGGCCTTCTATCCGAGCGCGTACAGCGAGCGGTTCGGGGCGAGCGTGGAGGACTTCGCGATCAGCGCCGTGTTGGATCACGAGCACGCCTCGCGAAACCCGTACGCGCACCTGCGGAACACCCTCACGATCGCCGATGTCGTGGAGGCGAAGCCGCTGTCGCACCCGATGACGTTGGCCATGGTGTGCCCGGTCTCCGCATCGGCCAACGCGATGCTGGTGACCTCCGAGGCCGGCGCAACCGGTCTCCGCCCGACCCCCGTGCTGATCAAGGCGATGGGCACCAGCGCCGACCCGTACCTCGGCGGCGGCAAGAGCGACTTCGCGTTCATGGAGAACCTCGCGATCCTCGCTCGGCGGGTCTACGCGCTCGCGGGTGTCGTCGATCCGCGCGCCGAGTTCGACGTCGTCGAGGTTTTCTCGCCGTACGCGCCGATGCAGCCCATGCAACTCGAGGCTCTGGGCTTCGCCCCACCGGGGGGTGGCATCGACCTGCTGCGCTCCGGGGCGACCGGACGGGACGGCGACCTGCCGGTCAACCTGTCGGGCGGGCCCCTGTGCACGAACGCCGGCGTCGCGGGCGAACTCGCGCCGTACGTGTACGTCGCCCT
This sequence comes from Sporichthyaceae bacterium, assembly GCA_052386455.1. Classification (GTDB taxonomy): domain Bacteria; phylum Actinomycetota; class Actinomycetes; order Sporichthyales; family Sporichthyaceae; genus JBQTKD01. The sequence continues at coordinate 9,343 of JBQTKD010000105.1, forward strand.
GCAGTTGATGGGCGACGCGCCCGAGGAGATGCAGGTGCCGAACGCCCGCCTGGGTCTCGCGCACGGGACCGGCGGGACGTTCTTCCAGTTCGAGAATCTGGCCGTACTCGAGAGGCGACCTTCATGACCACCACGCCCGTGACGCAGTCCGTGCACTGGGACCTGCACTACGACGTCCACCTCGGCGCGACGTGGGGACGATTCATGCAGGGACTGCGCGACCGCACGATCCTCGGCAATCGTTGCCCGGAGTGTGCCCGCACGTTCGTCCCGCCTCAGGCCTACTGCGAGTCTTGCTTCGTCCGCACCGACGAATGGGTCGAGCTGCCGCCGCACGGAGTCGTCGAAGCCTTCACCGTCGCCTGGCAGAGCTTCCGCGGCGGACCTCCGCCGCCCTACGCGATCGCCGGAATCCGCCTCGAAGGCGCCGCGACCCTACTCATGCACTACGTGCAGGGACTCGACCTCAGCGACCCCGCCGCCGTGGCTGGTCAGTTGCCGGCGGGTACCCGCGTGCGTGCGGTCTGGGCCGAGCACCGCACCGGACAGATCCTCGACATCGCTCACTTCGAAAAGACCGACGACCCGGTGTAGCGACATGCGACACCGCAAGGCTGCGCTCGCTGCCACTGTGAATGTCACCGACCGAGAGGGACTTCCGATGCGCGTCCACATGACGAACCTGATGCAGAACTTCCGCAACGCCGAGCCCGACAAGCGGGTGTACGAGGACCACATCGCGATCGCGAAGATGGCCGACGCCGACGGGTACTACAGCATCGGGTGCGTCGAGCACCACTTCGACCCCGGCTACTCGATGTGCCCGGACAACGTCGCGTTCCTGTCCTTCCTCGCGGGCATCACCGCGCAGGCCAAGCTGCACACGACCGCTGTGATCCTTCCCTGGAACGACCCGATGCGCGTGGTGGAGAAACTCGCTCTGCTCGACAACCTCTCCGACGGACGCGCCATGTTCGGCATGGGCCGCGGCCTTGCGCGACGAGAGTTCGAGGGCTTCGACATCCCCATGGGCGAATCGCGGGAACGCTTCGACGAGGCCGCCGAGATGATCATGCGGGGCCTGGAGAACGGCTACGTGGAGAACGACGGGAAGTACTACCCGCAGAAGCGGGTACCGGTGCACCCCGCCCCGTTGGCGTCCTTCAAGGACCGCACCACGTGCGTCGCGATGAGCCCGGACTCCTCCGTGGCGGCCGGACGCCTCGGCGTGCCGATGATGGCCTTCATCCAGGGCGACATGGCGACGCTGCACATGCCGATGATCGAGGCCTACCGCGCGACCTACCGGGAGACCCACGGCAGCACTCCCCCGCCGCCGCTGATGATCGATCTGACGTACTGTCACCGCGACTCCGACGAAGCACGACGGGTGGCCACCGAGCACGTCACGAACTACTACCTGTCCTGCGTCGAGCACTACGAGTTCGGGAACCGACACTTCGAGAGCACGACCGGCTACGAGTCCTACGCCGCCGCCACGGCAGCCATCGCCGAGTACGGCCTCGAGGTCGTCGTCGAGGCCTACGTCAACGCCCAGATCTGGGGCACACCCGAGGAGATCCTGGAGAAGCACCGCGCCCGCAAGGAACTCGTGGGCGAGTACGAGCCGATCATGGTCTTCCAGTACGGCGGACTGCGCGGACAGGTGGCGATGGACAGCTACCGACTGTTCACCTCCGAGGTTCTCCCGGCCCTGCAGGAGATGTGATGAGCGACGACCGGCAGCGCGCCTTCGACCTCCTCGCCCACCTCGTCTCGCAGCCAGACGCAACCATGGCGGACTACCGCCGCCTGACGGACGAGGTGTGGGCCAACTTCGTGGCTCCGGACGACGCCCAGGTCGTCCGAGTCGACGCGGGCGGCGTATCGGCACTCGACATCTCGGCTCCGGGCACCGACCCCGCGAACGTCGTCGTGTTCGCGCACAGCGGCGGGTTCTGCATGGGCAGCGCCGACGGGTACCGCGAGTTCGGGTACCGGCTGTCGAAGGCGGCGGACTGCCGAGTACTCGCCGTGGACTACCGCCTGGCGCCGGAGAACCCGTTCCCCGCCGCATTGGACGACGTCGTTGCCGCCTATCGCTGGGCACGATCCCAGCCCGAGGTGCGCCACGTGGCGCTTGCAGGCGACTCGGCAGGCGGCGGGCTCGTGTTCTCCACCCTGGTCAGTCTCCGCGACAACGGTGGACGGCAGCCGGTCGGCGCCGTTGCGATGTCGCCGCTGGTCGACCTCGCCGGCGAAGGCGAATCGCTCCAAACGCGCGCCCACCTCGACCCGCTCCCAGCCGCCGCGCTGGTGACCGCGATGGGCGGGGCCTACCTCGGCGGGCGCGACGCGAAGAGCACGCCGCTCGCCTCGCCCCTGTACGCCGACCTGCACGGGTTGCCGCCCGTCTTGGTCTTCGTCGGTTCCGACGAGGGCCTCCACGACGACGCCGTGCGGATCGTCGCGAAGGTCCGCGACGCGGGCGGGCAGGCCGAGCTGGAGGTCGGCGAGGGCATGGTGCACGTGTACCCGGTCTTCGACTTCCTCCCGGAGGCGATCGCCGCGACCGATCGAGCGGGCGATTTCCTGCGCAAGCAGTTCGCCGCCGCGGGCTGACGGGACGTCATGGGACCCGTCACGGCGCACGACCTAGCGCGCAAGGTCGCCGATTTCCTCGCCGAGCACGACCCGGCAACCACCGACCCGACCGCCTTCCTCCGTGCACGTTTCGCGGCCGGACTGGCTGCCGTCCACTACCCGCAGGGCCTCGGCGGACTCGGCGCGGATCCCGGCCTGCAGGCTGCGGTCGACGCGGCCTTCCGGGCGGCGAGTGCGCCTGGCAATCGACCCGAGCTCAACATCATCGGGCTCGGCATGGCCGCCCCGACCCTCCTTCGTTTCGGTACCGACGAGCAGCAACGGCGGTGGCTCCCGTCGCTGTGGACCGGCGAAGAGATCTGGTGCCAGCTCTTCAGCGAACCCGGCGCCGGATCGGACCTGGCGGGCGTGGCGACCTCGGCCCGGTCCGTCGACGGTGGGTGGATCGCGAACGGGCAGAAGGTCTGGACGTCCCTCGCGCACGAAGCACGCTGGGCGATCCTGCTGGCCCGTACCGACCCCGCCGTTCCCAAACACCGCGGGCTGACCTACTTCGTCGTCGACATGACCGCCCCGGGCGTCGAGATCCGACCGCTGCGGCAGATCACCGGCGAAACCGAGTTCAACGAGGTTTTCCTCGACGACGTCCGCATCCCGGACGAGCAACGACTCGGCGACATTGGCAAGGGCTGGTCCGTCGCGATGCACACCCTCATGAACGAGCGGGTGACGATCGGCGGGGGCCGTCACGACCGCGAGAGCGGAGCGATCGGCCCCGTCGCTCGCGTGTGGCGCACTCGTCCAGACCTCCGTACGCCCGACCTGCACGACCGAGTCCTGCAGTGTTGGGTCGAGGCGGAGGCCGCACGACTCACCGCTGAACGACTACTCCAGCAGCAGGCAGCAGGCCTTCCTGGGCCCGAGGGCTCCGGAACCAAGCTGACCGTCGCGCGCCTCAACCAGCAGATCACCTCTCTCGAACTGGATCTACTCGGCGACGAAGGCCTGCGCTACGGGTCCTATGCCGCACGCAGACCGGACGTGTCCGTCGCAGCCGCCGAGCCCACCGGGCAGCGATTCCTGCGGGCCAAGGGCAACTCCATCGAGGGAGGCACCTCCGAAATCATGCGCAACATCGTCGCCGAGCAGGTCTTGGGACTGCCTCCGGAGCACCGCGTCGACAAGGACCTCCCGTGGCAGGAACTGCCCCGGTGAAGGCGAACCTGCTCTACACGGACGTCGAGGACGACCTGCGCGGTACCGTGCGCGCCCTGCTCGACAAACGCGCCGACTGGAGCGACGTCCTCGCGCGGACGGAGAGCGCCGAGCCCACCGACCTGGCGCTGTGGCACTCCCTGGCTGCCGACATCGGATGCGCCGGGCTTGCCGTCGCCGAGACGTATGGAGGTGCCGGCGCGTCCTGGCGCGAGGTGGCCGTGGTAGCCGAGGAGCTGGGCCGCGCGGTTGCTCCGGTCCCATTCCTGGGCAGCGCGGTCGTCGCCACCGCGCTGCTCGGCGAGCTGGCTCCCGCTTCCCCCGAGGCCGCGAAGATTCTCGAGGCGCTGGCCGGCGGCGAGCGTGTTGCCGCCGTCGCGGCGCCGGCCGGCGCGAGCGCGTTCCACCTCACGGGTTCGGTGACGGCACGTCAGGGAGGGCTGCACGGCCTGGTCGGGCTCGTTCTCGACGCGACCACCGCAGACGTGCTCCTGGTACCCACGTCCGACGGCGTGTTCGCCGTCGAGACCGACGCCCCCGGCGTCCACGTCGCATCGGTCGCCTCCTTGGACATGACCCGCCCACTGGCCGAGGTCGCGCTGAACGGAGCGACCGGACGACAGCTGGCTGCGCCGGACGACGACCGAGCCCTGCGCACGGCGTTGAACGTCGGTGCCGCGGTACTCGCCTCCGAACAGCTCGGGCTCGCCGAACGCTGTCTCGCGCTGACTCTGAACTACGCGAAGCTGCGCCACCAGTTCGGCCGCCCCATCGGTTCGTTCCAAGCCGTCAAGCACCGCCTGGCCGATCTGTGGGTTGCGCTTACCTCTGCTCGAGCGGTTGCCCGGTACGCGGCCGACTGCGCGGCCACGGCCTCCCCGGACCTGCCCACCGCCGCCGCTCTGGCCCAGGCGCACTGCGCTCCCATCGCCCAGTACGCGGCCGAGGAGTGTGTACAGATCCACGGCGGCATCGGGTTCACCTGGGAGCATCCCGCCCACCTCTACCTCAAGCGGGCCAAGGCCGACCTGCTGCTCCTCGGCACCCCCGGACGTCACCGCGCCGCGCTTGCCGCGCTAGTCGACCTCGCGCCCGCGGACCCGCGATGACCGACCTGAGCGGTCGCGTGGTCGTCGTGACCGGAGGCAACAACGGTCTCGGCCTCGGACTGGCCGCCGGAGTGGCCCGTGCGGGCGCCGACGTCGCGATCTGGTCGCGGAATCAGGAACGGAACGAGGCTGCGGCCAAGGAACTGGCCGAGCACGGCCGGCGAGTGCTTCCCGTCCGGTGCGACGTGGGCTCCGAGGACGACGTCGCCGCAGCGATGGAGCGGACCGTCGCGGAGCTCGGCGCCTTGGACGCGCTGTTCGCCAACGCCGGGGTGCACGATGCCGCGCCGTACGTGGACACCTCGATGGAGGACTGGCACCGCGTGTTGCGCACCAACATCGACGGGACGTTCCTGACCACACGTGAGGCGGCCCGTCGCTTCACGACGCAGGGCACGGGCGGTTCTCTCGTCGTCGTGTCATCGACGATCATCCGGTACGGCGCGACGGGGCAAGCCGCCTATGCCGCCAGCAAGTGCGCGATCGCCGGTCTGGGACGCGTCCTCGCCGTCGAGTTGGCTCGGCACCGCGTGCGGGTCAACATCTTGATCCCCGGATGGACCCGCACCGGCATGAACCAGGGCCTGCGCACCGACGACCGTTTCCTCGCCGCCACCACCGCCCGCACGCCGGTGCGTCGCTGGGCCGACCCCGCCGAGTTCGAGGATGTGGCCGCCTATCTGGCCGACCCCACGATCACCTTCCACACAGGCAACGAGGTCGTCGTCGACGGCGGCTACACAATCTTCTGACGGTGCATCACAAGGAGTACTCATGCACGAACGGCCCGATCTGCCCTGGGTGAACGAGAAGACCAGCGCAGCCGCACCGGTCAACGACGACGAGCGCACGACCGTCGCCTTCCTGGCGGACGTGTGCAGGGGCGACGCCGACGCCATGGCCGCATGGTTCTCCGAGGAGGCCATGTACCAGAACATGCCGCTTCCCCCGGCCTACGGGCGGACCGCCATCGTGGAGACGCTCCGCGGCCTGTACTCGCTGATCACCATCGACCACATCGACGTTCTCTACCTGGCGTCCCGGGACGGCTTCGTGCTGAACGAGCGGATCGACTGGCTACGGGCCGGGCCCGACGCGACGCTGTTCCCACTGCCGGTCTCCTCCACGGTGCAACTCGTCGACGGCAAGGTGGCGGCCTGGCGTGACTACTTCGACCTGCGTGAGTTCGAGGAGGCCGTCGGTCTGCCTTTGCGCGCGCTGGCCACCGGATCAGGCGCGTGACCGGAGAGGTCACGTGCGCCAGAAGCGACGGCGTGGCCGTCCTGACCCTGGACCGACCCGATGCGCACAACGCCCTGACCGTCGCGATGGTGCGTCAGTTCGCCGACCTCACCGCGGCACTGCAGGCGGATCCGGACGTCCACGTGCTGGTAATCACCGGAGCCGGGGAGCGGGCTTTCTGCGCCGGGGGTGACCTCGCCGAGCTGATACCTCGCCTGACCGCCGGCGAACTCGAGATCCTGTTCCCGGATCCGGCCAAGCGCTTCCTGTCCGACGTCTTCAAGCCCGTGATCGCCGCCGTGAACGGACTGTGCCTGGCGGGCGGCCTGGAACTCCTCCTGGGCACCGACATGCGGATCGCGGAGGCGTCGGCGGTGTTCGGTCTGCCCGAGGTTCGCTGGGGCCTGGTGCCTGGCGGTGGGACGCACGTCCGTCTGCCCCAGCAGGTGCCGTGGGCCTTTGCCATGCAGCTGCTTCTGACCGGTGATCACGTCTCGGCCGATCGAGCGTTCGAGGTCGGGCTGATCAATGAGGTGGTGGCGGACGGACATGCACTGGAGGCGAGTCTGACGCTGGCCCGCCGCATCGCCCAGAACGGCCCCCTCGCCCTGCAGGCGGCCAAGGAGATCGCCGTCCGCGTACTGGACAACGAACCCAGGTTCCGTCTCGAACACACGATCAATCGCCGCGTCGTCGCGTCCGCGGACGCCCGTGAGGGTCCCGCGGCGTTCGTCGAGAAGCGTCGCCCCCAGTTCACCGGAAAGTGAGACCGATGACCCACGACCTGCCCTCCACCGTGCACCCTGAACACCGCGACCTGGCCGAATCGGTGTTCGCAGCGGTCGAGGGGGTGCTGGCGGTGTGTCCGCGGTCGTTGTACCTGCAGCGGGCGCGGGAGCGCGCGCATGCCCCGGAGTTGTGGGATGCCCTGGTCGCGGCAGATCTGCTCTCCATCGGCATCCCCGAGAAGCGCGGCGGCGCGGGCGGGGGTCTCACCGGCTGCACCGCCGTCATGGAGGCCCTTGCCCGGGCCGGGGTCCCACCGCTGCAGTACTCGCTGACCGCTTTCTGTCGCGAGGCAGTGCTCCGCTCCGGGACGGAAAGGCAGATCGAGGAGCACGTTCTCCCGACCATGCGCGGCGAACGGCGATTCTGCCTCGGCGTGACCGAACCCGAAGCCGGGACCAATTCCTTCGCCGCCCGCACCGTCGCCCGGTCCGACGGCAGCGGCGGTTACCGGATCACCGGCCAGAAGGTGTACATCTCTGCTGCCGACGAGTCCGACCACATCCTCCTGCTCGCCCGGACGTCCCTGCCGGGCGAGCAGGTCAGCCGTCGCTCGGGATTCGGACTGTTCGTCGTCGACCTCTCGTCGCCAGGCATCGAGCTGCGACGCATGGATATCGAGTGGCACGCCCCGGAGTATCAGTTCGAAGTTTTCCTCGACGACGTCGAGGTGCCCCGTGACGCGCTGATCGGCGAGGAGGGACTGGGGTTCGACAATCTTTTGTCCTGCCTGAACTCCGAGCGTGTGACGATCGCTGCCTGGGCGCTGGGCCTTGGTCACTACGCGCTGGAGAAGGCAGTCGCCTACGCGAAGGTTCGGGCGCCGTTCGGGAAGCCCATCGGTGCGCACCAGGCAGTGGCGCATCCCCTCGCCTTGGCGAAGGCGGACATGGAGGCTGCCCGCACCCTGATGTACTCCGCCGCCGCCGACTACGACAACGGACTCGACCCGGGCGACGCGGCCAACATGGCCAAGCTGCTCGCCAGCCGAGCCGCGCTCGGCGCGATCGAGGCCGCCATCCAGACCCACGGCGGATCGGCGTTCGTGTTCGAGACCGACATCGTCACCCTCTGGCCGATGATCCGCATCCTGCAGATCGCGCCGTTGAACAACGAGAGCGTCCTCAACTACATCGCGGAGCGGATGCTCGGCCTTCCCCGCAGTTGAGGGAGGCGATCCATGACCATCGTTCGTCTCGAGCGCGACGGCTCCCTTGCCGTACTGACCCTGGACCGGCCACCGCTGAACCTGTGGGACGAACAGACGGCGCCGGCGCTGCAGGCGGTCCTCGACGAGCTGCGCACCGATCCGCCCCGAGCCTTGCTGATCCGCGCCGAGGGCAAGGTCGTCACCGCCGGTGTCGACGTCGCGTTCTTCCGGGGCTTGGATCACGCCGGTGGGAAGCGTGCCGCCGAGACCTGTCTCCACATTGCGCAGCAGGTCGCGGATCTGCCGTACCCGACCGTGTTCGCGGCGCACGCCCTGTGCCTCACGTGGGGCTTCGAACTGGCGCTCGCCTGTGATCTGCTGCTGGCGGCCGAGGGGGTGCAGTTCGCACTGGTCGAACACGTCGTCGGGCTCAGCCCCTTCATGGGCGGGCCGCAACGACTGGCGCTACGAGCCGGCCCCGCCCGCGCGAAGGAGTTCGTGATGACCGGCGATCGCTACGACGCCGCCGAGTTGGCTCGGTGGGGCGTGGTGAATCGGGTCCTCCCGAAGGACGGCTTCGACAATTGCGCGCGAGAGTTCGCGCGACGACTGGCCGGCGGACCCACGATCGCGCACGGCATGACCAAGCGGCTGATCGACATCGCGTGCTCCGACGGTGAACCTGCCGCCACGGCGCTCACCCCCGAACTCGCCGGGGCCCTGTTCGAGACCGCGGACGCGCACAACGCCATCGAGTCGTTCCTGCGCGACGGACCGGGCAAGGCCGTGCACGCGGGGCGGTGACCCGATCAGGACGGAGCGGCGAAGCGCGCCTTCAGAGCGGGCCGATCCACCTTGTTGCTGCCGGTCCGCGGGATCTCCTCCACGATCTCGATCCGCCGCGGGCGCAGGAGGCCCCGAAGGTCCGCGTACCCCTCGCAGAACGCCGCGACATCGGCCGCGGTGACCTAGTGCGCGAGAATCCGTCGATGGTCGCGGCAGAGGTTCGGGAGGCGGTCGAGGACGCTCGACACGCACGGGCTGCCGCGGACCGGTGCAACGGCTACGTCGGCGCCGCCGTGCTCGCCGACCTGAATCGCCTCCCTGATCGAATCAGATCGGCCGCCGCCGGTCCCGCTGCTGCCCAGTGTCTCGACGCTCTGATGCTGTTGGACGAACAGCGGCACGGAATTGTCGATGACAGCCTCGCGCGTCGCCGGCTGACGCTGAGTCGGATTCACGGCGCGCTCGGCCGGCTGCGCCGTTGCACCGACCCGAGCGAGCTGTTGGCGCGGGCGCCCGAGGAGCTCCGCGAGACGTGCGGGTTCACTCGTGTGATGGTCTCGCGGATCCAAGGGTCGCGTTGGGTCCCGGAGATGCTGAGCTCGGAGGACCCCGCCTACCTCCCGAAGGCTTCCAGTCCTATGTCGACGAGATAGCCATCGACCTTTCCCACATATGCACGCACAGCAAGATCGTCTCCAGGAGGCATTCGCGCTGGCCGAACAGGCGGCGCGGGACATCTCAACGGCAGAACTCCAACTCATGCCGCGCGGCGCGGACCAACACCGCACGCTTGACATGGCGCCACCCGCCGATCCGGTCAATCGGTTGACGCCGCGTGAGCAGGAGGTGGCGCACCTGATGGCATTCGGTATGCCCAACGCCGCCATCGCCGAAGAACTGGTCATCGCAACCAATACCGTGAAGACGCACGTCAAGAACTTGGTGCGCAAACTCGGAGCGGTGAACCGCGCGGATGCCGTCGCTCGTTACCTCAGGCACCTTCCAGGCTGACAATGGCTTCGCTTAGTTCGCTACCGACTCCTCGCGCACATCGGAGTCGTCGGCCTGCCGGAGCGACGGAGGCCCCGGCGACTTCCCGACCGCCCACCCTGGGTGTTCGGTCGTCGTCGGTCGCGTCGAGCGGAAGCCGTCGAGATACCGATGACGACGTGCGGTGATCTCGTGCGGGATCTCCCGCCAAACCTCGCGCAGGATCGCCCGTCGGTCGGCACCGGGCGTCCGCAAAGCGGCGGACAGTCCCTTCACGAGGTGCGCCGGGCTCACGACGGCCTCGACCGAGCGCGCTCGGTTGAAGGTGTCCGACAGATCGGGCCCCCCTTCTCCAAGGAAAGTGCCCAGGACGCCTCGAACCAGTGGCGAGGTAGGCAGCGGCCGGGTCTCCCGGTTGCCCCAGTGATAGGTCGACAAGGTGTCCTTGTCCCGTCGACGCTCCCACCTCCGTAGCGCTTGATCGACCGCATGCGCATCGTCGAGCACCTCGGCGACGGCCTCACCCAGCAGACGGCCATGCCGTAGAGCATCGCGCATGCCTTGACCTGTGACGGGATCTTGAAATGCCCCGCGTCGCCTACCAAGGCCCACCCCGGCCCGCTGGAGCGCCGGTAGAACGACGACAGGTCATCCGTGCGCCGGATCGTGCTCTGGTTGGTCGCGCCAATCAACCGCGCTTTCATGCCGTCGGGGTCGCCGTCCAGTTTGCGCTTCCAGGCTGCCTCCGCATCACCGCGAAACTCGGCGATGTCTCCTGCAGGGCACATCCAGACAGCCACCACTCGACCTTCCGGACAGGTCGGCAGTGTCAATCCCATGGTGCCGTGCGCGCGGTAGATGGCGAACTCGCGATGCCGCTCGGTTCCGGCCATCGGGTCGTCCATGTAGCGGAAGGCGAACCCGCGTCCGTTGAGCGAGCCCCGATACGGCTGCCAGGCGTCCACCTCTGCGGCCACGCGGGACCAGCGACCGTCCGCGCCGACGACCAACTTCGCGTGGACCTCGTACTCCACACCCCCGGAGACGTAGCGCACCCCGGCCGCGCGACCGGCACGCCAGACGACCATGGTGACTTTGCACCGCTCGCGCACTTCCGCGCCGGCTGCGCGAGCCGCCGCCGCAAGCACCTGATCCTGCTGATCACGAGGAACGCACAGGCCGTAGTCAATTCCTGCGAAGCTGCGAAACTGCTCGCGCAGTTCGAAATCGTCATCCCGCACGCGGAAATATGGCACGCGCGCCGGGCCGAGGGCCAGCATGGCATCGAGCGCACCCATCTTCATCAGTTCGACGACCCCGTTGGGTACGAGCACATGCGTGGAGAGCGTGTCCGCGGGGAAGGACACTTTCTCCAGGACGAGGACCCGCCGGCCTGCTCGCGCCAGCGGAACTGCCACGGCACTTCCCGCGCAACGGGCACCGACCACGACCACGTCCACGCGCTCGACACCCACCGAGGATCCCTTCTGACGGAGCCTCCGCACCATAGGGCCGGTCCTGATGCTCCAGAGGCGGAACTTGCTCTATCTCTTGCATGAAATCGTGCGAGTGGCGGAAGGCGTCTCAGGCCGAGGGCAGGTCCGGTCAGACCGACGAGGCGAAGCGCGCCTTCAACGCGGGCCGATCCACCTTGTTGCTGCCGGTCCGCGGGATCTCCTCCACGATCTCGATCCGCCGCGGGCGCAGGAGCCCCCGAAGGTCCGCGTACGCCTCGCAGAACGCTGCGACGTCGGCCGCGGTGACGCCCTCCTTCGCGGGAACCACGATCGCCGTCACCTGGTTGACCAGACGCTCGTGCGGGGTGCCGATGACCGCCACCTCGGCGATCAGCGGACACTGCAGTAGATGACTCTCGACGGTCTGCGGGGAGATGTTCTCCCCGCCGCTGATGATCATCTCGTCTGTGCGCTCGACGAAGTACAGGTATCCGTCGGCGTCCTCGCGGACGAGGTCCGAGGTGCGCAACCACCCGTCGAGAAACTTCGCGGAATTGACGTCGGGCAGTTGCCAGTACCCCGGGGTGACCGCGTCGCCGCGCACCCACAGTTCGCCCGGTTCGTCGGCGCCCGGGGGCAAGGGGTCGGTGCCGCCGAGGGGCACGATCCGGTGCTCGACGATCTGCGCCAGAGGCTTTCCGAGTGAGCCGGGCCGTCGTGCCTCGTGCGGCGGCTCGGTGACGGACAGGCCGCTCTGTTCGGTCTGACCGTAGATGTTGACCGGAACCACGCCGACAGCTTCGGTAAAAGCGGCCAACCGAGCGCTGGGCATCGCGGACCCGCCGACCATGCAGACCCGGATCGAGCTGAGGTCCCGGGGCGATCCGGCGTAGGCGTTCACGATATCGATCAGCATGGTGGGAACGAGGGCCACGACCGTGGGACGGAACGCCTCGGCGTCATCCAGCCACGCGGCAACCTCCCAGCGGCGGAGGGTGACAGTGCCACCGACCGACAACAGCGGCAGCGCCAGCAACTGCAGCCCGCCCACATGGAACAGCGGCGTTCCGACCAGCACGTGGTCCTCGGGCGTCAGGTCGAAAGCGTCGATCGTGACCTCGCACACCGCGGTCGTGTTGCGATGCGTCTGACGCACGCCCTTCGGCGTGCCTGTCGATCCGGAGGTGTACATCAGCAGGGCGTCGTCGCCGTCGAGACGCGGCACGATGTGGTCGAGCGGTTCGGCCGCGAAGGCCTCGGACAGCAGGTGGGCCGCGCCTTCGGCCGGGCCGGTGGCGAGGAGGCGGTCGGCCAACGGAAGCCCGGTGAGCACGTCACGCAGCCGCGGCGTGTCCGCGGGTAGGGCGATCACGAATCGAGCGCCGGAGTCGCTCGCGGCATGCGCCAGTGCATTGGGGCCGAACAGGTAGTTCAACGGCACGGCCACGGCCCCCGCCCGCCAGATCCCGAACAGCGCGGGCAGGTACTCAGGCTCGTTGTGCATATACAGGGCGACCCGATCACCGGGACGTACGCCGTGTCGGACAAGGAAACCGGCGAAGCCGGCAGCCGCCGCCATCAGCTCGGCGTACGTCCACGAGACATCCCTGCACCGCAGGGCGGTCTTATGCGGCGACCGCCGAGCCACTCGATCGAGGACCGCCAAGACGTTCATGCGCTGAGGCTAGGACGGAGTGGCGACGCCGGGTGTCGCACTACGCAACAGTCCGGGCCGTCGGCGGTCTACCCGGATACTGTGCGCTCGTGACCGCCCAAGCCGTTCCGCCCCCGACGGCCCGCCGCGTACGGTTGGTCGCCGACGACCGGCGGGAACAGATTCTGGCGGCGGCCCAGCGCCTGTTCGCCGAGCGGCCGTACTCGGAGGTCTCGACCACCGAACTGTCCGAGGCAGCCGGAACCACGCGAACCAATCTGCACCACTACTTTGGCACCAAGCGCGAGCTCTACCTCGAGGTGCTCCGCCGCTTCGGTCGGCTCCCGGCGCTGCCGCCGGATTACGGCCGCGCCACCGGCGAGTCCGAATTGCGCCGGCTGTTCGCGAGGTGGCTCGAGGTGCTGGAGGACAACCGGGAAACAATCATCTCGATGATCGGGGCAGGGTCCTTCGGCGCCGACCATGACGTGCGGGAGGTCTTTCACGAGGGACTGCGCGCATGGGAGGACCGCCTGCTCGCGGTGCTCGAGGTGGCGGACCTGCCCACGAACCGCGCGCGGATCCGCAGTTATCAGGGGATGGTCTCGTCCGCCGTCGTGCAGTGGCTTCGCGAGGGTGACCTGACGCGGGAGCAGGTGTTCGAACTGCTCGTGGTGAGCCTGGTGGCGCTGCCGTGGGACAGCAACCGCTGATACCTCGTCACATCGAGACCCCACCGTCCACCGGGAGAACTACTCCGGTGATGTAGGCGGCCTGCGCCGAGGCGAGAAAACCCACCGCCGGGGCGATCTCCGACGGTTCCGCGAAGCGACCTATCGGCACCGACTCCGTGATGGCCGCCAGCCTGTCCGCGGGGATCGCGGCGACCATCGCGGTCGATGCATTGGGCGAGATGGCGTTGACGGTGATGCCGAACCGCGCCACCTCTTTCGCGACGGTCTTCGTGAACGCGATGATCCCGCCCTTCGCCGCCGCGTAGTTGGCCTGCCCGACATTGCCGTGCATCCCGGTGTAGGACGTGACGTTGACGATGCGACCGTGCCCGGCCGCGCGCATGTGCGGAATGACCGCGCGAGTCACCGCGAACGTACCGCCGAGGTGGACGTCGAGCACCGCGCGCCACTGATCCTCCGTCAACTTCCAGACCACGGCATCGCGCGTGATCCCCGCGTTGTTGACCGCGACGTCGATCCGACCGGTCCAGCCCACGATCTCCGTGACGGCGTTCTGCACCGCGGCGAGGTCGGCGACGTCCACAGCGAAGGAGCGCACAGCGTCGCCGGCGCTGCCCTTCTCGGCGAGATCGCCTGAGTCGCGATCAAGGATCGCCACCTGTGCACCGGCGTCGAGGAAGTACTGAGCGATGGCGCGTCCGATCCCCTGCGCACCACCGGTCACCACGACAGTGGCGCCGGCGAAGTCGGCGCGGAGTTTCCCTGGGCTCGTCATCGGGCCACGGTAGGAATCGTCCCAGGGCCCGGGGTGTCGCAAAGCGCTACAAGCGCAGCGGCGATGCGCAGGGAGGATGGGGGCGAGGAGAGGGAACGCCGATGCTGCTGGATCTGGACGAGGATCGTCGCGCATTCCGGGACAGCGTGCGGACCTGGGTGGACAAGAACTACCCGCCCGAGCGCGCGCTCGAACTGGAGAAGCGGGAGTACCAGTACCCGTACGAACTGTGGGAGGCGATGGCCGAGGCCGGCTTCCACGGTGTGGGCATCGACGAAACCTACGGCGGACAGGGCGGCGATGCCGTCGACACCGCGGTGCTGGCGCGCGAGCTCGCGCGCAGCCTCGGCGGTCTGTCCTGGGTGTGGGGCATCCCGTCCTTCGCCGGTGCCAAGGCGGTCGCGCACGGCGGCACCGAGGAGCAACGGCGGCACTACCTGCCGCAACTGGCGCGAGGAGAGATTCGATTCGCGATCGCCGTCACCGAGCCCGGCGGTGGCACCGACGTTCTCGGCGCGATGCAGACACGTGCCACGCGCGTGGACGGAGGGTGGCGCCTCAACGGCCAGAAGATGTGGTCGACGGGCGCGAAAGAGGCCACCTACCTGCTGCTGCTGGCACGTAGCGGCGATGCCGGAACGAACGGGCGCGCAGGCACGACGCTGCTGCTCGTACCCACCGATTCGCCGGGAATCGAGATGCGTCACATCCCCAAGCTGGGGATGCGCGCGATGGGGTCGTGCGAGGTGTTTCTCGACGACGTGTTCGTCCCCGATTCGCAGTTGCTCGGCGAGGAACACCGTGGCTTTCGCGTGCTGCTCGCGTCGCTCAACAACGAGCGGATCATGGCGGGAGCGCTCGCGCTCGGCATGATCGACGGGATCCTCGCGGAGTCGGTGGAGTACGCAAAGACGCGGACGACGTTCGGCAAGCCGATCGGGGGGCACCAGATCATCCAGCACTACATCGCGGACACGGCGCTGGGCCAGAAACAGTGCGAGCTCATGGTCTTCGACGCCGCTTGGCGCGAGGCAGCGGGGCTGCCCTGTCACCAGGAGGCCAACATGGTGAAGGTGGTGGCCTCGGAACTGGCGGTTTCCGCCGCCGACCGCGGAATTCAGATCCTCGGCGGCATGGGCATCGCGGCCGAAACCCACGCCCAACGCTTCTGGCGCGACCTGCGCCAGTTTCGCATCGCGCCGATCAGCAACGAGGTCGCGCGGCAGAACCTGGCGGAGTCGTTCGGCCTGCCGCGTTCCTACTGACCGTCGATCGGCAGCCCCACGGTTGCTCGACCGGTGACGGGACGGATGCCGTTGGCCAGTTCGGCCCAGACGTCGCAGTCCACCAGGTGCTCCCCGTCGCCGCACCGCACGCCGACGACGGTCCCGCCGACGCTCACCCGGTCCCCGGCGAAGACGTTGGCCGCGAGCCGGCAGTCGAGTCGGCGCACGGCGGAACGCGAGCCCGCCCAGGCGATCAGCATGTTCGCGATCCACGCCATGGTCGTGCCGCCCTGGTTGACCTCGCGGTCGCCGAGTCCGGCCGCCGCGACCGCTTCCAGGTCGAAGTGGATCGGATTGGGGTCGGCCAAGATCAGCGCCAAGATTCGGATGTGGTCCGCCTCCACCGCTTCCACCCGCAGCCCTGGAAGTGCATCGCCGATCATCGGAATCATCGGGTCGCCCGCTTGAAGATGTAGCCCATGGCCACCTCGCCGATGGGGGTCGGATCCGGATCGTCGACGTCGTACGCAGCTACTCGAACCGTGACCAGGTCAAGCACCGCACCGCTGCGAGAGTGCTTGCGTTCCACCGGCCCGATGACCGCGGTCGTGTCGAAGAAACGCCCGACGCGGATGGCTCGGGACTGAGCCAGTTCGCACGTCCCGAAGAGCAGGGTGTCGTCGGGGCGCTTCTCGAGCATCGCACACAACTGGTCGACGTCGACGCCCATCCCGCGCAGGGCGAGGACGAGCAGCCAGAACGGATGCGCCGATCCGGTGTCCACGTCGGGGGCCAGGAGGGCGTGGTCGGCCAGCGCGCTTTCGTAGGCCGCGATGGCCAATCGGCCACCGGGAAGGCGGAGCCCGTCGAGGGCGTGCAAAGTATCGAGGCCGATCAGGTCGGCGTTGGAGCCGGAGGATTCGGAGGCAACGGTCACCCGACGAACCAACCACTGCGCGTCCCGCCCCGGATGTCGCAGTCCGCTACGCGGTGACGCGGAATGGCACACCCGTGGGCACCTCGGTTCCTCTACGGTCGCCGAAACACCGGACCGAGGGAGCACGCGGTGCAGCTGGACCTGACCGGCAAGGTCGCGCTGGTGACCGGCGGCGCCTCGGGTATCGGCGCTGCCTGTGTCCGGGCGCTGGCCTCCGCCGGTGCTCGCGTCGTCGCCGCCGACCGAAACGTGGACGGCGCAGAGGCGGCCGAACAGGGCCGAGAACGGGTGCGAATCGTTCGTGCCGACGTCACCTCCGAGGAGGACACGGAGGCGATGGTTCGCCACGTGATCGAGTGCTTCGGCGCGTTGGACGTCGCTGTGAACTGCGCCGGAATCGGCGCGTTGGAACTCGCGCCCGTCGGCGGGAGTTCGCTGGAGCGGTGGCGACGGGTGCAGGCCGTCAATCTCGATGGCGCCTTCTTGAGCATGCGAGCGGAATTGGCGCGGATGGCAGACGGCGGAGCGGTGGTGAACGTCGGATCGGTGATGAGCGCGGTTGCCAGCCCCGGTGCTGCGTCGTACGTAGCTGCCAAACATGGACTCTTGGGCCTGACGAGGGTTGCCGCGCTCGACTACGCCGGACGCAACATCCGCGTCAACCTCGTTGGACCCGGTTTCGTGGACACTCCACTGCTCTCTTCCCTCGACGACGACGCCAAGGCCGATCTCGTTGCCGCGCATCCGATGGGAAGACTCGGTCGACCGGAGGAAGTAGCTGCAGTGGTGGCGTTTCTCTGCTCGCCCGCGGCCTCGTTCGTCACCGGTGCCTTCGTCCCGGTCGACGGCGGCTACCTCGCCCGCTGACCCGTCAATCTGCCTATTGACATCTTGTCAATAGTGGAGTGACGATGGCGATCCGCATCGGCGCGGATCGGAGGCTCGGCATGAACGAGTGGGCCAGGGCTGTACACGGCGCACGCGAAGTGCTCGGCGAGCAGGGCGCCCGCATGCCCGCCACAAGTCCCGGTCCAGTGCGATCCGTCGTCTACGAGTCGTGGCGGCGCTCCCGCATGCAGGGCCTCGAGCCGGACCGGGTCGCACCTGCCTTCTATCCAGACGTCGAACTCGACAGCTTTCTCACCCGTGTCGCGGAACCCCTGGTCCAGCGGCACCGCGCCGCCGTCGACCAACGCGGCTGCGCGCTGGCGTTGACCGATCAGGAGGGCCGCCTCCTTCGGCGATGGACCTCCGACAGCGGGCTCTCCGCGCGCCTCGACTCCCTGACCGTCGCGCCGCAGTTCTCCGTCGCGGAGTCGCACGTCGGCACGACCAGCGCCATCGCCCTGTCGTCCGGCTCCCCCGTGCTGGTGCGCGGACCCGAACACTTCGCGGAGGCGTTCCACGACCTCACCTGCGCAGGCGCGCCGATCGTCCACCCCGTCAGCCGGCGGACGCTGGGCACTCTCGACGTGACCTGCTGGCTCTCCGACACCAACGACGCCATCCTTCCATGGGTCGTCGATCTGGTTCGCGAGGTCGAAGACGCTCTGCGGGACGCCGCGTGCCGACGCGAACGGCTCCTGTTGGAGTCCTACCTTGCGCACAACCGGGATACCCGGCATCCGCTGGTCACCCTGGATCAGCACACGATCATCAGCAACGCCGCCGCCGCGCGCCTGCTGGGCTCTACGGACCAGGCGCTGCTGTGGGAGCACGCGGCACGGGCGGTCCGCCGCCCCGACGGGGACACGCACGTCCTCACGCTGGCTACGGGAATCCAGGTCTCGGTAAGCACCCACCCAGTCATCGACGGCGGCGACACGATCGGTGCCGTGCTGGCGCTCAAGCAGGTGGGCGACGATCACGAGCCGACTCGTCCGCCCACGCCCTCGGCGAGCCTTCCGGGGTTGGTCGGAGTCGGACGGCGGTGGACACAGTTGTGCACGCAGGCCCAGAGCCTGCACAGCGCAGACCGAGTACTGGTCGTCGGCGAGCCCGGGACCGGCCGGACCGCCGTGGCCCGTGCGGTAGCCGGAGACGGACGGTTCAGAGTGCTCGACGCTCGAGACTTTGCTTCTCTCGGTTTCGAACGGTGGGTGGGTGCCGTCGAGCAGCGCAGTGGGTCCGACGAGGTGCTGATCCTCCGTCACATCGATCTTTTGAACAGCGAGCCCGCCAGGGCGACCGATGCCGCCCTCACCCGCCGGGCACACGGGCGCGTGGTTGCGACATCCGAGCACGGCCCCGTCGACGCGAGCTCGCACAATCCGCTCGTGGACACCTTCTGCTCGGTGCTGGAGGTGGCGCCCCTCCGCGAACGGACAGAGGACCTCCCTGCCCTGCTGCAGGCGCTAACTGCCCGCTTCTGCGGCGACCGGCCACCCATTCGCTGGATGCCGGACGCCGTGCAGGCGCTCGGTCGCCTGGACTGGCCGGGAAACGTCACCTCTCTCGAAGCCGTGGTACGCCGAGTGCTCGGCACCGGACGAACGGGTTACGTCGGCGCCAAGGACCTGCCGCCGGACATCGTGGCCGGAGCCGCGCGACGCAGACTTGCCGCGCTGGAGCAGGCCGAGGTGAAGGCGATCCTCAATGCCCTGCGCGACGCGAACGGGAACAAGCTCCAGGCCTCGGAGGCGCTGGGCATCGCACGCTCGACGCTGTACCGCAAGATGCGGGCGCTGGGCTTGGATCTATCGGCTTCAGCCTACTGAGGGCGCTCTCCTGCCCGGGCCTCCCGCGGTCGGGACGGCAGGCTTGCGGCCTTGCGCGCACGCCGATCGACGACGGGGTCCGAGTGGCCGAGATCTTCGTCGTCGTAGGCGAGAGGCGGTACCCAGCCGTTCCGCACTGCATGCGATCGCGTGCGCGTAGACCAACGACTTTCGGGGGCCGTTTGCATGGAGAGCGACTCGTAGGCGGCCTGGATGCTGCGGTCGAACTGCGGTCTGATTCCCCCGTTCGTGCGACCGCTACGAATCGTGGCCAGCGTCGACAGGCCGACGGGCTGTGCGCCGGGTGCAGCCTCGATCGCTGCGGAGATGTCGACGACGGACCAGCCCAGACACGCCAGGGCCCGCAGCCGGCGGCGAGATCCGACGACCGAAACGAATCCCGCGAGCGGTTGAACGCTCGGTCTCACGCCGAGGATCTGCTCGGCGTGACCGTAGAGCCAGGTCGGCTCTATCCCGGTGGCCCGTCGGCGCTGCATCGCCGCCAGGACGGTCCGCGGAGCAAGCTGCGATGCGCTGGCGATGGCGGACGGGCTCCATCCGGCGGCTGAGAGCTCGTCCACCCTCGCCCACGCCTCGGCGCTGCGCGTAGGCGGCAGCACTCCCACGTTGCTGTACTTTTGAACGCGGCGCAGTTGCAGCACACACGTTCGGCACGTGCAGGTCGTCCAGCGTGCGTATCGGCGCCGCCGACAGGCCGCCGACGGCGGAGATGCGTCGCTCAACACGGACTCTTTCCGACCCGGACCGCAGCGGCGAAGTCGTATCCCCGCTGCCGATCGAGCTCACTTGAAACCCTCAGGAGTAGCGAACGACGCCTTCGAAGACACAGGCGGGTTTCGCGGCACCGCGGACTTCGAGCGTTCCGAGCACGATGGCCTGCACGGTCCGTTCGTCGAGACGAGAGACGTCGCCTAGGGCGAGGGACAGCCGGACCTGGGAGTCGACGGGCACCGGGGCCGGAAAGCGCACCTTGTTGAGACCGTAGTTGACGCCCATCCTGACCTGACGAACTTCGTAGATGGTCTGCATCAGCCCGCCGTACAGCGAGAGCGTGAGCAGTCCGTGCGCGATCGTCGTGCGGAACGGGCCCTCCGTTGCGCGTTGCGGATCGACGTGAATCCACTGGAAGTCGCCGGTCGCCTCGGCGAACGCGTCGATCCGCTTCTGGTCGACGGTCAGCCAGTCCGACGTGCCGAGTTCGGTACCTGCCGCTGTGACGAATTCTTCGATGCTCGCAAAGGTGCGCATGCCGAGTCTCCTGACGTTGGATAGGAGTCGTCGGGCACGGCGTGCCGGGCGAGACGCTCCACGAGCGGGCTGGGGTCGTCGATCGTTTCGTCGTCGTAGGCGAGCGGAGGGATCCAGCCGCCGCGCAGGGCGTGCGCACGGGCTCTCGTCGCCGAGCGGCCCTCCGGGGCCTGACGCATCGACAGTTCGTCGTAAGCGGATCGGATCGCCTGGTCGAAGTTGAAGCGAATTCCCGATGTCGTACGGGCGCCGCGGATCGCGAATAGCGTGGACTCCCCCACCGGAGTCGCTCCGTCGATGCCGTTGATCGTCGCCGAGATCTCGGCGACGGACCAGCCCAGGCAGGCGAGCGCGCGGAGCCTTCGACGCGCGCCGACGACGTTGACGAACCCCTCGGCGGGTTCGGCATCGGGGGTCAGGGCGAGCAGGCGCTCGGCGTGGCCGAAGGACCACGTCGTGTCCTGGCCGGTGAGGCGGCGTCGGCGCACGGCAGCGATGACGGTTCGTCCAGAGATTCCGGCAGCCGAAGCGATGGCCGTGGGCGACCATCCCGCGCGCAGGAAGCCGTCCACCTGGGCCCACGCCTCGGCGCTGCGGACGGCGGGAAGGACGCCGGCGTTGCGCTGCTTCTGCACTCGGCGCAACTCGCGGACGCACGGCTCGCAGGGGCAGGTCGTCCATCGGGAGAACTGGCGATGTCAACCTGAGTTGGCCCCACCCTGCCGGCTAGATTTGGCCCCACCTCGTCGTGAGCGGGCCTGGGCCAGGCGGTAGCTGGCCGTGCCGGTCTCGACGATGTTTCCGCCGAAGGTGAGCCGGTCGACGATGGCGGCGCAGAGTCTGGGGTCGGTGAAGGTTTTGGACCAGGCGCTGAAGCTGTCGTTGCTGGCGATGGCCACGGCGGCCTGTTCCTCGCGTTCGGTCAGGACCTGGAAGAGCAGCTCGGAGCCGCGCCGGTCGAGTTCCATGTAGCCGAGTTCGTCGATGCAAAGAAGGTCGACCCGGCCATAGCGGGCGATGGTGCGGGACAGTTGGCGTTCGTCGGCGGCCTCGACCAGTTCGTTCACCAGCTTCGCCGCGAGGGTGCAGCGGACCCGGCGGCCGGTGCGCGCCGCCTCGGTTCCGAGGGCGATCAACAGGTGGCTCTTGCCGGTGCCGCTGTCCCCGATCAGACAGAGGGACTCGCCCTTGGCGATCCAGGCCCCGGAGGCGAGCGTGCCGATGAGTGCGGGGTTGATGGCCGGGTTGGCGGCGAAGTCGAACTCCGCGAGGGTTTTCGGGCGCGGGAAGCCTGCTTCGTGGATGCGCCGAGCGGCTCTGCGTTCGTCTCGGTCGTCGCACTCGGCGAGCAGCAGTTCGGCCAGGAACGAGCGGTAGGTCAGCTTCTCTCGGGCCGCGGCGTCGGCAATCTCGCCGTAGCGTTCGCGCAGGGTGGGCAGGCGCAGGAGCCGGGTGGCCGAGTCGATCGCGGCCTCGACCGCGTGCTCGGACAGGCCCGGATTGCGCGCCGCGGAACTGGTGGTGGTCATGTCTGGTCCGTTCCGGTGAGCAGGTCGTCGTAGGGGTTCAGATCCGGTGCAGGGCGGATGTCGGCCGGCAGGCGCCGCTGCGCGAGGTCGACGATTACGCCGGCGTCGGCGGGGCGGGCGGCCTTGCGGGCCTCGACCGCCACGACCTCGGGGTCGGTGGACCCGACGCCGAGCGCGGCGACGATTCCGGCGAGCACGTGTTCGGCGGGGGTGTGCCGGTGCAGCAGCAGAACCCCGATCAGGGCCCGCGCTCCGGCGGCGTCGCCGTGGGCCTTTCGGGCCGCTGCCCAGAACGCCTCGTGCGTGGAGGTGAACGCGCCGCTGGAACGGGCCTGGACCAGCGCGGTCGCGCCGGGCAGAGCGCCGGGCTTGCGCGCCAGGATCTCCAGGTAGTGGTCCAGGGCCAGGCTCTGCGTCCCACGGGTCACGGCCCGCTGGTGGTGGGCCACCACCTTGCCGCGGTCGAACACGAGCAGCTCGGTGGCGCGCAGCACCGCGCGCAGCCGCCATCCGATGAACCGCGCCGGGACCGAGTAGTGGGACTGACGCACCGTCACCCGCGAGTAGCGGTCGACCCGCGGGGTCAGCACCAGCCCGGTCTCGAACGCCTCGCCCGGCAGCCGACGCAGCAGTGGCGCCTCGAGGGCGAAGGAGTCCGCGACGTTCAGCACCCGCGCGTCGATGCGTCGGGCGTCGTCGGCCAGGTCGTAGCCGGCCAGTCGCTCGTTCAGCTCCGCGACCGAGTCGATGCGCGGGACCGGGACCAGGTGGGTGCGCCGGAACCGGCCGCCCTCGCCCTCGACCCCGCCCTTCTCGTGCGCGCCCTCGACGCCGGGTTGGCAGTAGAACGCGTCGAAGCCGTAGTGCGAGCGGAACGTCACCCAGCGGGCGGACTCGGTGCGGTCGCGGCCGAACAGCACGCGGGCGACCGCGGCCTTGAGGTTGTCGTAGCGGATGTGCTCGACCGGCACCCCGCCCAGCACCTCGAAGGCGTGCACGTGCCCTTCGAGGAACGCCTCCTGCGACTGCGTGGCGAAGACCCGGTGCACCGCCTTGCCGGAGAACGACATGCGCAGCGTGAACAGGTGCAGCTTCGTGCGCACCCCGACCAAGTCGACCCACAGGTCGGCGAAGTCGACCTCGGCCTGCCCGCCCGGCTCGTGGGTCTGGGGCACGAACCCCAACGCCGGCCCACGACCGGCCTCGACCCAGATCCGCGGCCGCGCGAGCGCGACGTACTCCCGGACGCTGGAGTAGCAGACGTCGGTCACCGCGTGCTCGTCGATCAAGCGGGCCAGGACCCGCCGGGCGGTGTGGCGCTGCTTGCGCGGCGCGTCCAGGTCTTCGCGCAGCATCGCCTCGATCAACGGCTTGACCCGATCCATCTTCGGCGCCGCCCTCGCCGGCGACTTGCGCTCCGGCGGCATCGCCGCGGCCAACGCCTGGCGAACGGTGCGCCGATGCACCCCGTGCCGATCGGCCAACGCCCGGATCGACAGATCCTCCCGGCGGTGGTCGCGCCGGATCGTCTCGAACAACTCCACCCTCGACCTCACCGAACCGGCCCTCCCGCGACACCGTGGACAACGCCACGACGCTCGCGGGGTGGGGCCAAATCAAGCCGGCATTCCAGCCCCTCGGCGTGTCACAGGTGGGGCCAGATCAGGCCGGCACGGTGGGGCCAAATCAGAGTGTCAAAGCCAGTCCCGGCTGGGACAGCACGATCTCAGCGGCCGGGTGCCGGCCAAAAGACGCCTCCAACTGCCCTTCCAGGACACGTAGTTGCGCGATCCCAGCTGCCAGGACAGCGACGTAGGCGTTCACGGTGGCCCCGAACGCCTCGGCGACCAAGGCGGGTTGTTCCAGCTGCGGGACGCGCAGGGCGCTCCGGATCGCCTCGGCGCGGGCCTCGATGTTGCGTTGCCGCCCGCCGCGGCGCAGGGCAGAGGCGATCTTCGACAGCGACAGGGAACGC
>JBQTKD010000106.1:0-3780 GCA_052386455.1 Sporichthyaceae bacterium
CACGAACTGCCGTCCTGCGTACTGTTCGCTCACAAGGGGCCTCCTCGATCGGTCGAGATGAGCACCCCCAGCATCCGCCGGGGGCTCACCAGGAGCGGAGGCCCCGCTCCTTCATCACATCAGCTGATGCCGCCTCCGGCGGCCTCGTCGGCCCTGCCGTTGAGGCTGTCGAGTTGGTCGGTGACGCCCTGCAGCGCGCGGCCGAGCTTGAGCAGTGCGGCCTGGAGGCCGTTGGCCATGAAGCCGTCGAGGTCCACGTTGAGCACGTTCTTCAACTGAACGGGGTGGTTCTCCACCACGACGACGCGGTGGCCGCCGCGCTGGGCCTTGTCGACCTTCTCCCGGGTCACGGGGATGTCGTAGGGCAGCAGGACCGAGTAGTTGGCGTCCCAGCCGTCGGCGTGGTTGAACAGGTACCCGCGCCGGGTCTCCCCGCCGTACTTCTTCCAGATGTTGAGGTAGGCCTTGTTCGTCGAGATGACGACGGTGTCCTCGGTGTTGTTCAGGCCGTACTTCTCCAGCGCCCGTTCGAGCTTGTCCACCTTGGTCTTGGAGTCCAGACCGCGCACGTGCACGTAGACCCGCTTGCCCGCGTCGCGAACGGCCATGAGGGCCTCGTACACGTTGGGGGCGGTGGTGCCGTCGTTGAGCTTGCAGGAGCGGAACTTCTTGTAGGTGATCGTGGTGACCGTGCCGGAGCAGTTCGTGGTCCGGTTCATGGTGTTGTCGTGCATGACCACGGTGCGCAGGTCCTTGGTCCACTGCACGTCGATCTCGACGGCGTCGGCGCCGGACGCGAAGGCGTGCTTGATGGTCCGGACCGAGTTTTCGGTGCCCCAGTCCACCCCGCCGCGGTGCCCGATGATCTCGGGCTTGTCGGTCGCGGCCTGGGCGGCCGGGCCGTAGGCGATGGCTGCGCCCGCGGCCATCGTGGTGAGCAGAGTGCCCGTGGCAACTCTGCGCATGGAGTGCGCCATGCAGTTCCCTCCCCAGGGACGATGTCAGCGGATTGATCCTCATCCGCGATCTGTCCCGGGTAGGGGGAATTGCCCGCTCGCTCAGCACCCTGGCAGCGGAACTTGGTTCGCAACGACGACGATTTCGGACATACCGTCGTGCAGGCAAAGACCTGTTAGACCCGCCTGTGGTCCGGGGTTGACTAGCCCCAGCCGTTGTCGCGCAACTTCGGCGCCTGGCCGGCGAGCTCCCACAGGCTTCGCTCGAGGTCGTTGGCCATGAACCCGCTCAGGCCGAGCGTTGCCACCTGCGCCACCCCGAACGGGCGGCTTTCCACCGCGACGACGAACTGGCCGCGCTGGCGGGCCTGGGCGACCAGCGCCTTGGTGATGCGCACGTTGAAGGGGACGAGCACGGGGTAGTCGGTCTTCCAGCCCGCCGGATCCTGGAAGACGTAGCCGAGGCGCTTGGCACCGGCGGTCTCGAGGCGGTCCAGGATGACCTGGTGGCTGGCGATGAACGTCGCGCGCTTGCCGAGGCCAGATGCTGCGACCAACCGGACGAGCTTGCGCGCCTCGACGAGGTTCTGCGCCCGCTTGACGTGGACGTAGGCGCGCCCGTGGTGGGCCGCCACCTCGGCGAGTGCGGCGGTCAGCGACGGAACCTTCGCGCCGTTGGCGGTGTGGCACTTCGCGATCTGGGCGTAGGTCTTGCGCGTGACGACGCCGGCGCAGTTGGTGGTCCGCTGCAGTTCCCAGTCGTGCATCAGCACGATCCGGCGGTCGCGGGTGAAGTTGACGTCGAACTCGACGGCGTCCGCTCCGGCCAGGAAGGCCGCGCGGATCCCTTCGAGCGTGTTCTCCGGGCCGAGGTCGCGAGCGCCGCGGTGCCCGATGATCTGCGGGCTCGGGAGGGCGAGCGGGGCCTTGACGGGCGCGAGCACGGGCGGCGGGGCCGCGACCGCGGGCTCAGGCGCCGCCTGGGCGGAGGCACCGGCGGCCAGTGCGGGACCGGCCAGCACGGCGGCAGCCAGCATGGCCTTGACGACCGCGCCGGTGTCGCCACGGAACGGCTTGCGGAGGGTGCGACGGAAGTTCCCCATACCCGTGGGACGAGCGCGGTTCCGTTCCGGATTCGCGCTCGCCCGTACGGGTGACTCGTGTGACGCGGGTTAGGCGCCGTCCAGCCCGGTCATCGGGAAGTGGTCGCTGGGCGGGGCGTTCGGGGAGAGCGAGCGCGGCCGGACGGGCGCGCTGCCGTCGGGGGACTTGAACCGGCCGAGGTGCTGCAGCGTCGCGTCGAGGTGGTTGGCCATGTAGCCGTCGATGCCGCTGACGCCGTCCAGGAGGCCGGGCAGGGTCAGCAGGTGGTCCTGCACCGCCAGGACGAGGATGCCGCGCCGCTGGGCCGCGAGGACCTGCTCGCGGGGAAGCGGGGTGTTGTACGCGATGAGGACCGGGTAGTTCGCGGACCAGCCGCCGGGCTGGTTGAAGACCAGGCCGAGACGCTGCGAGCCGGCGGCCTGCAGCCGGGCGAGCAGCTTCTCGTTGTCGCCCATCGTGGTGGCCTTCTCGCCGTCGTTGATGCCGTACTTCTCCATCGTCTGGACGAGGATTCGGAGCTGGTCGTCGCGGTTGGTCTGCTTGACGTGCAGGTAGATGTGCATCGGGGAGGGCGCCAAGAGTTCCAGTGCCTGCTCGAGGGTTGCGACGTCCTCGGGGACGCCGTCGAGCCGACACTGCGAGTGCAGGTCGGCCAGGGTCACGGCGTTCACGGGCCCGGTGCAGTCGGTGGTGCGGTCCAGCGTCCAGTCGTGCATCAGGACCGGCACGTTGTCCGAGGTGAAGCGAATGTCGATCTCGATCGCGTCGGCGCCCACGTCGATGGAGTGCTTCATGGTGCTCATCGCGTGCTCGGGGCCGAAGTCGTTGCCGCCGCGGTGGCCGATGATCTGGACCTTCTCCAGGCCGGCCGCGCGGGCCGGCGCGGCGCCCAGCGTCGCCGAGAGCCCGACGGCCGCTGCCGCTGCGAGGAGCACGCCGGTACGCACCCACCCGACTACGCGACTCCGGCCGTCGCAGCCACGGGCGAACGAGCACCTGCAACTGGTCGGGGCGCGCTCGTGCATGCGGAGTTCCTCCGTGCAAATAACTCGGCAGACGCCGGCGATAGGGGGTCCGGCAATGCGGACACTATTCGCGGAATCGAGCCGCGACGCGTTCCCAAAGCAATTGCGGAACCAGCCTTTGCGCGTATCGGAGTTCGTGGGACTTTCGACGAATTCCATGGTGAATACCGCACGTTCTCGGCGTGAAATTCGAAGGGCGCCCAACGGTGCGCACTGCCGCGTCTGCGCAGGTCAGGCGGCTAGGGGGTGCGGGTGGCGAAGCCCCCGCCGGCGCGACGAAGTCGTCGTCGAACCACGGGAAAGGGGGTGCGGGTGGCGAAGCCCCCGCTCGCGCGACGAAGTCGCGCAATAAAAACCGGAACGAGCCGGGGAAGACGCGAAGCGTCGACCACGGCTCGTCCATCGTGGAGGTGGCGGGAATTGAACCCGCGTCCTACGGCACCGCTTCAGGTCTTCTCCGGGCGCAGCCTGCTGCTGATTTTCTCGGCCCCGGACAGTCACACAGGCAAGCTGTCCGACGGGCTCAGTCGCTGTTCGGTGTCCGTACGGGTCCCGCGACCGAACCCGCACGTAAGCCCTCTAGCTGATGCCAGACACCGGGTCGAAGGCACTCCCCGGGCTGACAGACCTCATGTGGCTCTTACTTAGGCAGCAAGAGCGAGGTCGCGCTGGTTAGAAACCTTGGCGCTTATTTT
>JBQTKD010000107.1:0-5068 GCA_052386455.1 Sporichthyaceae bacterium
CGACCTCGGCGACGCGATCGTCGCGATCGGGCCGACTCTCGAGCTGTCGGTGGAGGGCGTGGCCACCTCGACGGTTCGCTCCGCTCTGGTAGACGCCGGACCGACGCTGTCGCGCGATGCACTCGGCGAGCTCCTGGGGGTGTCGCTCGCGGGCACGTGGGTCGTTTCCACCTCGGACTTCGCCACGCTCGTAGACCGGCTCGGCGGGCTGCGCCCCACGTTCGGCCAGACGTTGGACGGGACCGCCGCGGTCGCCCGTGCCGCCGGCGGCGCCGCGGGAGCCGGAGAGGTCCTCGATTCGCTCGTCAAGGCGTTGCCGACCGGGTTCACCAGCGTGAACGACCTCCTCGCCGACCTCGGCGTGCTGGACGCGCCGGGTCTGCCCGTCGCCCGGCTCGCAGCCGTGCTGAGCGGGCTGTCGCGCGAGCACGCACGGGGCGCCCTCGTCGTGCGCCCCCTGCCACTCGACGGCTCGGGGACCCGACTCGACCCCAAGGAGGCGGGACCGGTGATCCGCGAACTCCTCGGTGGCGAGCCCGGCGGTGGCCGCAGCGACACCACTCCGCGCATTGCCGTGTTCATCGCGCCGGGGGAGACCGTCGAGGTGGCCGACGTGCGTGCAGACGTGGTCGGCGCCGGGTACGAGTACATCGCCGCGGGGGCCGCGGCGGCGGGCGCCGCGTCCTCCGTGGTCGTCCGCACGGGCACGCCGAACGCGGCGGCGCTCGGCGCGGACGTCGCCGACCTGCTCGGGCTGCCGGCTTCGGCGGTCCAGGTCGGCGGGGAGGTGCCGTTCGGCGCCGACGTGGCCGTGGTCATCGGACGTGGGACAATGCGGCGTTGACGTCCCACAACCCTGGAGAGCCCTCTTGACCGCATCCGAACGCGCGGTGGAAGTTGCCGTTGCTGCGGCGCTGGCCGCGTCGGACAAGCTGGCCGAGGACATCCTGGCCTTCGACGTCAGCGACCAACTCTTCATCTGCGACATCTTCCTGCTCTGTTCCGCGGGCAACGACCGCCAGGTGAAGTCGATCGTCGACGAGATCGAGCACAAGCTGAAGGACCTCGGCGAGCGCCCGATCCGGCGCGAGGGCGAGCGCGAGGGCCGTTGGGTGCTGCTCGACTACGGGGACCTCGTCGTGCACGTCCAGCACACCGAGGACCGCCTGTACTACGCGCTCGAGCGGCTCTGGAAGGACTGCCCGACCGTCGAGCTGCCGGAGTCCGTGCGGATCGGCCGCGACGGCCCGCGCGCCACCGGCTGATGCCTCAGCGAGTTGTCGTCTGGCGCCACGGCCGGACGCAGTGGAATCTGGCCGGGCGCTTTCAGGGCCAGAGCGACGTCGAACTCGACGAGGTCGGCGTGGTGCAGGCGCGCACCGCCGCGCGCATCCTGACCGGGCTCAAGCCCGCGGCGATCGTCGCCTCGGACCTGAAGCGCGCCGCGAACACGGCCGCCGAACTCGCCGCCCTCACGGGGCTCGAGGTGAAGCACGACCCGGGGCTGCGGGAGACCTACCTCGGCACCTGGCAGGGCCTCACCCGCGAGGAGGTCGCGGAGCGCTTCCCCGGCGAGGAGGAGGCCTGGCTGCGCGGCGACCTCGAGCGGCGCGGTGGCGGGGAGAGCATGCAGGAGGTCGCGGAGCGCGCGCTCGCGGCCACTCGGGCCGCGCTCGCCGACCTCGGCCCGGACGACACCCTGGTCGCCGTCACCCACGGCGGGTCCGGCCGCGTGCTCATCGGCTCGATGTGCGGGCTCCCGCCAGAGCACTGGAGCGCGCTGGGCGTGCTCTCGAACTGCTCGTGGAGCCTGCTGGCGCAGCGCACCCATCGCTGGGCCATCGTCGAGCACAACGCGGGCACACTGCCCGAGCCGGTCCTCGCAGACGACCGCTGATCGTGCGTGTGATCGGTCCCATAACGACTCGCCACGCCGATGTCTCCTAGACCACAGCCGTTTCCAGGTAGCCGACCTACCGTCGACTCGTGGCCGATCGACGATCTTCGCGTCGATGGATTGCCGCGTCCCTGACGGCCCTGGCGATGGCGGTCGGCGTGCAGGCCGCCCCCCACGCGTCCGCCGCGGTTCTGCGCGACTGGACCCAGCGGATCAACCTGGACGCGCAGGCGCACGAGGCCAACGCGCCCAGCCACAGCCCGTCGCTGTCGGCCAACGGCCGCTGGGTCGCGTTCGTGTCGGACGCCGACAACCTCGTCCCGGGCGACACCAACAAAGAGCGCGACGTCTTCGTCCGCGACGTGCAGACCGGTCGCATCGAGCGGGCCTCCGTCGCCAGCAACGGCAAGCAGGGCAACGGCCCGAGCTTCAACCCGTCGATCTCCGCCGACGGTCGCTTCGTCGCCTTCGACTCCACTGCGGACAACCTCGTCCCCGGCGACACGAACGGCCGCTTCGACGTCTTCCTGCGCGACCTGCAGTCCGGCGCCACGTTGCTGATCAGCGTCCGGCCGGACGGCGGGCAGTTGCACGGGCACAGCGGCTACCCGGTGATCAGCGGCGACGGCATGCACGTCGCGTTCGAGAGCGGCGCACCGGACCTGCACCCCGACCGGGCGCAGGTCGAGGTCTACGCGTGGAGCCGCGCCACGGGCAAGGTCGAGTGGGTCAGCCGCGGCCTGCGCGGCATGGCCTCGGGCAGCAGCGGATCTCCGGCGATCAGCTACGACGGACGCCACGTGGCCTTCACGTCCGCGGCGCCCGATCTCGTCGTCGGCGACACCAACCAGCGCGAGGACGTCTTCGTGCGGGACCGCGCGACCAACACGACCCGCCGCGTCAGCGTTAACAGCGCCGGTGGGGAGTCCAACCACGACAGCGACGCGGCCTCCATCAGCGCCGACGGCCGGTTCGTTGCGTTCGAGTCGATGGCCTACTCGCTGGCCGGGCACGATCCGCTGCCGGACGCCTTCCCGAAGATGTTCGACCCGCTCGCCTCGGCCAGTCCCGACGTGAACAGCCTGGTCGACGTCTTCGTGCACGACACGGCCACCGGTCGTA
Source organism: Sporichthyaceae bacterium (assembly GCA_052386455.1). Classification (GTDB taxonomy): domain Bacteria; phylum Actinomycetota; class Actinomycetes; order Sporichthyales; family Sporichthyaceae; genus JBQTKD01. The sequence goes on from JBQTKD010000107.1 coordinate 3,020, forward strand.
CCGAACTGGTCAGTGTCGGGCAGGCCGGCGAGCAGGGAACGCGGGAGAGCTACGGCCCGTCGATCAGCGCCGACGGCACCCGCATCGCGTTCGTGTCCTACGCGGACAACCTTGTCCGCGGGGACACCAACAACGAACGCGACGTGTTCGTCCGAGACCTCGCCGCGGGCACGACCAAGCGGCTGAGCGTGGGCGTGTCCGGGGCGCAGGGAACGGGGCTGAGCTACAACCCGGCGATGAGCCCGGACGGGACGCGCACCGCCTTCGCCTCCGACGCGGACAACCTCGTCGCCGACGACCGCAACCGCGTCGGGGACGTCTTCCTGCGAGGGTAGGTTCCCCCGGACGTCCGACGGGGCGAGCGCTATTGCTCACCGGTGGTCGGACGTTGCGCGAGGATTCGTCGCATGCCGCAGCCGCAGGTCGTGATCGAGGACCCGGTCCAGGCACGGGTGCTGCGCGTGCTCGCGGCCGCGCAGATCTTCGGCGGGCTGGCCGTCGGGCTGAGCTTCGCCGTTGCGAGCCTCGAGGCGGCGCGGCTGGCGGACTCCGACCTGGTCGGCGGGGCCGCCTTCACCGCGGCCTCGGTGGGCGGGGCGGCCTCGGCGTGGACGCTGGCCCGCATCGCCGACCGCGCCGGTCGGCGGCCCTCGCTCGCGCTGGGCTACGGCGTGGGCGGGCTGGGCACGGCGACCGGGGCGCTGGCCGTCGGGCTGGAGGTCTGGCCGCTGCTTCTCGCCGGGCTGGTGCTGCTCGGCGCGGGCCTGTCGGCCGGCATGGCGGCCCGATTCGCCGCGACCGACCTGGCGCCGCCCGAGCGCCGCGGGCGTGCGCTGAGCATCGTGCTGTGGGCGGGCACCGTCGGGGCGGTCCTGGGACCCAACCTGGCGGTGTCCGCGCGCAGGGCGGCGGACGGGCTCGGCCTGCCCGAGGCGAGCGGCCCGTTCGTGGGCTGCACGATCGCCTTCGCGCTGGCCGCGGCCATCGTGCTGGTGGGCCTGCGCCCCGATCCGCTACTTCGCGCGCGCGAGCAGAGCCCGGAACCGCCCGCCGCGCACGAGGCGTCCACGCGCGCGGTGCTCGCGGTCGCGGAGGCGCGCCTCGCGCTGGCCGGGCTGGCGGTGTTCCACCTGCTGATGGTCGGCGTCATGTCGATGTCGCCGGTGCACCTGAACCACGGCGGCCACGGCGTGGCCGTGGTCGGTGCGGTGATCAGCGTGCACATCGCCGGGATGTACGGGCTCAGTCCCGTCTTCGGGTTCCTGGCCGATCGGTTCGGGCCGCTGCGGGTGCTGCTGCTCGCGTCCGGCCTGATGCTTGCCGCCACCGTGACGGCGGCGTCGTCGGGCGACGACGAGCCGGTGATCCTCGCCGTCGCCCTGGTACTGCTCGGGTTGGGGTGGAGCGGCGGCCTCGTGGCCGGGTCCGTGCTGCTGACCAACTCGCTCCCGGTCGCCGAACGCGCCCGCGCACAGGGTCTGGCCGACGTCGCCATGAACGTGAGCGGCGCCCTCGGCGGCGTCGCGGCCGGGCTGGTCGTCGCCGGCGCCGGCTTCGCCTTCCTCGGCCTGTCTGCCTGGCTGGTCGCCGCGGCGTACGCGGTCGTGGTGCTGACTCGGACCACCGCGAAGGTCTAGTTCGTCACCGGCCCGCCCTCTGCTGTTCGAGCGATACGGCGGCGTACAGTGAGGCGATGGACCGTCCAGCGCACCGGCGTCGGTGGGCCAGTGCGGCCATCGCGATGGGGTTCGTCCTCGCAGCCGCCGCCCCCGCCGCCGCGGCCGAGGAACACGGCACCGAACGCGTGAGCCTGGACGCCGGTGCGCACGAGGCCGACGCGCCGAGCTACACCCCGGCACTGTCCGCCGACGGCAGGTTCATCGCCTTCGCCTCCGACGCCTCGAATCTGGTGCCGGGCGACACGAACCGGCATCGGGACGTGTTCGTCAAGGACACCCGCACCGGGACGACGAAGCGGGTGTCCGTCGGACCCGGCGGGCGGCAGGCGAGCGAGGACAGCTACAACCCGTCGATCAGCGCCGACGGTCG
>JBQTKD010000108.1:0-2892 GCA_052386455.1 Sporichthyaceae bacterium
ACTCCCCGGACTCTTGAGCGAGTGCGACGAGCGAGGGACGAGTGAGGAGCCCGAGCGACATCTCACCGCAGGCCGTAGGGCAGCCGTCGAAAAGAGAAGACTTAATGCGTGCACGGCGAATCGTCGCCGGCGTCGCGGTGGTGGCGGCCGCGATGCTCGGCAACCAGGCGGTCCAGGCCGATCCGGGCCGGTCGCTCGACCCGGGCGCAGCGTCGCTGGCTGCGCAGCGGACGCTCGAGACCTACGCCGGGTTCGCGCTGAACGTGGTGCGCGACGCTCGCGGGCTGGCCCGGTCGGTCGGCGCACCGGCTCGCCAGACGATCCCGCTGCCACTCGGCGCGGCCACGGACAGCCCCGAGGTCATGGCCCGCGCCCACCTGGAGCGGTTCACCGCCCTGTTTGCCGCGATCGACCCGCGCCGCGACCTGCAGCTCATCCCCGAGGCCGAGGGCCTGGGCGAGGACCCCCGGGACGTGTTCGCGCGCTTCCAGCAGCTGCGCGGCGGCGTGCCTGTCATGGGCGGCGAACTCGCCGTCGTGATGGACCGCAGCGGCGGGCTCCGCTCGATCACCGGAGAGCTGTTGCCCGCCGGCGAGCGGCCGCCCGCCCCGGCCGTCGCCGCGGACCGCGCGACGAAGACAGCGCTGGACCTCGTCGTGCGGGAGGACGGCGGCCGTCGCGAGGCGCTGCACGCGAGCGACCCGAAGCTGACCTACCTGGACCCCGCGCTCGTCGGGCTGCCGGTCACCCTTGGCGTGCGGCCCGGCCCGGTGTGGTGGGTCGAGGTGGACAACGACGCCGAGATCCGGCGCAGCGTGCTCGTGGACGCCGCCACCGGTCTGGTGACGTTCCACTGGAACATGATCGCCCACTACCAGGCGGTCTGCGACACCAAGAACAAGCCCAGCAACGACCTCGGGGGCCCGGACTGCGCGCCGGGCCAGTACGTCGCGACGACGTCCGGCGAGGCGGCCAACGCGTTCGACAACACCGCCCGGGCGAAGGGGTACTTCAGCGCGTACGTCGGCCTGGACCTGCCGGCGCTCATCGGCTCGAACCTGGGAGACGGGAAGAAGCTGCGCTCCACCGTGCGGTTCTGCCCGAACAACGAGGAGTGCGCGATCGGCCCGGCCGGTGGCCTGCTCGCCAACGCCTTCTGGAACGGCAAGGGCATGTTCTACGGGGACGGCTGGACCGCGGGCGACGACATCGTGGCCCACGAGCTCGCCCACGGCGTCACCGAGAAGACCTCGCGGTTGCTGTACTTCTACCAATCCGGAGCGATCAACGAAGCGCTGTCGGACATCTTCGGCGAACTCGCCGACCTCACCAACGGCTACAACGGTTCGAGTCCGCAGATGGACTGGGTGATCGGCGAGGACGCCCCGCTCACCGAGGTTCCGCTGCGGAACATGGCCGACCCGACGCTGACGCTGACGCCCCCTCAGCCGGACCGAATGACCAGTCCGTTCTACGACCCCGACCTGTTCTTCCTGGACAACGGCGGCGTGCACGTGAACAGCGGCGTCGGCAACAAGTGGGCCTACCTGCTCGGCACCGGAACGGACTTCAACGGCCAGACCATCACGACGATCGGCCTCCGGAAGCTTTCGCGGATCACCTACCGAGTGGAGCGGATGCTGACCTCGGGCGCGGACTACCAGGACCTGGCGGCCGCGCTCAAGCAGGGCTGCGCCGATCTCGTAGGGACCGGCTCGGGTTCCACCGCGATCAAGGAGACCACCTGCATCGAGGTCTCCGACGCGATCAAGGCGGTGGAGATGGACCAGCAGCCGAGCATCGCGGCCGCCATCGCGCCCGAGGCCGGGTACTGTCCGCCCGGGCTGCGCGGGGACTACGTGCTGCGCGACAGCTTCGAGAACCTGTCCACGAAGCGCTGGACGCTGGGGGATCAGTGGCTGCTGATCTCCGAGTACGCCAAGCACGGCGAGAAAAGCGTCTGGGGCATCGAGCCGGACATCGCCACGTCCAGCTCGTTGCAGCTGAACGACTACATCCCTATCCCGCACGGGGTGTCCTCGTTCCTGCGGTTCGAGCACCAGTACCGCCTCGACGGCGCCCCGAACGGCCCGTACTACGACGGTGCACGGCTGGAGTACCGCCTGCCGGGTGGGTCCTGGGTGTTCCTGCCCGCCGCGAACTACGTGAACGGGCCGACCAAGCGCGTCACCCCGGAGGGCGGCACGGCGTACAGCGGCTGGGCCGGAAACAGCGCCGGGTACACCTCCAGCCGGGCCGACATCAGCTTTCTGAAGGGCAAGAAGGCCCAGTTCCGCTGGCGGGTCATCGGGGACAAGCAGATCGCGTTCGACGGCTGGACGGTCGACGACGTCCGCTTCTTCACCTGCGGGACGGACCGGCCGTCCTCGGTGGGAACCGCGACCGCCACCTCCCGCAAGGGCGCGGTGAACATCGCCTGGACCGCCCCGCCGTACGTCCCGTCGGGCGGCATCACGAAGTACACGGTGGAGCTCGTCGGCAGGGGCACGCGCACGACGAAGCCGACGACCCTGTCCACCACCTTCGGAGACCTGAAGAAGGGTCAGAAGGTCACGATCAAGATCACCGCGTACTCCAAGGCGGGCAAGGGAACGACTGTGTCGCGCACCGGGACGGCGGGATAGCGGGGAATAGTCCAGGTCAGGGCAGAGTTGAGTCGACATCGCTCAAGTCATTTGACGGGTGGAGCCTCCATCGGTCATCCTTGAGTCCAGTCAACTCAACCTGTTTCTGCATGGAGGAATCCCCATGGCACGTGCGGTCGGCATCGACCTCGGTACGACGAACTCCGTCGTGGCCGTTCTGGAGGGTGGCGAGCCCACCGTCATCGCGAATGCCGAGGGCGCGCGGACCACTCCCTCGGTCGTCGCG
>JBQTKD010000109.1:0-60095 GCA_052386455.1 Sporichthyaceae bacterium
CGAGCTGCGTGCCGCCGAGGCCCGCGCGGCCGGCGCACTGCTCGGCGCGCGCGTGGAGTTCCTCGGCTACGAGGACTCCGGCGAGGCCGCCGCCGACTTCCCGCCCGCGAGCTTCGCCGCGGCCGACGTCGAGGAGGCCGCGGCCCGCCTGCACCGCTTCCTTGCCGACCTCGGTGCCGACGCGTTCGTGAACTACGACGAGTTCGGCGTCACCGGTCACCCGGATCACCGCCAGTGTCACCTCGTCGGGCGCCGCGCGGCAGAACTCGCCCAACAGGACGGCCAGACGCTGTGGGTCTACGAGGGCACGATGGGCCAGCCTCAGGTCGAACTCATCGACGAACTGATGGAGGGTCAGTCGGGGCTGCGCGCCGGCTCGGCCGACGGCGCCTCGATGGTGACCGTCGAGGTCGGGACCTGGATCGAACTGAAGCGCAAGGCCATGGCCGCGCACGCCAGCCAGATCACCGAGGAGTCCATCTTCCTGCGCCTCCCCCCGGACCTCTTCGCGAAGCTGTGGGGAACCGAGTACTACCTCGCCTTCTCCGGTCCCGGCCCCCTGGCCGAGTTCGCCACCACCCGCTGAAAGGAAACCCGATGGCCACCGTCCGTCACCACCTGCACGTGAACGCCGCCCCCGACGACGTCTTCAAGGTCATCGCCGACGCAGGGTCGATCTCCAACTGGTTCGGACCGATCGTCTCTTCGTCGTCCACCCCGACCGGTCGGATCGTGACCCTCGGCGATGGCACCGAGATCAACGAGGACACCGTCACGAGCGACAACGAGCTGCGCCGCTTCCAGTACGCGATCAAGTCCGGCCTGCCGGTCGACCACCACATCGGCACCTTCGACGTCCTCCCCGACGGCGACGGCTCCCTGGTCATCTACGCCGCCGACGTCGCTCCGGACGAGCTCGGCCCGGTCTTCGACGGCGTCATGGCCGAGGGCATCAAGGGGCTCAAGGACTACTGCGAGCGCTGATGTGGTCCCCTCGGGGCGGTCAAGCGCGCCTCAAGACCAGCCGAAGCTAGCCAGGTCCACGGATCCGATCACGGATCTTGAGCCGAAGGCGAGCGTCGGGGGGCGTAAGTGGTTGAGTGTGCGCGCATGCGCCGGTGGACCGTGCCCGGTGCGCTGACCCTTGGCCTGCTCGCCCTGCCGGCTCTCGGCGGCCCCAGTGTGGCCGCCGCCGCCAAGGATCGCTGGATCGTCACCTTCGACACGGCCGCCTCCGAGTCGCAGATCGCCGACGCCGGCCAAGACGTGAGCGACGAGGGCGGCCAGGTCGGGCACCGGTACCGGCGCGCGGCACGCGGATTCTCCGCGACGATGAGCACCGCGCAGGCGGCCGATCTCCGCGACGACCCGCACGTGCTGGCCGTCGAGCGGGACCAGATCGTCCGTGCCGCCGAGACGCAGAGCTCCCCTTCCAACTGGGGACTTGACCGCATCGACCAGGCCACGCTCCCGCTGAACGGCAAATACAGCTACGAGAACACCGGTTCCGGCGTCACGGTCTACGTGATCGACACGGGCATCCGAGCCTCGCACGACGAGTTCGGTGGCCGGGTGAAACCGGGCTACTCCGTCGTGAAGGACGGCAAGGGCACGAGCGACTGCGACGGGCACGGCACCCACGTCGCGGGGATCGTCGGCGGCACAAAGTACGGCGTCGCGAAGAAGGCGACGCTCGTGCCCGTGCGGGTGCTCGACTGCACGGGCGAAGGCTCGATGTCCGACGTCATCGCCGGGGTGGAGTGGGTGACCGCGAACCACTCCGGCCCGTCGGTGGCGAACATCAGCCTCGTCGGCGGCGCGAGCACGGCCCTGGACAACGCCGTGGCTCGTTCCATCGCCTCCGGGGTCGTCTTCACCGTGGCCGCCGGCAACGACGACACCAACGCCTGCAACAGGTCCCCCGCGCGGGCGCCGGCCGCGCTGACGGTCGGTGCGCTCACGAAGAAGGACGTCCGCGCCGACTTCTCGAACTACGGTCCGTGCCTAGACCTGTTCGCGCCGGGCGTGGAGATCGTGTCGGCCGACAGGGCGTCGAACTCGGCCAAGCAGACGCTGTCCGGCACGTCGATGGCCGCGCCGCACGTGGCGGGCGCGGCGGCCACGTACCTGCAGTCCCATCCCGGCGCCACGCCGGCCGAGGTACGCGCCGCGTTGATCGGAACGTCCTCGATCAACCACATCGTCAGCGGGCTCAGCGGATCGCCAAACCGGTTGCTGCAGGCCGTTCCGGGCCTACTGGCCGCAGCGGCCGGACCTGTTGCGAACACCGCCCCGGTCGTCACGGCGCCGGTCGCCGAGCTGCCCGCGGTGAAGACGAAGCACGGGTCGTCGTCGGTGACGCTGGACCTCGACTGGTCGGGGCGCGACGCCCAAGGAGACGCCATCACCCGCTACGAACTCCAAGAGCAGCGGGACGCCGGTGCGTGGAAGACGGTGCAGACGGGCGCCGTCGCCGACGCAGACCCTGCAGTGACCCCCGGCACCGCGATGCGCTGGCGCGTCCGCGCCACCGACACGGCCGGGGCCGTCGGCGAGTGGGCTACCGGCCCTAGCTACACGGTGACGGTCCATCAGCAGACCGCAGCGACGTGGGGCAAGAACACGAAATGGTCCACCAAGACGGTGTCCGATGCACTCGGCGGAACCATCCGCAGGTCACGGACGAAGGACGCCACGGCGTCCCTGACGTTCACGGGAACCCAGATCGCCTGGATCGCCACGCCCGGCAAGGACCACGGCAAGGCGGAGGTCTACGTCGACGGGAAGAGCCGTGGCACGGTCGACCTCTATGCGAGTTCGACCCAGCACCGCCGCATCGTCTTCACGGCGAAGCTCGCGCCCGGGACCCACACGATCACGATCAAGGTCCTCGGCAAGCACGGGTCCAAGGCGACCACCAGCTACGTGGACGTCGACGCCTTCACCGTCCTCGGCTGACGCCGCGCCCGTTGCGCCCACCGTCCGTCGAATCGTGAACGACCGGACTTTCGGCTCGCTGTCGTCGGCCGAAAGGGCGAATCGATAACCGCCGGCTTGTCCGAATCGATCACGGAATCGCCCGGCGAGTTCGGGTCAAGCGCCCCTCAAGAGCAACCGAAGCTCATCAGGTCCGCAGTCTCGATCGCGGCACCGTATGTCCGTTGCCGTTAGGGGAGGGCGTCATGGTCTGCTTCGGTCGGGTACGGCGGATTGCGGTACCGAGTGTCGTGCTGGTGGGTCTGCTCGGAACGCCGGCTCTGACCGGCACCGCAGACGCGGCCGGCTGGCGCGGCAAGCAGATCAAGGACCAGTGGATCGTCACCTTCGACAAGACGGCGTCGGAGTCCCAGATCCAGTCCGCGCAGGACGGCGTCGGCCGCCGCGGCGGCAAGGTCGGCCACCGCTACAAGCGAGCCACCCGCGGCTTCTCGGCCACGATGGACTCCGGTGCGGTCGCGGAGCTGCGCCGCAATCCGCACGTCGTGGCCGTCGAGCCGGACGTCGAGGTGCACGCCTACGACGTGCAGAGCCCGACCCCGAGCTGGGGCCTGGACCGCATCGACCAGGTCTCGCTGCCGCTGAACAGCTCCTACACCTACGACAACACCGGCGCGGGCGTGACGGTGTACGTGATCGACACCGGCATCCGCACCTCGCACACGGACTTCGGCGGACGCGCCCGCAGTGGCTTCACCTCCATCAACGACGGCCGTGGCACGAACGACTGCAACGGCCACGGCACGCACGTCGCCGGAACCGTCGGCGGTGCCAGGTACGGCGTGGCCAAGGGCGTCGACCTGGTGGCCGTGCGCGTCCTGGACTGCAACGGCTCCGGCTCGATGTCCGGCGTCATCGCCGGCGTCGAGTGGGTCACCGCCAACCGCTCCGGTCCCTCGGTCGCGAACATGAGCCTCGGCGGCGGTGCGTACACCGCGCTGGACAACGCGGTCGCGAACTCGATCGCGTCGGGCGTCACCTACGCCGTCGCCGCGGGCAACGACAACACCAACGCGTGCAACCAGTCCCCGGCCCGCACCCCCGCCGCGCTCACCGTCGGCGCCACGACGACCAGCGACGCGCGCGCCAGCTTCTCCAACTACGGCGCCTGCCTGGACATCTTCGCGCCGGGGCAGGGCATCGTCTCCGCGTACTCGTCCTCGGACACGTCCACGAGCACGCTCTCGGGCACGTCGATGGCCGCGCCGCACGTGGCCGGAGCGGCAGCGCGCTACCTGCAGGCCAACCCCGGCTCGACCCCGTCGCAGGTCCGCAGCGGGCTGCTCGGCGTCGCGGCGTTGAACAAGCTCAGCGGCGTCAACGGCTCGGTGAACGCGCTGCTGCAGGGCGTCGGCGGAACCGTCGCGCCGCCCCCGCCCCCGCCGCCGCCCGCGGGGAACGCCCCCGTGGCCACGGTGCCGGCGGTGAGCCTGCCCACCGCGGGCAACCAGCACGGATCCTCCACGGTGACCGTGACGCTCCGTTGGTCCGCCACCGATCCCGACGGTCAGGCGATCTCCCGGTACGAGCTGCAGGAACTGCGGTCGGGCACCTGGTCTTCGCTGTACTCCGGGACGGGTACCGCGGGTACCCGCGCGGTCACTCCGGGCGCGACGCTGCAGTGGCGCGTGCGGGCCACCGACGCCGGCGGCGCCGTGGGCGAGTGGGCGACCACGAGCCCGACCACGGTCTCGGTGATCCAGCAGAGCGCCGCCACGTACGGGCAGAACTCGTCCTGGTCCACGATCTCGGTGTCCGGTGCGCTCGGCGGCACCACTCGCCGCTCTCGGGCCACCGGTGCGACGGCCTCGTACACGTTCACCGGCACCCAGGTGGCCTACGTCGCCACGATGGCGCGCGACCGCGGCATGGCCGAGGTGTTCCTCGACGGCGTGAGCCAGGGCGTGATCGACCTGTACGCGTCCTCCACGCAGAGCCGGCGGATCGTCTTCAGCACGACGGGGCTGACGCCCGGTCAGCACACCATCACGGTCAAGGTGCTGAACACCCGGCGCTCGTCCGCCACGGCCAGCTACGTCGACGTGGACGCCTTCACCGTCCTCAACTGACCCTTGGTCCCGTGTTCGCTCCTTCGTCGCTCAACGGGCTTCAATCGGCTCGGGATCGAAAAGGCCGCTCGCAAGCTCGCAAACAGGCCTTCTCGCTCCTCTCGCCTCAATCGACCGTGACCGCGCGGCCCTACTCTCGTTGAAATCTGGGGGAACACCCAGATTTCGGACGAAGGGGGCCGATGGCCATCGACATCGCCGGCGAGTTCGCTGGGCGGGTCGCGCTGGTCACCGGCGGTGGGTCGGGAATCGGCGCGGCGGTGGCCCAGGCCCTCGCCGAGCGCGGCGCCGCGGTGGGCGTGGTCGATCTCGACCTTGCCGCGGCGCAGGCGGTTGCAGCCCGGATCGGACCCCTGGCGCGGCCCCTGCGCGCGAACGTCACCGAACCGGCCGAGGTCGAGGCGGCCGTCTCCGCCGTGGTCGCCGAGTTCGGCGGCCTGCACCTGGCGCTCAACAGCGCCGGTGTCGGCGGTTGCGGGAACCTCGTCGCGGACATCGACGACAAGGCCTGGCAGCAGGTCATCGACGTGAACCTGACCGGCACGTTCTTCTGCCTGCGCCGCCAGATCCCGGAGATCGTCGCGGCCGGTGGCGGGTCGATCGTGAACGTCACCTCGCTCGGCGGTTGGCGCGCCTGTCCGCGGATGGGCGCCTACGTCGCGGCGAAGCACGCGGTGCTCGGCCTGACCCGGACCGCCGCTTTGGAGTACGCCGGGCTGCGGGTTCGGATCAACGCCATCGCCCCCGGCCCGGTGGACACTCCGATGTTGGCCGGGCTCGACGAGCCCACTCGCGCCCACTGGAACGAGGCGCATCCGCTCGGCCGGATGGCCGCGCCGGCGGACGTCGTCTCCGCGGCCCTTTTTCTGCTCTCGGATCGGGCGGCGTTCCTGACCGGCGTGCACCACCCGATCGACGGCGGGCTGGGTCTGCTCTGACGGAACGTCAGATCAGGAGGTCGGCGATGGCCTCGGCCGTGGCCGCCCAGGCGGAGCTGGCGGGGTCCAGGAACTCGAAGTGGCCCACGCCGGGCAGCGTGCGCAGCTCGCACGGATCGCCGAGCGCCCGGGCCGCCTCCACGTAGGCGATCGCGCCGCCGATGGGAACGGGGCCGTCGTCCGCTCCGTGCACCAGGATCGTGCGGGCGCCGGTGGGCAGCAGGCGGGCGGGGTCGGCCGCAGCCCAGTGTTGCTCCGGGTCGTCGTCCGGCGCGCTGCCGACGAGATCGAGCAGCACGGACGAGCCGACGCCGTGACGGTGGGCCCAGCCGAGATCGGCCAGGGCGCCGAGCGCCACGACACCCGCCAGGGTGGGCGGTACCTCGAGCCTGCCGGGAGCGCCCGCCGCGAGCCGATGGCGTCCGGCGGCCCACAGGGCGAGATGGCCACCTGCGGAATGGCCCACGAGGACGACGGGCCGGGCGGGCACCAACTGCGGCACGAGGTCCACGGCGAGGGCCAGGTCGGCGAAGGTGTGCGGCCAGCCACCGCCGCCGCCGATCCGCCGGTACTCGACGGCGGCGACGGCGTAGCCGGCCTGCGCCAGGCCGAGGCACTGGCCCGCGGTGTGCCCACGGTCGTAGGTGGCGTGCCAGAACCCGCCGTGAATCACGATCACGAGCGCGCGCGGATCGGTGTCCGGCTCGAGCACCTCGACGACGTGATCGGGATGCGGGCCGAACGGCACGTGTCGGTGCCGTACGCCCGTTCCGGCGACTGCGGCGGCGAACTCCTGCAATCTCAGCCGTTGAGATACAGGCAGGTGATCTCGCCGGTCTGCTTCTTCGGCAGCTTCCAGCTCACGACGGTGGTGACGCTGAATGCGTCCTTGCCGGTCCCGGTGGGGTCGAGGTCCGCGGCGTAGGGAGAGGTCTTCCCGCGCTTGTTCACCTCGGCCGAGCCCGGCTTGCCGACCACGCGGATCGACACTCCGGTCAGCTGCGCCGAGGCGCTCTTGAACTCGCCGGACTCGCCCTTGTCGGTGGATCGCACGCTGACCCGCGTGATGTCGGCGCTGTTGGCCTCGTTGAACTGCACGACGAGGTTCACGCGCAGCGGGACGCCGCCGACCTCGTGGGTGCAGGTGCGCTCGTAGAAGTCCTTGGGCGCCGCCGCCGCGGGGAGAGCCAGGCTCAGCGAGCCGCACGCGAGCAGCGCGCACAGGGTGGAGCGGATTGGTGCGGCCATGTCGGATCTCCCCTCGTGTCGTTGCCCGTCACGGTAGGCCGCAGCGCCGCTCGCGCCCGGCAGGCGCGGCCGGACTGCGTCGATAGGATCGCGGCCATGGACGACGCGGCGCTGTTCGACCTCCCGCCCGGCGACGGGGTGCTGCCCAACCAGCTGCTCAAGCAGGCCATCGCCGCCGGCGTGATCGACGCCGGCCGGTACACGATCCCGCGCGAGAACGTGCAGCCCGCGAGCCTGGACCTCCGCCTGGACGAGGTGGCCTACCGGATCCGCTGCAGCTTCCTGCCCGGCACCCAGTCCGTGGAGAGCCGGATCAAGGACTTCGTGATCGACGAGCTGAACCTGCACGGGGACGGCGCCGTTCTCGAGGTGGGCCGCCCCTACCTGATTCCGCTGAAGGAGCGGCTCTCCCTGCCGCCCAGTGTGCGCGGCAAGGCGAATCCGAAGAGCTCCACCGGCCGGGCGGACGTGTTCACCCGCGTCATCACCGACGAGAGCGCGCGCTTCGACGAGATCGCGCCGGGATACCACGGCCGGCTCTACCTCGAGGTCGTACCGCTGTCCTTCCCGATCCGGGTGCGCGAGGACCTCACGCTCAACCAGCTGCGCCTCTCCGTCGGCGAAGCGGCCCTGACGGATGCTCAGATTCGCGAGCACCATCGCAGCGAGCCGATCCTGTTCGCCGACGGCGGCCCGGTGCCGGCCGATGCGCTGCAGCTTGGCAACGGGCTGTTCCTCGGCCTGGACCTGCGCGGAGACGACCGCGGCCACGTCGGCCACCGCGCCCGCGGCAGCGCGCCACTGCTGAACATGATGCAGCTCGGCGCGGACCCGGACCCGTTCTGGGAGCCGGTGAAGCGCGAAGAGGGCGACCGTCTCGTGCTCAACCCGAAGAACTTCTACCTGCTGATGTCCTACGAGGCGGTGCGTGTCCCGCCGGGCCTGGCCGCGGAGATGACGGCGTACGACCCGACCAGCGGCGAGCTCCGCACCCACTACGCCGGGTTCTTCGACCCCGGCTTCGGACACAAGTCCGACGGCGCCAGCGTCGGATCCACCGCCGCACTCGAGGTCCGGGCGCACGACGTGCCGTTCATGATCGAACACCGGCAGGGGGTCTGCAAGCTGACCTTCGAACGGATGCTCACCGAGCCCACGCACCTGTACGGGCAGGGCATCGGATCGAACTACCAGGGCCAGACCGAGACCCTCGGGAAGCACTTCCGGCGCTAGCCGCTGGGACGCGCGCGGGGACGGTGCCGCGGCTACGGGGCGATTCCCGCATAGGGTCGCTCCGTGCGAGCCGCGTTCGGGACGGTGGCGGCGGCGATGCTGCCGACCTTGCTGCTGCTCGGTGCGGCCGGACCTGCGCCGAGTGCACCCGAGGCCGTCCTGCTCGGCCGGGCGATTCTCCCGGCCACCGCCTACCAGCCCGGCCCGGCTTCGGGTGCGGCGATCGCCGGCGGCAACGGGATCGTGCCGCCGCTGCCGGGACAGGTCCTGCCGGGATTCTCCGCGCTCCTCGACGCCGGAAACGGCGAGCTGTGGGGGATGCCGGACAACGGGTTCGGCAGCAGGGACAAGTCCGCGGACTTTCTGCTCCGGATCTATCTGGTGAAGCCGGACTTCCGCACCGCGAAGGGCGGAAGCGGCGGGCTCCGGGTCATCACCTACCTGCAGCTCTCCGATCCCGACGTGCACATCCCGTTCGCGCTCGCACGGCCCGATCGCCTGCTGACCGGCGCGGACTTCGACCCCGAGTCGATGCGACGGATGCCCGACGGATCGTTCTGGATCGGCGACGAGTACGGGCCGTTCCTGCTGCACGTCGGCCCGACGGGCACGGTGCTCTCCGCTCCCGTTCCGATGCCGGGCGCGGTCTCCCCGCACTACCCCGGTCTGACGGACCCGAGCCTGGCCACCGTCGGCGGCAGTCGAGGCTTCGAGGCCATGGCCGCCGACCCAAGCAGCCGGTACCTGTATCCGATGCTCGAGGGCCGACTCCGGGGCGACCCGGTGGAGCGCCGCAGGCTGATGCGGGAGTTCGACACGGTCACCGGCGAGTACACCGCACGGTTTTGGACGTACCTCGTGGACGCGGACTTCTCCGGCGCTCTGGTTGCCGATCTGACGGCGCTGGACGCGAACCGGTTCGTGCTCATCGAACGAGATTCCGGCCAAGGCTCCGCGGCCCGGCACAAGAAGGTCTATCTGGTGGACTTTCGCGAGCGCGACGAGTTCGGCAATCTCGCCAAGCGGCTCGTCGTGGACCTCCTGCAGATCGCCGACCCGTCCGGGATCAGTTCGCCGCCGCGGCCGGACGAATACGGCGTGGGCGCCGCGTTCTCGTTTCCGCTGGAGTCCGTCGAGAGCCTCGAAGTCCTCCCGGACGGCCGCCTGCTCGTCGCGAACGACAACAACTTTCCGAACAACGACGGGCGCTGGATCGGACGCAACCGCCCCGACGACGTGGAGCTGATCGTGCTCCGCACCTGGCTTATGGCAGGTCCGGCTGCGGAGCCAGATCCGGCTGAGGGGGCAGTGGGTTCGGCGGGGGCGGGTCCGTCCCCGGCCCCGGAATCGGCGGGCCCGGTGCCGGGGGCGACACCGGCGGCACCGGCGACGGCTGCGGATCGGGCATCGGTTCGCTGAAGCGGGTCATCTGGGCGACCTACCCGGCGCGTCCCCAGGCCATGCCTCGGGTAGGCGGCGGTGCGCGGGCGCTCTCCCGGCGGGCTGGGTGGGCGGCGGCATGGTCTCGATCGGCGGGATCGGCAGCACCGTGTCCTGCTCGGGCTTGAGTTCGTACGCCTCGCCGTGGTGCCAGACCTGCAGCGGCTCCGTGGTTTCCAGCAGCAGATAGGACGCCTCGGTCGGCCGGATTTCGAGCCGCAGCCGGGCGCCCCGGTACCGGATGGCGAAGTCCAACCCCGGCAGGGCGCGGGGCAGGCGCGGGGCGAAGCGAAGTTTCCCGTCGCAGTCGCGCAGGCCGCCGAAACCTGCGACCAGCGCAGTCCACGTACCGGCCAGTGCCGCGAGATGCAGGCCGTTGGCGGTGTTCTCGGCGAGGTCGCGTAGGTCGATCAGCGCTGTCTCGACGGCGTAGTCCAGTGCCAGGTCCAAGTGTCCGACCTCGGCCGCCAGTACGGCCTGGGTCGCTGCGGACAGCGACGAGTCGCGGACGGTGATCGCCTCGTAGTAGTCGAAGTTGCGCCGCTTCTGCTCTGGCGTGAACGCATCGCCGCGCAGGTGCATGGCGAGCACCAGATCGGCCTGCTTCACCACTTGCCGACGGTAGAGCTGGACGTACGGCATCGAGAGCATCAGCGGGTATCGCTCGGGGCCGAGGGCGGCGAAGTCCAGCGGCGCGTACTGGGTGAAGTTCTCCGACTGCGGATGCACGCGCAGGTTCTCGTCCCACGGCACGCACATGGCATCCGCGGCCGCTCGCCAGGCCGACACCTCGGCGTGGTCCACGTGGAGCTCGGCCGCGAGGTCCGGATACCGCTCGCAGACGTCGGCGGCAGCGGAAAAATTCTGTTGGGCCATCAGATTCGTGTAGACGTTGTTGTCCGCGACGGCGCTGTACTCGTCCGGTCCCGTGACTCCGTCGATGCGGAAGCCGTCGTCGTTGTGGTGTCCCAGAGAGCGCCACAGCCGCGCGGTCTCCACCAATAGGGGCAACCCGACCTCGCGCTCGAAGGCGGCGTCGCCGGTCGTCTGAGCATGGCGCAGCGCCGCGGCCGCGACATCGGCGTTGACGTGAAACGCCGCCGTGCCCGCCGGCCAGTAGGCCGAACACTCCGCGCCGGTGATGGTCCGCCAGGGGAACGCGGCACCGGAGAGCCCGAGATTGGCGGCGTGCTCGCGCGCGATCGGCAACGTCGCAGCGCGCCACCGCAACGCGTCGGCGGCGGCGTCCGGTGCGGTGTAGGACAGGACGGGGAGCACGAACGTGTCGGTGTCCCAGAAGCAGTGCCCGTCGTATCCCGAACCGGTCAGGCCCTTGGCGCCGATCGGCCGGCGCTCGGCGCGTGCGCTTGCCTGCAGGACGTGGAAGAGCGCGAAGCGCACGGCCTGCTGCAGTTCCCCCCCCACCTGTGTGGCCGTGCCGTGCACGACCACGTCCGCGTGCGACCAGAAGTCGTCCAGGTACTCCGCCTGTTCGGCGAGCAGACCGTCCCAGCCGGTGTCGCGTGCGGCCACGAGCGCCGCGGCAGCCTGGTCGCGCAGGGCGGGCAGCGACCGCTGGGCAGACCAGCCGTAGGCGAGGAACTTGGTGAGCTCGAGGGTCTCGCCGGGCTGCAGGCGAGTGCTGACGGTGACGCGGCCGAGATCGCCGTCGGCCTCGGCCCGCGTGTCGTAGGGCCGCGGGCAGCGCACGTTGTGGTCCATCGCGGAGGCCACGCGGAGCCCGGATCGCTTCGTGCGATGCACGAGCCCGACTTCTAGGCCGGCACAGCGGGCGTCCTCGGCCGCGAACGGCTCGGCGAGGTCCGCCGCCACGCGAGGGTCGGCCGAGGCGCGGGGAAGCGCCTCGTTCGCGACGAGTTCGGACTGCAGAACGACCCGAACGGGGTTGTTCACGGCCTCGACGGACAGCCGTACGGCGGCGATTGCCCGGTGCGTCAGCGACACCAGGCGAACGCTGCGAAGCCGGATCAGATCTCCGGCCGGCGAACACCACAGCGCGGAGCGTTCCAGCAGCCCGGCCCGCAGATCCAGGCTGCGGGTGTGGTCGCGCAGTTCGCCGTAGCGGACGTCGAAGGGCTCGTCGTCGACGAGGATGCGGATCAACTTCCCGTTGGGAACGTCGACCATCGTCTCGCCGGACTCGGGATACCCGTAGGCGTTCTCCGCGTAGGGCAGCAGCCGCTGCTCGTACAGCGAGTTCAGGTACGAGCCGGGAGTGCCGTGCGGCTCGCCCTCGTCGAGGTTGCCGCGCAGGCCGATGTGTCCGTTGGACAGGGCGAACAGCGACTCGGACTGGGGCAGCAGCGCGAGGTCCAGCCGCGTCTCGCGCAGGCACCAGGGCTCGACTGGGTAGCAGTCCTGCGAGATCACAGCAGCTCCGCGAGGTCGGCGACGACGAGGTCGGCTCCCTGCGCACGCAGAGCGTCCGCCTGCCCGGCGCGGTCGACGCCCACGACGAATCCGAAGCCACCCGCCCGGCCCGCCGCCACCCCGGCGAGGGCGTCCTCGAACACGGCGGCCCGGGACGGGTCTGCGCCGAGATCGTGGGCGGCGGCGAGGAAGGTGTCGGGCGCGGGCTTGCCGGGCAGACCGCGAGCCGCCGCGGCGGAGCCGTCCATGCGGGCGTCGAACATGTCGGTGAGTCCGGCGCTCTCGAGTACGGCTTCGGCGTTTGCGCTCGAGGTCACCACCGCGCAGGACATCCCCGCGGCCCGGATGGCGGCGAGGTAGTCCCGGGTGCCCGGGTAGACCTCGACCTCCCCGCGGTCGATCGCCGCCTGCACCAGTTCGTTCTTGCGGTTGCTCAAGCCCCACACCGTGGGCGTTCCCGGCGGGTCGGCGTCCGTTCCCGTGGGCAGCTCGATCGCGCGGGAGGCGAGGAACGCGCGGGCGCCGGCCATGCGCGGGCGGCCGTCCACGTGCTGCAGGTAGTCCTGCGGGAGCCGAAACGGCGCGAAGGTCTCCCCGCCGGAATCGTTGAACTCGTCGAACATCTGCTTCCACGCCGCGGCGTGCAGGGTCGCGGTACGGGTGAGCACCCCGTCCATGTCGAAGAGGCAGGCCGTCGTTTGCGCGGGGAGTCCGAGTGTCATGCCTCGGGGACTACCCGGGCTGCACCAATCCCACGTCCGAATGCAGCAGAAGCATGGGGCCGATGTCGAGCCGCTCGCGGTCCAGGCCGTCGGTGGAGCGCAGCCAGTTGAGCGAGCCGTCCCAGGCCCGGCCGAAGTGGATCATGTTGGAGACGACGTTCTCCGGCGCGGTCACCGCGTTCAGCCATTCCTGGAACTCGTCCTCGGACGCAGGCGGCGGTACGGGCTGCTCCGAGCCCTCCTCCCGCTCCTCGCCGGCGAAGGCCCACGGGTCCCCTAGGTGTCTCAGGACCCGGGCCCGCTCGTCGAGCAGGGAGACGCCGGTTTCCTTCGCCAGCCGTTCGACGACGGTCCGCAGCGCCTCCACGACAGCCGGCTGCAGCTCGGGCGGGCAGCCACTGAGCACCACGACGTTCGGCGGGGCGGAGGTCACCATGGATTCCACGGCGGCGCCGAGCGTGGCCAGCACCTGCTCCGAGCTGTGCACCTGCGCCGCGACGCGGTACTCGGGAAGCATCGGGTGCCGAGCGAAGACGACGAGCTGCTCCCGGTCCTCCAGCGGTGCCGTGGACACCTCGAGGGTGGACAGCGTCGGGCCGATCGGGTTGAACCAGCCGCACAGCAGGAGCACCGCGGCGCGGTCCAGCCACAGCAGCGAGCGGTCGGCCTTGCTGCCGGGCGGCTGCGCGGCCACGAAAGCCGGGTGCGACCCAGAAAGCAGTCCGGCGAACACCTCGCCGACGAGCTCGTCGGCCTTGTCCTGATCGATCTCGATGACGGGCCACTCGGCGTCCTCGGCGAGCGAGGCGCCCCACGCGGCGGCGTCCGCGGCGGGCGAGGTCAAGGTCCAGAGGAGTTCGTCGGTCCCGTCGAACTCCTCGATGCGGCCGTAGTTCCGCAGCTCGCTGCTCGTGGACCACTGCCGATAGAGCAGAACGCCCTCCTCGCTCACCCAGGAACCCATCAGGTTCGCCGCCGGCGCGTCGTACATGGCCTTGGTGGCGACGAGCGCGGCGATCGGCACGGCCTCTGGAGCGATCTGCGGGAGCACCAGTTCGCTGCGCCAGGCCACGCCGAGCAGGCGGTGCTCGGAGAAGCCGGCGAGCAGCTCCCAGACCGTGCCCTCGCCGTCCTCGTCGGGCTGCACGATCCGCAGCGTGGACTCGTCCGCCTCGACCTCGGCAGCCTCCATGCGTTCGCCGAAGGTGCCGGCGATCTCCTCCATCGGCGGGAACCACCCGGTGATGGGGTCGAGAACCCACTCCGGACGCTCGCGCTGCGCCGTCGGGTAGTAGTTCACGGCGTCGGGGATCTCGCGGGGCGCCTGCATGCCGATCGGGTGGGAGAACAGCGGCACGCCGCCCAGGTGGCGGGCCATGGGCTCGGCGACCGCCTCGCAGAACCAACCCATGAGCTTCGCGATCTCGGAGAACCGCACGATCCAGCGGTTCCACTCCAGGGGCGAGGTCATCGCAGCCAGCGCGTGGACGCTGCGCGCCTCGGCGTCGAGCCAGAAGCTCCACCCGGCGCTGAACTGATTGAGCGTCAGGACGGCGGCGACGGCCGCCTGCGGGTCCGTGACCTCGCCGACGATCGGGGAGTCGAGCCGCCAGGCGACCACGTCCTCGTCGACCTGCTCCACGGTGAAGCGCTGTTCGAGGCGGCCGTGCCAGTAGCTGAACCCGGTGTCGCGGTACTCCACCCACTCCGGGTCCGGCCACAGGTAGCCCGCGCAGAAGTTCTCGGACAGCGTCCGCACATCCACTGGTCCCCCAGGATCGTCCGACAGTTCTGGGGGACCATCCTGACAGGGCACGTCTCCGAAACTCATCTGTGCGACCCGACGACCGGCTCCAGGCGAGCCTGATCCACGCCACCGCGCGGTTCACCGTGCGCTACGGCGCCAATCTGCGGTTCGCTGGGACGGACCTGCCCGCGCCGCGCCGAATCTCCGTCCCGTCGCGGCACGGCCGGGTGCCGGTGTACGTGTACTGGCCGAAGGCGGTGGCCGCACCGGCGCCGGTCTACCTGCACTTCCACGGCGGTGCGTGGCTCATGCGCTATCCGCAGATGGACGACTGGTGGTGTCGCTACGTGGCCGCGACCGCTCGTGTCGTCGTGCTCAACGTGGACTTTCGCACCGGTCCGTACGTCGCCTATCCCGTCGCCCAGGAGCAGTGCCACGACGTGCTCGCGCATCTGACCCTCGGCGTGGAGCCGGGGCTGGATCCCGATCGGATCGCCGTCGGTGGGTTCTCCTCGGGTGGCGGCCTCGCCGCTTCGGTGTGCCTGCAGGCACGCGACTCGGGGACCGCGCACCCGGTGCTGCAGTTCCTGGGCGTCCCGGCGCTGGATCTGGCCTCGGATCTGCCGTCGGGACAGGGAATGATTAACCGCTCGTTCCGCGAGATGGTCCGCCGCGTCTACTTTCCGGACGCTGCGCGCCGCTCGGAGCCGTACGCCTCGCCGCTGCTTGCGCCGGACCTGTCCTCGCTGCCGCCGGCGGTGGTGTGCACGGCCGAGCACGACACGCTGCGCCGGGACGGCGACGCGTACGCCGCGCGGTTGCGGGAAGCGGGAATACCGGTGGTGCACGACGTCACTCCGGGCGTCGACCACTACTTCCTGACGCAGGATCCGGCACGGGCGCAGACGACGATGGCGATAATTGCGCGCGAGCTCGAGCTCGCCACCCGATCCTGACGTTGTGTCAGGTCCGGCGGGGAACTCCGCTCCGTAGGCTGGACGTTGCCCGAAGGTCGAAGATCCGTCTCGAAGTGGAGTTGTCAGCGCCATGGCGATGTGGAACCAGCTGAAGCAGAAGAGCCAGGACATGTCCAGTCAGCTCAAGACGAAGACGGGGCAGCTGAAGAACAAGAACTTCTCCGAGGCCTCCATGGCCATGTGCGCCCTGATCGCCGCCGCGGACGGCAGCATCGACGCCGAAGAGCGCCGCAAGGTCGCCGGCCTCATCGCCTCGAACGACATCCTCGGCATTTTCCCGCCCGACGAACTCCGCCAGCGCTTCGACCACTACTGCCAGAAGCTGTCCCAGGACTACGACTTCGGCAAGGTCGAGGCCCTGCAGGCGCTCGGCAAGGTGAAGAAGAAGGACGTCGAGGCGCGCGCGGTCATCCAGATCGGCATCATCATCGGCGGCGCGGACGGCACCTTCGACGAGCACGAGAAGCGCGCCGTCAAGGAGGCCTGCCACGCCGTGGGCATCGACCCCGCCGAGTTCGAGCTCTAGCCCCCCGCGCCGCACCCCCACCCCGCACCCCACCCCGCACCCCCGCGCCGCACCCCCACCACCGCCGTTGCGTCCGCTCATCGGTGATGCGTCCGCTCATCGGAGCGTTATGGCCCACATCTGAGCGGACGCAACACGTCGAGAGCGGACGTAAGCGGGTTTCAGCCGCGCGCGTCCTTCAGCAGTTCGGCCACCAACGTGACCGCGCCGCCGTCGGGGGCGGGCTGTTCGCCGGGGAAGGATGGGAGTACCTCGGTGACGCTGACCCAGCCGGACAGGACGGCGGAGCTGTCGTTGTCGGGGTCCGGGCCGGGGGTGCGGTCCCAGCCGTTGACGAGCACGGCGTCGTTCTCGCGAGTCAGGGAGATGGCGTGCACGCCGCGGGGAGAGAGCGTGGTGGGGCGAACGCCCTTGATGTCGGAGAGGTCCAGGTCCGGGACGTTGACGTTGAGGACGACTCCGCCCTGCAGGCCCGCGCCGTCGTCCGCCAGCAGCGCCGCCGCCACCGCAGCGGCGACGTCGAAGCGGCTGTCGGGCAGCGGCCCGCACGACACGGCGATGGCGGGCAGCTTCGCCGTCGCGGCCGTGACCGCCGCGCCGACGGTGCTGCTGTGCAGGACGGTGAGGCCGGTGTTCCAGCCGGGGTTCACGCCGGCGACGACGACCTCCGGCTTGAACTCGAACATCCCGGCCACGGCGCACAGCGCGGCCATCGCGGGCGGGGCGTGCACCACGTAGGCGAGGACGTCGGGCAGTTCGGGCAACACGACTCGGCCGATCGGCACGCGGTGCCCGTCCCGCAGGTCGCCCAGCGCGGTGCCGCTGCCGCTGAGGTCGCCGGCGGGCGCCGCCACCAGCACGTCGTGGCCGGCTTCGACCAGCGCGAGCACCAGGGCGTGCAGGCCGGGGGCGTCGATGCCGTCGTCGTTCGTGACCAGAACCCGCATGCGCCACCCTCAGGTTTGTGACTGCGCCGTCACTCATCATGCGGCATCCAGGCCGCGCGCGTCCAACTCAGCGGTTGACGACGCGCGCACGTACCGCAGAAGATTGTGAGGAGTCAGTCACAAGTTGGAGGCTGCATGGACCGGGAAGTGGCCGCGGTGGTCGAGCCGGTGACCGGCGATTCCGAACCACGCGTCCGTGCCGGGAACGTCCGCGGCCAGCGCACGCGCGCCGTGCTCGTGGAGGCCGCGAGCGCGTGCTTCAGCGAATACGGGTACTCCTCCACCCGCATTGCCGACATCGTCGGGCGTGCCGGGGTGTCGCAGGGGAACTTCTACCGGCACTTCGACTCGAAGAAGGAGATCTTCCTCGAGGCGCTGCGCCCCGGGCTCGACGCGCTGCTCGCCTCGTCGCGGCGCAGCGGCCTGGAGGACCACGACGGCGAGGATGCCCTCGTCGCGATCACCGTCGCGTACCTGACCACCTACAGCCGGCATCGGCACATCCTCCGCGTCATGCGCGAGGCGGCCGCCGCTCGCGCCGACGGGTTCGACGAACTGTGGCTGCGCCTGCGCGGCTCGTTCGTCGCCCGTACCCAGGCGTGGCTGGAGCGGCTGCACGCCGCCGGCCGCATCGGCGCCGGCGACTTCCCGATGCTCGCCGAGGTCCTCGGAGCGATGGTCGAGCAGGTTGCCTACGTCCAGGTCGGCCTCCCCGAGGTCACCCCCCGCGCCGAGGAGATCGCGCGCATCGGCCGCTCCGTCGGCGAAGTCTGGGCTCGCGCCCTGCCGCCCGTCCGATAGTTCAAGGGAGAACTCCGTGCACCAGTGGCCGCTCACCAGCAAGGCTTCGACGGTCTTTCCGCTGACGTCGCGGGCGAACGTCGGCGAGATCTTCCCGGACCCGATCACGCCGCTGAACGCCTCGACCGGGTTCTTCGCCAACCTCGAGGCCGGGTGGCGCGACGCGTTCGTCGCCACGGGGGCCTGGGAGCACTCGCTCTACGACGCCGAGGTCGAGCACAACCCGATCTGCGTTTTCGGCAGCTACATCTACATCAACATGAGTTTCATGCGCCTGTTCGGCGTGCGGGTCCCGGGCTTCACGCCCGAGGCCGTGGACCTGCAGTACTTCGGCGACATGCCCGGAATTCCCTCGTACGAAAGCGAAGCGCGCGACTTCGACGTCGACGAGGCCGCGTCGGCGAAGGCCGGCGCGTGGCTGGTCGGAGAGGTGCTCGGCGCCACCGACCTCGCCGCGTTCGACGCCGACCGCGCGCGGGTGCTGGACGTCCGCGCGACTCGCCCGGACCTGCGCACGCTGCCCGACGCGGACCTGGCCGCGCGCATCGTGTCGTTCAACGACGACCTGCGGCACTTCTTCTGCAACCACATCGTCGCGAGCCTCGCGTGCGGCGTGGGCCTAGGCGCAGTCGCGCAGGTGTGTGCGGCGATCGGCCGGCCGGAGCTCTCGCTGACGCTGGTCGCGGGCATCGGCGACGTCGACTCCGCCGGCGCGTCGGCCGGGATGTGGAAGTTGAGCCGAGCCGTGCGGTCCAGCGCCTCGCTGACCGCCGCCTTCGACGCGGGCACCGCCGGCCTGCTCGAGCGGCTGCGCGCCGATGCGTCGAACAAGCAGTTCGTCGTCGACCTCGAGGCCTTCCTCGACGAGTGGGACTTCCGCGGCCAGAGCGAGTGGGAGCTGCGTGCCGAGACCTGGGGCACCTCCCCCGAGCTCGCACTCAAGACCGTCGAACGGCTGCGGCTCGTCCCCGACGCGGAGGCGCCGGAGCTGAAGAACGCCGCCCGCGCGCACCTGCGCGAGGCCGCCGCGAACGAGATCCGCGCGATGCTCTCCGGCAACGAGGCCCTCCCGCAGTTCGAGGCCGCGCTGCACGCCGCCGCGATGTGGGTCCGCGCCCGCGAACGGCAGCGCACGTCCGCGGCCATGCTGATTCACGAGCTGCGTCTGCCGGCCCTGGAGCTCGGCCGCCGCGCCGTCGCGGCCGGGACGCTGCCCGACGTGAAGCGCATCTACATGCTTTTCGCCGACGAGCTCGGTGCGTGGCTCGCCGACCCCGCCGCGCTGGCCGACGAGCTGGCATCGCGCGAGCAGGTGTACCTCGAGCTGTTCGCCTACGAGCCGCCGTTCGTCGTCGACGGCCAGGCGTCGGAGTGGACCGCGTGGGCCCGCCGCGACGCCAAGCAGTCCGTTGCCCTGGGTGCCGGCGACGTCCTCCAGGGCGTTCCCGGGTCGCCCGGAGTGGCCCGCGGCCGCGCGCGCATCGTCCTCGCCGCCGACGAGGCCGACGAACTCGAGCCCGGAGAGATCCTCGTCGCCCCGATCACCGATCCGTCGTGGACGCCGCTCTTCGTCAGCGCCTCGGCGGTCGTCGTGAACGTGGGCGCCCCGTTCTCCCACGCCGCGATCGTCAGCCGCGAACTCGGCATCCCCTGCGTGGTCTCCGCCATCGACGCCACCAGCCGCGTCTCCAACGGCGCCCTGCTCGAGGTCGACGGCATCACCGGCGCCGTGACGGTTCTCGAGGTCTAGCGAGGCAACTGTTCGACGAGCAGGGCCTCGAGCTGCCCTGCGTGAGCGGCGATCGACTTGCGCATTCCGGCCGCCGCGTAGGCGTTCGACCGAAGTTCGGTCTTGGCGCGACCGTCGATGCGGAGCGAGGTTCGCACGGCGACCTTGCCCTCCGCTTCGAGGACGAGTGCGCAGGTGACCGCCGCTTCGGGGCCGTGCAACGAAATCGTGCGGCTGTAGGGGCGACGATCCGGGGCGCCGACCTCTTCGATGCGGAAGGACGTCAAGCCGAACACGGCGAGCGGCGCGAACCGCATCGCGACCTCGTCGTCGAAGGCGCGGATCCGTTGATCCATCGTTCCTACGTGGTTCGGACGCCGGGTTCGGCGGTCTCGAAGGCGACGTAACAGAAGGTCGTCGCGGGTTCCGGGACGGTTGTGACGAGCAGCGAGTCCCCCAACCCGCGGCAGCGCATCGGATCCTCGACGCCCTCGACCACGCGCAGGATGCGGATGGCGCTGGGGCGGGGGCCGAGGTCGCAGTCGTAGGGACCGGCCTCGTTGATCGGTGCCTGGAGGAAGCACTCCTCGGCACGCACGTTGTAGGTCAGACACAGGGTCTGCTCGGCGGGGCTGCCGACCCCCACCCTGCGCACCCGGTACGACGGCGACGGGCAGGCTGCGTACGCGCTGTCCTCGGTCAGCGCAATCCGGTAGGCCGCTCCGGGCTCGGTGCAGTCGACTCGTTCGGCGGGCGCCTTGGTGATCTGGTCCCCCGTCGGCCCCAGGAACCCCGCCTGGAAGGCCCCGACGCAGTCGCCGATCTCCGCCGGCCCGGACGCATCGGTCACCGCCTTGTTGCGCGCCGTGGTGGCGGCCAGCGACGCCGCCACCAGCAGGCTCGTCGCCGTCAACACGATCAACACGGGGTACCGCTGCACCGAGCGCTTCGCGGGCGGCGGTGGCGGTGGAGGTGGCGGGGTCAGGTCGATCGGCTCCGACGTCACGTCGGCCATCCGATCACGCCCCGCCCCTTTCCACCACCGCCGTCCGCCACCCAGCACCCGCGCAACACGGGTGAGCGGACGCAAGCGCGGTGGTTGGGAGGGCTCCGCTTCATCTGTCCACAGGGGACGCGACCTGCCAGTTGTCCACAGATCCACAACTGATCCTTGGCGGCGTCGCTCTCGTCTCGAAGATGGCCAGCATGACGACACGGGAAGGTGTGCAGCGGCGCCGAGAACGTTCGGCGCGGGCGGCGCAGCTGGCACGGCACACCGGTGGGGTGGTGAGCCGTCGCCTGCTGTTGGAGTCGGGTATCACCCGATGGGAGATCGATGCCGAGCTCCGGGCTCGGCGGTGGCAACGGCGGGGGCGTCAGTGCATCCGCGTCGCTCCAGGCGATCAGCAGGTCGCCGACTGGTATCGCGCGCTCGTCGAAGTCGGCGCGCCGGCAGTGCTCGACGGGGTGACGGCGCTCCTCGCCGCAGGGCTGGAGAACTGGAAAGAGCGCGAGGTCCACGTCGCGGTGCCGAAGTCTTCGACGCCGTTGAAGTGTCGCGGCGTGGTCGTGCACGAGACACGACGCTACGAGGCTGCCTCGGTGATCGGTGGCCCGCTGCCGCGGATGAACTCCGCAACAGCGGCGGTCCACGCGCTGCTCTGGGCGGCCACGGACCGCCAGGGCGCCACCCTGGTGCTGATGGCGGCTCAACAGCGGTTGTTCACTCCGGCCGAACTGAAGGCGGAGGCAATCAAGATCAGGCGCTCCAGGCGCCGGAGACTGCTCGTCGATCTTTGTGCCGAGATCGAGGGCGGCGTGGAGACGCTGGGCGAGCGCGAGTTCAACAGGCTCTGCCGAGCGCGCGGACTGCCCGTCCCCGACCGCCAGGTGCGGCGTCGGACGGCCTCTGGGGTCTGGGTCTTCGACAACATCTTCGAGGCCTACAAGGTGTCGGTCGAAGTGGACGGCTCGCAGCATCGCGATCCCACGGCCTGGATCCCCGACGCGCTCAAACAGAACGAGGCAACGCTCGAGGGATACCGCGTCCTGCGCATCCCCAACATCGCGCTGCGCGTCGACCCCGAGCCCTTCCTCGACCAACTTGAGGCCGCCTTGCGCGCCGGCGGGTGGCCCGGACCCCGGCGCCGTACCGCCTAACCACCTCCGTTGCGTCCGCTCTGCGCGCCCTGCGTCCGCCTAGATGTGGGCTATAGCCCTCCGATGAGCGGACGCAAACATGGATGAGCGGACGCAAGCGGTCAGTGGCGGGTGGCGGCCTCGCGGGCGAGGACGGCTTCGCCGAGGGCCCGCCCGGCGGGAGTGTTGTCTAGCCAGCAGATCTCGCCGGGGCGCGGGCGCGGACTCGCGAGAGCTAGCCACTCGGCGGTCACGCGCTCGATGGCAACGGTGGGCGAGCAGTCCCACGGCCAGTGGCCGGTCGCCTCGATGAAGCCCGCGACCATCAGCCCGTCGCGCAACGCATCGGCGACGAGCGCGATAGCCCGTGTGCGCGCCGCGCTCGGCGTCGAGGCTCCGTTGCGCTGGGCAATCTCGTACACCTCCGCGGCTGACACCCAGTCGTCGACGGCCCTCGCGACGAGGTCCTCCAGTGGCGATCTCACCGACGGAACTCCTTCCACGAGTGCCCTTACGTCCGCTCTGAACGCCTTGCGTCCGCTCAGAAGTGGCCTATGACCCTCCGATGAGCGGACGCAACGCCGATGAGCGGACGCAACGCCGGTGGGGGTGGGGCGCGGGCGGTGGGGTGGGTGGGGTGGGTGGGGCCGGGTGGGCTAGTGGCCGTCGGCCTCGTCGCGCTGGCGGTCGAGGGTGAGCAGGAGGTCCTGGTGGAGCTCCATCCATGCGTCGTGGAAGGAGTCGGCCATGGGGCGGGCGAAGGCGGCGAGTTCGCCGGCCTGCACGCGGGCGAGCGCGGAGGCGAAGCGGGGGCGGTACCGGGACATGCGGGTCAGCGGACCGCCGGGCTGCGGGAGCGCCGCGCCGATCGCATCGGAGACGGCGGCGAGGCGCGCGACGACGGCCGCGTCGTAGGCCGCGTCGGTGTGGTCGTTGGGTTCGCCGTTGCGGATCTGCCAGTCCGTCGTCAGGGCTTTGAGGTCGTTGTTGAGGGGAAGGAAGACCTTGTCGAGGGCTTGTGCCGCGGCGGTGTCCTCGGGCGTAGTGCCCTCGCGCAACAGCTTCGCCGCGGCTTCCTTGCCCTCCGGCGTCAGCCGATAGGTGAGCTGGCGGCCCTCCTTCGCCACCGCGTGCCCGAACACGACGGCCGTCGCCAGCACGGCGTCCACCGCGGACGGGTCCAGGCCCGTCAGGTCGGCGAGCGCCACGGGCGGGGTGGCGCCCTTGATGCGCAGGACGTGCATGACCAGCAGGTCGTCCGAGCTCACGAAGATCCTCCATCCGTCAGGTACCGCTCCCGCAAGGCTGCCTTGTTCATCTTTCCGCTCGGCAGGCGGGGGAGCACGTCGACGAACTCCACGCGCTTCGGCGCCTTGAACCGGGCCAGGCGACCGCGGACGTGCTCGATCAGGTCGGCGGCCGTCGCAGGGGAGTCGAGCTGCACCACGGCCACGACCTGCTCGCCGTACTCGGGATCGGGCAGGCCGAACACCGCGACGTCCGCGACCGCCGGATGCGCGACGAGGGCCTCCTCGATCTCGGCCGGGTAGATGTTCACGCCGCCGGAGATGATCGTGTACCCGGCACGGCCCGTGAGGTACAGATAGCCGTCCTCGTCGAGGTACCCGAGGTCGCCGACGGTGCTCCACCCGCGGTCGTTGCGGGAGCGGCGGGTCTTCTCCTCGTCGCCGGAGTAGGAGAACGCGGCCGTGCCCTCGAACCAGACCGTGCCGACCTGACGGGGGCTCAGTTCGACGCCGTCGTCGTCGGTCACGTGCATGATTCCCGCGATCGGCAGTCCGACGGTGCCCGGCCTGGCCGCCGCCTCCGCCGGCCCGACGTGCGTGACGCCGTAGCCCTCCGACGCCCCGTAGTACTCGTGCATCACCGGGCCGAGCCATTCGGCGATCTGGTCCTTGAGCTCGGCGGGGCACGGCGCCGCGCTCGTGATCACGGCCTGCAGCGACGAGAGGTCGTACCGCGCGCGAACCTCGGAGGGCAGACGCAGCAGGCGAACCAGCATCGTCGGCACCACCTGCGCGTGCGTGACGCGGTGCTCGGCGATCGCGGCGAGGTAGTCCTCTGCGTCGAAGCGCGGGAGGTGCACGATCGTCGCGCCGATCGAGGTGAGGATCAGGCCGAACTGGAACGGCGCCGCGTGGTAGCAGGGTGCGGCGTTGAGGAACACCGAGTCCGCATCGAGGCCGAGGCGTTTCACCAGCCCGTCGAGCCGGGGCGGAGCGTCGTTCGGGTGCGCGTTCGGCAGCGGTGCGCGGATGCCCTTGGGTCGGCCGGTGCTGCCGCCGCTGTAGAGCAGGCGGGCGCCGAGCACGTCGTCGTCGGAGCGCCCCGGCATCTGCGCCGCGATCAACCGCTCGTAGTCCTCGTCGAGCACCAGCACGGTCTCGATGCCCTTGGCCGCGTCGCTCATCTCGCGCAGCAGCGCCGGGGAGGTCACCAGCGCCCGCGCACCGCTGTCCGCCAGGAGGTAGGCCAGTTCGTCCGGGCCGAGGTGCCAGTTCAGCGGCGCCACCCACATCCCGCTGCGCAGCGGCGCCCACACGACCTCCGGCCACTCCAGGCGAGTCTCGAGCACGACGGCCACCGTGTCGCCAGCGCCGAGACCGGCCAGCCGCAATGCGGACGCCAGCTGTCCGCTGCGCCGGTCCAACTCGCCGTACGTCTGCACGCCACCGCCGAAGACCGCGACGGCGGGCTTGTCGGGGTGGATGCGCGCTACGGATCCTGGATACACCGAGGACCTCCAGTTTGCGACGGAGTGTTCACAGAGTAGCGGTCGTTCGGTTGAATGCGCCAAGCGAATGTGATTGGCTGGTCGCAAAGAAGGGGTAGTGCATGGTCCAGTACGACCTCCTCGACCTCGGCGCCTTCATCGACGGACGCGCCGAGCAGATGTTCGACGATCTCCGCGAGCACGACCCCCTGCACTGGAACGACGAACCGGGCGGGCGCGGCTTCTGGTCGGTGACCCGGTACGCGGACATCCAGGCGATCGCCTCGGACCACGAACGCTTCATCAGTGGCGAGGGCACGCAGATCCCGGACAAGAAGGCCGAGGGCGCGGGCCTTGCCAGCGTCCACAACAGCGACCCGCCCCGGCACACCGATCTGCGCCGCATCCTGGCCAGCAAGATCCGCCCGAGCGTCGTCGCGCCGCTGACCGACGGCGTCGCCGCGGAGGTCGACCGCCTCCTCGACGCCGTTGCCGGCGGAGGCGAGTTCGACCTCGTCAAGGCGATCTCGGTGCAGCTGCCGATCCTCGTCTTCGGCCGCTTCCTTGGCGTGCCGGACGAGGACTGCCCGAAGCTCGTCGAGTGGACCAACGCCTTCTCCTCGCTCGACCCGGAGTACGCGTCGCCGGAGTCCGCGGATCGAGCGCGCACCGAGCTGTTCGACTACTTCCACGACCTGCAGGAGCAGCGCCGCCGCGAACCGCGCGGAGACATCGTCAGCGTGCTGGTCCAGGCGACGATGCACGGCGAGCCGCTGTCCCGCGCGGATCTCGACCCGTACTTTCTCGTCCTCACCGTCGCCGGCAACGAGACCACCCGCAACCTCATCTCCGGCGGGCTCGACCTGCTCTCCAAGCACCCCCAAGCATGGGCGCGGCTTGCCGAGGACCCGAGCCTGATTGCCGCCGCCGTCGAGGAAATGATCCGCCTGATCAGCCCGGTCATGCACATGCGCCGTACCGCCGTGGCGGACGCAGAACTGCACGGCAAGAAGATCGCGCCCGGAGACAAGGTGATCCTCTGGTTCGCCGCCGGCAACCGGGACCCTCGAGTGTTCGACGCACCGCACGAGTTTCGGCCCGACCGCACGCCGAACGAGCACCTCGGCTTCGGCTGGGGCATCCACTCCTGCATGGGCCTGCACCTCGCACGTCTGGAGATGCGCGTCCTGCTCGAGCGCCTCGCAGCGCGCGGCGAGTTCGTTCGCACTCTCGGCGCTCCCGACCGCCTCGCCTCCAACTGGTTCCGCGGCATCAAGCACCTCCCCGCGGTCCTCGAGCAGCGGGTTCCGGTGGCGCCGTGATCGAGGTCGTCTCGCCCGCGACGGGCGAGGTCGTCGCGCATGTCGAGGCCGCCGACGCCGCCGCCGTCGACACAGCCGTTTCCCTTGCCCGGCAGGGCTTTCCCGCCTGGTCGGCGCGTGCGGTCGCCGAACGTGCCGACGTTCTGGACCGGCTCGCCGATCTCCTGGTCGCCGACGGCGACGAAGTCGCCGCCGCCGTCAGCCGCGAGATGGGCATGCCGCTCGGGCTGGCCAAGCTCGTCCAGGTCGACATCGCGGCCACGGTCCTGCGCCGCATCGGGCAGACCGCCCGCGAGTTCCCCTGGACCGAAACGCACCAGGGGTTCACGGTCGAGCACGTGCCGGTCGGGGTCGTCGCGGCGGTGACCCCGTGGAACATGCCGATCTACCAGATCGTCACCAAGGTCGGACCCGCCCTGGCCGCCGGCTGCACCGTGGTCCTCAAGCCGAGCGAACTCGCGCCCACCTCCGCCCGCCGCTTCGTCGACCTCGCCGCCAAGGCAGGCCTGCCGGCCGACGCCCTCGTCCTCGTCGAAGGCCCCGGCACCCCGACGGGCGAGGCGTTGGTCGCCCACGCCGACGTCGACGCGGTCTCGTTCACCGGCTCCGTCGTCGCGGGCTCGCGCGTGGCCGCGCTCGCCGGCGCCGGCATCCGCCGCGTGGCGCTCGAGCTTGGCGGCAAGTCCGCGGGCATCGTCCTGGACGATGCCGATCTGGCCACGGTGATTCCCCGAGCCGCCAAGGCGGCGCTGCTGAACTCCGGCCAGGCCTGCAACGCGCCGACGCGGATGGTCGTGCCGCGCGGCTGGCTACCCGAGGTCGAAACCCTGGTGGCACAGACGATTCGCGCCCTGACGGTCGGCGACCCGGCCGACCCCGCCACGGACCTCGGACCGCTCGCGTCGGTGCGCCAGCACGAACGAGTCAGCGGCTTCGTGCGCCGCGCCGTGGCCGCCGGTGCGCGGGTGGTCAGCGGTTCGGTCGACGATCTCGCCCCACCGTTCATGGCACCGGTCCTGCTCGCGGACGTTGCCCTCGACGCCGAAATCGCGCAGGAAGAAGTGTTCGGGCCGGTCGTCGTGCTGTTCGGCCACGACGGCGACGCCGACGCGGTCCGCATCGCCAACTCCACCAGGTACGGCCTCTCCGCCGAGGTCTGGGGTACCGACCCGGCGCGGATCGCGGCGGTGGCGGCCGGGCTGCGGGCGGGGCAGGTGAAGGTCAACGGAGTGCGGACGCGCGAACGCCCGGACGCGCCCTTCGGGGGCTTCGGTCGCTCCGGGGTGGGGCGCGAACTGGGCGTGTGGGGGCTGACCGAGTTCCTCGAGGTCAAGGCGGTCCTGCAGTGAGAATCCTGGTGACCGGCGCGGCGTCGGGGATCGGCGCGGCCGTTGCGGAGCAGCTTCTGACGCAGGGTCACGACGTGATCGGCATCGACCGCGCCGAGTGCGACCTCGCCGACCCGGCGGCCGTCGACTCCCTGGCGCTCGCGATCGGCCCGGTCGACGGTCTTGCGAACGTCGCGGGCGTCCCCGGCACGGCGGACGCGGACCTGGTGCTGCGGGTGAACTTCCTCGCGGCCCGTCGGCTGGCCCGCGCGCTCACGATCTCCGGTGCCGTGGTGAACGTCGCCTCTCTTGCGGGCCGCCGCCCCGGAGTGGACGACGCCACCGCCGAACGGCTCGTCGTCGCTCCCGACGCCGAGGTGCTCGCCTTCGGCGCGGAACTCGGCGGCTCCGCGGCCTACGACCTGTCGAAGAAGCTCCTGGTGCTCGACACGGTCCTGCTCGCCGCCGAGGCGCACGGGCGCGGAATGCGGGCCTGCGCGGTGAGTCCTGGTCCGATCACCACGCCGATCCTGGAGGACTTCCGCATCTCGATGGGCGCAAGCGTCGACGCCGCCGGCGAGATCGCCGGCCGGCACGGCACCGCCGCCGAGGTTGCCGCGGCGGTCGTCTTCCTGCTCTCGCCCCAGGCCTCCTGGATCAACGGCATCGATCTGGCCCTGGACGGTGGGCTGCTCGCTCTCCGCACTCACCACCAGCGAGGCGCCTCTAGCTCAGGGTGACCATGCGGATCGCGCCCTGGGAAGCGTTGAACGTGCCGGTGGCCGAGTCCACCCAGGAGTCGACGAACGCGTACGTGCCCGCGGGCAGGTCGTAGTCGAGGTACTCCTCGACGCCACCGGACAGCGGGGCCGTGCCCAGCGCGTTCTCGGGGTCGAACGGCGAGGTGCCGCTGCCGCTGAAGAAGGCGACGACGTCCTTTTCTCCCTTGCCCTCTTGCAGCTTGTGCAGCTCGAGGAAGTGCCACTTCTTATCGCCCACGTTGGAGATTCGCAGCTCGCCGGTCCGCGGCAGCGTGTCCGGTGCCTGAATCTGGGCCTTCTCGTCGATCGTCACCTGCGACCCGTTGCCGGCAGAGCGAACCGCGCCGCCCGGGTCGCCGAGCATCAGCTTCGCGATGGGCGTTGCAGCCTTCTCCGCGCCGTTCGCGAGGTCCGCGATCGACACCTCGCCCTCGGGCAGGTTCACCGAGAACGTCGCCGAGCGCTTCGGTGTCACCAGCGCTCCGCCGAGGCCCACCAAGGTGTCCTCGACCGTCGCGACGTTGTTCGCCGGCTTCTGCTGCGGGCCCCCCTCCGCGGCGGCCTCGGGGGACTGGCCTTCGTTCGCCTGCACGGCCTGCATCGCCTGGACCGCCTTCTCCGCGCCCGCGGGCTTGGCGCCCGGCTTCGGCGTGAACAGCCACAGGCTGTGCGGCTTCGTCGTCGTGCTCGCCTTGATCGTGATCCACCCGGCCTTGAGCCCGTCCGCGCCGGAGAGCTTCACCTTGTCTCCGTCGAGCGCGATCGTCACGACCGGCGGTGCGCTTGGGTCCGGCGCGACGGCCAGCGCGGTGCCGGTGCCGGCAGCCAGGGCCAGCACGGCAACGGCGGTCACGGCCGTCCCGCGGGCCTTCAGGTGTGCGGTGATGCCACTCATCGAGGTCTCCTCCCCTAGAAGCGCCGTTCGATCGGCACAGGAGACCTTTCTTCCCCATCAGTCACACAAGAAACATGCGTCAGAAGTCGTTCAGGGCGGATTCGCCGCGCGCGACGAGTGGCTCGATCAGCTCGCCGATGCGGTCGAAGCCCTCGCCGACCGTCAGACCCAGCCCGGCGCGGTAGTGGATGCCCTCGCAGATCGCCGCCATCCGCCAGAACGAGAAGCCGAGGTACCAGGGGAGCTCGCTCAGATCCCAGCCGGTCGCTGCGGCGTAGGCATCGCACAGAAACGAACGGGGCGGGAAACCCGGAACCTCGCCGGGCACCGCGGCGATCGGACTGTTCAGGCCGACGAGGCCGTCCCACCCGACCAGCGTGCTCGCGAGATCGGCGAGCGGATCCCCGAGCGTGGCCATTTCCCAGTCCAGCACGGCGGCGATCCGCCCGCCGGAACCGACGACGACGTTGTCCAGCCGGTAGTCGCCGTGCACGATCGACTCGCGTTGGGTGGCCGGGAGTCGAGCGGACAGCCTGCCGTGCAGCGCGAACAGCGCGCTTTGGTCCCGGCTGTAGGACGACTCGAGTTGGCGGCGCCACCGCTTGAGCTGGCGCTCCAGGTACCCGGCCGCGCGGCCGAGTTCGCCCAGGCCGACCGCCGCTGCGTCCACCGAGTGCAGGCGCGCCAGTACTCCGACGAGCTCTTCGGCCAGCGCCTCGGGGTTGTCCTCGAAGGCCGCGAACTCCTCCTTCGTGCGCACGATCGCCCCGTCCACGAAATCCATGACGTAGAACGGGACGCCCATCACGTCCTCGCCCGCAAGGGCGACCATGTGGGGCACGGGAACGTCGGTGGGCTCGAGCGCGGCCATCACCCGGTACTCGCGCCCCATGTCGTGCGCGGTCTCGAGCACGTGGCCCAGCGGCGGACGGCGCAGCACCCAGCGGTTCGCCCCGTCGGTCAGGGAGTACGTGAGGTTGGAGCGGCCACCCGAGATCAGCTCGGCCGTCAGCGGCGCGCGCCCGAGGAACGTCTCGACGGCGGCGAGGTCCAGGCCCGGCAGCGTCATCCCCGCACTCTCCATCTGTTCAGATTCGACCGAGCAAATGATCGGTCGATGGTGGTAGCATCCCGAACATGCCGGTCGCGGGTCAAGGTGTCGGAGAGCGCGCCGTGCTCGGAGCCCTCCTGCGCGAGCACCGGCTCGAGCGCGGCATGAGCCTGCGCGAACTCGCCGCGGCCGTCGGCGTCAGCGCCGGTACCTGGAGTGCAGTGGAGAACGGACGGGCGCCGGCGGGGGATCTGCGGCTGGCGGCGGCCGCGGTGGTCTTGGAGATCGACGTCGCGGATCTCCGCGACACCCGGCCCACGCCCGCCCCGGAACCGGGCGCCTGGCGGGTGTTCGCCGCCCTGGAGCTGCCTGCCCCGCTGCAGGGGGCACTGCTGGCGTTCGTCGAGCTCGGGTACCACGGAGCCACGGTGCGGGACATCGCCCAGCGCGCCGGGCTGTCGGTTCCGGGGGTGTACCACCACTGGCCGAGCAAGCAGCACCTGCTCGTCGCCCTCATGGACTCCACCATGGCGGACCTGCTGCAGCGTGCCGAGCAGGCCCGATCCGAGGGCAGCGGCCCCGTGGAACGGTTGAGTCGGCTCGTCGAGTGCCTGGCTCTGTTCCACACGTACCGGCGGGACGCCGCCTTCGTCGGCGCGAGCGAGATGCGCAGCCTCGAAGAGCCGGACCGCACGCGGATCGCCGCTCTGCGCACCGGCATGCAGCGCATGGTGGACGAAGAGGTGGAGGCCGGCGTGCGGCGCAGGCTGTTCGCCACCCGCCGTCCGCACGAGGCCTCCCGTGCCCTGGTCAGCATGTGCGTCGCGCTGCCCCAGTGGTGGTCGCCGGACGGGCCGGCCACGCCGGAGCAGACCGCCACGCAGTACGTCGAGTTCGCCTTGGACCTCGTTCGACAAAGGAGCCCGCAATGATCGAGATCCCGCAGCCCTCCGCTCGCGCCGTCGAGCTGCACGCAGCGGCCAAGGCGTTCGTGCAGGACGTCGTCTTCCCTGCGGAGGCGGTGCTCGACGAGTGGGTGCGCAAGGCGGACCCGAGCGATCGCAGCGCTCCTCCCGTCATGGCGGACCTCGTTCGCGAAGCCCGCGCCCGTGGGCTCTGGAACCTGTTCCTGCCGTCGGAGTCCGGGCTGACGCAGCGCGAGTACGCGCCCATCGCCGAGCTCACCGGGTGGAGTCCGTGGCTCGCGGCCACCGCCATGAACTGTCAGGCGCCGGACACCGGAAACATGGAACTCCTGCACCTCGTCGGCACCAAGGCACAGCAGGAGCAGTGGCTGGAACCCCTGCTGGACGGGCGAATCCGCTCCGCGTTCGCCATGACCGAGCCCGCCGTCGCGTCCTCGGACGCCACCAACATCGCCACCCGGATCGAGCGCGACGGAGACGGGTTCCGGATTACCGGCCGCAAGTGGTGGACCTCCGGCATCCTCGATCCGAACTGCAAGGTGCTGATCGTCCTCGGCGTCTCCAACCCGGACGGGCCCGCGCACGCGCGGCACACCATGGCGATCGTGCCGCGCGACGCCGCCGGTATCGAGGTCGAGCGGGACCTAGCCGTGCTCGGCCACCACCATCGCGTCGGGCACGGCCTCGTCCGGTTCGACGGCGTCCGTGTCGGTCCGGACGCGATCCTCGGCGAGCTCGGCGGCGGGTTCGCGGCCGCGCAGGCGCGGCTCGGCCCCGGCCGCATCCACCACTGCATGCGCGCCCTCGGTGCAGGCGAGCGCGCTCTCGCGATGACGGTCGCGCGAGCGAAGGAGCGCGTCGCGTTCGGCAACGCACTTGCGGAGCAGGGCACCATCCGCGCGGACATCGCCAAGGCGCGAGTGGATCTGGACCAGGCCCGCCTGCTCTGCCTCTACGCCTGCCACGTCATCGACACCCAGGGAAACAAGGCCGCACGGAACCTCGTGGCCCAGGCAAAGGTCGCGATCCCGCGGATCGTCGCCGACATCGTCGACCGCGCGATTCAGGTCCACGGCGGCGCAGGAATGAGCGACCTGACGCCCCTTGCCGAGATGTATTCCTGGCACCGCGCCATGCGGCTGTTCGACGGCCCGGACGAAGTACACCTCGAGGCGCTGGCTCGCGTGGAGCTGAAGCGCGAACCGGAGCTGGCCTTGCCGCCGCTCGTCGTGTGACCTGCTGACATTCCGTTCCCAGCCTGCTTGAATCGCCTATTCAATCGGAGGCGACGTGACTGTTCCCAGCTGGCGCACTCGGGGAGCTCTGAGTCTGGGCCTGTGCTGCCTCGGGGCCGGGCTGGTCGTCTGGCCGAGCACGAACGCTGTCGCCGTCGTGAACGGTCAGATCTACTTCGCCGGCTTCGAAAACGGGAACACCGACCTGTACTCGATCGGCGCGGACGGCATCGGGCTGCGTCGGCTCACCACGAATCTCGAGAGCGAAAGCTCTCCGGTCCCGCTGCCCGACGCCACCCGGATCGTGTTCGTGCGGACCCAGACGGCGAGCCTCGGCGGCAGCGACCTGGTCGTCATGAACCTCGACGGCACCGGCGAACGCAAGCTCACCGACGACACTGCGATCGACAGCGATCCCGCCGTCTCTCCGGACGGCACTCGCATTGCCTTCGTCAGCAACCGCGACGGCGAGGACTTCGAGCTCTACACGATCGGCGTCGACGGGACTGGCCTGACGAGGGTCACGGACGACGACGAGAACCAGTACTCCCCGAACTTCAGTCCGGACGGCAAGCGGCTGACCTACGTTCAGGCACCGGTCGGCAGCGGCGGCACCTCGATCAAGGGCATCGGCCTGGACGGCAGCGAACCGTCCACGTTCGCCGACGACCCGCGCGCCGCCGAACCCGTCTACCTGCCCAACGGCTCGGCGATCCTGTTCAGCACCGAGCGCGGCCGGCCCCCGGCGCACCAGCCGGGCAATCGCCAGCTGTGGTCCATGAGGCCCGACGGATCGAAGGAAACGCAGGTCGTCGGATCCACCGCCTGGAGCTACTCGGCGCCCACGCCCTCGCCCGACGGCCGGCGCATGGCCTGGATCCGGGACAAGCAGGCGATCGGCACGCAGGAGATCGTCGTCGGTGCTCCAAGCGGAGCCGTGGACTCCGCGCTCACGCTTCCCGCGACCCTGCAGATCGGCCGTGGCTCCATCGCCTGGGGCGTCTCGCCGGCACCGATGCCCAAGCCGCTCTCCCCGGCAGCCCTGGTGGCAGCACCCAAGGGCGCCGGCTCCGGCGAGTGCGGCAAGGCGATTCCGCGGTCCGTCAAGCGGATCGTCGGCACCGCCGGCAACGACAGGCTGAAGGGCACCGCGAAGCGGGACGTGATCTACGGCCTTGGCGGCAACGACACGATCGACGGCCTCGGCGGCGACGACCTGCTCTGCGGCGGCACCGGCAAGGACGTGCTGCGCGGCGGAGACGGCAACGACACGTTGATGGGCGCCTCCGGCGCGGACACCCTCGACGGCGGCCCCGGCAAGGACGTCGGCATCGACGCGGACAAGGCCACGACGCGAAAGTCCATCGAAGCGAGAAAGTGAAGACGCCCCCGGTAGAGGCCGGGGGCGTCTGGCTCAACTAGTGACTAATCGTCACTTCCATGTGTTCGCTTCGCTCAACGTGTTCAGCTCGCCTTCTGCCGCACGCGGCGGCAACGAGGGAGATCGAGGCGATGACTGGAACAATCCGGGCGATACGGGCAGCTCTAGAACGCAACAAGGGGCCCTCCATTGGGCGGAATGTGGCTGCAATGTCACGAACTTACGTAGCCCATCTGCCTCGGACATCCCTCGTTGGACAGGAAAACCTCTGCAGTTCGACCTATGCCGATGCGACCGGTGGCTGCTTCAGGCTGTCTGCGCCACAGCCAGTCGGTAGCGAACTCGCAGGGCCTCCTGAAAGGCGTCGGAGGGGCTCTGCGCGATGCGGGAGTCCAAAAGTCGCTGCAGGGCGTCGAGGCACACGTGGTACCCCGTCGCGACGAACTCCGGGGGCGGTGCGTCCTCGCTCTGCCCCAGCCACGTGGTGAGCACGACCTCGGTTCCGTCGGACGTTGCGGCGAGTTCCCAACGCAGGATCTCGGTGTCCCAGCGGTACTCGAAGAGCGAGTGCGGCTCCCACGCCAGGATCTCGCCCTCGAGCGCGGGCTCGTCGCCCAAGCCGTACTCCTCGACGACCTCCGGCCAGAACGGCATTGTCAGCGCCGCGCCGGCCGCACGCTCGCCGACGAGGTTGCACGGGAACCAGTTCTGCAGGTCCGCCTCGAGGTGCAGCGACTGCCAGACCCGCTCCGGCGGGTACGGGAAGCTCCGGCGGAAGCGCAGGCCGATTCGTTCGCCGTCGCGCAGGATCGTGGCCAGTTCGGTCATGGCTAGATCCTGACCCGGGCGGCCACGGCGTCGAGCCCCGGGCGGGGGTCCGAGTGCGGGATTGGACGGAGTGTTCCGAATCCCGTCACCTGCCGCACGCCGTTAGTCGGTGGGAATCGGATCGTCGCGGCGCCTAGAGTCGGCGCCGCGTGCGAGGACGCCGAGGGGGCGATCCAATCCCCTCGGCGCCGCACGACCAACTCGTTCGCGCTGCCCTTGGGCGTGGGCGAGGCTGGCACTCGCCACCGCCCCGACGGCGGTACCCCGATCCGCCGCCCGTAGCGACGGCGATGGAGCACGGTGGCGACCGGTGGTGTCGAAATGGTGGCTTGGGGCGCCACTTCCGTGGCCACGCTGATCGTTGGCCTGCGGGGCGAACGTTCGGTGCCGCTCGTGCGTCTCAATCCCGACGCGAAACGGGGAGGCAGCAGGGTGATCGCTCGACGGATGGTTCCGCTCGGCGTGGCGGCGGTGCTCGCCGGTTGCGCGCAGAGTCCGGACGTGGTGCAGGGACTGCAGGCCCCGGTCAGTGCTTCGCCGACGCCGCGGACCGCCGACGAACTGACCGTCGCGTTGGAGCTGTGGAAGGACTTCCCGGCCGACGCCGCCCCGCGCCCGCTGATTGTTCTGCACGAGACCCGAGGCGGCGGATTCGAGAGCGGCGAGGCGAAAGCGGCCTTCGCGTACGGCGACTGGGCGGTGCCCAAGGACCTTCCGGCGGCACCCAGCGAGTTCGGCGGCTACCGAGTTCTGCCGGCAAAGGAGGCGCTCGTTCGTCTCCGTGGCGAGCAGGCCGAGGACAAACTGAAGGGCGCCGGCGACCTCACCGTCGAGACGGTCAAGCTCGTCGCCAAGGACTTCCCGACCGACCGCGGCGAGCAGAGCCTCCCCGCCTGGCGAGTCGACTTCGTCCAAGGGTCGCAGCCCATCTTCATGCTCGCCGTCGCGGATTCCGCTCGCTACGTGCCGGACCCGAAGACCCCGTACTACCCGTGGGCAGGCGCGACGGGGCGCGAGTCGGACACCGCGCTGACGTTGAGCAGCGGCGGTTCGATACCCGGTCCCTGCGGAGGGGACAACCGCATCGAGGTGGCGGAGTCCGACAACGCGGTCGCGTATCGAATCGTGCCGATCGAACGCGCGCCAACACCGAGCGAGGAGCGCACCGTCTGCCCGGCCATCGCCGTCTCCGCGCCAACGACCCTGACGCTGCAACGGCCGCTCGGCTCGCGCGTCCTGCTGGCCGTCTCCACCGATCGAATCGAGCCGGTCGGACTCTCCGAACCGAAGTCCCACGCGAAATGACGGGCGGCGCGGGCACTGCGCGGTAGAGAGGCAACGCTCGAGGCGCCGCCAGCCCGAGGGGCGCCCCCACTCCTGCTTCTCTACCGTTGTGCGTACGGCTATCCGCAGGGAGGACGGGATGGCGGGGCACGAACTGACCGCACGCTCGAACGAGCGCTTCCGGGCGGCTGTCGACGCTGCCGTCCGGTCTGGAGAACAGGGCGACGCCGAGCTCGCGACGATTCTCCCGACGCTGACTCGCGACCGGCAGGTCTACGTCGCCGCGGCGCTGGGGGACTGTCGCGGTGCGGCGGGCGATGCCGCCCTACGAGCGGTGCTTGCCGCCAACGCAGGATCCGAAGACCTGCGGTGTGCCGCGGTGCTGGGGCTCGCCAAGCGGTTGGGCGTCGAGTCGTCCGCAGACTTGCTGACGGCTTTCGGCAGCCGTTCCTCCGGCGTGAAGCAGTACGCAATCTGCGGGCTCGCCGGTGCCGGCGACGATCGGGCGTGGGACCAGGTCGAGGCCTATCTGCGCGCCAGCCTCAAGCGAACGCGAAAGGGCCGGGGGATGCCCGACGAGCGACTAGTGGCGCTGTCCTACCTCGCCCAGCACCTCGACGGCGTCGGCGGGAACCGGACACATAGGCTCGCCGGACTCGTCCGCGGCAACTGGGCCAAGCTCGACCCGGAAGCGTCGCCCGAGGACCGCCCCTTCTTGCTGCCGGAGGAACGGAACTGGTTCGAGCGCTATTGGCCGAACGTGCGACCCGACGGCCCACCCGCCGAACACGTCCCTCCGCCGGACCCTGCGCCGCTTCGCGCCTGGGCTCGCTACCCGCTCTTCGAGTCGCTCACCTGACGCGGCCGCGGGGTCGATCTCCTTCCCCGCAGGCATACCCGGCCGGGCTCCGTGTGAGAGTGGGCCCATGCCCGTGTATCCGAAAATTTTCGCCGCCATCTACAACCCGGTCATGGCGTCGGGGGAGTTCGCCGGGATGCGGGCGCTGCGGCGGAGGCTGCTCGAGCAGGCGCAGGGGACGGTGCTGGAGATCGGGGCCGGGACCGGGCTGAACCTGGCGCTGTACCCGGACCACGTCACCGACCTCACCCTCACGGAGCCCGACGCGGCGATGTTCGCGAAGCTCCAGAAGGTCGCCGGCGGCAGCCTGGTGCAGCCACGGGTGGTGCAAGCCGGTGCGGAGAAGCTGCCCGCAGCGGACGACAGCGTCGACACCGTCGTCAGCACGATGGTGCTGTGCACCGTCCCGGACCTGGCCACGTCGCTGGCCGAGATCCGTCGCGTGCTCAGGCCCGGTGGGCGACTGCTGCTGATCGAGCACGTTCGCTCGCCGGGCCGGCTCGGGGGAGCGCAGGACAGGCTGCACGGTCCGTGGAAGGCGTTCGCCTGCGGATGCAACTGCAACCTCGACACCGTCGGCCTGCTGGGCGCCGCCGGCTTCGACACCGCCGCACTGCGGCCCGCGACCTGGAAGCTGATGCCTCCCCTCGTTCGTCCCCTCGTCACGGGGGTGCTGGTCGTCTGAGGGCGAGGCCGCCCGAAGCGAGGTCGATGCCCCGGGGGAGCCGGCGCCGTACGCGGAACGGTGGAAGGGCAACACCCGAGGTGCCACGGGGCCTGTGCGGCGTCTCGGTGTTTGCGTTCCTACCCGACGACCGGGCAGGTGCTCGCGACCGTCGCGGACGGGCAGGCCGAGGACGTCGACGCGGCCGTTGCGGCGGCGCGGCGGGCGTACGAGGGGGAGTGGGGGAGCCTGACGCCGGCGGCGCGGGCGAAGATTCTCTGGAAGGTCGGCGACCTGATCGAGGAGCACGCGGAGACGCTCGCCGAGCTCGACTCGCTGGACAACGGGAAGCCGAAGCTGCAGGCGCAGTTCGTGGACGTCGCGTTCTCCGCCGACATCTTCCGGTACATGGCGGGGTGGGCCACGAAGATCGAGGGCTCGACGCTGGACCTGTCCTGCCCCTACGCCCCGGGCGCGGAGTTCCACGCGTACACGCGCCGCGAGTCCCTCGGCGTCGCCGGGCTGATCGTGCCGTGGAACTTCCCGCTGATGATGTGCGCGTGGAAGCTCGCGCCGGCGCTGGCCACGGGCAACACCGCGGTGCTCAAGCCCGCCGAGCAGACCCCGCTCTCCGCGCTGTACCTGGCCGAACTGCTTGCGCAGGCGGGACTTCCGGCCGGCGTCGTGAACGTCGTGACCGGCC
This sequence comes from Sporichthyaceae bacterium, assembly GCA_052386455.1. Taxonomy (GTDB): domain Bacteria; phylum Actinomycetota; class Actinomycetes; order Sporichthyales; family Sporichthyaceae; genus JBQTKD01. The sequence continues at coordinate 37,876 of JBQTKD010000109.1, forward strand.
AGGGCGAGACGGCCGGCGCCCCGCTGGCCGCGCACCACGGCGTGGACAAGGTGTCGTTCACCGGCTCCACCGAGGTCGGGAAGCTGATCCTCGACGCCGCCCGCGGCAACCTGAAGAAGGTCACCCTCGAACTCGGCGGCAAGGCCCGAACATCATCTTCGCCGACGCCGATCTGCCCGCCGCGATCGAAGGCGCGGCCAACGCGATCTTCTTCAACCCGGGCCAGGTCTGCTGCGCCGGTTCGCGTCTCTACGTCGAAGCTGCGGTGTACGACGACGTCGTCGCGGGTCTGTCCGCGATCGCCGAGGCCATCAAGGTCGGCGACGGCCGCGAGGCCGACACCGTCATGGGCCCGCTCGTCTCGGCCGAGCAGCTCGCTCGGGTGTCCGGCTTCGTCAGCGGAGGCATCGCCGACGGCGCCGTGGCCTCCGCCGGCGGACGTACGATCGACCGCGACGGGTACTTCTTCCAGCCGACGGTCCTCACCTCGACCCGCCCGGACATGGCCGTGGTGCGCGAGGAGATCTTCGGCCCGGTCGTGGTGGCGGACAAGTTCGAGAGCGTGGACGAGATCGTGGCCACCGCCAACGACTCTCGATTTACGGCCTCTCGGCCGGCATCTGGACCAAGGACGTGTCCCGCGCACACCGCGTCGCCAAGCGGCTGCAGGCCGGGACCGTGTGGATCAACTGCTTCAACGTCCTGGACTCCTCGCTGCCCTTCGGCGGCTACAAGCAGTCCGGCTGGGGCCGCGAGATCGGGCACGAGGCCCTGCTCGCCTACACCCAGACCAAGTCCATCGTGGCGATGGTCTGACGATCCCTCAGTTCCCCGGTGGTCGCCTCGGGAGCGGCCACCGGGGTTATCACGTGGGCCCTTGCGTCCGCCCGGACGCAAAGGCGTTAAGCCGTCTGCAGGTGTGCGCGGCGGGCGGCGCGGTTGCCGGCGGGCTGCGGCTGCGGCGGGCCGCTGCGCTTGGTGACCTTCGGGGCGCCCTTGCGGTGCGGCGACTTCGTGGAGCCAGTGCGCGGGTCGGCCTTGGCGCCGCCGCGCTTCGCCTGCTTGGCGGCCACCTCGGCGCGCGGCTTGCGCTTGCCGGCGGGTGCGGCGTCGTCGCGCCGGCTCGGCCGCGTGTCCTCGCGGCGAGCGGGACGCGAGTCCTCGGCGCGGTGCGCGGAACGGGCGTCCTCGTTGCGCGCGGGCCGACGGTCGTCGTCGCGACGCGGCCGGGAGTCTTCGAAGCGGCGCGGGGGACCGCTGTCTCCGTTGCGCTGCGGCCGGGAGTCCTCGGTGCGTGCCGGGCGACGGTCCTCGAAGCTGCGCGCGGGGCGGGAGTCCTCCGAGCGTGCCGGGCGACGGTCCTCGAAGCTGCGCGCGGGGCGGGAGTCCTCCGTGCGCGGCGGCCGACGGTCCTCGAAGCTGCGGGGCGGCCGCGAGTCTTCGCTGCGCGCGGGGCGGGAATCGTCGGAGCGGCGGGCCGGCCGCGATTCCTCGAAGCGGCGCGGCTTGTCGGAGTGGCCGTGCTCGACCCGCGGGCCGGAGCCGTGGCGCGGCCCGGAGCGCTCGAGGCGGCGCGCTTCGGCTGCCGACGGCGGCGGAGGCGGGGGGATCGGGGCGCCGGAGGTGGCCAGGGCGCGGACGGCCTCGTGGCCGGGACCGACGTTGTACTTGTCCACGGTGACGCCCGCGGTCTCCTGGAGCTTCGCGGTGCGGCGAACCTGATTGCCCGTCACAAACGAAATGACGGTGCCTGCAGCGCCCGCGCGAGCGGTGCGGCCCGAACGGTGCAGGTAGTCCTTGTGGTCGTGCGGCGGGTCGAAGTGAACGACGAGGTCCACGTCCGAGACGTGCAGACCGCGGGCGGCGACGTCGGTAGCGACCAGGACGCGGTTGGTGCCCGCGGTGAACGCGTCGAGCACCTTCATGCGCTGCCGCTGATTCAGATCGCTGTGGATCGCAGCGGCGTCTGCGCCGAGGCGGCGGATCGCGCCCGCCAGCTCGTCGGCGCCGGCCTTGGTCTTGGTGAAGAACAGGGTGCGTGCCGGGCGAGCGGCGATCTCCGCGGCGACGGCCTGCTTTTCATGACCCGCCATCACGAACATCTTGTGGGTCATGAGGTCCTTGGCGGACTGCTCGCCGTCGGCGATCGCGTGGATTGCCGGGTCGGTCAGGTACTTCTCGACGAACAGGGCCACGCCGCGGTCCAGCGTCGCGGAGAAAAGCATGCGCTGCGAGCCGGCGGGCGTCGCGTCGAGAATCGTCGTCAGCGCCGGGAGGAACCCGAGGTCGGCGAGGTAGTCGGCCTCGTCGAGCACGGTGGCCTCGACCTGGTCGAAGTGCACCGCGCCCCGCTGCATCAGGTCGATCAGACGCCCCGGGGTAGCGACCAGCAGGTCGACGCCGCGGTTCAGCTTCTCGATCTGCTTGTGGATCTGGGCGCCGCCGTAGACCAGGCCGACGGTCAGGCCGAGCGGGTTGGCGATCGGAATCAGCGCCTCGGCGACCTGGCGGGCCAGCTCGCGAGTGGGGACCAGGGCGATGGCGCGGATGTGCCCCTTGTGGTTCGCCCCGTAGCCGAGCGGGTTCGCGTGCAGGCGGGCGAGCAACGGGAGGCCGAAGGCCAAAGTCTTCCCGGATCCGGTTTGTGCGCGAGCGAGGATGTCGCGGCCGGCGACGGCGTCGGGCAGGACCACGGTCTGGATGGCGAACGGGCGGTGTAGTCCGTTGCGGTCCAGGGCGCGCAGCGCGGCCTCGGGCAGGCCGAGCTTGCCGAAGCTCTTCAGCTCCGGAGCCGGTGTTGCCGCGGCGGCGTCCAACGCCACGTCCAGTGCGGCGGCCGCGACCACGTCGATGGGCGGAGCCTCCATGCGCGGCTCACGCTCGCGGGTGGGCTTGGAGTAACGCGACGGGGCGCCGTTGCGGGCGGGACGTCGGGGAGTGCGGGCCGGCGCGAGGCGCTCGGACATGGGCAATTGCTCCAGACTGCGAGGGCCGGTATTGCCTCTGCAGACCCTGGTGGGAGCAACTGACGGCGACGGCCGAGGCGACCTTTTCAGGCCGCAAAAAACGCGGCCAGCCGGCCGCACGAGCGAAATTCTACCGGACGATGGTCGGTGATCCGTCCTAGCGGCGCACGCCTAGGCTCGGTCCATGCAGATCGATGCGATGGCGGGCCCCCTGTCGTGGGGCGCCGCAGCCGAGCTTGCCCGCACGCTCGAGGGCGCCGGGTTCACCGGCATGACGTTCACGGACGTCGGCAGCCAGACCCCGTGGATGAGCATCGCGGCCGCCGCCACCGCGGCCCCGACCCTGAACTTCACCACCGGCATCGCCGTGGCGTTCCCGATGAGCCCGATGATCGCGGCGGCCACCGCGTGGGAGTTGGCGGGCAACACCGGCGGCCGGTTCCGCCTCGGTCTGGGCAGCCAGATCAAGGCGCACGTCGAACGCCGCTACGGCGTCGAGTTCGAACCGCCCGGCGGGCGGATGAAGTCCTACCTGCAGGCCGTCCACGACGTCCTCGCCGCCTTCCGCGGCGACCGCCCGCTGGACCACCACAGCGCGTACTGGAACCTCACGCTGCTGCCCGAGTTCTGGCGGCCCCCGGTGCACGAGTTCGGCAACATCAAGGTCGACGTCTCCGCCGTCGGCCCGTGGATGCTGCGGATGGCGGGCGAGATCGCCGACGGCGTTCACGTGCACCCCCTGCACTCCATGCACTACCTCCGCGAACGCCTGCTGCCCTCCGTCGCGGAAGGGGAGAAGGAGGCCGGCCGCCAGCCCGGCACGGTCGATCTCCTCGTCCCGGTGTTCGTCGTCCCCGGCGACACCCCCGAGGAGCGCGAGCACCTGGCCGCGCGCGCCCGCAGGCAGATCGCCTTCTACGGCTCGACGCCGAACTACTCGTTCCAGTTCGACGACCTCGGATTCCCCGGCACCACCGAGAAGGTGCGCGTCCTGCTCCGGGCCGGAGACACAGCCGGCATGGAGGCCGCGATCACCGACGAGATGCTCGAGCACTTCGCGGTCGTCGGCCCGTGGGACTCCATCGCCGACACCCTGCTGTCCCGTTACGGCGGCCTGGCCGAACGCGTCATCTCCTACCTCACCGTCGACGACCTCGAGCGCAACCCGCAGAACCTCGGACGGTGGGGCGAGATCGCCCGAGCCGTCCGCGCCGGCTGATCTGAAGGAGAGTCATGGACTACGCCGCCCGCTATCCGACGCTTCGCTTCGACCGTCCCGCGGACGGCGTCCTGCGCATCACGCTCGACGGCCCCGGCCTCAACGCCGTCACCATGCAGGGCCACGCCGACCTCGGCGAGGTGTGGCTCGACATCGACCGCGACCCGGAGGTCCGCGTCGCCGTCCTGCAGGGTGCCGGCAAGGGCTTCTCCGCCGGTGGCAGCTTCGAGATGGTCGAGGCAATCGTGGCCGACTACGACACCCGCAACCGGATTCTGCGCGAGGCCCGCGACCTCGTGCTCAACATCCTGTCCTGCTCCAAACCGATCGTCTCGGCCGTCCACGGTCCCGCCGTCGGCGCCGGCCTGGTCGCCGCGCTGCTCGCCGACGTCTCCGTCGTCGGCCGCAAGGCGAAAATCATCGACGGCCACACGCGGCTCGGCGTCGCCGCCGGCGACCACGCCGCGATCTGCTGGCCGCTGCTCTGCGGCATGGCCAAGGCCAAGTACTACCTCCTCACCTGCGAACCGTTGACCGGCGAGGAGGCCGAACGGATCGGCCTCGTCTCGCTGTGCGTCGACGACGAAACCGTGCACGACAAGGCCCTCGAGGTCGCGACCGGCCTCGCGCAGATGGCGCAGCCGGCGCTTCGGTACACCAAGCACACGCTGAACCACTGGTACCGCCAGGCCGCGCCGATCTTCGACGCGTCGCTTGCCTACGAGTTCATCGGCTTCGGCGGGCCGGACGTCGTCGAGGGCCTGGCCTCGCACCGCGAGAAGCGCGCCCCGACCTTCCCCAGTGCACAGAGTCCGAGCGCCCAGTGAGGCTCGACGGCAAGTTGGCCGTCGTCACCGGCGCCGCGTCCGGGATCGGCCGCGCCATCGCGGAGACCCTCGCCGAGGCGGGCGCCGAGGTCGCGCGAGTGGACCGAGCAGAGACCGATGGCTTCTCCTACGTAGTCGACCTCGCGGACCCCGAGGCGATCCTCGGCTTCCGGGACGCCCTGCTCGACGGCCAGGGCGTGCCCGACGTCATCGTGAACGCCGCCGGTTTCGACCGGGTCGAGCCGTTCCTCGACAACGACGACGCCCTGTGGCGGGACCTCACCACCGTCAACTACCTCGGCCCGGTCCGGCTGTGCCACGCGCTGCTGCCCTCGATCATCGAGGCGGGCAAGCCCGCGAAGATCGTGAACATCTCCAGCGACGCCGGCCGCGGCGGCTCCTCCGGCGAAACGGTCTACGCCGGCACGAAGGGCGCGATCATCGCGTTCACCAAGTCCCTCGCGAGGGAGATGGCCCGGCATCGCATCAACGTGAACTGCGTGTGCCCCGGCCCCACCGACACGCCGCTGTTCGCGACGTTGCCGGAGAAGCTGCAGGACGCGCTGGTGAAGGCGATCCCGTTCCGCCGGCTCGCCAAGCCCGAGGAGGTTGCCGACGCCGTGCTGTTCTTCTGCTCCGACCGCTCCGCCTACGTCACCGGCCAGGTCCTCAGCGTCAGCGGCGGGCTGACGATGGCCGGCTGAGCACGCGTCGCTCACGCCACTAGGCAACTCCCCGAGCAAGGGCGCCGGAGAGTAGGCGTTACTCCACTGCTCCATGGGTAGGGCCGCCTTCATGTGCGGACTAGCAGGCGAGCTGCGCCTGGATGGAGAACGGGCCGACGTCGCCGCGGTCGACGCGATGGCGGCCACCATGGCCGACCGGGGGCCGGACGGCGGCGGCGTCTGGTCCAACGGGCGGCTGGCGCTGGGGCACCGCCGGCTGCAGATCGTCGACCTGTCCGAGGCGGGCGCCCAGCCGATGGTGGACCCGGACCTCGGGCTGACGGTCGCGTTCAACGGCTGCATCTACAACTATCCGGAGCTGCGCGAGGAGCTTGCCGCCGCAGGTCACCGATTCTTTTCGACTTCGGACACCGAAGTTGTCGCCAAGGCGTACCGACAGTGGGGCGACGACTTCGTCGACCGCCTGCTCGGCATGTTCGCGATCTGCATCCACGAACGGGACAGCGGCCGCACCGTCCTGGTCCGCGACCGGCTCGGCATCAAGCCCCTGTACTTGGCCGAGCGCTCCGGGGCGCTGCGGTTCGCCTCCACGCTGCCCGCCCTGCTGGCAGGCGGTGGCGTGGACACCGCGATCGACCCGGTGGCCTTGCACCACTACCTGACGTTCCACTCCATCGTGCCCGCGCCACGGACCATCCTCGCCGGGGTCGTCAAGCTGCCGCCGGCCACGATGCTGACGATCGAGCCGGACGGCCGTCGCCGCGAACGCGAGTACTGGCGCCCGGAGTTCCTCCGCCGTCCCGAACACGCCCGCTGGTCGGCCCGCGACTGGGAGGACGCCGTCCTCGAGGCGCTGCGCCTCTCGGTGCGTCGCCGACTCGTCGCCGACGTCCCCGTCGGCGTGCTGCTCTCCGGTGGGCTGGACTCCAGCCTCGTCGTCGGGTTGCTCGCCGAAGAGGGCCAGCGGGGGCTCGCGACCTTCAGCATCGGTTTCGAGGCCGCGGGCGGCGAAGAGGGCGACGAGTTCAAGTACTCCGACGTGATCGCGCGCGAGTTCGGCACCGACCACCACCAGATCCGCGTGCCCACCGACCGGATGCTGCCCGCGCTGCCGCGCGCGATCACCGCGATGAGCGAGCCGATGGTCAGCCACGACGCCGTTGCCTTCTACCTCCTGTCCGAAGAGGTCGCGAAGCACGTGAAGGTCGTGCAGTCCGGGCAGGGCGCGGACGAGGTCTTCGCCGGGTACCACTGGTATCCGCCCATGCGCCACGCCGGCGCGGACGCCGTCGGCACGTACATGACGGCCTTCTTCGACCGGACCCTCCACGCCCGCAACGCTGCGCTGAACCCACAGTGGCGGCTGGACCACGACGTCTCTCGCGACTTCGTCGCGGCCCACTTCGGCATGCCCGGGGTGGAGACGGCGGTGGACGCGGCACTGCGGCTGGACTCCCAGATCATGCTCGTCGACGACCCGGTCAAGCGCGTCGACAACATGACGATGTCCTGGGGCCTGGAAGCGCGGGTTCCCTTCCTGGACCACGAACTGGTGGAGCTGGCGGCGGCCTGCCCACCGGAGTTCAAGCTGGCGCAGGGCGGCAAGGGCGTCCTGAAGGAGGCCGGCCGCCGCGTCATCCCCGACGCAGTGATCGACCGCCCCAAGGGCTACTTCCCGGTGCCCGCGCTCAAGCACCTCCAGGGCCCGTACCTGGACTTGGTCGTGGATGCGCTGCAGGCGCCCGAGGCGCGCGACCGCGGGCTGTTCGCCGAGGCCGAGGTGCAGCGGTTGCTCGCCGATCCCAACGGGGAACTCACTCCGCTGCGCGGCAACCCGCTGTGGCAACTGGGGCTGCTGGAGCTCTGGCTGCAAGGCCACGGGCTGTGAACGTCGCGCTGGAGTGCGGTTGGGGGCGGCTGGTGTTCGGGCAGACCTTCGCCGAGCATCACGAACTGCTGACGGTGCTGGCAAAGGAGGCCAGCGGGCGCCGCGACATCTGCATGTACGTCGCCGAACCGCAGGTGCTGGTCAGCCTGGCTCCGTTCGAGCTGTTCATCGACCCGTCCGTGACCTACCGGCTCCGCCTCGGCGAGGAGCGACCTGCGGCGCCGAGCGGCGCGGTCGGAATTCGCGAGCTGGACGGGCGGGGCGACGCCGAAGAGGTCAATCGGCTCTATGCCGCCTGCGGCATGCTCGCCGCACCGATCGCTCGGCTGGTGGAGAACGCGGCCAGCGACGTCTTTCACTACCTGATCGCCGAGGAGGCCGACACCGGCCGGATCGTCGGCACGGTCACCGGCATCGACCACACCGCCGCGTTCGACGATCCGGAACGCGGGTCCAGCCTGTGGTGCCTGGCAGTGGATCCGCAGTGCGGCCGCCCCGGGATCGGCGAGGCGCTGGTGCTCCAGTTGGCGGCGGACCTGGCCGCGGCGGGTGCGGCTTTCGTCGATCTGTCCGTCATCCACGACAACACCCCGGCGATCCGGCTCTACGAGAAGCTCGGCTTCGTCCGCGAGCCGGTGTTCTGCGTGAAGCGGAAGAACCCCATCAACGAGCGACTGTTCGCTGCCAGCCCGGCCGAGGACCTTGCGCAGCTGAACCCCTACGCGCGCATCGTCGCCGACGAGGCCATCCGCCGCGGCATCCACGTCGAGGTGCTCGACCCGGCGTGGGGCGAGTTGCGGCTGACGCACGGGGGCCGCAAGGTGGTGACCCGCGAGTCGCTGTCCGAGTTGACGACGGCCATGGCGATGAGCCGCTGCGACGACAAGCGGGTGACGCGGCGGATGCTCGCGCAGGCCGGGCTGAACGTGCCGCGCGGCCGCGGGGCCGACGGTGGGGCGGGCGACGCGGAGTTCCTCGCCGATGTCGGCACCGTCGTGGTGAAGCCGGCGCGGGGCGAACAGGGCAGGGGCATCACCGTCGGGGTGAGCGAACCTGCGGCGCTGCGCCGCGCCGTGGACCTGGCCCGGACGTACTGCGCCGAAGTGCTGCTGGAGGAGTTCGTCGAAGGGGAGGACCTGCGAGTGTTGCTGATTGACCGTCAGGTCGTGGCGGCTGCGGTGCGGAAGCCGGCCGCGGTGATCGGAACCGGACGGCACACTATCTGCGAGCTCGTCGAGGCGCAGAGCCGCCGCCGCAGCGCCGCCACGGGAGGGGAGTCGCGCATCCCGCTGGACGACTCGACCGCCGCAGTCGTGGGCGAGTCCGGTTGGACGCTCGAGGACGTGCTGCCGCCGGAGCGCGAACTGGTCGTCTGCCGCACCGCGAACCTGCACACGGGAGGAACCATTCACGACGTCACCGCGAAGCTGCATCCGGACCTGGCCGCGGCCGCCGAGTTGGCCGGCGAGGTGCTGGACATTCCGGTGGTCGGGATCGACTTGATGGTGCCCGCCTACGACGAGCCGGAGTACCACGTGATCGAGGCCAACGAGCGGCCCGGCTTGGCGAACCACGAGCCCCAGCCGACCGCGCAGCGGTTCATCGACCTGCTGTTCCCGGCCACTCGCCCGCTGCCCACGGCGTGGGACTCGGCCGTTGGGGGAAAGCCGCCGGCCGCGGATCGCCTGGCCTCGGACCACCAGGTATGAAGATTCTGCCGCTCGACGAGGAGTGGATGCGCGAGGTGATGTTGAAGCTGCTGGTCACGCCGAGCCCCACCGGGCGCACGGACCAGATCATGCAGCTGCTCGGCGAAACGCTCGTCGAGATCGGCATCCCCTTCGAGCTCACCCGCCGCGGGGCGCTGCTCGCGACACTGCCCGGCCGGCGGCGCCTGCCCGCCCGCGCCGTCGTGGTGCACGCCGACACGATCGGCATGGCCGTGCGCGAACGCAAGCCGAACGGACGGCTGCGGGTGGTGCCGATCGGCACGCACAGCGCGCGGTTCTCCGAGGGCGCGCGGGTCACGATCTTCACCGACGACCCGGCGGTGTCCTACTCCGGAACGGTCCTGCCGCTGAAGGCGAGTGGGCACGCCTACAACGACGAGGTCGACTCGCAGGGCGTCGGCTGGGGACACGTCGAGGTGCGGGTCGACGAGCCCGTGCAGTCGGCCGAAGACCTTGCGGCGTTGGGCATCGAACTCGGGGACTTCGTCGCGCACCACGCGCTGCCGGAGATCACGCCCGGCGGGTACGTGAAGTCCCGCCACCTCGACGACAAGGCCGGCGTGGCCGCCGCGCTCGCGGCGTTCAAGGCGGTCAACGAGGCCGGCGTGGAACTTCCGATCACCTCGCACCTGCTCATCACCATCGCCGAAGAGGTCGGCCACGGCGCGAGCCACGGCCTCCACGCCGACGTCGCCGAGATGGTGTCGATCGACTCTGCGGTCTGTGCACCGGTCCACGACTCCCGCGAGACCGGCGTGACCGTGGCCATGCAGGACATGACCGGCCCGTTCGACTTCCACCTGACCCGCAAACTGCTCGCGCTGTGCCGGGAGCACGGCATCGAGCACCGCCGCGACGTGTTCGACCACTACCGCTCCGACGTCGCCGCGGCGATCGAGGCAGGGGCGGAGATGCGCGCGGCGCTGATCGGCTTCGGCACGGACGCGACGCACGGCCACGAACGGACCACGTTGAGCGCGATCCGCAGCGTGGCCGAGCTGACCACGCTCTACCTGCAGTCCGAGTTGACGTTCCAGGACTGGGACCGCCGGCGCCTCGGCGACCTCGCGGACTTCCCACACTCCGACCAGCCCGCACCGGTCCAGCCAACCGTGGCCGGGCCGGAAAACTGAACGCGCCCCGGGAAAGGCCGGGGCGCGTTCGAGAGTGCGGTTCAGCTCAGCATTCGTAGTACCCGATGTCGTAGTAGTCGTAGCAGCCGTTGTACTCGTCGTAGTAGTCCCGGCGCGGGTAGCGGCGGTAGTGACGCGACTCCCGGTAACGGCGGTAGTACCGGCGCCGACGCCGGTGGTCGCCACCCGCGGTGGGAACGGCGAAAACGCTTCCGATCATTGCCTCAACCCTTCTGTTTCCCCCAGAAGCATCTTCTACCCAGTGGGCTTGCAGGAAAACAGTTGCTGGGCCCGGCGATGGCACGTCGCCGGGCCCAGCGAGGAACCGATTCTGAGTAGGGCTCAGGACGGCTCCGGTTGTCGTGGATCCAGCACATCCACTGAGGTGATTACGCCGGCGTTCGCGAGCGGATTCGCCCGTAGGTTCGCAAAATGTGGTGACGGACCGGCGTGAATTCCTCACACAACGTGATCCACCGGACTAGACCTTCGGGGCCAGGTCCAGGAGCTTGTTCGCCATCCACGGCTTGCGGCCCCAGACCACCATGTCCGCGCCGCGGACGACGGAGGCAAGCGAGCGGCGGCGCCAGGCCAGCAGGGTCATCGCCGTCGGGCGAATCCACATGCGCGCGTCCGCGGGAACCCTCCCGACGGGTTCGGAGACCTTCATGCCCGCCGGGGTGTTGTGCAGCAGGAGGCGCCGGTCTCCGGCCAGCCGCAGATCGATGCGCATCTCCGGGCCTGCGGGCACGAGCTCGGTGACCCAGCACATCACCTGGAGCAGGAAGCCGCGAAAAACCAGCGCCGCTTCGTGCTCGCTCATCGACCACGGCACGCCTGCGGCGGCGGCGAGGTCGTATCCGTGCACCAGCGTCTCGTTGAGAATGTGCCCGCCGAACAGGTCGGCCTCGCCGTAGATCGGCGCGATCATCCAGGGCCGCCGGCCCGGCGGATCGAACGGATCGAACTCGCCGCAGAACTTCTTGGCGGCGGCCTCGATGTGATCGGCGATCCGCTCCAGATCGCGCTCCGGATCGTTGGCGACCAGGCCGACGGTCATCGGCGCGAGCTCGTCGATGGTGTCGAGCATGTGCCCGCTGGGTCGGCCGATCGGCACGCCCGCATCGGGAACCCTGGCCTTCGCACCCTCGAGATCGCGGGCGGCCATGCCGGGGATTCCCTCCCAGGCGTGCGACAGATGCGCCGCCACGTCTGCGAGGTTCCAGGTGCCGAGCGCCGGCCGCGTCGGATCCAGCCCGGAGCGCAGCAGAGCGCAGACTCGGGCGGCGACGGCGCCCACCGCCGCGCGCAGTTCCTCGAAGTCTGCGCGGGCCGTCCCGAGGGGGTGCTGGTCCATGGAGCAGTCCTCCCATTTCCGCAGTGCAGCGGACGGCGCCGAGCGGTGAACTCACGGGGAGAAAGTTCGCACTGTCTCAAACCTACGCTGTGCGAACTTTGTTGCCCAAGATGAGACCTGACGGCCTATCACGAAACATGCCGGAAATGATTGGGTGAGCCGTAGCACACGTCCTGTGGTGCAGAGTTCATGCGTGGGTTGTCTCGCACGCGCCGGGTATCGCAACCGGTGAGTTCCTCGGCCGCCCGTCCCGTAGCGCGGGCACCTCGTCGAATGAGGGGGACGTCCCGGTGGTGCTCTGCAGTCGTCGCACGTTGTTCGGAGCCGTCGCACTCGCCACCGCCCTTTCGGTGTGCGGCGCCGTCCCGGCCGTGGCCGCCCGTGCCTGTCCCGAGGCGCACGGTCGCGTGGTCGGCTGGGGCTTCCCCGCCGGAGATCGCGGCCAACTGGACGTCCCGGCGGGCCTTGCCGACGTGCGGGCGGTCGCTGCCGGTCGGTATCACGTGGCCGCGCTGCGCTGTAACGGAACCGTCGTCGCGTGGGGCGCCAACGAGCACGGCCAGGCCACCCCGCCGAAGGACCTCCACGACGTCGTCGACATCGCGTCCGGGATGGACTTCAGCGTCGCCCTGCTGAAGAACGGCACGGTCCGCACCTGGGGAATGCTCAACGAGGGCGACCCGTTCGACGACGTCCAGGTCCCCAAGGATCTCGGACCCGTTCGCGACATCGCTGCCAACGACCGCCACGTCGTGGCCCTGCTGCGGGACGGGCAGGTCCGAGTGTGGGGCAGACACGACACCGGCCAGGCCGACGTGCCCGCCGGGCTGCGGGACGTGGTGTCCGTGGGCGCCGGGCCCCTGAGCAGCCTCGCGCTGCTCGCCGACGGCACGGCCATCTCCTGGGGGTACGACCCGCGCGTCGCCCAGCACGTGCCGGTTCGGGTGAACGCGACGCCCAACAGCCCGGACACCGTTCGGGTCGGCAACAACCTCGGTCAGAGCGAGTGGAACGTGGGCAGCATCGCCGGCTTCTACGGCCGATTCGCTCAGATCGACCTGAGCTTCAACCAGTTCGTCGGCGTCCGCCGCGACGGGTCGGCCTACGTGAAGGACCGTAATCCCTGGGCCGATCCCTGGGAGCAGGTGGACTTCGTGGCGGGGCTTCGGCGCGTGAAGGCCGTGGACGCGGACCTCGGACACACCGTGATCTTGGCCAACGGCGTGGTCTACGACTGGCTCCCGACTGGGGTGCGCCGCCCCGACGTCCGCGGCGCGATCGCCATCTCCGCCGGCGACGGGTACGGGCTCGCGATCGTTCGCTAGGGCTGCGTGCGCTAGAAACGTGGGCGTGACCGCCACCGCCGACATGGTCGACGCCGCCGCGAAGCTGCTCGACGGCGTCGTCCCGCTCACCCCGCTGCAGCGCAGCCACCGGTTGTCGGAGCAGACCGGGGCGCAGGTGTGGCTCAAGCGCGAAGACCGGCAGGTGGTCCGCTCCTACAAGGTGCGCGGTGCCTACAACCTGATCGGGCAGCTCGACGCGGCGGCGCGCGCCGCCGGCGTGGTCACCGCCAGCGCGGGCAACCACGCGCAGGGCGTCGCGTTCAGCTGTTCCGCGCTGCAGGTGCACGGCCGGGTGTACCTGCCCGCGACCACGCCGTGGCAGAAGCGGCGGCGCATCGCCGCGCTCGGCGGGGACCGGATCGTAACCGTCGTCGTCGGCGAGACCTACGACGAGGCGGCGGCCGCCGCCGCGGAGGACGCCCGGCGCTCCGGCGCCACCCTGGTACCCGCGTTCGACGACGACCGGACCGTCGCGGGCCAGGGCACCGTGGCCCGCGAGATCGCCGGCCAGCTCGGGCGGGCGTTCGACACCCTGGTCGTGCCCGTCGGCGGAGGCGGCCTGCTCGCCGGGGCGCTGGCCTGGCTGGGGGAACGAGCTCCTGCCACGCGCGTGGTGGGCGTCGAGCCGCTCGGCGCTGCCTGCGTGGGCGCGGCCCTCGCGGCCGGCGCGCCGGTGGAGTTGGCCGAGCTCGACACCTTCGTCGACGGCGCCGCCGTGCGAAGGGTCGGCAACGCGCCGTTCGAGGTCATCCGAGGCTCGGGCGTACAGATGGCGACGACCCCGCCCGGGCAGGTGTGCTCGGAGATGCTCTCGCTCTACGACGTCGAGGGAATCATCGCCGAGCCCGCCGGGGCGCTGGCCACCGCTGCGCTGGGCAGTGGGGCGATCGCCGGCGTCGAGCCGGGCTCGACGGTGGTGTGCGTCGTGTCCGGCGGCAACAACGACATCAGCCGCTACGCCGACATCATCGAGCGGGCCATGCTGCACGAGGGCCGCAAGCACTACTTCGTCGTCGAGTTCAGCCAGGAGCCGGGCGCACTGCGCCGGTTCCTCGACGAGGTGCTCGGTCCGCAGGACGACATCACGCTGTTCGAGTACATCAAGCGGAACAACCGCGAGACCGGCCCGGCGCTGGTGGGCATCGAACTCGCCCGGCCGGAGGACGCGCCCGCCCTGTTCGAGCGGATGGCGGCCTCGCCGTTGCGCATCCAGCCGGTGGACCCGGCCAGCCCGCTGTTCCGATTCTTGATCTGAAACCCGGGGTCCCGCATGACCGTTCTCGAGTTTGCCGTCTTCGCCGAACCGCAACAGGGCGCCTCCTACGACGACCAGTTGGGCGCCGCGCGCGCCTGCGAGGACGCCGGGTTCCACGCGTTCTTTCGCTCGGACCACTACCTGCTCATGGGCACCCACTTCACCGGACTGCCCGGCCCGACGGACGCCTGGATCACGCTGGCCGGCCTCGCTCGCGAGACCTCGCGGATCCGTCTCGGCACCCTGCTGACGCCCGCGACCTTCCGCGAGCCCGGCCCGCTGGCGATCTCGGTCGCGCAGGTCGACGCGATGTCCGGCGGGCGCATCGAGTTCGGCCTCGGCGCCGGCTGGTACGAACGCGAGCACCAGGCCTACGGGCTCCGCTTTCCGTCGACCGGCGAGCGGTTCGACCGCCTCGAGGAGCAGCTCGCGATCGTCACCGGGCTGTGGGCAACCGAGGGCGGATTTTCGTTCCAGGGAAGGCACTACGAGGTGATCGACTCGCCGGGCCTGCCCAAGCCAGTCCAGCGGCCGGGTCCGCCGGTGATCATGGGCGGCTCCGGCCTCAAGCGGACCCCGGACCTCGCGGCCCGCTACGCGAGCGAGTTCAACCTCCCCTTCCACCCGGCCGACGCGGCCGCGGCCCAGTTCGCTCGAGTCGACGACGCCTGCCGGCGGATCGGGCGCGACCCCGCCACCATGCGCCGCTCCGCCGCGCTGATCGTCTGCGTCGGCCGCGACGACGCCGAGATCGCGCGCCGGGCCGCGGCCATCGGCCGCGAGGTCGACGAGCTGCGGACCAACGGCCTGTGCGGCACGCCGGCCGAGGTCGTGGACAGGCTCGGCGGGTACGCGGCGGCGACCGGCATCGGCCGGATCTACCTGCAGGTCCTCGACCTCGCCGACCTCGCTCAGCTCGAGCTGATCGGCTCCGAGGTTATCCACCCACTGTCCTGACGGTCCGTCAGAACTTTCCGCGTCCGGCAGGTCTCGCAGGCTGTTCGGCCAGTGCGCGGATTCCCGGCGCCATCGATCCGGCCACGACGGGGGCTTGGCCGATCAGGTCCACCTCGCCCCACTCGATCGACATCTCGACGTCTTCGGCCAGCCGGTACGGGCTCGGCGCAACGACGGCGCCGAGGCTGCGGCGCAGCCGAGAGACCTCGGCGCGAATCGCCACCACGTGCTCCGCGTCGCCGTACAGCGCCTCGCTGAGCGCACCCGCGGTAATTCCCTGCCGTCCTGCCAGATGCACGAGCAGCAGAAGTTCTGCGTGACGGGCCGTCAGGGAGGCGCGCCAGCCGTGACCGCTGCCCGTCGCCACGACCACGGGGCCGCTGCGCAGATCCAAGACCAGGCGGATCCGCTCCTGGTGCTCGACGGGGCGAAGCAACCAGCCGCCGCCCAGCGGCTCGGGGATGCACAGGCCCAGACCGGGTACCGACATGGCTCGCTCTTCGCGCGGCACCGCCACTCGGCGGCCGGTGGTGATCCCCGCCGCCAGGGCCACCCAACCCTCGTCGTCGACGACCAGCGCCGGGCCGTCGACGGACGCAACGACCGGCGCGGCCTGCACGCGCAGCCGTTCCAGATGCAGTTCGTGGCGCTGCCAGATCTGCCCTTCGGCCGACTGCACCGCCGTCTCGACGAGCGCGCCGATGACCGGCTGAAGGGTGAGCGCGGGACCGCTGATGTCGACGATTCCGGCCAGGCGCCCGGTTCGCGGGTCGTGGACCGGCGCGGCCGTGCAGTACCAGGGGTGCAGTTCCACGCAGTAGTGCTCGGCCGAGAACACCTGGACCGGGCACTCCTCGGCCAGCGCCGCGCCGATCGCGTTGGTCCCCACGCGTTCTTCGATGAACTGGGCGCCCTGCACGAAGCCCTGCGCGTCGGCGGCTCGGCGCAGGGCCGCCGACCCCTCGCGCCACAGCAGCGTGCCGTCGGAGTCGGTGACGACCAACAGGAACTGGGACGCCTCCGCGTAGGAGGTCACCGTGCGGCGCAGCCCGTCGATGACCGCGGCGAGCAGCGAGGACTCGCGGCGCGCCTCGATCTCGACGTCGGTGAGGACGTCTTGGCGGATGCCGTTCTGCGGCTGCAGCCCGGAGCGGCTGGACCGCTGCCAGGATCGAGCGATCACCGGACGTGGAGCGATGGACGGCTTGCGCCCGGTGTCGGTGATTGCCTCGTGCGCCTGGCGCAGCGCTCGCGCGTGCGAGGGCAGATCGCCGGGCCGAATTGTGTTGAAGCCGTGGGTCACGTCGCGCACACCAACTTCGCGTCGGTCCGTGGCCGGAGCTTAGTCCCACCTGTGCAGCGCCTTGCAACCCTTGTTACGGGCGAATTGCCGAGTGAAGTGTTTGCCCTGCGCGCACTGTCGAGTGCGCGCAGTCGGTTGGGCATTGGAGCGGAACTCGCATGCAGCTGCCGTGGAAGCAACACTGGCCGGACATCCCCGAGGACGTCGCGATCGACGTGATGCCGACGTCTAACGGCGAGTACGTCCCCAAGCCGCCGACCCGTCAGCAACTGCAGATCATGGCCCTGCAGGACCAGGAGATCGAGGCCCAGCGCCGCAGGTTCGGCATGGACCGGCGGTCCTTCGTCCGCACCGCTGCTGCCTACGCCATCGGCATCTGGGCCATCAACGCGGTGACCGCCGGGCGGTGGGGCAGCTACGCCTTCGCCGCCGACACTCCCGGTGCCGGCAGGTGTCCGGAGCTGGAGAACCCCGGCGCGCAGCTCGCGAACCTGCCCGGCGAGTTCATCCTCGACACCCAGGGCCACCACCTCGACTCGGCCGGCCGGTGGCGGACCGAGAACCCGGGCTTCGAGCAGTTCCTGCGGCTGTGGACCTCCTCGGCCATGGGTCAGCTGCCCGGCTTGGAGGACGGCGAGCTGCGCGGCTTCGGCAAGGGCGGCGAGCTGGACCCGATGGAGAACCTCGGGCGCTACCACTACTTCAAGGAGATGTTCCTCGACTCCTCGACCACGGTCAGCCTGCTGACCGCGCTGCCCAACCTGCCCGACGAGACCAACATCCTCCCGGTCGCCTACGCGATCGAGACCGCGGAGCTGGCCAACAGCCTGTCGAAGTCGCAGCGCTGCTTCATCCACGCGTTCGCCCAACCCAACCGCGGCTACATCGGCCCGAAGACAACGCCGCTGCACCAGGCCGAGGACTTCCAGTGGATGGATGACACGGCGAAGAACGTCGACATCCACGGCTGGAAGCTCTACTGCGGGTGGGGCGACGCCACCGGCGGCACCCCGCCGCCGCTGGGCAGTTCCCCGCCGATGAACGGCTGGTGGTTCGACGACGACAACGGCCTGGCGATCGTCGAGCACATCGAGAAAATCTCGGAGAAGTACAACCGGCCGAAGGTCATCTGCACCCACAAGGGCCTGGCCTTCAACGGGACCTTCGACTCGGCGAAGTTCTCCCCGCGCGACATGGGCGTGATCGGCCGGCAGTACCCGGGTATGAAGTTCTACACCTACCACTGCGGCTACGACGGCGAGTACATGGCGCCCTACCCCGGCGACGACAAGGTCAACTCGTCGAACCGCAGCGTGGACGCGTTCGTCAAGAGCCTGCGCGAGAACGCCTGGGACGCGACGAAGTTCGTCGCCAAGGGCCTCGAGCACGGCAACTGCACGAACATGTACGCCGAACTCGGCAGCGTCTGGTGGAACGTCATGAACGACGCCGACCAGGCCGTGCACCTGCTCGGCAAGCTGATCACCTACGTCGGGCCGCGCCGGATCGTGCTCGGCACGGACTGCATCTGGTACGGCAGCCCGCAGCCGCAGTACGTCACCATGCGGGCGCTGCAGTTCAGCGAACAGGCCAAGGAGTTCTACAACCTGCCCTTCGGTCTCGACGGCGACCGGTGGGACCCGCGGCGCAACGCGCTGTCGGGCGCGAGCTATCGCGGCCACCCGGACGTGAAGGACTGGCCCAAGGACGGCAGGGCGCACCCGGAACGCAGCATCCGCAACGGAATCCTCGGCCGCAACGCCGCCGAGGCGTACGGGATCGACCCCGACGCGGTGCGCGGACGGATCGACTGCGACCAGGTCGAAACCATGCGCAAGGCCTACGTCGTGAACGCGGGCACGGCACGGGAACAGACGCCGTACCGGACGAACCAGATGATCGGCCCGCGCACGCAGCAGGAGTTCATGCGCATGGTCACCGCCCCCGACTGGCAGCCGTGAGAGGAGACGCCACCATGAAGAGAGCTTCCCTGGCCGTCGCGGCGCCGTTCCTCGCCGCGGCGCTCGTGGCCGCACTGGCGCCCCCGGCCGCGGCCGACGTTCGGGTCGCGACCGCCTTCGAAGCGGGGCCGTCGAACGGGGACGAGTCCACCTTCAAGTCGGTGGACGTCGGCAGCGGCACCGTCACCATCTTCCAGCGCAACACCCGCACGGCCGGCACCGTGCACTGCGTCGGCGAAGGCCCGCGGGCCACCCTCGCCATGCTCGAGGCGCCCGGCAAGACGCTGCAGAAGGTGACCGTCGCCTATGCCGACGCCCTCATGACCGAGCACCCCGTCATCGACGTGCTCGTCACCGGCGCCGACGGTCGCGTGCTCGGCCACAAGGCCGCGTTCGGACCGAAGTACTACGAGAGCGGGACCATCGACGTCCCGCTGTTCGCCAAGAACAGGAAGGGCGAGCAGGTACGCGTCCTGATCGGTCTGCAGGTGCACGCCGGGTGCCTGCCGCATCCCCTCGTGCTCGGCCTTGCGGGCAGCCGGCCGGTGGAGGGCGCCCGCGTGTCCTTCCCCTCGGTGACCCTGTCCTGACCGCGAGCCCCCCGAAGGAGACGCCATGAGAATCGGTCCCCGCTCGCTGCTGCCCGCGGCCGCTGCGGCGCTGGCGTTGGCGGCTCTGGTGCCCGCGAACGCCTCCGCCGACCCCGTTACCGGCCAGCCCCACCCCGCCGACGTGGCCGTCGCCGGCTGGCAGTACCTGCCGGGCACGGTGCACATCAAGGCGGGCACCACGTTCAAGTTCGGCAACTACGACCCGATCCAGGGAATCCCCTCGCACAGCATCGACGAGTACATCCCCGGCTGCACCGCCCCGCCGTACGGCAAGGGCGCCGGCTCGAAGTGCCCGCCCACCCGGTTCAGCAGCGGCCTCACCGACTGGTTCCAGGTCCACACGGTCCACGGCACCGACAAACTGAAGCCGGGGGAGTACCCGTTCGTCTGCCAGGTCCATCCGTTCATGCGCGGCACGCTGGTCGTGAAGTAAGGCGGCCGTCGGCTGGAGAGCACAAGAGCAGCAGCAGAGGCGCCTGCCCAGCCTTGCGGCGCGTCACCGGCTGCTTCTGTGCTCGAGGGCCGTCGCGATTCGATTGCGGCCCCGCAGTGCCAGCGACGACCTCCGGCGGTGACCCGACGGGAATCCCGGCGCTCGTTCCGCCTTGACGATTTGTCGGGGGTCCGGCCTACCCTGTTGCGATGGCCACCAGTCCGGTTCCGGACGAGTACGCGCTGCCCGCCCTTCCTCGGGAGGGAGCGTCGCCGGCGGAGATTCGCGCCGCGCTGCACGCCGAGTACCGCGACGAGTTCGACCGCGACTACCGGGCGGCGCTGGACGAGGCCGGCCGCTCGTTGGACCTCTCCGACGTTCTCGAGGTCGTGGAGAGCTGGCGCAGACGGTGCTGGGCAACGCGGGACCGCCAGGCTTGGCGCCACGCGATGCGTCGCGCCGCCGAGTTGCTCACCGGCGAGGTGCCCCCAGAAGACGAACCGCTCGCCGTCACCGAGCAACGCGTGCACTCACACCGATGACTTGTATGCGGTAGAGCTGGCCGGCGAAGCCCCACGACAGGTGGAAGCGCTTCCCGCCGCCGCGCTGGCGTTTTTCGCGGAGCTCAGGGTTGTGCTCGAGACCGCTCCGTGGTCGGGCGCCCCCTATCGCAACGACAATCCCGACGGTCCAGTTCGGACAGCCGCCTTCGGCGAGGGCGGTCTGATCGCGTATCTGATTCTCGAGCGCCAGCGGCGGGTGGAGATTTTCGAGGTGTTCTGGGTCTGATTGCGCGGCGGCGGCAAACACCACCGCTGTAGGACTTCTACGCTGCCTGCTGAAGCTACGAAGGGTTCGCGCCGTGCGGGTCGGGGTCTACGTCGATGCATTCAACGTCTACTACGGCGGTCGAGACCACTGCGGTCGCGGAGCTTCGGGTTGGCGCTGGCTAGACCTTGAGGCGCTGTCCGGAGCGCTGATCGACCCGACGCTCTGGCCGGGCGCTCACCTGGACAAAATCGCGTACTGCACCGCTCGCCGAGATCGCGCCGGCGATCCCACGTCGGCCGCCGATCAGCGCGCGTACATCGAGGCGATTTCCGCGGCCGCGACGCCGACGAGCATCGCCTACGGGCAGTACGTTCCGCGGATCAAGACCGGCCACCTCGTGGACGCCGGGCGCCGTCGACGGCCGCGTGTTCCGTCCCCAGGTGTTGCCGCTATCCCGTCGTGGCTTCCCGCTACCGAGGTAACCGGACCGGAAGGAACTCCGGTCCTGAAAGTGGCGCTCACGACCTTTGAAGAGAAGGGTTCCGACGTGAACGTGGCGAGCCATCTCCTTCTCGACGTGCTGACCAATCGGGTCGACGCGGCCATCGTCTTCTCCAACGACAGCGACTTGGCTGTGCCCGTCAACCAAGCCCGACTTCGAGTCCCCGTCGGGACGGTCAACCCTGGGGCCAAGCCGACCACACTGTCTGGCCAGCAAGACGATGGTGTCGGACGGCACTGGTGGCGCCGCCTTACCGCGGCCGACTTCATCAACCACCAACTTCCCTCTACGGTGAACGGCGCTCAACGCCCCGCAGGGTGGTAACTGTTCGCCGCTCCGTGAGGCACTTGGCAGCCGGGCAGCCGGGACTTACCATGGCCGCATACCGCCCGGTCCTCTCTATGAGGGGCCGGGCCTTTTCGTGTTGGCGAGGGTCGCGCAGCGACGGCGCAGCCGCTCGCCCTTGAGGCGCACCGGGACGAGCGCGCCATCCTGCAGCGAGAGCGGGCCGTCGCGGCCGCCGACGTCTCCTAGTGAGGTTCGGAAGGGATCGGAGCGGGATCAGTCGGCGGCCTGCGGCGGTAGGGCCGCCACCGTCGGGTGGTCCTTCGGGATCAGGCCGAGGCGGGCGCTGCCGCCTGGGGTGCCGATCCCGTCGAAGAACTCGGTGTTGATGTCGCGGAAGTGCTTCCACTCCCCGCCGCAGTCTCGGCGCTGCGGTTCTACGAGGAGCTCGGCCTGATCGCCTCCGAACGGGACGGGCGCGGCCGGCGGCATTACCCGCGCCACATGCTGCGACGCATCGCGCTGATCGCGGTCGCGAAGCGGATCGGCATCCCACTCCAGGACCTCAAGGAGGCGTTCGCCGACGTGCCGTTGGACCGGCCGCCGAGCCACCAGGAGTGGCAGCGTGCCTCGCGCGAATGGCGGCGCCGGCTGGAGGAGCGCCGGCGAACCATCGAGCGGCTGGAGGCCGAGCTCACCGGGTGCATCGGCTGTGGCTGCCTGTCGATGAAGGCGTGCGCGCTGCTGAACCCCGGCGACGAACTGGCCGAGGGCGGCGTCGGCGCCCGGCGGCTATGACCGCCGCGTCCATCCGGCAGCTGACACCCGTGCGGTGAAGGGACACCCGCTCGCTTCGTCTGGCGGCTGATGTGATGAAGGAGCGGGGCCTCCGCTCCTGGTGAGCCCCCGGCGGATGCTGGGGGTGCTCATCTCGACCGATCGAGGAGGCCCCTTGTGAGCGAACAGTACGCAGGACGGCAGTTCGTGGGC
>JBQTKD010000110.1:0-51781 GCA_052386455.1 Sporichthyaceae bacterium
CCGAGCGTGCCCGGCCGAACTCCTCGGCCACGTCGGTCAGCGATCGACCCAGCGTGCGCACCTCCTCCGGATCGCCGGGAATCAACTGCCGAACGTGTGTGGCCGAACTCAACTGCACCGGGACCGACGTCCCGGCCGGCGCCAGCAGCGCCCAGTTCGGTCGCGACGGCGGCGGCGCCGCAGGGCCCGACGCGCACGGCGGCAGGTGCACGGCCGCCGCACCGCCCCCGGCCGCCGCGGCCAGGTTCTGCTCCACCTGTGCGAACGCCGCCCCGACCAGCAACAGATGCCGCGACGCCTCCAGGGCCTGCGTCCCGATCCATCCCGCGGCATAGAGACAGGTCTGACCGAACGCCGCGACGGCCGCCGCCGCGCCCGCCCGGCCCACCGCCGGCACCAACGCCGCCCACCGGCCACCGCGACGCCCCAGATCCTCAACGGCCGCCGCGACCTGGGAAAGCTCCATGCCGGCCGCGTACAGGGCCCGGGTGTCGACCACCAGATCCGCCACGACGTCCCTCCCCGGCGCACCCTATCCGCGCCGCGGCTCGACCTCGGTCGTTGGTCGCGGACTGGTTGGCGCGGGATCGTCCGGCGATCGCGACGTCAGGCGACGGGAAGGGGAACCTGAACGGTGATCAGCTGCCCGTCGCCGAGATGCAACAACCCGCGTCCCGGTTCGATCGGGTTGCCGATCAGCGGCCGCGGGACCTGCGTGCCGAGCAGTTCCGCGTCGGTCTGGTTCTGCGGCGAGAGCAGCAGTCCGCGCCGCGCCCGTTTGGCGTCGACCTGCCAGCCCGAGAACCCCTTCCCGAGGCCCTCCGGGTCGCCGGCCGCGACGACGGCCACGCCGGGATGGTGGCGGTGCACGATCTCGGACAGCTCCTGCCCCGCGGCGAGGTGCGTTGCCAGGTCCGCGTCGTCGACAAGGACCACGAGCGGCCCCCCGGCCTCGATTGCCGCGCGGAGCGTGTCTGGCGACAGGTCCTCGCCGACCGCGACCACCCCGTCTTCGCCGGCCAAATCGGCCAGCGGCGAGGCGCGCGGCAGGACGACCAGCAGCCGGGCGCCGCCGGCCAGGCAGGATAGCGCCACGCTCTGCAACGCGGTGCTGCGCCCGGACCGCGGCGGGCCGCCGATCAGGAACGCGGGCGTTCCCTCGTCCAGGACGGGTCCGTACCCGGTGAGCCGGTCGCCGCCAACGCCGATCAGTGCCCATAGCGGGCCGGCGGTTGTCGGTCGTAGCCGCCAGGCGTCGTCGAAGGGGATCGCAGCCGGCAGGACGT
Organism: Sporichthyaceae bacterium; assembly: GCA_052386455.1. Classification (GTDB taxonomy): domain Bacteria; phylum Actinomycetota; class Actinomycetes; order Sporichthyales; family Sporichthyaceae; genus JBQTKD01. The sequence continues at coordinate 1,287 of JBQTKD010000110.1, forward strand.
CGACGGCGAAGGGTCGGCGCGCCTCGGGCAGCGGGTAGTCCCGTTCGCGCGCGGCTGCTGCGATCCGCGCCAGCGCCTCCCCCTGCGCGCGCCCGCTGGGATCGGGGTCCAGCAATGCGATCTGCACCGTCGCCCCGCCCGGGGCCAGGTAACCACGGCCGTCGGGCAAACCGTCGGGGACGGAGCGGGCGCTCACCCCGACGTGGCCGTAGTCGCCCTTGTCGGCCAGGCGCAGCACGATCTTGTGTTCGGTGAGCACGCCGAGGCGCCCACCCAGCAGAGACTGGTCCCCGGAGACGACCAGGTGCACGCCCACTCCGACGCCCTCCCGAGCCAGCCGCATCACCCGGGCGACCCCCTCCTCGCCGTGCCGGTCCAGGGTCGCCACGAATCCCTCCCATCGGTCGAGCAGCAGCACGAGATGGGGCAGACGTTCCTGCGGCCGCACCGCTGCCCGCTGCTCGCCGATGTCGCCGAAGTGGCCCTGCCCGAGCTGCGCCATCCGCTCGCGAACCGTCGCGGAAAGCTTGTCCAGCAGCCGTTCGACCCGCTCGGTCTCGACGACGCGAACCACTGCGCCGCAGTGCGGTAGGTCCCCGACCGGCAGCAGCGCGCCGTTGCCGCAGTCCAACCCGAAGAGGTGGACGTCGGCCGCCGAGTTGGCGCGGGCCAGCGAGCCGGCGATGGTGCGCAGCGCCTGGGACCGGCCGCTGCGCGGCGAACCGGCCACGAACAGGTGGCCGAAGGTCGCGAGGTCGATGCTTTCGACCTCGCGGGCTTGCGCTGCGGGAAGGTCGACGAGCGCGAACGGTGCAGGGCGCAGTGTCGCGTCGCCGGACCGCTCGGGTGCCTCGAGGTCGTCCACCACGAGGTGCGTGGGAAGGGGCGGCAGCCAGGGGCTGGGTTGGGGCGGAAGCGCGAGTAGCTCGACCGCCTCGCGGATCGCCTCGACGAGTTCGGCGAGGTCGGTGACGGGTGCGGTGTCCGAGGCGTTGGCGGCGCGCGGCCGAGCGGGCGCGGGCGCGCCGAAGGCGGCGGGGTCCACGACGGCGACGAACGGCGGTGCGGTCGCGACGGCGCGCCTGCCCGGAGCGGGACCTCCGACGCGCGCCGCCTGGAACGGCACCAGCGCCGAGTGGCCGAGGCGGACGTAGGCCCGGCCGGGGTTCGCCTTGGCGATGCGCGCGGCGTCCGGGGCGTCGATGACGTCCGTGCTCTCGCCGGCATCGGTGACTCGCAGGGCGATGCGCAGGTTGGTGTTGGCGCGGATCTCGGCCGATACGACGCCGGAGGGGCGTTGGGTGGCGAGGATCAGGTGGATGCCGAGCGACCGGCCGCGCTGGGCGATGTTGACCAACCCGGTCACGAAGTCGGGCAGTTCCCTTGCCAGGGAAGCGAATTCGTCGATCGCGATCAGCAGTCTGGGCAGCGCGGGCAGCGCCGGGTTGCGATGCCGCGCCGCGAGATACGCCTCCAGGTCCGCGACGCCGGCGTCGGCGAACCAGTGTTCGCGGCGACGCAGCTCGGCGGACAGGGACTCCAGGGCTCGTCCGACGAGGTGGACGTCGAGATCGGTAACCATGCCGACGGTGTGCGGCAGCCGCGCGCACTCGGCGAAGGCGCTGCCGCCCTTGTAGTCGACGAGCACGAAGTTCATCGCATCCGGCCGGTTGGCCACGGCGAGTGCGGCGACGAGGGTCTGCAGCAGCTCGGACTTGCCGGACCCGGTGGTCCCGGCGATCAACCCGTGCGGGCCGTCGCGGCGCAGGTCCAGCGCGAACGGGCCGTCGAGGCCGACGCCGACGACGGCCTCGGTGCTCGTAACCCCGGTGGCCCAACCGGCCAGGATCTGATCGGCGGTCGGGTTCGTCAGCCCGAGGACCTCCACCAGGCGGGCCGCGTCGGGCAGGGCAGAGTCGTCGTCGCGGGACACGTCGCGCAGGGCCGCCAGCGATCGGGCCACCCGTTCGCACCACGCCGGAGTCACCAGGTCCGGGCGCACGGACTCGACGACGTCCACCCCGGACTGGCGTACCGTCAGATTCCCACGCGCGTCGAGGATGCCGACGGCCTTGCACTCCTCGGGCAGCAGTCGAGCCTCGGCGTCGACGCACACCAGGTGGATGCCGAGGGCCGGACCGTCGGCGAGCAGTTGCGGCACGCCGGGCAGCGACCGCAGCCGACGCGAACCGTCGAGGACCACCAGGACGTCCGGAGCGTCGAGCCGGCCGCCGGCTCCTGCGTTGCGCAGCGACTCCTGACGCGTCGTCATGATGCTCAGCAGTTCGGCCACGCGTTGCGCTGCGGCGGACGTCGTGGCACCCAGCAGCGCCATCGCGGGCTGGCCGTCCTTGGGCCTGGCGTGCGGGAGCCAGCGAACCCAGTTCCAACTGTGCGCACCGGCGGGCTCGGCGAGTACACAGATCGTCAGGTCGCGGGGGCTGTGCAGCACGGCGCTCTGCACAACGACCCAGCACGCCAGCGCCCGCGCGTCGCCGGCGCGGCCGGCGATGCCGAGCACGCCGTGCCGTTGCAGCGACACGGCGATGGGGACCTCGTGCATCGGCAGTGGATCGCTGCGGCGGTGGTCTTCGACCTCCGGGTCGGACAGGAGAACCTCGCTGCGCAGCGTTCCCGTGCCGAGGCGAATCGTTCCCGCGTCGGAGTCGCAGCGGCGTCGTTCCCACAGCCGCTGGCGAGGCCCGATAGCGAGCAGTCCGACGAGCGCCGGGTCCGGACAGTCGTGTCGGTGCGCGTCCTGCTCGGCGGTCAGCGCCGCCTCGGCGTCGGCCTCGATCGACGCGCGGCGCCGGTGGTACTCCTCCACCGTCCGGGCGTGCGACTTCCTTCCGTGCCGCTTCTCGCTCAGATGGTTGGCAATCAACGACACGGGGCTGAGCAGGGCGAAGACGAGGAACACCGTGTTCTTGAACAGCGTCGCCATCACCAGCGCGCCGACGAGCGGCACGATCGCCATCACCCAGGGAAGTGGTCGCCGTTCGTTCGCCCTCGGCGCGCTCGGCAGCGTGAACTGGGTCCTGCGTTCGGGCGGAGCAAGCCGCGGCGGACGGCTGTAGTCCATTCCGGAGCCGTCCTCGGACGGTTGCAGGGCCGCGTCCGGGAAGTCGGGCACGGCGGCCTCGAGCAGCACCCTGCCGAGGCTCAGAAGATGCCTCGGCGGCCACGCCGTCCCACCGTCGACTTCGGCCGCCTCCAGGGTGACCCCTGTGCCCGACGGCTTCACCGTGGCCTCCCCCGAAACGGAGATCTCCAGCAGCACGGCCCCGGCCGGTACGTCGGGGTCGCTCAACCGGATCCAGTCGGTGTCCGCGCCGCCGATCGAGTAGGTACCCGGGCCCAACCGATGGATCGCCCCGGCACCGGGGCCGCCGACCACGCGGAGCTCGAAGAGTCCCTGGCCGGGTCCGTCCCGGTCGGCTGCGGGCGCGCCGAGGCCGAGCTGCACCCCGTCGCGGATCGGAGAGTCCACCAGCGCGGCACGGGGGTCGAGCCGCACGCCGTCGAGGAACAGCGCCGGCGCTCCGGCGGCGCCCAACGTCCGTGCAATCTCGTCTGCAACGGCGGCCACCGACTGGCCCGGTGCTGCGTCGATCAGCACGTCGGTCGAGGCGGCGCCGTTCTCGACGACGCTCAGACGTAGCTGCACCCGCACACGATGGCGTCCCGAGCCGCATTGGGCAACCGGCGATCGCGCTTGTCGCCTTCGCCGACTTCGGGCAGAGTGCGAGCGGCCGGCGAAGACCGCAGGGGAAGGAGCTGCCATGGCGAACGTGAACGTCACCTACGGCGAGATGGAGTCTGCGGCGCAGCGCCTCAGTCAGGGCCGCGAGGACATCACGGCCAAACTAGAGGAGCTGCAGAAGCTCGTGAGCTCGCTGGTGAACGGCGGGTACGTGACAGATCAGTCGAGCAGGCAGTTCGACGATGCCTACAGGGAGTTCAGCCACGGCGCGAAATCCACGATCAGCGGCCTGCAGAGCATGGGCGACTACCTGAAGAAGGCCGCCGAGGTGTTCCGGAACGCCGACGCGGAGCTGTCCAACCGGCTTGGCCGGGGCTGACCCACCGGGGACGTTCGCTCAGGCCTTGCGTACCGGCTTTCCGGGCTTCGGGCTGGGCGATTTCTGCTGCTGTGCGGCCAAGGTCTTGGCTGCGGCTACACCTTTCCGAACCGCCTCCGCCGACAGACACGCCCGATCGGCGGGGATGGAGGTGCCGGCCAGGACCGACTCGACGCGCACGCACCAGGAAAGCGGCACGTTGGGGCTCAGGAAGTAGCCGTACCTGAACGGGGCAGTCATGTCGGGGTCCGGCCGCACCACTGGCTCGGCCGGTTGGACCTTCTCCTCGCCGGCGCCGGATCGAGGCGCCCCGACGACTCGCCACGACCGCAACTCCGCGGGCACTGCCGCGATCAGCCATTCGACGTAGAGCACGATCGCCTTCTCGGGCGAAACCTTCGCCTCCAGCGTCAGCCCGTAGGGCCGCAGGGACACCGGGGCTGCCGCGGGCGCGCCAGACGGCTCGGTCGGCGGGTCGGGTAGCGTGCCGCCGGCCGAGACCGACTGCGCCGGGCTCTCGTCCCGACCGTTGCCGACCGCTACGGCAGCCGCGCTCGCGAGGAAAACCGCCGTGATCGCCGCCGCTGCAACCACCGTACGGCGCCGGCCGGAGCGCACGATGGCGTCCGGTTCGGTGACCACGAGCCGCACCGTGGGCCGGGGCGGGGCCGGAGATTCCCGGGGCGAAGGCAGAGCGGCGGGCAGCTGTTCGCGGTCGCCCGGGGACACGACCGTCCGGAGAACCTCGTCAACCTCCACCAGTGACGGGCGGTCGGCAGGGTTCGGCGCGAGCATGCGGATGAGCAGCGCCCCGAGCCCCGACGATTCGCTCGCCAGCGCGACAACGAAGATCGCGGGGTCGTTCGAACCGAGCAAGCGCGCACTCAACGTCGCGCCCAGGGAATAGACGTCGGCCGGTGCGGCGGGCTGCTCCCACCCCTGCAACTCGCGTGGAGCGAAGGCCGTGTCCGAATCGATCGGTACGGCACCTGCGCGCTTGCGCGCCTGCGCCACGCCCCCGTTCGCCAAGAACCAACGGCCCTCGGCGTCGAGCAGGACGTTCGCGGGGCACACGTCGCCGTGCAACACGCCCAGCCGGTGCGAGTACGCGAGCGCCGCTGCCAGCCGAACCCCTCCGGCGGCGATCGCGGAAGGGGCATCGGCGCCGGGCAACGCGTCGAGGGCGCTCGGGGGAACGTTCGTCTGCTCGATGCACACCCCCAGCAGGGGATCGATCCACACTCTGGTCAAGCCGACGGCGCACGCATGGTCTGCTGCTGCGGCGAGCGTTCGAAGCTCCGCCGCCAGCGCCGCGGCCGCGGACCCGGCGACCCCGAGCACCCGAACCACGACGGTCGAACCGGCCTTGCGGCACTCGACCGCACGCCCGTACCGACCCATGCCAAGCTCGCGGACGACCTCGTAGCCCTCCGGCGCCTGCGCAGAGGCCGGTGTCACCCAGCCGCCCCGTCGCTCACTCGTAGGACTCGATGCTGGGGCAGGAGCAGACGAGGTTGCGGTCGCCGTAGGCCTGGTCGATCCGGCGGACCGGCGGCCAGTACTTGTCGCGGAAGTCCATCCCGGCAGGGAAAACGGCCTCGTCCCGCGAGTACGGGTGTGTCCACTCCGCCGCCGTGGCGTTCGCCGCCGTGTGCGGGGCGTTGCGCAGCGGGTTGTCGTCCGCCGGCCACTCCCCGGACCCCACCTTCGCGATCTCGCCCGCGATCGCGATCATCGCGTCGCAGAAGCGATCGACCTCGGCGAGGTCCTCGCTCTCCGTGGGCTCGACCATCAACGTTCCCGCGACCGGGAAGGACATCGTCGGGGCGTGGAAGCCGTAGTCGATCAGACGCTTCGCGACGTCCTCGACGGTCACGCCCGTGGTCTTGGTGATGCCGCGCAGGTCGAGGATGCACTCGTGCGCGACCAGGCCGCCTCGTCCGGTGTAGAGCACCGGGAAGTGCTCGTTGAGCCGCTTGGCGATGTAGTTCGCCGACAGGATCGCGACCTCGGTGGCGTGGGTGAGCCCGGCCCCGCCCATGAGGCGGACGTAGGCCCACGGGATGACCAGGATCCCCGCGCTGCCGAAGGGCGCCGCGGAGATCGGGCCGACGCCGGTGGTCGGGCCGGCGGCGTCGACGAGCGGGTGGTTCGGCAGGTACGGCGCGAGGTGCGCCTTCACCGCGACCGGGCCAACGCCCGGGCCGCCGCCGCCGTGCGGGATGCAGAAGGTCTTGTGCAGGTTCAGGTGCGAGACGTCGCCACCGAACGCGCCGGGCTTGGCCAGGCCGAGCAGGGCGTTGAAGTTCGCGCCGTCGATGTAGACCTGACCGCCCGCCTCGTGGACCAGATCGCAGACCTCGGTGATCGACTCCTCGAACACGCCGTGCGTGGACGGATAGGTCACCATGATCGCCGCGAGATTCCCCGCGTTGGCCGCGATCTTCTTCTGCAGATCCGGCAGGTCGACGTTGCCCAGGTCGTCGCACGCAACGACGACCACGCGCATGCCGGCCATCACCGCCGAGGCGGCGTTGGTGCCGTGCGCGGACGATGGGATGAGGCACACGTCGCGCTGGGCGTCGCCGTTCGCCTTGTGGAACGCGGCGATCGCGAGCAGGCCGGCCAGTTCGCCGGCGGAGCCGGCGTTGGGCTGCAGCGAGACCCGGTCGTACCCGGTGACCTCGGCGAGCCAGCCCTCCAGGTCGCGAATCAGCCGCAGGTACCCGGGCCAGTCCTCGGCGGGCGCGAACGGGTGGATGTCGGCGAAGCCGGGCCAGGTGACGGCTTCCATCTCCGTAGTCGCGTTGAGCTTCATCGTGCACGAGCCCAGCGGGATCATGCCGCGGTCCAGTGCGTAGTCCCGGTTCGCGAGCACGCGCACGTACCGCAGGAGCTCGGTTTCGCTGCGGTAGGTGTTGAACACCTTCGCGGTGAGGAACGGGGTGTCCCGGTGCAGGTCGGCGGGGATTGCCGCGGTGTCCGCCGGGGGCCGCGTCGTGATCCGGAACGCCTCGAGCACCAGGGCGAGCCGCTCCGGAGTCGTGGTCTCCGAGCAGGCGATGCGGATGCGGTCCGGGCCGTCGACGCCGAGGTTGATGCCGTTGGCGCGGGCGACCGCGTTGACCTCGGCCGCGCGGCCGGGGACCTCGGCGAGGACCGTGTCGAAGAAGTGGTCGTGCAGGACCTTCACCCCGCCGGCACGCAGCGCGGCGGCGAGCCCGGCGGCCTGGCCGTGGGTGCGCTCGGCGATCTCCTTGAGGCCCTCGGGGCCGTGGTAGACCGCGTACATCGAGGCGATGACGGCCAGCAGCACCTGCGCGGTGCAGATGTTGCTGGTGGCCTTCTCGCGGCGGATGTGCTGCTCGCGGGTCTGCAGCGCGAGGCGGTAGGCCTGGTTGCCGTCGGCGTCGACCGAGACGCCGACGAGGCGCCCGGGCAGGCCGCGTTCGAGTCCGGCGCGGACGGCCATGAAGCCGGCGTGCGGGCCGCCGAAGCCCATCGGGACGCCGAAGCGCTGCGCGGAGCCGACGGCGACGTCGGCGCCCCATTCGCCGGGCGCGGTGAGCACGGTGCACGCCAGCAGGTCGGCGGCCGCGGTGACCAGCGCGCCGCGGGCGTGGGCCCCGTCGGCCAGGGCCCGGTACTCGGCGCGAGCGCGCAGGACGCCGGAGGCGCCGGGGTACTGCACGACGACGCCGAACACGTCCCCGCCCGGCAGGTCCTCGCGGAGGTCGCAGACCTCGACGTCGATGCCGAGCGCCGCCAGCCGGGTCCGGACGACGGCGACGGTCTGCGGCAGGCACTCCGCGTCCAGGACGACGCGGCCGTCGGGCATACCCGGCACCGAGCGGCGCATCAGGGTGACGGCCTCGGCGACCGCGGTGGCCTCGTCGAGCAGGGACGCGTTGGCGGTGGTCAGCCCGGTGAGGTCGGAGATCACCGTCTGGAAGTTCAGCAGCGCCTCGAGCCGGCCCTGGGAAATCTCGGGCTGGTACGGCGTGTAGGCGGTGTACCAGCCGGGGTTCTCCAGCACCTTGCGGCGCACCACGCCCGGGGTGACGGTTTCGTGGTACCCGAGGCCGATCATCGACGCGCGGACCGTGTTCGTCTTCGCCAGCGCACGCAGCGCCGCGAGCACGTCCTCCTCGGTGACCGCGACGGGCACCGCGAGGGTCGGCCGCGTGTCGAACGGCAGCCGGATGTTGTCCGGCACCGCCGCCACGGCCAGGTCGTGGAGGCTCGGATACCCGAGGGCGTCGAGCATGCGCTGCTGCTCGGCGGCGTCGGGGCCGACGTGGCGCGCCACGAACGGGCCGAGGACAGGGTCACTGGGGGAAGGCAAGGCGCTCATAGTCGCCCGAAAGCTTACAAGCGATTGAGGCGAGCGGAGCGGGAGCGCCATTGGGCCGAGAGCTCCGCACTACCGACAGTCGGCGCTCACGATCCCGAGCCGATTGAAGCTTGTTGAGCGAAGCGAACATGTCCAGGCGGCGGCGCGCGTCCTATCCCGCCTGCTGCGCCTTGATGATCGACTCGTCGACGATCTGCCGCGCCTTCCAGCTGTTCGCCGCGGCGTCCCAGGTCAGCTGGACGAAAAGCACCTGTCCGCTGCGCGCGTCCACGCTGTAGGCGGTGGAGCCGTCGAGGTTCTTGTAGAGCAGTTTCTCCTGCGCGTAGGTCAGCTTCACGGTGGTCAGGTCGCCGGACTGCTCGATCTTGAGCCCGCTGACGGAGACCTTGCCGCCCTGGGCGGCCTGGCGGGCGATGGTGAAGTACGCGATGTCGCCGACGGTGGCGCGGCAGACCACGCACTTGGGGTCGGACATCTCGACGAGCTTGTCGACCTTGCCCTGGACGTAGGCCTCGTTGATCACGGTCTCGAAGTAGTACTTGGCGAAGGCCTTGGCGCCCTCGTCGGACTTCTTGGTCGCGCTGTCCGGTGCCGCCGCGAGGGTCGGCGTCGGCGTGGCCGAGGCGGTCGGCGCGGCAGGGGCCGCAACGCCCTTCAACGGGTCCTTTTCGTCCCCGCCACAGGCGGACAGCGCCAGCAGGGCGGCGACGGCGGTGGTGGACGCGGCAACGGCACGAAGTCTCAGGCTCAGCACGTGATCAAGCCTAGGTGTGCACCGGTCCGGACATCTCGGACTCGCCCACGAACATAGCCAAACGAAAGCTCAGCGGCCGAGGAACCGGGCCGGGCGGCGCTCCTGGAAGGCGAGGACGCCCTCGGCGAAGTCGGCGGTTCCGGCGTGCTCCTGCTGGCGCTGCGCCTCGACGGCCAGTTCGGCGGTGAGCTTCGACTGCGCCGTCTCGCGCAGCGTGCGCTTGATGTTCGCGACCGCCACCGTCGGTGCGGCGGCGAGCCGCTGCGCGAGGGCCATGGCCGCGGCGGGCAGGTCGGCGTCCGGGTGCACGGAGTTGATCAGGCCCCAGTCCAGCGCCTTCGCCGCCGGGAGCCGCTCGCCGAGCATGGCCATCTCTGCCGCGCGGGCAAGCCCGACGCGCTCGGCGAGGAAGCTCAACGCCCCGCCGTCGGGCATCAGGCCGATGTTCACGAACGCCATCAGCAGATAGCTGGACTCCGCGGCCACGACGAGATCGCAGGCCAGGACGAGCGAGGCGCCGATGCCGGCCGCGGCACCGTGGACTCCGGCCACGACGGGCTTGGGGCACTCGCGGACGGCGAGCAGCGTCAGGTTGTGGATCGACAGGTGCCCCTCGAGGTCCAGCACCCCGCCGGAGAAGGAGATGCCGGACAGGTCCGCGCCGGCCGAGAACCCGCGCCCGGCGCCGGTGATCAGGACGGCGCGCACCTCGGGATCCTTGCCCGCCGCCTGCACGGCCGCGGTCATCTCGCGGCTGAACTCGTCGTTCCAGGCGTTGAGCACCTGCGGCCGGTTCAGCTCGATGTGTTCGACGCCGCCGTCGCGGACGACGTTGATCGTTGCGTACTCGGTCAACTGACGCTCTTTCAGTTAGGAGGCCTCGTCGATTTCCGTCTCGACCGCTTCGCTGCCGAGGTAGGCCGCGCGGACCAGGTCGCTGGTGCCGACCTCGCGCGGGGTGCCCTCGAAGATCGGCTTGCCGAAGTCCAGGACGTGGATGTAGTCGCACACGCTCATGACCAGGGCCATGTCGTGCTCGACGATCAGGATGCCGATCCCACGGTCGTCGACGAGCTGACGCAGGATCACCCCGAACTTCTCGGTCTCGGCCTTGTCCAGGCCGCTGGAGGGTTCGTCGAGCAGCATGATCGAGAAGCCGCCGGCGATGCAGCGCGCGAGTTCGACCAGCCGGCGCTGGCCCGTCGAGAGGTCGGCCGGGCGCCGGGCGGCGAGGGTGTCGATGCCGCAGGCCTTGATCGCGTCCTCGACCGCCTCGGCCACGGTCTTGGAGTCGGCACGCTTCCCGAAGAGGTGCCGCCACGGCTTGGAGCCGGCCATGCCCGCCTCGCGGCCGAGCGAGACGTTGTCCCGCACCGTGAGGGAGTCGAAGAGTTCCATGCGCTGGAAGGTGCGGCCGAGCCCGCGCAGGGCGCGGGCGTGCGGGGGCTTGGCGGTGACGTCCTCGCCGAACAGCGAGACCGTGCCGGACGTGGGGCGCAGGAGCCCGGAGCACGCGTTGAAGGTCGTGGTCTTGCCCGCACCGTTCGGGCCGATGAGGCCGGTGATCCGGCCCTTCGGTGCGTCGAGGCTGATCCTGTCCACGGCGAGGTGACCGCCGTAGCGCACGGATACGTCTCGCACGGACAGACCGTCGGTCACGTCTCGCTCCTTCGCCCGGTGAACGATGGCGTTCAGGCTACCTTCTGCCTGTAGAAACCGCCCCCTACGCTGTGCCCATGCGTACCTTCGAGAACGTCGACGACTTCATCGCGGCAGCCGGCACGGAACTCGGGGCCTCGGACTGGCTGACCATCGATCAGAAGCGCATCGACGCGTTCGCCGAGGCGACCGGCGACTTCCAGTGGATCCACGTCGACCCGGAGCGCGCCGCAGCCGGCCCGTTCCGCACCACCATCGCGCACGGCCTGCTCACCCTCGGCCTCTACGGCGGGTTGATCGGGACGATCTACGAACTCAAGGGCATCAAGATGGGCGTGAACTACGGGCTGAACAAGGTCCGCTTCCCCTCGCCGGTCCCGGTGGACTCCGAGGTGCGCCTGGTGCTTTCCCTCGGCGAGGTCACCCGACTCGACGGCGCAGTGCAGGCAACCATGCCCGGTGTCATCGAAATCCGCGGCGGCGCGAAGCCGGCGTGCGTGCTCGAAGGCGTCGTCCGCTACGTGCTCTGACGATTGGTCAGATAGATCTCGAGGTCGCGGCGGGCCCTGGCGAGCTGATGCTCGTCGAGGGTGCGCGGCGTTCCCGCCGAGGCCGCGCGCAGATACACGTCGCAGAGCCACTCGAGGGTGAGCGCGTTCTCGACGGCGGCCTGCAGGTCCGCGCCGACGGCCACTGCGCCGTGGTGCGCGAGCAGCGCGACGTTGGAGTCCCGCAGGGCGTGCACCGCGCCCTCGGCGAGCTCGACCGACCCGAACGGCGCGTAGGGCGCGACGCGCACGCACGCGCCGAGAGCCGCGACGTAGTAGTGGATCGGCGGGAGCTCGTCGACGAGCGTGGACACCGCGACCGCCGCGGGCGAGTGGGTGTGCACGATGGCGCCCGCCTTGCCGGCCGCGTACACCGCGAGGTGCAGCGGCAGCTCCGAGGACGGCGCCATCGGCGCCCGAACCACCGAACCGTCCAAGGCGTGCACGGCCACGACGTGCGGCCGCAGTGCGCCGAGCGAGACGCCTCGCGGCGAAATGCCGACCAAGCCGCCGACGCGGACGCTGACGTTGCCCGAGGTGCCGGGGACCACGCCCGCGCGGGTCAGCTGCGCGCCCGCCTCGACGAGGCCCTCGCGGGCCGTCGCCGGAAGATCGACCAACGCCGGTCCTAACCCTTGCCCGCCATGACTTCCACGAACACGTGCGAGGCGACTGCCGCGTCCAGCTCGATGGCCTCGCCCGCGCTGCCGACCAGGACACCGCCGTGCGAGGTCTTCGCGAACACGGAGCCACCCGGCCGGACCCCCGCCCGCCACATGTTGCGGATGATCGCGAGGTCTTCCTGGACCGGCTCGCCGATGCGGCGCACCACCACGGACACGCCGCTCTCGGTGGCGACCCGGTCCAGCGGTTCGAGGCCGGCCCGGAACGAGCCGCCGTCCGCCGCCCCGATCTCCTCGAGCCCGGGAATCGGGTTGCCGTAGGGAGAGTGCGTGGGGTGGTCCAGCAGTTCGAGCAGCCTGCGCTCGACGGCCTCGGACATCACGTGCTCCCAGCGGCAGGCCTCTTCGTGCACGGCCTCCGGCTCCAGCCCGATGACCTGCACCAACAGGCACTCGGCGAGACGGTGCTTGCGCATGACGCGGGTGGCGTGCTCGCGGCCCTTGCCGGAAAGCTCCAGGTGGCGGTCCCCCTCGACGGTGACCAGGCCGTCGCGCTGCATGCGAGCCACGGTCTGCGACACGGTGGGGCCGCTCTGACCCAGCCGCTCGGCGATGCGGGCACGCAGCGGGACGACGCCCTCTTCTTCGAGTTCGAAGATCGTGCGCAGGTACATCTCGGTGGTGTCGATCAGGTCGCTCATGGCGTTGAGCCTAGTCCGCAGGACCCGACGAAGCCGACCCTTACAGAGTCGGGACGGCGCTGAGCAGGGTGCGGGTGTACTCGTGCTGCGGGTTTTCGTAGATCTGGTCCACCGGGCCCATCTCGACGATCTTTCCCTTGCTCATCACCGCGACGCGGTGGGACACGTTGCGGACGACGGCCAGGTCGTGCGAGACGAAGATGTAGGTGAGGCCAAGCTCCCGCTGCAGGCGTTCGAGCAGGCTCAGCACCTGGGCCTGGACGGTGACGTCGAGGGCGGACACGGGCTCGTCGGCGATGACGAGCTCCGGCTCGAGCGCGAGAGCCCGGGCGATGCCGATGCGCTGGCGCTGACCGCCGGAGAACTGGTGCGGGTAGCGGTTGTAGTGGTCCGGCTCCAGACCGACGAGCTCCAGCAGCTCCTGTACGCGCTTGAGCCGGCCGCCGGGCGGGGTGATGCCGTTCACCTCGAGCGGCGCGGCCACGATCGTCGCGACGGTGTGCCGCGGGTTCAGCGACGCGTACGGGTCCTGGAACACCATCTGGATGCGGCCGCGGTAGCGCTTCAGCGCCTTGGGCGAGAGGTGCGTGAGGTCGTGGCCGTCGTAGGAGATCGTGCCGCCGGTCGGCTCGATCAGCCGGGCGATCAGCCGGCCGGTCGTGGTCTTGCCCGAGCCGGACTCCCCGACCAGGCCGAGGGTCTCCCCACGGCGCACTTCGAGGTCCACGCCGTCGACGGCGCGGACGACATCGGTCTTGCGGCGCAGACCGCCGGAGCCGCGCAGCGGGAAGTGCTTGCTTAGCCCGGTCACCTTGAGCAGGGGTTCGGCGTCGGGGCTGGGAGCGACGCGTTCGGGGTGGTGAACGCCGGCGCCGAGGCGCGGAACCGCGGCCAACAGCGCCTTCGTGTACGGATCGACCGGCGAACGGAGCACCTGCTGCGTCGGTCCGCGCTCGACGACCTTGCCCTTGTTCATCACCAGGACGTGGTCGGCGACCTCGGAGACGACGCCGAAGTCGTGGGTCACCAAGAGGACCGCCATGCCGAACTCCTCCTGGAGATCGGCGAGCAGTTCGAGGACCTGCGCCTGCACGGTGACGTCGAGCGCGGAGGTCGGCTCGTCGGCGAGCAGGATGCGGGGGTCGCAGGCCAGGGCCATCGCGATCATCGCGCGCTGGCGCATGCCGCCGGAGAACTCGTGCGGGTAGCTGTCGACGCGCTTGCCCGGGTCCGGAATGCCGACGCGGCCCAGCAGGTCGATCGCCCGTTTGCGCGCGACCCCGCGGGATGCTCCGGTGTGTCGGCAGTACCCCTCGGCGATCTGGTTGCCGATCGTCCAGAACGGCGACAGCGCGGTCAGCGCGTCCTGGAACACCATCGCGATGTCGTTGCCGCGGATCTCGTTGAACTGCGCCTCGCTCAGCCCGATCAGTTCGCGGCCGTCGAGCTTGATGGAGCCGGTGACGGTGGCCCGGCGCGGGTCGTTGAGGCCGAGGATCGACAGGCTCGTCACGGACTTGCCGGACCCCGACTCGCCCACGACGCACAGCGTGTGTCGCGGGTGCAGGGCGAGCGTCATGCCGTCGACGGCCTGCACGTCGCCTTCGTCGGTGCGGAAGGAGACGCGCAGGTCGGTGACCTCGAGCAGCGGCGGCTTGTCCATCGACACGGGTTCGGTCACGTGATGCGCACCCGCGGGTCGACGATGGAGTACACGACGTCCACGATCAGGTTCGCGACGACGATCAGGACGGCACCGAGCAGGACCGTCGCCATGATCATCGGCAGGTCGGAGTTCTGCACCGCCGTCAGCGCGAGGCGTCCGATCCCTTGGATGTTGAAGACGGTCTCGGTGATGATCGCGCCGCTCATCAGACCGGCGAGGTCGAGGCCGAAGACCGTGATCACCGGAGAGAGCGTGGCCCGGCCGGTGTGTTTGACGTGCAGCGTTCGGGCGGAGACGCCGCGGCTGCGCCCGGCCCGGACGAAGTCCTCCCCCATCGCCTCGAGCATGTGCGCGCGGGTGAGCCGGGCGTACACCGCCATCGACACGATCGACAGGGTGATCCAGGGCAGCAGGAGCCCCTTGAACCACTCGACGGGATCTCCGGTCAGCGGCACGTAGCGCGGGGAGGGCAGCCAGCCGAGCTGGTTGGCGAAGACGTTGGACAGCAGCGGGCCGAGGAAGTAGATCTGCACCGAGGCGCCGACGAGGGTGAAGGCGATGGCCACCCGGTCGAACCAGGACTGCGCCCGCAGCGCGGCGACGACGCCGAGCGCGATGCCGAAGGTGAGGAACAGGATCGCGGCCCCGCCGGCCAGGGACAGCGTGGCCGGGAACCGGTCCACCAGGGTGTCCCACACCGGCTGCTGATCGCGGTAGGAGTACCCGAAGCACGGCACGGAGCAGTGCACGACCTCCCCGGCGCGGACGAAGTCCCGGCCGACGAAGATCCCCGACATGAACTCCCAGTACTGCTGGTAGACCGGCTGGTTCAGGCCCAGGACCGCCTCGATCTCCTTCTCGCGGTCCGGCGTGCAGGACTTCCCGCAGATGATCTGCGCCGGCGATCCGGGCAGCACGAAGAACAGCGCGAACGTGACGACGCTGGTCACGGCGAGGATCCCCGTCGCCGCGAACACGCGGCGGATCAGGTAGCCGAGCACAGCGGTCCCCTCGTCATCGGTCTGGTTCCTACGGCTTCACGTAGACGCTGGTGAGCGACGGGTCGCCGTTGAGATTGTCGAGTTCCATCCCGCCGAGCTTCGGTCCGTACAGGTGCCGGCCGCGGCTGTAGAGGGTCGGGAACACCGGCACCTGGGCCATGATCTTCTTCGAGATCTCGTTCCACCGTCGCCCGGCCTCGGCCGGGTCGACGATCCTCGAGATCTCGTCCATCTCGGCGTTGATCGCGGCGTCGTTGAAGAACGAGCGGTTGTAGCCGCGCTTGCGGATCTCGCGGCCGTCGAACAGCGGCGGGAACACCGTGTAGCCCGAGGGCCAGTCCGCGACCCACCCGAGGCCGTACACGTCGAGTTCGTTGTTCGGGTCGGAGGTGTCGTCGTCGCTGGTCTTGGGGTTCAGCGGCTTCTTCACGACCTTGAAGCCGGCGCGCTCCAGGCCCGCGACGACCGCGACGGCGACCTGCTGGGAGCGGGGGGTGTCGATGACGCCGTAGACCAGCGTCATGCCCTCCTTCCCGGCTTCCTTCAGCAGCGCGCGCGCCTTCTCGGGATCGCCCTCCGGCGGCACGTTGAACAGGTTGTACTCCTCGTGGCCGACCAGCGTGGGCGAGGAGAGGGTGGAGGCGAACTCGCCGACGTCCGGGCCGCCGACGATCTGCCGGGTCTGCTGGCGCGGCCAGGCGTACATGATCGCCTGACGCACCCTCAGATCGGTGTTGCGCCTGGTGTTGATGCAGACGTACCCGACGCCGCCGGTGAGCCCGGAGATCGTGCGGTTGACCAGGTCCGGCGTGCTGAGCACCTGGTTGAGCACCTCCGGGGAGACCCCGTTGGTGGTCATGGCCGCAGCGTCCTCGCCGCCCGCGGCGATGAGCTTCTGGTTGGTGGTCAGCGGCAGCTCACCGAAGACGAAGTCGAACCTGTCCGGGTAGGCCGTGCGAATCGGGTCGCTCTCGGCCTTCCAACTGGTGTTGCGCACCAGCGTCATCGACTTGTCGATCTGGCGGCCCTCGATGCGGTACGGGCCCGAGGAGAACGGCTTCTGCGTGTACCCGATCTTGGTGTCCTTGTCCGGGCGCACCGGCGCACTGAACGGGAAGGTCATCGCGTACGGGAGGTCCGGGTGCGGCTCGGTGAAGGCCAGCGTAAGCGTCTTGTCGTCGGGCGCGCCGATCGCGTCGAGGCCCTTCCCCTCCCACGGGCCGGCGTAGACCGAGCGGAAGTCGGCCTTGCCGGTCAGCCAGCGCTGCAGGTAGGTGGGGCCTTCGTTGAACTCCTTCACGAACATGCGCTCGAGGCCGTACTTGACCTCCGAGGCCTTGATCGGAGCGCCGTCCTCCCACGTGATGCCGTCGCGCAGGGTGTAGGTCCACGTCTTGCCGCCGTCGGTGGTGCGGCCGGTGTCGGTGGCCAGGTCCCCGATCAGCGTGCTCTTCAGCCCGTCCTGCCGCCACCCGGTCAGGGTGCGGCTGAGCAGCTGGCTCAGCGAGCTCTCGACGGTGACGTAGATGCGCGCCGGGTCCAGGTGCTCGTAGTCGGTCTGCGCGTACATGCGCACGGTTCCGCCCTTGACGGCGCCGACGACAGGGGGCGCCGGGGCGGTGGCGCTGTTGTCGATCGCGTACTCGATCTTCGGGATCGTGCTGTTGGGAGCCGAGGTGGCACCGGACGTCGGGGCGGCGACGACGGGCGGCGTGTCCTCGCCGCGCCCGCCGCACCCGGTCAACGCGAGCGCGGAGGCGAGAGCCAGCACGACACCGGAGCGAATCTTCATCGGAGCCCCTTCGGGTCCAGGGCGTCGCGTACCGCGTCGCCCAGCAGGTTGAACGCGAGCACCAGCACCAGGAGCGCGGCGCCGGGAATGATCATGTACGTCGGGTCGGCCAGGTACACCTGGGCGCCGTTGTTCACCATGCGGCCCCAGCTCGGCGTCGGTTCGACGATGCCGATGTTGAGGAAGGCCAGCGCCGCCTCGCCGGTGACGATGGCCGGGACGGCGAGGGAGAAGACGATGAGGATCGGCGACCAGAGGTTCGGCAGCAGCTCCTTGCGGACGATGCGCCAGGTGCCCGCGCCGGACATCCGCGCCGCGTCGACGAATTCCCGTTCGCGCAGCGAGAGGACCTGACCGCGGATGAGGCGGGCCTGGAAGACCCAGCCGAACATCGAGAACAGGATGATGACGGTCGCGAACCGCATCCACACCGGCATCTGTTCGTCCGGGGCGACGAACTTCTCCTCGATCACGGGGGACAGCGCGATGATCAGAAGCAGGCCCGGCAGGCAGAGGATGACGTCGATCAGGCGGCCGGCGAGCCAGTCCACCTTGCCGCCGAGGTACCCGGTGACGATGCCGAAGATCGTGCCGAACGTCGTGGTGATCAGCGCGACGGTGAAGGCGATGAACAGCGACGTCCGTGCGCCGTAGACCAGTTGCATGAACACGTCGCGCCCGAGGCCCGGTTCCAGGCCGAGCCAGAACTTGGCGCTGATGCCGCCGTAGGAGCCGACGGGGAAGCCCTGGGGGTCGAGCAGGCCGGGGGTGTTCTGGCCGTAGGTGGTGTACGGGTCCCGGCCGTAGGCCCAGCCGATCAGCGGCGCGCAGAGCGCGACGAGGATGAAGAAGAGGACCACGCAGCCGGCGATCACGCCGAACCTGTCTCGCTTGAACCGCTGCCAGGCGATCTGCTTGGGCGAGCGCGCCACGCCGGCGGCGGGCGCGGGCGTCCCGGGTTCGGGCATCGGCGTCGCCTCGAGCGTGCCGGGACCGAGGCTCATGGGCGGAGCCCGCGAACGTCGAACACGCCGCACTCCCTCCCCATTCGCCCCATATGACCGATTCGGCGCAGCGTACGGGGCCGGATGGGGGCGTGGAAGCCAAACCGCGAGACCTGACCAGCACCGAACCTCCTCGTTATCTCCTTGGAATCTGTACGACTCCGTTCCCGCCCGACCCCTGGGTCCGGGTCTCCGCTAGCGGATGACATCCCCTGCGCCCGCCTGTCGTCCCCCCGGCGGTGCGACCAGTGGCCGTGCGGGACGACAAGCGGCTCCGGCTAGCCTCGGCCGATGCCCGTGCGCGTGATGTGGTTCCGCCGCGACCTGCGGCTTCGCGACAACCCGGCCCTACTCGCCGCCGCCGGGCAGGCGGGGCTCGGCGGGGACCCGGCGTCAGTGGTTCCGCTGTTCGTCCTGGACCCCGCCCTGTGGGGTCCGTCGGGTCCGGGACGCCGCGCGCACCTGGTCGCTTCTCTAGACGCCCTCGCCAAGCGGATCGGCGGGCCGGGCCTCCTCGTTCGACACGGCGACCCGGTCGCCGAGGTGGTCCGGGTCGCGCGGGCGGCGAAGGCGGACGAGGTGCATGTCGCTGCGGACTACGGCCCGTACGGGCAGGCGCGCGACGCGGCCGTCGAGGCGGCGCTCGCCGAGCACGGCATCGCACTGGTCCGCACAGGATCTCCGTATGCGGTGGCGCCCGGCCGGGTGTTCACCAAGTCTGGGACGCCGATGCAGGTCTTCACCCCCTTCTTCCGGGCGTGGGTCGCGCACGGCTGGCGGGACGCGGCGCCGTCCCCGCGGTCGGTCGACTGGGTGCACCCGCTGAAGTCGGAGAAGCTGCCCGCCGCGCCGGACGCAGCGCTGGGCCTGGTCGGCGAAGAGGCCGCGGTGCGCCGGTGGCGCGCGTTCCGGGATGGCGCGCTCGCGGACTACTCCAGTGCCCGCGACCGGCCGGATCTGGACGGCACCTCGGACCTGTCGGTGGCGCTGAAGTGGGGCGAGATCCATCCGCGGACGGTGCTGGCGGACCTGGCCGAGGTCACGGGCGATCGGGACCCGATGGGAACTGACGGTGCGTCGGTTTTTCGCAAGGAGATCGCCTGGCGGGAGTTCCACGCCGACGTCCTCTTCCACCGCCCCGAGACCGGCCGGGAGTACCTGCGCCCGGAGTTCTCGAAGATGCGCTACGACTCCCCCGGCGAAGCACTCTCGGCCTGGAAGGCGGGACGCACGGGGTACCCGATCGTCGACGCCGGCATGCGGCAGCTCGCGGGCATCGGGTGGATGCACAACCGCGTGCGGATGATCGTCGCGTCGTTCCTGATCAAGGATCTGCACGTCGAGTGGCAGCACGGCGCCCGGCACTTCATGCACCACCTGCGCGACGGCGACCTTGCGTCGAACTCGTTGAACTGGCAGTGGGTCGCCGGGTGCGGCACCGACGCCGCCCCGTACTTCCGGGTGTTCAACCCCGTGTCGCAGGGCCAGAAGTTCGACCCGGACGGGGCCTACGTGCGCCGCTGGATCCCCGAGCTGGCGCACCTTTCCGGCGCTGCCGCGCACACCCCGTGGGACGCGCCCAGCGGGTACTCGAAGGGCTACCCGCAGCGGATCGTCGACCACGCCGCCGAGCGCATCGAAGCGCTGACCCGGCTCGGCGAAATCACCGGCAGATAGTCGGGTCAAATCTGCTCGACATCTTCCGCCCCGCGGACGTACCGTCGTCAGTACACGGAGAGGAGGTGGTCCAGGCTTTGAGTAGCTCTAGGACGCGTGAGGTGGCTGCAAGCTAGCCGCTGACGGATGTGCCTTCACCGGCCCCTCCAAACGACTCACAATCGTTTCGGCGGTCGGCGAATCCACTGCAGTCACCGGAGCCCGCGGGTGTCACAGGTACGTCCCCTGTGGCGGTCGGTACGCCGACACCCCGCGGGTTTCTTGCCGTCTAGAACAGCATCGGGTCTTCGGGCTCGGGTGCCTTCTTCGCCGCTGCCTTCTTGGGCTTCGGTTCCTCGGCCTCTTCCTCCTCCAGCTTCTCCGCGCCGCGGCGACGGAGCAGGCCGAAGCCGGGGATGCCGAGGATGGCCTGGCGAACGTCGTCGGTGAGCCGGACCAGCTCGGTGACGTTGGGGGCGATGCCGTCCAGGGTCGCCAGGATCGGGACGATGTCGTTCTTGAGGCGGGCGGCGAGCTCGGGGAACTCGTCGACCATCGCGATGGCCGCGTCGACCTCCCGGTCGGTGAGCTGCTCGACGAATCGACGCGCCGGGGGCAGTGCCTTCTCGAACAGCGGACGCGCCTCGCCGAGCATCCGCTCGCTCTCGGAGATCAGCCCGCCGGCGCGGGCGACCAGCGAGTCTCCGTGCTCGGCGAAGTCCGCCGCCTTGGCGATGGTCTCGGCGGAGCGGCTCAGCAGCGGCTCGACGGCGGCGACCGTGGCGGCGGTGACCGCCACCGTGCCCTTGGCGCCTGCGACGACGGCCTTGGTGTCCTCGGCGACCCGTTCGACGGTGCCGACCAGCATCTCCACGCGGGTCAGCAGGACCTCGGTGCGCTCGACGATGCCGATCGCCCGCGTCGGCAGGCTGAGCAACTGCATGCCGACCGCCACGCTCGAGCCCACGCCGCGCATGGCGAGGGAGACTGCGGCGCTCGGCCCGGGAATGTGCATGGACGAGATCTTTCCGTGCGTGAGGGCTACACACGCCGCCCGGGCGGTTGATGCAGGCCACACTCCGGTTAGGCGAGCGGGTCGACCTCGGCGGCGGGCATGCGGTCCGTGGCCGCGATAACCCTCGTCAGGGACTGCTGGATGGCCATCAGGTCTTCGACGTCCATGCCGAGGCGTTCGACGACGGCGTACGGGATCTTGAGCGCCTCGTCCCGCAACTGACGCCCCTTCGACGTGAGGTCGACGGTCAGCACCCGCTCGTCCTGCGTGCTGCGGGTGCGAGTGACGTAGCCGAGCGTTTCGAGGCGCTTGAGCATCGGGCTCAGGGTCGCGGGGTCGAAGTGCAGCGCGGCGGCGAGGTCCTTGGCCGGACACGGCGCCTGCTCCCACAGCGCGAGCATCACCAGGTACTGCGGGTGCGTCAGCCCGTGCGGTTCGAGCAGCGGGCGGTACACCCCGATCACGCATCGACTGGCGACCGAGAGCGCGTAGCAAACCTGCCGCTCCAGCGCGAGCGGGTCCTCGCCCAAGTCGATCTGCGTCACATTCGGAGCCTAGCAGTTCGTTGCCGTGCTATTAATTCGCGTACTAACCATTAGGGAGGCAACGATGTCGAAGTCGAACTGGGAGCCGCGTGGATTCGAGGACCTCGGCTACCGCGTCAAGTACCGCCTGCAGCGCATGGCCTACACGGTCTTCGGCCCGCCGCAGCTGGCCGAACACAACGACCCGCTCAAGCGCATCGCCCGCGAGCGCGCCGCCCGCTACGCCCACCGCCGCCCGCTAACCCCCGCCTGACGCGAGGTCAAGACAGCGGCGCACACGACAGCCGAAAGGGTTGCTGCGGCGCCCGATTTGTCCCGGTTTGTGGAGCCCGTTCGGCTGACACGCCCGCGCGATCTTGCCGAACTACGGCGCCAGGCGGTCGACGTGCCAGCCGTCGCCGGCGCGGGTGAACCGCAGGCGGTCGTGGAGGCGAGACGTACGGCCCTGCCAGAACTCGATGGCGTGTGGGACCACGCGATAGCCGCCCCAGAAGTCCGGGACTGGGACCTCGTCGGGCCAGCGGGCGGCAAGCTCGGCGAACCTGTCGTCGAGTTCGGCTCGGGACCCGAGCACGGACGACTGCCGCGACGCCCAGGCGCCGAGCTGCGACCCCCGCGGCCGCGACGCGAAGTACGCCGCCGACTCCTCCGCCGAGACCCGCTCCGCGCGGCCGCTCACGATCACCTGCCGCCGCAGCCCGTGCCACGGGAACAGCAACGACACCGCGGGATTCGCGTCGAGCTCGCCGGCCTTGCGCGACGTGTAGTTGGTGAAGAACACGAACCCGGCGGCGTCGACGTCCTTGAGCAGCGTCATCCGCGACGACGGCACGCCGCCGGCTCCGGCGGTCGACACCACCATGGCGTTCGGCTCGGGCAGCCCCGCCGCGTTCACCTCGCCCAGCCAGGCGACGAACGCCTCGATCGGGTCCGCGGCCAGGTCGGCGACGTCGAGCCCGTCGGCGAGGTACTCCTGGCGCATGCCCGCCAGCTGCGGATCCGGCCCGCCCCACCGGCTCGTCACCCGCGACCCTCCATCCTCTGCACCGTTTCGCGCCCTTCCCGGCGCTGTGTAGGGCGCGAATGGGTGCAGAAGTTGGCGTGTCCTAGCCGAGCTGGTCGTGCAGGAACGCGGTGGTTTCGGCCCAGACCTTGGCGGCAAGCACCTCGTCGAGGTTGCCGATCGAGTCGTGCGGGTTCATGAACGCGTGCCCGGCGCCTTCGTGGATCGTGAACT
Organism: Sporichthyaceae bacterium; assembly: GCA_052386455.1. GTDB lineage: Bacteria > Actinomycetota > Actinomycetes > Sporichthyales > Sporichthyaceae > JBQTKD01. Next base: position 23,924 of record JBQTKD010000110.1, read on the forward strand.
GCACGTCCTTGCCGAGGCCCTGCAGCTTCTCTTCGAGCGCGCGGGCGGCGTCGGGGGCGAAGAAGTCGTCGATCCCGGCCATGTGCCCGCGGACGACGGCGGTCAGCCCGGACCAGTCCGGCTCCATCGCCGGCGGCGGGAAGCCGTAGAACGGGACCGCGGCCTTGACGACGTCCCCGCGGCCGGCGGAGATGAGCATGGTGAGCAGCCCACCCATGCAGAATCCGACGACGCCGATCCCGGAGCCGGTCACGGCCGAGTGCCCGACGAGGTAGTCCACGGCACCGCTCATGTCCCGCGCCGCGCGGTCCGCCGGGAGGTTGTTCATCAGCTCGCCGGCCTTGTCCATCTCGTCGTGCTCGGCCAGTTCGCCGTGGTAGAGATCCGGCGCCAGCGCGACGAAGCCCGCGGCGGCCAGCCGGTCGACCATCACCTTGAGCGCCGGGTCCAGCCCCCACCACTCCTGCAACACCAGGACACCTGGCCCCGTGCCGCTCTCCGGGACCGCCAGGTAACCGCCGGCCGTGCCACCGTTGCTCGCGAACTCCACGTTGGTCGTCATGCCCCGAGCCTATGCACCAAGATGGGGGCGACCGCAACGAGCTCAAGACCAGAGGACGCCCGAACCGTGAGCGACACGCAGATCGTCATCCCCGCCGGCCTCTTGCCCGCCGACGGCCGGTTCGGCTGCGGGCCGTCGAAGGTTCGCCCGGAGGCAGTCGCCGCCCTCGCCGCAGTCGGCGAATCTCTGCTGGGCACCTCGCACCGCCAGGCGCCGGTGAAGAAGACCGTCGGCCGCGTCCGCCAGGGCCTGCGCGACCTGTTCTCCGTGCCGGACGGGTACGAGATCGTCCTGGGCAACGGCGGCGCCACCGCCTTCTGGGACATCGCCGCCTTCGGCCTCGTCCGCGAGCGCAGCCAGCACTTGAACTTCGGCGAGTTCTCCTCGAAGTTCGGCAGCGTGTGCACGGGCGCGCCGTGGCTGGGCGAGCCCACGATCGTGAAGTCGGAGCCCGGCACGCACCCCGCCCCGCACGCCGAGGCCGGGATCGACGTCTACGCGTTCACGCACAACGAGACCTCCACCGGCGTCGCGATGCCGATCAAGCGAGTCGCGGGCGCCGACGCGGACGCGCTCGTCCTCGTCGACGCGACCTCGGGCGCCGGCGGCCTGCCGGTCGACATCACCGAGACGGACACGTACTACTTCGCGCCGCAGAAGTGCTTCGCCTCCGACGGCGGCCTGTGGCTCGCGATCATGTCCCCGGCCGCGCTCGGCCGGGCCGCGGAGATCGCCGCGTCGGGCCGCTACATCCCCACGTTCTTCGACCTGCCGACGGCCATCGACAACTCCTCGAAGGACCAGACGTACAACACCCCGGCGCTGGCCACCCTCGTCCTGCTCGCCGAGCAGCTCGACTGGCTCAACGGCAACGGCGGCCTCGAGTGGGCCACCGCCCGCACCGCGGACTCTTCGAGCCGCCTGTACAACTGGGCCGAGAAGGTCGAGTACGCCTCGCCGTTCGTCGCCGACCCGGCGCAGCGTTCGGCCGTCGTCGGCACCATCGACTTCGCCGACTCCGTCGACGCCGCCGCGGTCGCGAAGGTCCTGCGGGCCAACCGAATCGTGGACACCGAGCCGTACCGCAAGCTCGGCCGCAACCAGCTGCGCATCGCGATGTTCCCGGCCGTCGACCCGGCCGACGTCGAGGCGCTGACCGCCTGCATCGACCACGTGGTCGCCGCGCTCTCCTAACGCGCATCTTCTGCACCCGTATGCACCCTTCCAGCCCTCGGGAAGGGCGCGAAACGGTGCAGAGGATGGAGTTTCGACGCGACGGCGTCACGTGGCTCGTCCACGCCCAGCTCGCGGTGTGGGGCTGGTTCCTGTTCGGCTTCGCCCCCGTCGTGCCGCTGCTGCGCGAGGAGTTCGACGTCTCCCGGCCGGTCGCGGGACTGCACGGCAGCCTGATCGCCGCCGGCGCCGTCGCCGTCGGCCTGACCTACGCGCGGCTGTCCGAAAGGCTCGGCCGGGGCCGCGTTGCCTGGATCGGCCTGGGCGGGCTCTGCGCCGGCGTCCTCGTGCTCGCCGCCGGCCAGGTCCTCGCCGTCACGCTGCTCGGCGCCGCCGTCGCGGGCGTCTTCGGCGCGATGGTCGTCGTCGGCTCCGCGCCGATCCTCACCGAACACCACGGCCCGCGCACCGGTCCGGCGGCCGTCACCGAGACGAACGCGGTTGCCGCGGGCGCCGGGCTCCTTGCGCCCGCCGTGATCGGCGGATGCGTCGCGGCAGGCTGGGGGTGGCGCGTTGCACTGGCGCTCGCCGTGATCCCGGCCGCCGTGGCCGTGGCCACGCTGCGGCACGCGCGCGTCGGCCCCGCCGCGCCCGTCGCCAGCGAACAGCGGCGCGCCCCGCTCCCCCGCCGCTTCTGGGTCGCCTGGTGCGTGCTGGTCTCGATCGTCGCGATCGAGTTCTCGATGACCCTGTGGTCCTCCGACGTGCTGCGCGAACGCGTCGGGCTCGACGACGGAGCCGCAACCGCGTCCGTCGCGGCGATACTCGGCGGCATGTTCGTCGGCCGGTTGGCCGGCGGGCGCCTCGCCGAGCGGCGCGGCACCGACCGCACGCTGTTGGCCGCACTGGTCCTGACCGCCGCGGGCTTCGCGTTGTTCTGGCTGTCCACCCACCCGGCTCTCGCCGTCGCCGGCCTAGCCGTCACCGGCCTCGGCATGTCCGTCCACTATCCGCTCGCGATCACCCGAGCCCTGCGGTCCGCCCCGGGCGACACCGACCGGGCCGCGGGACGCCTAGCGGTCGGTGCCGGGTCGGCGGGCATCCTCGCGCCCGTTCTGCTCGGCGCCGCAGCGGACGCGACAGGCCCCCATACGGCGTTCCTCGGCGTCCCGGCGCTCCTCGCGATCGCCGCCTTCGCCGTCCTCCGCAGTTAGTCCAGTCCCCCGGGACTGGAGGGACGAGCGGGACGACTTCCCTTCCCCGCCGGCGACAGTCGAGGCGGCCACTGCGGCGCGGCGTCGCCGGCAGCGCTGTACAGCGGAACGTGCGACCGGGCCGGAGGGCCGGGCGGGCGGGCGGGCGGGCGGGCGGGAGGGAGGGTCAGTCCTTGCGGGAGGCCAGCGCCAGGACCACCGCGCCGACGGCCAAGGCGGACAGCAGCGCCACCCACGGCCCGCTGATGCCGGGGATGCCCTCGGAGTCCGCAGCCTGGCCCGCGGCGGAGTCCAACGGAACGGGTGAGGGAGAGGACGTCGGCCCACCCGGCGGCGGCGTGTTCGGCGTGGGGGTGGCCTGGGTGCCGCTGAGGTCGTCTCCAGAATTCTGAAGCTGCGTCAGATCCGCGGGAAGGTCCACCCGGTACACCGAGGCGTTCAGGCCCTCGCTGCCGAACAGCAGAGCCTTGCCGTCGGCGGCCACGGCGATCGTCTCGCCCTGGATCTGCAGCGGCGGGAAGAACGTGGCAACGACCTTCCAGTCCTCCTCGACGTCCACCACCCAGGCCTCCCGGTACCCGCGCAGCACGGCGTGCTTCCCGTCGGGCAGGAACGTGGCGTCGGTGACGGTGGACGGCGCCGATGCGATCCGCTGGAACCGGTTGGTACCACCCGACCGCATCGTCGACGGGCCCTCGTAGACGCCTCCCTCGGACTCCTTGCTCACCAGGTAGAGCCGGCCGGTCTTCGGGTGGCACAGCATGGCCTCGGCGTCGCGCGCCTTTCCGTCGGCGTACTGCACGGTGTACGAGGTGAAGTCCGCCGGGCCGTCCTTCGGCTCGGACGGCTCGTCGATCTCGTGGAACTTGTAGGTCTTCCACGCGTCGAGGTTGTCCCCGACGTCGCCGACCCACACTCGCTCGTCTCCGCCGGAGTCGCGGCAGGTGGTCATGGCCTCCCAGTCCCGCGCGGCGACGCCGGGCAGGTCCAGGGTGGCGGTGGTCCTGCCGGTGCGGCTGTCCACGGCGTAGACGCGTGCGGAGTCCCCGGAGTCGTTGTTGGTCCAGACCCGGTGGGAGTCCCGCAGACTCTGCGCGAGGCCACTGGACTCGGTGATCCGCTCGTCCTGGAAGCGGAACAGGACGTCGCTGTCTCCGTGCGCCACGGACGCGAAACCCACCACCGAGCCCGCCGCCAACGCCCAGGCGGCCACCAGCCGAGCCGTACGCCTCACCACTGTCCCCCATGACGTTGCGTCAGTTCGCCCTGCAGCAGCACGGCCAGGCGCGGCCGCAGCGCCCAGGCGTCCACCAGTTCGCGGTACGCCGCCAGCGTTTCCCCGCCGCCGTCGGCTCCGGTGTGAACTGCCCGGATGGCCACGTTGCGCGCGGTGTGTTCGCTGGACACGAACTCGACGACGTCCACCCGGTACCCACACAGCCGCAGCAGCATCGCCCGCAGTCCGTCGGTCAGGACGTCGGCCATCCGTTCGCGCAGAATGCCGTGCCGTGCCAGCGCGGCGTACGCCCCCGGCGCCCCGGCCGCCCGGACGGTTGCCGCCGTCTCGTGGTGGCAGCAGGGCGCGGCGAGGATCAACGGCGTGCGCCAGGCGACGGCGCGCGCGAGCGCGTCGTCGGTCGCGGTGTCGCAGGCGTGCAGCGCCAGGGCCACGTCCGCGCGCGCCACCGGGGCGTCGGCGATTCCGGCGACCACGAACTCGGCCGCGACCTCCAACTGCACGGCCAACGCCGCGTTCCGGGCCGCGGCGTCCGGCTTGCGGTCCACGCCGGACAGGCGGACCGCGCCTGCATGATGGTCCGTCAGATAACGGAGCGCGGCGAAGCTCAGGTACGCGTTGCCACAGCCGAGGTCCACCACGTGCAGCGGGTCGCGACCCTCCACCACGGACAGGTCCGCGGCCAGCAGCCGCAGGAACGCCTCCACCTGCCGCCGCTTGGCCGCGCCGGCTCCGAGCACCGCGAACAGTGCATCGTCGTCCGCGAGCAGCCGGGCCTTCTCCCGGTCGTGGGACCGCGACGCCGCGCGGCCGTCGCCGGCCTCCCGGTGCACCTGCGCGTCGCCCTTCTTGGTGACGCGTACCTGGACGGTCTGTTCCCGAGTCCGTACGTGCCAGTTCCCCCAGGGCAGGGCCAGCAGTTCCTCCACGCAGTGCGCCGCCGCGGATCCGTACTCGTGGTTGCGGGTGATCGGCGAGCGTCCGTCGTCGCGCACCTCCTGCAGCCGCCGCCCCGTCTTCAGGTCCACCGGACGCAACTCGGCACGCCGCCAGGGCGGTGCGGGCTGCCCGTGCCGGCGACCGGCCGCCACCGCACGATCCAGCGTGGGATCGAGCAGGAGGCGCCGCAGTTCGGCGACGACGTCCGGGAGCGCTTCGGGCACCTGCACAGTGTCTACGACAAACCGTCAGCGCAAGGCAGGGTCCGGAGCCTCGTAGTTGCCTTCGAAGGTGGCCGAGGCCAGCCGCACGCCGCCGTCGCGCGTCGGCGTGGGCAGCGTCGCACCCGGTTCGGCGCCGATCGTGAACACCGGGGCGTTGACCCGGAACCGGGACCGGACCTCGGTGAACTCCGTCGTGGGGGCGAGCACCCGAATGCCGAGACCGGCCAGCACGCGCAGCTGCCCGCCCACGGCGGCCAGCGAGTCGTTGAACGCCTGCACGAAATCGCCGATGGGGATCGCGTTGCCGCTGATCGTGAAGCTCGCCTGGTCCACTCCCGAGCGGTTGGGACCCCCGCCCGCAGAGGCGAACGACAGCGTGAAGCCCACCGTCGGGAGCGCACCGGGCACCGCGGTGATCTGCAGGCTGCTGGACAGGGACACGACTTCGCCGCCCGGCAGCCGCAGGTCGGTCAGGAAGGACCGGGCCGACGCCACGAGCCGCCCCGTGGCGCCGAAGACCCGCGCGGTGGACACGCTTCCCGCGGAGGCGAAGTCGTTCTCCCCGAAGGAGGTGTCCCCGACGCGCGAGGAACCGGTGGCCTCGATGTCGCTGGGCGTGCTCGCTCGGGCCTCGGGGGCGAGCCCCGAGCTCAAGGCATCGGCAACGAGCGGCGGCAGGCCCGCGGCGGAGGCCCCGGAGAAGCGGTCGTTGCACTCCAGCGGAGAACTGGTCCGGGCCACCGTCGGGTTCAGCACCATGGACTCGGGGCAGGGCGGCTCGCACCCGAGCAGGCACGGCTCCTCGTCGGTGATGGGCCACAGCGCGGCGCCGATCGCCCGCGACTGACCGCTGATCTCGCTGCGCCGCTGGGTCAACTGCACCCTGGAGTACCCGAGCGCCTGAACCAGCTCGCGGAAGAAGTAGGTGTACCCCTCGACGGGGGCGGCGCTGAGCGTGAACTGATACTGCAGCCGCTCTCGTTCCGCAGCGGCGGGCGGTGCACCGGCGGTCAGCACCAGGGCCGCGGCCACGAACACCGCGCCCACGTGCCCGCGCCGGGGAGTCCACACGAGGACAATTCTAGATATCCGGGACGACTTCGGCCGGGGTTTGCAACCACTCCGAGACCTCAGCCCGACGCGGCCCATCCGGACCAGGCCGCCACCGAGATCCACGCCACCGGACCGGCGGGGCGCACCTCGCGGTACTGGGGGTAGCGGGCGGCGAGCGCGTCCAGGGCGAGGTCCCGACGCGGATCGGCGTCGTCGAGCACCTCGGCCAGGCCGTCGGCCCGCACCCACCACAGCCGATCCCAGTCTTCGGCCCACTCGTCCACCAGCAGCGTGACCGCGGGCCGGACGGCCAGGTTCTCCAGCCGCTTGAGCGGCTTCCCCGACTTGGGCTTGTGGTCGTAGGCGAACACCAGCGCGTCCGGCTCGCTCCAGGCGAACACGATCGGCACCAGGTGCGGAGAGTCGTCGGGGTTGATCGTCGCCAGCCGGGCGACGCGGGCCACCCGGAACCGGTCTCGCGCCTCGTCCGGGGTCAGCCGCATCAGATCGAACTCAGCGCCGAGCCCACCAGTACCACGATCAACAGCACGATCAGGACCATCGTGATCAGCTTGCGGTTGCGCACGCCCATGGGGAACAGGGTAGTCAGCGCGGAATCGGACCACCCGGCACGGCCGTCTCGTGCGCGCTTTCGACCGCCGCCGCCTGCGGCTGCAGCGGCACGACTCGCAGGTGCGGGCGCGGGCGCAGGTAGGCGCGGACCTGAACGTCCTGCCGCCGAACCAGGGCCAGGCCGGCCACCACCGCGGCAAGGCTGGTGATGCACCCGCCGACGATCATCGGCCACCGCGGCCCCCACTCGGAGGCCATCGCACCGATCAGCGGCGAGCCGATCGGCGTGCCGGCGGCGAAGACGACGAGATACAGCGCCATGACCCGCCCGCGCATCGCGGGGTCGGCCGCGACCTGCAGGGTCGCGTTCGCCGCGGTCATCATCGTCAGTGCCGCAATCCCCGCGGCGGGCAGGGACAGCGCGTACCACTGGTAGTTCGGCATCAGGCCGCTGATCACGACGGTGACGCCGAAGACGCCGGCCGACACCAGGACGAGGCGAACTCGCACGACCCGGCGCCGCGCGACCGACAGCGCGCCGAACAGCGACCCGACGGCGAGCACGCTGCCGAGCAGCCCGAACTCTCCGGCGCCCTTGTCGAACTCCGCGGTCGCCATGATCGCGTTGAAAATCTGGAAGTTCAGGCCGAAGGCGCCCGCAAAGAAGATCACCGCCATGACCGCGACCAGTTCCGGTTTGCCCCAGACGTAGCGCAGCCCTTCGCGGATGCCACCGCTCCCGCGTCTGGACGGCTCCTGCGGGTGCAGATCCGCGACCCGAATCGAGTTCAGCGCCAGCAGCGGGGCGACGTACGTGATCGCGTTGATCGCAAAGACCCACCCGGTTCCGCCGAGCACCTCGATCAGCACGCCGGCCACGCCCGGACCGATCAGGCGCCCGCCGTGGAAAGACGCGGAGTTCAGCGCGACGGCGTTGGGCAGATGCGATCGGTCGACCATCTCGACGACGAACGTCTGCCGCGCCGGGTTGTCCACCGCGGTGCCCAACCCGAGCGCGAACGCCACCGCGTACACGTGCCACACGGCGGCGACGTCGCCGAGCACCAGCACGGCGAGCACCGCAGCCGACAGGCCCATGAAGGCGTTGGTGGCCACGAGGATCCGGCGCTTGTCGAACCGGTCCGCGATCATCCCGCCGACGAGGCCGAACAGCATCAGCGGCAGAAACTGCAGCGCGGTGGTGATGCCCAGCGCCACCGCGGACCCGCCGGACAGCTGCAGCACCAGCCAGTCCTGAGCGACGCGCTGCATCCAGGTGCCGATGTTCGAGACCAACATGCCCGACGCGTAGCGCCGGTAGTTGGGGATCTGCAGCGAAGCAAACGTCGGGCTCATACGGCGGCCTCGCAGGCTCGGCGGCCGCATGAGCCCAAAGACGCCTCTTTCTTGGTTCGCTCGCTTCGCTCGCTCACGGGTCGGCCCGCAGGAGCTTCTCCACGACCGGCAACGCCGCACGCAGCGTCGCGATCTCAGCGGCGGTCAGGTTCGCCATGCGCTGGGCGAGCCACTCGTCGCGCGCGCGCCGGTCCGCCTCGAGCATGTCGCGTGCCGCCGCGGTCACCGAGACGAGCTTCTGCCGCCCGTCCTGCGGGTGCACGCCGACCGCCACCAGCCCGCGCTCCTCCAGGGCCGCGATCACCTTCGTCATCGACGGCGGCTGGACCTGCTCGTGCTCGGCCAGCTCGCGCGGAGTCAGCGCGCCGTGCCGGTCGACGGTCGCGAGCGCGGACATCTGAGTGAGCGAGAGCGCCGCCTCGTTGCCCTGCCGGCGCATCTTCCGGACGAGCCGCATCAGCGCGATGCGCACCGTGTGCGCCAGCTCCAGTTCGGCGGCACCCAGCGTCTTCATACCTCGAGCGTAACTCATTAGTTAGGCTAACGAATTGTATTTTCCCGTTGTTCCCCTAGCGTGAAGCGATGAGCACCGAGGCGATTCGGATCCGGCGGTCGTGGGTGCGTTGCGCCGTCTTCACCGTCCCCTCGGCGGTCATCGCCGCGCTGGCGCTGACCAACGGCGACCCGTGGCTGGGGCTGCCCTTCGCGCTCCTGGCGATCTACGCCTTCGTCGACGCGCGCCGTTCCGGCGTGGAACTCACGGGCGGCGAGGTCGTGGTGCGCAAAGGCGTTTCGACGCACCGCCTGCCGGCCGAGGAGATCGCTTCCCTTACCCGCGAGCCGTGGCGTCGCTGGGACCCGCTGGAGATCCTGACCTTCCGGACCCACGCTGGGCGCGTGGTGCGCGCCGGCTACCCCTGGGCCGTCCAACGGTTGGAGTCGCCCGCCCTCGACGCCGCGTACCACGACGTCGCACAGTGGCTGCTGGCCCGCCAACCGGACGTGCAGCCCCCGCAGCGCGGCATAGGCTGAGGCCGTGGCACGCCGACCCGATCCCCCGGCCATGGACATCGACGAGTCCAAGGTCATCGCGGTGGGTTCGGCCGCCTGGCTGATCGCGCTGATCGTGTGTCTGGCCTGCTACGGCAGGCTCGAGGACAACGACCGCGAATGGTGGGTCTGGGTCTGCGTGGGCGGACTGGGCCTCGGCCTCTGGGGCTGGCTGCTCACCCGCAAGCGCATCGTCGCGCGGCGGTCCGGCGCCGAGCTGCGCCCGACCGACTAGGGAGACCTAGCGCGCCGGACGGTCGAACGGGAAGTTCCCGTCGTCCTTCTTGGTCCGGTTGTCGTAGTGGCGCTTGCGGCGGTCGTCGTCGGAGCCGATGCCGTTGGTGTCGATCGGGCCGCCGTCTTCCATGCTCAGCGGGCCGTCCTCGCCGAGCGGGCCGTCCTCGGTGCTGAAGCCGTTGGTGTCCGGGATGCTGCCCTGACCCTCTTCGATCGGGTTGTCGCCCGGCTCGATGCCGGCGACGCCGCGGCTGCCCTCGCGCCGCTCCTTCTTGCTCTTCTTGCTCTTCTTCGCGTCGTCGTCGAACCCGGCCACGCCGAGCGGGCCCTCCTCGCCGCCGATCTCCGGAGAACCGCCCGCCACGTGTGCCGGGGCCGCACTGGCCACGCCGGCGCCGCCGACGAGCAGCGGAACGGCGATCAGTGCAGACACCGAGATTCCGACGATTCTGCGCACGAGTCCTCCCCAGGCCAGCGCCTCACAACGAGGAGTCCACTGTGGCGCAGGTTGCATCCCGGGAGGCCTGCGTGCACCCCAAGGTCACGTCAAGTGTTTGCGTAGTTACCCTGGGCGACGACTAGGATTCGGTGGCGCCGCCGCCGGCCGGCGAGCTCTCCACGACCTCGATGCTGTCGTCGTCCAGCACCACGAGGGTCCGCTCGGCCAGCGCGGCCGGGACCGCCGTGACCTCGGAGTGCGCGCCGCACCCGTGGTTCAGGGCGACGACGCGGCCGTCGTCCGGGGCGAACTCGTTGGCGCAGACCGCGAAGAGCCGGCCCACGGAGCCGGCCATCGGGAGCCCGAACCCGCAGCTCGCGCAGGTGCTCGGGGCACCGATCGCGATCGCCGCGTCCGGTCCGCGTTCGCCGCTGTACCAGCGGTCGATGGTGTCGGCGCGACCCAGCGGAGACATGACGCGAGGGCGCGCCAGCCCGGCCTCGGCCGCGACCCACCACTCCTCCTGAGAGGCCTCGGGATCGAACGTGCCCTCCGGCGGGGCGGCCCAGCCGGGCATGACCCGGTCGTCGTCCTCGGCCATCGGAAGGATGTCGCCGGGCCCGAGGTCGCCGGGCCGCAGCCGGTCCTCCCAGGGCACCCACGCGGGCGCCAGGACTGCGGCGTCTCCGGGAAGGAGCACGACCTCGGCGACCGTCGCGGTCTTGGCGCGGGACGCGCGCCCGACGGTGACGGCCCAGTGCCAGCCGACGTACCCGGGGTTCGTGCAGCCGAAGCGGTGCGTGACGATGCGCTCGTCCTCGACGACGTACCCGAGGTGCTCGCCGACCTCCGCGCCGGCCACCTCGACTGCTGCCGCGCGGGCTTCCTCGACGGCGTCGACGCAAGCCGAGTCGACGCCTGAGCGCTTGGTGCGCGTCGACGTACTCACGAACGCCTCCTACCGATGGGGTTGCCTCGCACCGAATTCAACCCCATCGGGCCGGCAGTGTGCGATGGCACGACCATCGGAGGGGTCTGTCGCGTTCGAGAAGGGGCAGGATGGGTCCCGCGATGTCGACCACGCCTCCCCCGTCTCCTCCGCCTCGCGAGCCCGGCCGCACCGGCGCGGCCTCCGCCTGGCGCGACGCTGCGCGCACTACCGCGCGGGCCGGAGTCCGCGCTGGGTCGGTGACGCGGCGGACCGTGCGCCGTGCGACCAACGCGCAGGGCGCGGGCGAGTCCGGGATGGCCAAGCTGACCGAGCTGTGCGGCGTGAACTCCGCCGCCGACGCCCTGGTCACCGTTGCCCTGGCCGGGTCCCTGTTCTTCTCCGTGCCGATCGGCGAGGCCCGCGGCCGGGTCGCGCTCTACCTGCTGATCACGATGGTGCCGTTCGCCCTGCTGGCCCCGCTGATCGGTCCCCTGCTGGACCGCTTCCGCTCCGGCCGGCGCTACGCGATCGCGACGACGTTCGGCGTCCGGGCCTTACTCGCCTGGTCGATGGTCGGCGCGATCGAGAACGCCGACCTGTGGCTGTACCCGGCGGTGTTCGGCATCCTCGCCTCGTCCAAGGCGTACGCGGTCACCAAGGCGGCCTGCGTGCCACGGCTCCTGCCGCCGTCGGTGCCGCTGGTCCGGGCGAACTCCTGGACGAACATGTCGGGCCTGCTCGCCGCGGGCCTCGCCGCCGGCATCGGCGTCGGCGTCACCCAGATCCTGGGCCCGGAGTGGACGCTGCGCGGCGCCGCGGTCGTGTTCGCCATCGGCGCGGTGCTCTCCGTGCGCCTGCCCAAGCGAGTCGACTCCGCCGTCGACGAGCAGCCCGCGGTCCTGTCGGAGACGGGGCCGATCGAGCTGCTGCGCCCCGGGCACGACCCGCACCCGCCGCGCGCCGGCTACGTCGGCCCGTCGGTGACCCTGGGACTCAAGGCGAACATGGCGTTCCGCGCCGTCGCCGGGTTCCTGACCCTGTTCCTGGCCTTCCTGCTGCGTCAGGACCCGATCAGCGGCATCGACGAGTCCATGGCCCTCGGCCTGGTGCTGGGTGCCGCGGGCGTCGGCAGCGTCGTCGGCACGGCCGTCGGCGCGATGATGAAGCAACGCGCGCCCGAGGTCGTCGTCGTCCTGCTCCTGGTCGTGCTGGCGGCCGTGCTGCTGCTGACCGCCGTCGGCTGGGGGCTGGTGACCGTCCTAGCCGCCGGGGCCACGACCGGCTTCGCCCAAACCCTCGGCAAGCTCGCCCTGGACGCGATGATCCAGCGCGACGTCCCGGAGGAGAACACCTCCTCGGCCTTCGCCCGCAGCGAGACGCGGCTGCAGCTGGCGTGGGTCGCCGGCGGCGCGCTCGGCATCGCGCTGCCGCTGCGCGGCGACGTCGGCTTCGGCATCGCCGCCGGCGCCATGGTCACGCTGACCGCGCTGGTCCTCGCACAGGCGCGGGAGAACCGGCGCGCGCGCCGCAGGGCGCAGCGCACCCCGCAGCCCGAGGCGCCGGCACCCCCGCCGGCCGAGGAGCCCGCGCAGCAGCCGACCCCGGCGCCGGAGAACATCCCGTTCCCGCCGCTGGCCGCGCAGAACCGCGACCAGCACGACCGGCTTTTGTAGGCCCCTCTTTAGGCCTCGATGTCGTCGGCGACGACGCGCAGGACGGTGGCCATCTTCTTGGCGTCCGCACCGGCGGGGTGCCGGCCGCGACGGTAGGTGTTGGACAGCGAGTCGAGCACCTTGATCAGGTCCTCGACGAGCACCGCCATCTCGTCCGGGGTCTTCCGGACGGCCCGCGCGACCGAGGGCAGCGGGTCGAGGATCCGGACGGACAGCGCCTGGTCGCCGCGGCGGCCCTGCACGATGCCGTACTCGACCCGGACGCCGGGCTTGATCGTCGAGGTGCCGGCGGGCAGCGCGTCCTTGTGCACGAACACGTCCGAGCCGCCGTCGCGCGACAGGAAGCCGAAGCCCTTGTCGTCGTCGAACCACTTCACCTTGCCGGTGGGCACCGCAACCCCGCCCTCGTTGCACCCGGGGTCCCCATCCGCAGCGTCGTCCCGCGGACCCGTGCCGGGACGACCTGGGGAAGGCTACCCGGCAGACCTGGCAGCGTGCCTTTCGGTTTCGTCTCGGGGGACGTCGCGCAGCACGAGCCAGCCCAGGCGCGCGGCGATCAGCAGGCCGAGCACGGGCACGACGTAGCCGCCGGTGCCCGCGAGGGACTCGCCGGCGGCCCGCAGCCGGGCGCCGGAGGTCTGGAGTTCGTTGAAGTGCGTTGCGTCGAGCCAGGCACGAACGACGACGAACAGCACGCCCGCGGCCGGGATGCCGATTAGCGCCCGAATCTTGTCCCGCACGTCCCAGAACGTGGACCGGGCGACCATCGCGGAGCCGACGAGCAGGGCCAGCAGGCCCAGGAACAGCGGCCCGGCGAGGAACATCGTCACCGTTGCGATCTCCCAGCGCACCCCGCGCAGCACGGCCCGGCGCCGCGGCTTCGGCGGCGCCGCCGCCGGGCGTGCGGCCGGCCGGAGGTGGCCGGCGAGCGGCTCGGTCGGCAGCTCGGCAGTGGTCCGCTGCCTGACGACCGCAGCCGAGAGTCCATCGGGCGCCGAAGGCGCCTCCAGCAACGGGAGGACGTCCGGAACCGGTGGCAGGTCCGGGATCGGCGGCACGGCACCCGGCGCCCGGCGCGCGGCGAGGCGCCGGACGTCGCGCGTCGCGACACCTGGCCCGGCTGCCAGGCGGTCTCGCTCCGCCGCGACCAGGTCGGTGGGTGCCCCCAGCTCGGCGAGCGCCGCGGTCACTGCCGCAACGTCGCGCCGGGGACCGACTCCGACCCGCTCCCGGACCTCGTCGTGCAGGCGGTCGAGGAACTCCTCGCGCTGCGCGGGGAGCATCCCTCTCGACGCCGCGGCGGCCTGCGCCAGGTACTCCGCGACGATCCGATCGGCCGGGATCCGCCTCATCGACACCGATCCTCGCCGACCCACCCCCGTCCCCCACGGAGCCGCGCCGCCCAGAGGCCCGCCCGTCTCTACGCCGATAGTGCAGTCGGGGCCCGCTAGTGGGCTCGATCGCGTACCTGGACTGCACTATCGGCAGTACTCGGGTACGTGGAGGCGTCCCGATGTCACGTCGTGGAGTGCGGCAGGGGCTAGCGTGGAGCGGATGAGCATCGCGCGGGGGGACGAGGCGACGGCGGGTTCTGCCGCGGGGCCGCCGCGCACGCTCGCGGACGACCTGCGCCGCCGGGACGACGTGGATCTCGAGGCGCTGCTGCGGCACCGCCCGGACCTTCTGAACCCGGTCCCGCGCGACTTCACCGATCTGGTCAACCGCGCCGCCGCCCGGTTCTCGGTGACCCGCGCGATGGACGGACTGGACCGGTTCACGCTCCAGGTCCTCGACGCCGTCGCGCACCTCGCCGACGGATGCGACGCGGGCGCCGTGACGCGCCTGGTGCCCACCGACCCGGCCGTGGTCGTGGCGGCACTGGCCCGGCTGCGCGAACGGGCGCTGCTGTGGGGAACCGACGAGGCCCTGCACCTCGTCCGCGCCGCCCGCGAGGCTCTGGGCACCGGACCCGGCGGCACCGGCCCGCCACTGGCAAGCGCCGCGGGCGGGTACCCGCCCGCACGCCTGCAGCACCTCCTGACCGACCTGGGCCTGCCCACCACCGCGGACCCGACCTCGGCGATCGTCGCGCTCCGCGACCTGCTCGGCAGCCCGGCCGGCCTCGCCCGAGTCCTTGCCGAGGCACCGGACGAGGCACTGGACCTGCTGCACAAGGTCGACCGAGCCGCGGGCGGCGTCGTCGACCGCGCCGATCGGACCGTCCGCCCCGACGAGGCCCTCACGCCGCTCGAATGGCTGCTGTCCCGCGGCGTGCTCGTCGCGCTGGACGCCCAGACCGTCGTGCTGCCCGCCGAGGTCGCGGTGGCCTTGCGCGGTGGAGCGCTGTATCCGGACCCGTCGACCGCGCCGCCCGAGGCGGACCCGGTGACGGTCGGCTCGACGCAGTCGCAGCGCAGCGCCGCCGGCCAGGTGCTCTCGACACTCCAACAGGTCGAGTCCCTGCTCGAGGCGTGGGCCGCCGAACCGCCGGCCGCGCTGCGCAGCGGCGGGGGCCTCGGCGTCCGCGACCTCAAGCGCGCGCAGACGCTGCTGAACCTGCCGCCGGCCGGCACGGCGCTGATCGTCGAACTTGCCTTCGTCGCCGGCCTCGCCTCGACCGACGGCCACACGGGCGAGACCTGGTTGCCGACCGTCGCGTACGACAAGTGGCTCGCTCTGGACTCTGCGGCGCGCTGGACCGAACTCGTCGCCGCCTGGCTCGCGACCAGTCGCGTCGCCGCCCTGGTCGGTACCCGCAGCGAAGCCACCGGCAAGGACCGTCCGCTCTCCGCGCTCGGTGCGGACCTGGACCGCGCCTGGGCCGCGCCCCTGCGCCGCAGCACGCTGGCCGAACTCGCCGCGCTTCCCGAGGGCACCACCACCGATGCCGCGCATGTCCTCGCCCGCCTCGTCTGGGCCGGTCCGCGCCGGTTCGGCGCGAGCCAGGAGGCGTTCGCGCACGCCGTGCTCGCCGAGGCCGCGCAACTCGGCGTCACCGGCCTCGGCTGTCTTCCGTCGTGGTCCCGCGCGCTGCTCGCGGGCGACACCGACGCTGCGTCAGATCGCCTGCGGGCGGCACTTCCGGCCCCCCTGGACCACGTGCTGATCCAGGCGGACCTGACCGCCGTCGCGCCGGGCCCGCTCACCCGCGAACTCTCGGTCGAGCTTGCGGCGGCCGCCGAGGTGGAGTCCACCGGCGCCGCCACCGTGTATCGGTTCACCGCTGACTCCGTTCGCCGAGCACTCGACCTCGGCCGCACCGCCGCGGAACTGCACGAGCTGCTCGCCCAGGCGTCGCGCACCGGCGTTCCGCAGCCGCTCACCTACCTGATCGACGACGTCGCCCGCCGCCACGGCCGCATCCGCGTGGGCACCGCGAAGGGCTACCTGCGCTGCGACGACGAAGGCGTGGTCGCGGAACTCCTCGCCGCCAAGGGCACCGCCACCCTGAAGCTCCGCCGCATCGCGCCGACGGTCGTGACCGCCGGCGTCGGTCCCGAGGAACTGCTGCGCGCGCTGCGCGAACTCGGCTACGCCCCGACTTCGGAGAACGCGTCGGGGACCGTGACGGTCGCGCGCCCCACTCCCCGGCGCAGCAAGCCCGCCCGGCCGCCGGTGCCGGTGTGGGCGGTCCGGGAAACTCCGCCCTCGCTGGTCGGTGCCGCGGTGCGCGCGCTGCGCGCCGGAGACCGCGCGTCGTCCGCCGCCCGCCGCGCAGCCGGTGCGCCGGTGGAGGTGTCCGACGAGGACAGCGCCTTCCGCGGCGTGCTCGTCGCCCGCACCTCGACGGCCACCACCATGGAGCGCCTGCGCGCCGCCGCCGAGGCGGGCTCGTCCGTCTGGCTGGGCTACGTGACCGACGACGGCACGTCGGGCGAGTCCATCGTCGACCCGCTCACCCTGGACTCCGGCGTCCTGCGGGCGTTCGACCACCGCTACGACAAGATCCGCGAGTTCAAGCTCTCCCGCATCCGCGCCGTCGCCGACGCCTAACGCACGAGTCGGAAGAACGTTCGCAGCTCCTCGACGAAGACCTCGGGCACCTCGAGCGACGCGAAGTGACCGCCGCGGTCCAGGTCGTCGTTCCAGTACCGCAGGTCGCGGAAGCGCTGCTCGATCCAGGAGCGCGGCAGGGGCGCGATTTCCTTCGGGAACAGGGAAACTCCGGCCGGGACGAGCACGGGATCGCTGCCGAGATGGCGCGGGAAGCTCTCCCAGTAGATCCGGCCCGACGACGCTCCGGTGGCGGTCAGCCAGTACATCGTGACGTTGTCCAGGAGGACGTCGCGGGACACGACCGATTCGAGCACGCCGCCGTGGTCGGTCCACGCCCAGAACTTGTCGACGATCCAGGCCAACTGCCCCGCCGGGGAGTCGACCAGACCGTAGCCGAGGGTCTGCGGCCGCGTGGACTGGATCGCCGAGTACCCCGCGCCGCGCGCCCGGAACTCGGCCGTCCGCTCGAGGCCCGCCTGCTCCTTCGGGCTCACCGGTGCTCCGGCGACCTCGGGCGCCCGCGGCAGGGTCATGTGCACGCCGGCGACGTGATCGGGATCCTGCGAACCGATCGCCGCGGTGACGAACGAGCCCCAGTCCCCGCCCTGCGCGCCGTACCGGCCGTACCCGTAGCGCGCCATCAACTCGGCCCAGGCCGCCGCGATCCGCTCGACGTTCCATCCGTTGGTCGACGGCTTCCCGCTGTACCCGAAGCCCGGCAGGGTCGGGCACACGACGTGGAAGGCGTCGGCGGGGTCGGGCGGGTCGACGAGCATCGGCAGGACGTCGAGGAACTCGACGATCGAGCCGGGCCAGCCGTGCGTCAACACCAGCGGCAGAGCGCCCGGATGTCGAGACGGGGCGTGCAGCACGTGGATCGGCAGACCGTCGAGTTCGACGAGTTCTTGGGAATAGGCGTTGATCCGGTGCTCGAGACGCCGCAGGTCGTACCCGTCCGCCCAGTAAGCGGCGAGTTCCCGCGCGTAGGCGAGCGGGACGCCCTGGGACCAGTCCGGAACGGACGCCGGCTCCGGCCACCGGGCCCGGCGCAGGCGCTCGCGCAGGTCGGCCAGGTCTTCCTCGGCGATCTCGATCCGGAACGGCGTGCGCACGCCCTCGACGCTAGGGCACGCGGCCGTCGCGAACAGCGGCGACAGCCTCGCGGTCGGACTGGTGGGCGGTGTCGACGGTCAGCCCGTTCAGGTTCAGCCGGGCGACGAAGACGCGCTCGTCGCGCACGGCCACCAGCGCGATCTGCCTTGCGGTGGGCTGGTTGCACGCCCGCGACGGGATTTCCTCGCGGTCCGGGTCCTGCCACCCGTCGGTGGTCCGGCCGAGGCAACCCTCGACCGGGTCGCCGGCGAGCACTCGGTCGACGTACCAGCCGGGCGCCCCGCCGATCGGGTCGGTACGGGCCCAACCGGCACGTACCAGGCGGTCGACGACGTCCGCGGGACGCACGTCGCTCTGCCATCCGGCGGCGGTCGAGCCGGACCGCCGGTCGTCGCAGTCCGGCCCGGTGTTGAGGAATCCGCGCAGGGTTCCGGCCGGCAGCGCGTCGACGAACGCCTCCTCGACGAACGGATTTCCGTCCCCGTCGTTGCACGCGTGGTCGCCGTAGATCGAACCGGTCACCCATTCCAGCGCGTATGCGGCCCCCACGACGCTCGCAGCGAGCAGGCCGGCCGTCCCGAGAATGAGGGTCGGCCAGCCCGCGCGGCGGGTCTGGGTGCTGGGCACGCCTTCGATTGTGTACCGGTGTCAAACGGAGTCCATCGACCTTTCGGATACGCCGCACCTGTGCTGCCACCGGTCGTACGCCCGGAATGAGTCAAGATGGACGGATGACCGATGGGCCCCTGATCGTCCAGTCCGACAAGACGCTGCTGCTCGAGGTGGACCACCCCGGTGCGCCCGAGTGCCGCCGAGCGATTGCGCCGTTCGCCGAACTCGAGCGTTCCCCCGAGCACGTCCACACCTACCGGCTGACCCCACTGGGCCTGTGGAACGCGCGCGCGGCTGGGCACGACGCCGAGCAGGTGGTGGACGCGCTGCTGACCTACAGCCGGTACTCGGTGCCGCACGCGCTGCTCGTCGACATCGCCGAGACCATGGCCCGGTACGGCCGGCTGCGGCTGGAGAAGCACCCGGTGCACGGCCTGGTGCTCATCACCTCGGACCGCCCGGTGCTCGAAGAAGTGCTGCGCAGCAAGAAAATCATTCCGCTGGTCGGGGCCCGGCTGGACCCGGACACCGTGGTCGTGCACGCGTCCGAGCGCGGAAACATCAAGCAGACGCTGCTGAAGCTGGGCTGGCCCGCGGAGGACCTCGCCGGATACGTCGATGGCGAGGCGCACCCGATCGAACTCGCCGAGACCGGCTGGTCGCTGCGCGACTACCAGCGCGAAGCGGTGGAGGGCTTCTGGCACGGCGGGTCCGGAGTCGTGGTGCTGCCGTGCGGTGCGGGCAAGACGCTGGTCGGCGCGGCCGCCATGGCGACCGCGAAGGCGACGACGTTGATCCTCGTCACCAACACCGTCTCGGCCCACCAGTGGCGCACCGAACTGCTCAAGCGCACCTCGCTCACCGAGGACGAGATCGGCGAGTACTCCGGGCAGCGCAAGGAGATCCGTCCTGTCACCATCGCGACGTACCAGGTGATGACGACGAAGCGGAAGGGCGTGTACGCGCACCTCGAGCTGTTCGACTCCCGGGACTGGGGCCTGATCGTCTACGACGAGGTGCACCTGCTGCCCGCGCCGATCTTCCGGATGACTGCGGACCTCCAGTCGCGCCGCCGCCTCGGCCTCACCGCAACCCTGGTCCGCGAGGACGGCCGCGAGGGCGACGTCTTCTCCCTCATCGGCCCGAAGCGATACGACGCCCCGTGGAAGGACATCGAGGCGCAGGGCTACATCGCGCCCGCGGACTGCATCGAGGTCAGGGTCACCCTGTCCGACCACGAGCGGATCGTCGTCGCCACCGCCGAGCCCGAGGAGCGCTACAAACTCGCGGCCACCACCGCGACCAAGGCGAGGCTCGTCGAGGCGCTGGTGAAGCACCACGCCGGCGAGCAGATCCTGGTGATCGGCCAATACCTCGACCAGCTCGACGACCTGGCCGCACGCCTGAACTGCCCCGTCATCAAGGGCGAGACCTCGGTGAAGGAACGCGAGCGGCTCTACGAGGCCTTCCGCACCAAGGAGATCGGCGTGCTCGTCGTCTCCAAGGTCGCGAACTTCTCCATCGACCTGCCCGAGGCCGCCGTGGCGATTCAGGTCTCCGGCACCTTCGGCTCGCGCCAGGAGGAGGCCCAGCGCCTCGGGCGCGTGCTGCGCCCGAAGGCGGACGGACGGGCCGCCCGGTTCTACGCGATCGTCTCCCGCGACACCGTGGACCAGGACTTCGCCGCGCATCGGCAGCGCTTCCTGGCCGAGCAGGGGTACGCGTACCGGATCATCGACGCCGAAGACGTGATGGCGGGCAACGTTCCAGAGATCGGCAAGGGCGCGGGAGACCCGCCCGCCGCGTCCGAAGAACCGTGACGCCCGCACCACTCTTCTTCGGACGCCCTGTGCGCCCAGCTGGGCCAAGCCACCGAGTTGGCACCGACCCCGAGTTCGTCGACGAGCCGAGCGCAGTCTCCGAACTGCTGGAGGCCCCGTGACCTCGGAGAAATTGCGGCCCGGACTGGTTGCCGCCTGGGACACCGCAGTCGAAGGCCATGGGGACCTGCGCGACGCACTGCTGGCCTCGTGGGCCGAACCGCACCGGGCCTATCACGACTTCGCACATCTGTGGCACGTGCTGCGCGTCGTCGAGGACCTCGCGGCGCACGCCGAAGACATCGCGGCGATCCGACTCGCCGCCTGGTATCACGACGCCGTCCACGACGGGCGGCCGGACGACGAGGAACGCAGCGCGGTGCGCGCCGAGCGAGAACTGGCCGCCCTGGCGTCCGCCGCCGAGGTTGCACGTCTCGTTCGCCTGACGGTCCGTCACGATCCAGCTCCGGGCGACCGGAACGGCGAGGTGCTCTGCGATGCCGACCTCGCGATCCTCGCCGCACCCGAGTACGCGTACCACCGCTACACCAGCGCCATCCGGGCCGAGTACGCCCACGTGCCCGACGACGCGTTCCGCACCGGGCGCGCGACGATCCTGCAATCGTTGTTGGACGGGCCGTCGCTCTTCCGCACACCGCACGGCCGTGAGCACTGGGAGGCAGCGGCCCGCGCGAACCTGCAGGCCGAACTACTGGCGCTGCGTCAGAACTGAGACTGCCAGGGGCCGCGGATCGCATACACGACCCCGGTCTCGTAGACGTTCGCGAAGAGCGTGGAGCGGTCCGGGCTGAAGTTCACGCCGGACATCTCCGAGTAGTTGCTCTTGTACGTCTGCTCGTTGCGGGCGATCGGGTAGGTCTTGCCGTCCGGCGTGATCCCGAACAGGTGCTGCGGGCCCTTGCCGTCCTCGGCGACGACGAGGCCGCCGTAGGGGCACAGCGCGATGTTGTCCGGGCCGTCGAAGGCCTCGGGGTCCGCCGGGTCCGGTGCGGGCAGGAGCAGGACCAGGGTGATCGACTGCAGCGCGGGGTCGTAGAACCACACCTGGCCGCCGTGCGCAGCCGGGCTCTTGTCGACCTTCGGGTCTGCGAACGAGCAGACGATGAACACACCGCCGTTGCCCCACCAGCAGCCCTCGAGCTTGTGCGAGCGGGTGATCACGTCGCCGGAGCCGCTGTGCTCCTGGCCCTTCTTCTGGAAGGAGTAGGCGAACTGCTTGCGCGTCACGGTCGACTTCGCCAGGCGGTCCGGAACCTCGATCCACTCGACGTCGTAGCGGGCGCCGACGACACTCACCGTCGAGAGGTCCTCGATCGGCGAGAGGGCACCCTTGACGCGCATCGCCTCTAGCCGGCCCTCGGTGGGTCCGAGCTCGCGGAACACCCCCTTGCCGAGCAGCTTTCCGGCCGGCGCAGACCAGCGGTACATGAGCCCGTTCGGGAACTCGGCGTCCTCGGTCAGATAAACCTGTCCGCGCGCGAGGTCGACGGCGACGGCCTCGTGCCGGAAGCGGCCGAACGCGGCGATCGGGTGCGGGTCGCGGTTCGCCTCGGGGTCGAGCGGGTCGACCTCGAACACGAAGCCGTGGTCCTTGGTACGGCCGCCAACGCCCGCGCGGCTTTCGCTCTCCTCGCAGGACAGCCAGGTGCCCCAGGGCGTCGGGCCGCCGGCGCAGTTGAAGTCCGTGCCCGCGAGGCTGACGTACTCGCGCTCGCGCGTGCCGTCGCGGTTGAGCAGGATCGTGGTCGTGCCGCCCGGGCAGCCCGGGTCGTAGACGAAGCCGGGAATAAGCGGCACGGTGAACCGCGCGTCCTTCGCGCCTGCGGGGCTGATCTCGTGGTTGACGACCAGCGCGGTGCGGCCGCGTTCGGCGCCGAAGCTGCAGGAGCCGTCGGCGTGGGTCGGGGAGAACTCGCCGGAGTCCAGTTTCGTGACGCCGGCCTCGGACACGACCCTGTAGGAGAAGCCGGCCGGCAGCGAAAGCCGCTTCGCCGGGTCCAGGGCGAGCGCACCGTAGCCGGCGGCGCCGTTGGGTCCCTTGGCCGCAGCGCGCGCGGCGGTGGCCCACGGGCCGGGAAGTACGAGGCCCATGCCGGCGGCGGCTGCCGCCTGCAGCATGGTTCGTCTGGTCGGACCGACGGGCGAGGCCCCCCACAAGCGTCGGGTCATGATCCGGACTCTAGGCGCGGAATCCGAGTTTGGAAGGGCGCCGTAGCTCCGACGGAGCAACGCGCGGGGAGGTCAGGATGCGGCGGCGAGGGAGCGCGGCACCCGGGGAGTTCGCAGGCCCGCGGCACGCAGCGCCGCCGCGATGGCGCGCGAGGCAACCGGACGCGCGCCGGCGGCCACCATCTGCTCGTACCACTCGGACGGAACGTCGTAGTGGTCACGGTCGAAGGCCCGCGACGGGATCCCCACTGCGGCCGCGAACGCGTGCAGTTCGGCGAGGGAGACGTCGCTCGCGACGTGCGACCACATTCGTCCGTGTCCGGGCCAGTCGGCCGGGTCGATCAGGATCGCCACGCTTTCCACGATAGGCGGGCATCCCGACCGGCGTCGGGCGAATGTGCTCAAAACCCGAATCGTCAGGGGCGATGCGCCAGGGCCCGCTGATCGCGAACGTGGTGCCGGGTTCCTGGACGTTGGCGAACAGCGTGCGCCGGTCCGGGGAGAAGTGCGGGCCGGTGAACTCCGACCAGTCGCCGTCGTAGCGAGCCTCGTTGCGCGCGATCGCGAACGTGTTGCCGTCCGGGCCGGCGCCGAAGAGATGCTGGGCACCTTCGCCGTCCTGGGCGATGATCACGCCGCCGTAGGGGGACACGGTGATGTTGTCCGGGGCATTGCGCTCGTCGGTCGGCTTGCCCTTGGTGGGCTCGAAGCGCAGGACGAGCGTCAGGGTGTCCCGCACCGGGTCGAGGAACCACACCTGGCCGGCGTGGGCCACCTGGCTGCCGTCCTCCTCCGGCTTCGCAAAGGACGAGACGACGAACGCGCCGCCGTTGCCCCACCACGCGCCTTCGAGTTTGTGGCCACGGGTGATCGGCGGCCCGTAGCCGACCTCGGCGTTGCCCTTCTTCGGCTGGTGCACGTAGCCGAACTGCTTGCGGGTCGAGACCTCGCTCGCGTCTCGGTCCGGTACCGGCACCCACTGGAGCCGATAGGTGGTGCCGGGCACCGTCGCCACCGACAGGTCAAGGACCGGAACGCCGAGCGCGTCGTGGGCGCGCGCCGCGTACAGCGTGCCCTCGGTCGGGCCGAGCTTGCGCAGCGCACCGCGGCGCGGGCGGCGGCCGAAGAACGCGGGGCTCCAGCGGTAGAGCAGGCCGTCGGGCGCCTTGGCGTCCTCGGTGAGATAGACGTGTCCGCGGTCCGGGTCGACGACTGCGGCCTCGTGGGCGAACCGGCCAAACGCCTTGATGGGGTGCGGATCCCGGTTGGCCTCGGGCTGGAGTGGATCCACCTCGAAGACGTAGCCGTGGTCGAGTGTCCGCCCGCGCTCCCCCGCGCGCCCCTCGGTCTCCTCGCAGGACAGCCACGTACCCCACGGGGTCACGCCGCCCGAGCAGTTGCCGTCGGTGCCGGCGAGGCTGACGTACTCCCGCTCCCGGTTGCCGTCGGGGTCGAGCACGATGGTCGTGGTGCCGCCGGTCATCGCGTCGTCGAACGTCAGCCCGCGGACTGCCGGAACCGGCCAGTGGGTCGTCTTCTCCGGCGTCTGCTCGTGGTTGACGATCAGCACGGTCCGCCCGCCGAGCGCGGGAAAGCTCGCCGAACCGTCGGCGTAGCCGGGCGTGAGGTCGCCCGTGTCCAGGCGCGTCGAGCCACCCTCGGCGACGATCCGATACTCGAAACCGGCGGGCAGGGAGAGACGCCGCTTCGGGTCGGCGACCAGTCGGCCGTAGCCCACGGGCCGCGCCGGGACCGGCGCGGCGACTGCCGGGGACGCCGCGGGAAGCGGCGCAGCGGCCGCCACGGGAGCCGCAGTGGCGTTCAAGCCACCGAAGATCGGGCGCAGGCTGCCCGCGAAGGCGAGGCCGAGCCCTCCGGCCACCGCGGCTCGGAGCACCAATCGCCGATCCGGATCCAACTGCTCGCGTTCCGTCACACCAGGCACGGTCCTCGACGCGGGTGTCGGAGGAGTGAACCCGCACGGTCCCGACACCTAGGATTCGATGGACATCCCGAACCGATCTTCCAGGAGCTTCCACATGAGCGAAAACGTCTACTTCGATGTCTCGGTGGACGGCAGTTCGCTGGGCCGGATCGTCTTCAAGCTCTACGACGACGTGGTCCCGAAGACCGCGAAGAACTTCCGCGAACTGTGCACCGGCGAGCACGGCTACGGCTACAAGGGCTCGCCGTTCCACCGCGTGATTCCCGAGTTCATGCTCCAGGGCGGCGATTTCACCCGGCAGAACGGCACCGGCGGCAAGTCCATCTACGGCGAGAAGTTCGCGGACGAGAACTTCGACTTGAAGCACACCCGGCCCGGCCTGCTGAGCATGGCCAACGCAGGCCCGAACACGAACGGCTCGCAGTTCTTCATCACCACGATCGTCACGTCGTGGCTCGACGGCAAGCACGTCGTCTTCGGCGAGGTCCTCGAGGGCATGGACGTCGTCACCGCGATCGAGGCACTGGGCAGCCGCTCCGGCACCACCAAGGGCAAGATCGTCGTCGACTCCTGCGGCACGGTCTAGGAGCATCTCCCAATCCCGACAGCCGGCGCGCTCGGCCCCTTACGTCCGCTTGGACGCGATCGGCCACTCCAACGGGCGGTCCGAGCCCATCGTCTGGGTGCTCCCCCACAACCGAACGGGGAGGCGTGGTCGCCGCTTGTCCGGATTTGTCCCGCTTTGAACGACCGTGCCATCCGTTGCAGCGAATATCGATACGCGTACAGGTCCCGCTGTGCGCGCCCACCATTCGTCGTCGGAGGAAAGAATCATGCTTAGCCGTACCTTCACCCGGACCGGCATCGCCGCCGGTTCGCTCGCCCTGTTCGTCGCCGGGACCGCCTTCGCCGCGGCGCCCGCCGGAGCCTCGGGCTCCGCCGCCGCTCTCGAGGCGGACGACTCCCGCGCCGCCAAGGCCAAGGCCGGCGTCCCGACGACGTGCAAGGCCGCCGGCCTGACCGGAAAGCTCTACGGCAAGAAGTTCGACGGATCCAAGCCCGCCTGGGCCGACCCCACCGAACCGCTGGAGTGGGACGAGGGCACCATCGGCGCCAACAACCTCGACGTCCTGTTCGTCCGGGAGGGCTTCAAGCTCAACGGGATCGCCGTCGTGGCCCTGGACGAGAAGAACTACAACGTCTACACCGAGGAGAGCCTCGGCGCGCGGCCGGACGAGGGCTGGCTCAACCTGCACCCGCCGAAGGCCAAGAAGGGCACCGCGAAGATCAAGCACTGGTTCGTCTGCGCCGACAAGGCCTAATCACGCCCTACGAACCTGGACTTTTGCCTGCGTGTGGGGCTGGTGGACCGCCGCCACAGCCCCACGCGCGGGCGGAAGCCGGGCGCTAGGTGCCCTCGGGGCAGGGCGCGGCGAGGGGGCCGAAGTTCCCGACGGTCCCGGCAGGGGTGGCTCGAAGCACGTCCAGCAGGGCAGTGGCCGACTGACCGTTCAACTCCCTGCGCAGCCCCGAGTGCAGCCATCGGAGGTCCGTGCGGCCGCCGTTGTCGGCCGCGGACACGTAGCGGCCCTCGATCTCCCCGGAGCCGATCGTGCCGCCGTCGTAGGGCAACGCGGCCTCGCCGCCGAGGGAAATCCAGCGAGCCGCGACGCGCTCGTCGCCCTCGCCGCACGAGGCCGGCTCGTAGCGCAACGGGAGCAGGTAGGTGTGGCCGAACTCGAGCCGGGAGCGGTGCTCGATCGCGATGCGCACGGGCCGGTCCGGCTCCCCCGCCTTGATGTTCCACCCCCACATGTCGAAGGTCAGCTCCCGCGGCGGCGCACGCCACGGCTCCGGTGAGGACCAGAGGGTCGCGTCGACGCGCAGTGTCACCTCGCGGGCCTTGTACCCGTTGCCGCCCTTGCGGGGTTCCGTCGACAGCCCCGTTTCGGCAGTCACGGTCGCCACGACGACGTGGTCGGCGTAGGTCACCCAGTCCTGCGCCGTGAGGTGGGGATAGGGCGAGTCGTCGGTCGCTCCATCGCTTCTGACCTCCACCGGGCTGTCGTCCTGGACGATTCCCAGCGGCGGGACGGAACTGCGCGCCGTGGTGATTTGGGCCAAGTCGGGCGCCGCGGCGACCACTCCGGCCGCAAGGCAGACGAAGACCGCTACGCCCGCGAGAACGCTCGGCGCCGCGGATCGACTGCCGGCCATCCGCGCATGGTCACACGGGAACAACCTCAACGTGAATCGAACTCGACGCTTGCCGGCAAGTACGCAGAAACGGTCCCCGGCAGAAGCCGGGGACCGTTCGTAGCGTGGCGCGAGGCGGAACCTAGCTTCGCCCTTTGCCTCTTCGGCTTCGCCTCAGAAGTCCATGCCGCCCATGCCGCCCATGCCTCCGCCGCCGCCCATCATCGCCGGGTCCGGGCCCTTTTCGGGCTTGTCGGCGATGACGGCCTCGGTGGTGAGGAAGAGGCCGGCGATCGACGCGGCGTTCTGCAGCGCCGAGCGGGTGACCTTGGCCGGGTCGATGATTCCGGCCTTGATGAGGTCGACGTACTCGCCGGTGGCGGCGTTCAGGCCCCAGCCGATCTCGAGGTTGGCGACCTTCTCCGCCACGACCCCGCCCTCGAGGCCGGCGTTCACGGCGATCTGCTTCAGCGGAGCCGAGAGCGCGACCTTGACGATGTTCGCGCCGGTGGCCTCGTCGCCCTCGAGCTCGAGCTTCTCGAACGCGGTCTTGCCGGCCTGGAGCAGGGCCACACCGCCACCGGCGACGATGCCCTCCTCGACGGCCGCCTTCGCGTTGCGAACGGCGTCCTCGATGCGGTGCTTGCGCTCCTTGAGCTCGACCTCGGTGGCCGCGCCCGCCTTGATGACCGCAACGCCGCCGGCCAGCTTGGCCAGCCGCTCCTGCAGCTTCTCGCGGTCGTAGTCGGAGTCGCTGCGCTCGATCTCGGCGCGGATCTGGTTGACGCGACCGGCGATCTGGTCCGCGTCGCCCGCACCCTCGACGACGGTGGTCTCGTCCTTGGTGACCACGATCTTGCGAGCGCGACCGAGCAGCTCGAGGCCGGCGGTCTCCAGCTTGAGGCCGACGGTCTCGGAGATGACCTGACCACCGGTCAGGATCGCGATGTCCTGCAGCATGGCCTTGCGGCGGTCGCCGAAGCCGGGAGCCTTGACGGCGACCGACTTGAACGTGCCGCGGACCTTGTTCACGACGAGCGTCGCGAGGCCTTCGCCCTCGACGTCCTCGGCGATGATGACCAGCGGCTTGCCCGACTGCATGACCTTCTCCAGCAGCGGGAGCAGGTCCTTGACCGAGGAGATCTTGCCCTCGTTGAGCAGGATGTACGGGTCCTCGAGGACCGCCTCCATGCGCTCCGGGTCGGTCCAGAAGTACGGGCTGATGTAGCCCTTGTCGAAGCGCATGCCCTCGGTGAGCTCGAGCTCGAGGCCGAAGGTGTTGGACTCCTCGACGGTGATGACGCCTTCCTTGCCGACCTTGTCCA
>JBQTKD010000111.1:0-43736 GCA_052386455.1 Sporichthyaceae bacterium
GCTCTTCCTACTTGAGGTGGGGGCTGGTCAGTCCGCCGCCGATGAGCAGCATGCGTAGTCGGTAGTTGTCGCGGTTGCGGAAGCCGCGGGCGATGCGCCGGTGCAGTTCGATGAGGCCGTTGATCGCCTCGGTGCCGCCGTTGTTGGATCGGCCGGTGTCGAAGTAGGCCAGGAACGCCGCCCGCCATCGCTTGAGGGTCTTGCCGAGGCGGGCGATCTCGGGGATCGGGCAGGAGAGGAAGTCCGCGGCGACGGTCTCGGCGATCTTCTTGCCCTCGGCGAGGTTGGGGTGGGCGTAGGCCTCGCGCAGCCGTTGCGCGGCCAGCCACGCGACCTCGACTTCGACGTGGCGCTCGTCGGCTCCGAACGCGTTGGCCAGGCGGGTCTTCTGCCGGTCGGTGAGCCGTTCTCGGCCGGCGCGCAGGATGTTGCGGATGCCGTAGAGCGGGTCCCCGGTCCTGCCGCGGTGGCCGTGGATCTCGTTCTGGACGCGGCGGCGGACCTCGTCGAGGGCCTGGGCGCCGAGCTTGACCACGTGGAAGGCGTCGAGCACGGCGACGGCGTCTTCGAGTTCGTCGTCGATCGCGGTCTTGTAGCCGTTGAACGGGTCGAGGGTGGCGACTCGCACGCCGGCGCGGAAGGCCTCGTTGCGCTCGGAAAGCCAGTCGGCGTAGGCTTTTCCGGTCCGCCCGGGCATCAGGTCCAGCAGCCGGGCCCTGGTCTTGCCCTTGGGGTCGCGGGTCAGGTCCACGATCCCGGTGAGCTCCTTCGGACCACGCCCGCCGTCCTCGATCGGCTTGGTGGACACGTGGTGCCACACGTGCTCGTCGACGCCGAGCGTGCTCACCCCGGCGAAGCGAGACTCGTCGGCGGCCATCGCCTCCAGCAGCGGCGAGATCGCGGCCCACACGGTGTTCCAGGTCGTCCCCAGCGCTCGGGCGAGCCCGGCGACGCTGGCGTGCTCGCGGCGCAGCTGCCCGAGCGCCCACCACCGCGCCCGAGTCGAGAGCAGCGCCCGCGGCGCGGCCAGAGTCTCGTCCTGCTCGCAGAACGACCCCCGTGGGCAGGCCGCCTCGCGGCAGCGCCAGGTCCGCTTGCGCCAGATCAGGCGCACCGGGCGGCCGAAACAGGGCGCGTCGA
The DNA here is from genome assembly GCA_052386455.1 of Sporichthyaceae bacterium. GTDB lineage: Bacteria > Actinomycetota > Actinomycetes > Sporichthyales > Sporichthyaceae > JBQTKD01. The sequence goes on from JBQTKD010000111.1 coordinate 1,141, forward strand.
TCAGCGCGACCTCGCGGCGGCCGCGGTTCTGCGCGACGACCCCGCACTGCGGGCAGGCCGCCGTCGAACGCGCCGACTCGATCACCACCCGCAGCCGACCGCCGCGTTCGCCGACGTCCAGGACGTGGAAGCCGTCGAGGCCGACCAGCAGATCGCAGCGGTCGCAGTAGAGGGGATCGGCAGAACACGGGCGCGCGCGAGCGCACCCCGTAGGCTCGGACACCGCGAGGCCTTCCGGAACGGCAGCTTGGTCGCTACCGATCCTGGGAGGCCTCGTCTCCTCCCGGCCTCAGGCCGCTACCGCGAGTCGCTCACCCGCCACCGCCGCCCCCACCGCAGGTCGGAAGAGCCGGTAATCCGGTCACGTCGATTTCCAGGAACGTGTCCAGTTTACGGCCAGCGAACGGCTGGCCGAAGAGGCGTCGCGCGACCTGCCCCATCGACAACTTGGTGCTCCCGGCTGGCAGCTGGGAGATGGTGCGGGCTCCGATCTGCTCGGGTGCCATGTCCGTGAAGTACTGGCCCGAGCCGTGACGAGCATTCTTGGCACCGGTCGATGCCGTCATCTCGCCGCTCGCCTGAATGCCCTTCTGCCCAGCCTCGTCGGTGTAGTGGAACAGTGAGCGCGCCGGAGCGCCGCCGCCTCGCGCGGCGTTTGCGGCCTTGTTGGCGACGCCGTTGGCGACTCTGGCTTCCTTCGCCGCTTTGGCGGCTTTGGCGGCCACGACGCCCTTCTGGGCGGCCTGGCCGGCCTTGATGACGATGCCGGCGCCGGGAATTGCGAGCTGGGCGACGTCGCCGGCGATGCGTCCGCGCTTGAAGGACTTGGAGTTCTTGTCGACGACGGGGAGCTTGTCGACGGCCTTGTCGTAGTTCTTCTGCAGGCCGGGGTCGACCCAGTTGCAGTTGACGACGCAGGTGAACGGGCTCACCACGGCGCCGACGACGAAGTCGGCGGTGCCGGCGACGCTGGATCCTGCGCCGGCGAGAACGTTGACCGCACCGCCGCCGATCTTTCCGGCGCCGCTCTTGATGTCGTCCCATCCGAACATGCCGGTCGGGTCGACCCAGTAGATCGGGTTGTTGTTCGCGTAGGCGTAGCCGTTGGCCTGCTGCGGGTGGCTCAGGTCCAGGAGCGGGTCGACGGTCACGAACCGGCCCAGGGCGGGGTCGTAGTCGCGTGCCCCGATCCGGATGAGCCCGGTGGCGGTGTCGGGGTGCCCCCGACGAAGCTCCGGTCTGCGACCCACCCGACAGGGTTGGCGCCGCGCTGTCCGCCGTAGGGCAGGGTGCGGCGAGCGGCGATCGTGCCGGTGCCGGTTTCGATGGCCCACTGGGAGGTGTTCTGCGGGTCGAGGGGCAGGATCTGCACGTCGGTCATGGCGTTGCCGTCGCGGACGGCGACGGTGTGCCCGTCGAAGGTGTAGTACCGGTTCCAGGCGGTTGTCGCGGTGCCGGTGGTCGGGACGGTGCGGGTCAGTTCGAGCCCGCCCAGGGACAGCGTGGTCGCGACCTTGCCGTCGGCGCCGGTCTCTCGGTGCAGGATCCGCTTGCCGCTGGCGTCGTACCAGTTCTCGGCCAGGATCTTGCCGGTCGAGTCCGCGATCCGCGTGAGCTGTCCCTCCGCGTCCCAGGTGAAGGTCTGCGCCGCCTTGCCGTGCGGGGTGCGGGTCTGCACTCCACCGGTGGTCTTCCCCGCGGCGTTGGTCCAGCCGTAGCGGTCGACCTGGGCTCCGTTCGTGACCGTCTCGACCTGGTGGGTGTCCGGCCGGTACGTGTACTCGGTGAGCGGCGTGCTCGCCCCGCGGACGGTCTGGGTCTCGCGGTTGCCGTTGCCGTTGGGGTCGAAGGTCCAGCTCATCGAGTACGGCGCCGGGTTTGCCGTCGTGGTCGCGATCGGTTCGTCCGCGTTGGTGCACTCGTTGTCGGCCGGGGTCCAGGCGTCGGTGAGCTGGCGCAGGCCGTCGTAGCGGAAGCACTGGGTGTCCCGCTGACCGGCGGCCAGCACCGCGTCGATGGCGATCGCGTTGCCGGCGTCGTCGTAGACGAACGTGGTGTTCTCGTCGGGCCCGGTGGTCGAGGTCTGCCGGTTGAGGACGTTCTTGGCCAGTCGGCCGGTGCCCTCGGCGTAGGTCAGGTCCTGCCAGACGGTGCGTCCGAAGGTGTTGCCGTAGACGTAGCGGGTTGCCTCGCCCCACGCGCTGCGGAAGGTGTTCGACACGTAGGTCCCGGCGCCGGACAGCGCGACCGGCGCGCCGACGGCGTCGTAGGAGTAGCGCAGCCGCTCGGCCGCGGCGCCGCGGAACGCGCCGAGGTCGACGTTCTTGACGCTGCCGTCGTCGTTGTAGACCGCCCCGACGGCGTAGACGCCGTGCAGGTCGTCGGTCAGCCCGGGGATGTTCGGAACCGTGGTGCTGGTTGCCTTGGGCCGGTCGACGTCGTAGGCGGTGACGGTCGTGGTGAGATCGCCGGACGCGGCGCCGTAGACGATCTTGCGGGTGGCGCTGGCGGGAAGGCCCTTGCGCACCGAGTCGTAGGTCCACGACGCCCGCACGGGCGCGTCCGCGGCGTCGGATCCCTCGCGCACACTGGTGCGCCGGCCGAGGTTGTCGTAGGTGTATCCCAGCACCGCGCCGTCCGGGCCGGTGGTGGTCCGAACCTGGCCGAGGCTGTCGTAGGTGCTGGTGGTGGTGCCCCGGTCGGGGTCGGTGCTGGAGATCTGCCGTCCGGCCACGTCGTAGGCCCAGGTCCACTCGGTGCCGGCCGGGTCCTTCATCGAGAGCAGTTCGCCCGCGGCGCTGTAGCCGTAGGTCGTCTTGAGGGTCGCCGAGGAAGCGCGGTCGGGGTACTGGTGCAGCTCGATCGTTCGGCCGCGGGCGTCGGTGACGGTCTTGGTCTTCACGCCGCCGGTCGGCGGGGTGACGGTGACGGAGTTGCCCGTGTAGTCGGCCTTCGTGCGCCACTTGACGGTCTGGTTCTGGGCAAAGGCGGATTCCGTGGCGCGCCCGGCGCCGTCGTAGGCGGTGACGGTGCGCCAGGCGAGGTTTCCGCTGGGCAGCGTCAGGGTGGTGTTCGGTCCCGAGTCGGCGAGCCAAGCAGGGGAGTACTCGAACACGGCGAGACCGCGGGAGTCGTACACGGTGCCGGTGACGAGGCGTCCGCCGCCGGGGGTGACCTCGGCGTCGGGTACCTGGGTCTGCATCTGACGGTGCCTCATGAGGCCGTCGAGGATCTCGGTGGAGACAACGAACTTCTCGCCGGACGAGGTCTGAACACGCCGGGTCGTGGTCACCGCGTTCTTGCCGGTGGCCTGCGAAGCCGCGCGACCGGTTCCGCTCCCGCCAGAGCACGCCGCGCGCTGCATAGAACTGACGAACAGTCAGAACCAACGGCGGGAGGTGAACGAGCAGCGCCGGCTTCACCTCGAGGTGGCCCAATCGGCGAGGGAAGAACTCGCTCGCACCCCGGGGTGGCGGCGCGGTCGCCGCAAAGAGCTCCACCAGGCAATCTCCGCGCACCAGGCCGGATTCGAGGGGACCTTCCCCGAAGCAACGCGCCTGGACCGCGCCATCGACGCCCTCACCCGCCAGGTCGAGGTCGACACCCGGCAGCGCGAACACGAACAGCGGCAGCGGGCCGCCCTGGCCGTCCCGTGGTGCGCCGACCAGGACGCATACCTGGCACCCGCCAAGACCGCTGGCCGAGCGCGACCCGGCGCCGGTCCCATCGGGGAGCGATTCGAGCAGGAACGCACCCACATCGCCGAGCTCCACCGCCGGCGCGCCCAGCACCACGAGCAGGCCAGTGGCCGGGGCCGCGACGACGGCCGTGCAATCGGCATCTGAACGGAGAGGGCGGATCGCCGGCCTGGTTCGCGACCAGTTTCGTAGTACGATTGCCCGGTGGAGGTGCGAGCGTGGATGTCTTGCCGTCGGCGTATCGCCACGGCGTCGGTACCGAGGACATCGACCACGTGCTGCGCAACGCGCTGGTCGTGGAGGAGATTGCCGAAGACCCGCTTCGGTACCTGGTGCTTGGCCCGGACCGCGCGGGGAACCTGCTCGAACTGGTCGTGCTCGACCGCCCCCAAGGGCCCGCCGTCATCCACGCCATGTCGATGACCGCCCAGTACCGCAAACTCCTGCCGGGAGGATGATCAACATGACCGGTTCCCACGGAACCAAGGCAGACGGCAGCCCGATCACCGACGAGATGGTCGAGGCCATGGCCGACGAGGCCGAACGCGGCTACGACGTCGAAGAAATCGCCCGCCGTCGCGGTGGGCGCCCGCCGATGGGCTCGAGCGCGTCCTCGGTCGAATCCGTGCGCCTGGACCCGGACCTCAAACGCGAGCTGTTGCTGCGCGCCGCCGCCGACCACATCAGCGTCTCCGAAGCCATCCGCCGTGCTATTGGCCAGTACCTACGCCCCGCCGGCTGACCGCCGGCGTGCCAGTACGGGGTTGTACCCGCCTGATTCTGACGATCAGTCAGGCCCTCCAGAGACGCCGATCCACCCGAGTTCGGCGACCCCTTCCTTATCGGACACCGGTCGACCCGCACACGTGTCGTGCCATTCGCGTGCCAGTAGGGGCGCGCACCGCTCGGTTGCTGACGGTCAATCACAGCGATAGTCGGAACAAACGCGCAGGTCAGAGGTCCAAGCTCAGTTGAGCGTACTGCTCGCACTTGCTTTGCAAGGCAGGGGTTAGGGGTTCAAGTCCCCTTGTCTCCACCACGTCTGACCTGGCTGGATCCGGCCGTCCACAGGCTTGATCGAATCGCCCGACTGCGAGCTCGACTCCGAGTAGATTCCGCGGCATCGGCTCCACCACGCGCACCCGATCCGACGGCACCATGCGCCGCCGCGGCGACGGCTGGCAGGCGTCTCTGTTCACCGGGCACGACCCGTTGAACGGTAAGTGCGGCTACCTGACGCAGACACTCTCGCTCGGGCTCCACGGCGTCGACCCAAGCAGGCGGTCCGCCAGGCCGAGCGCGGCTACGACGTCGAGGCCATCGCCCGCCGGCGGGGCGGCCGTCCGCCCATGGGCTCGAGTGCGTCCACGGTCGAGTCGGTCCGCCTCGATCCCGACCTCAAGCGCGAGCTGCTTTTGCGCGCCGCGGCCGAAGGCATCAGCGTCTCCGAAGCCACCGCCAGCTCGAACAGGCCCTTGCCAAGCCGACCGCCTAGCTCCGCCTTCCCTCGGCCCCCTGCGGAGTCGAGAGGCCTGCGACGTCTTCTGCAGATCCAGCTTCACCCGACCAGTGGGTCCGGGTGGGTGCCGTCCCGCACCACTGACGAGGAAACGTTCCCGCGGGAACGTCGTGGCTCCACCGTCCAACCGACGAGGGTCGGTCCGTTCCGCCGAGGGCGCGGGTGCGAGACGGCCGCCGGTTGTGGGGCGACCGCTACGAGACCCAACCCGACGAGCTGCTCGCCGAACTCAACGGCGAACGCCGACCGGACCACGCGTCGGCTTGCCGGTACAGCCGCAACGTAGAAGGCGATCTCTGCGTCGTTCGGTGCCTCGGGAGTTGCGGTACTACCGTCCTGGCGCCGGGGCGTCGGGGAGCGTGGCGCGGAGGTGGGCGATCAGGCCGTCGCAGGCGCGTTCGAGTTGCTCGCGGACCGCTTCGAAGTTGGACTGCGTGCCGTTGAAGGGGTCGGGGACGTCGCGGGGCTCGTCGAGAGTGCGATCGAACGACCGGATCAGGCGGATGTCGGCGGGAGCGGAGTGCTCGGCAGCGAGCTTTTCGAGGAACTCCACGTTCCAGCGGTCGGTGACCAGGATCAGGTTGTGTTCGCCGAACTCGCCCGCCTGGAACTTCCGGGCGACATGGCCGACCGGGTAGCCGTGGGCGATCAGGGTCGATTCCGCGCGCGGGTCCATCGGCGAGCCGGCGTGCAGGTCGTAGGTGCCGGCGCTGGAGACGGAGACCGCGGCGCCCAGTCCGGCCTCGGCGAGCTTCCCGAGCAGGATGCTCGCGGCCATCGGCGAGCGGCAGATGTTGCCGGTGCACACCATGCAGATCCGGTACATCGACGCCTCCTTGCCTCGCCCAGAAGCACGCAAGACGCTGCCGAGGCGCCTGCATCGCGATTCGGGGGATCACCCGTTGCCGTGCTCGTCAGTCAGCAGCTTGGCGCAAGCGGGCGGCCTGGCGGGCGAGGTGGCCGCGTTCGGTCTTGGCAGCTCCACAATCGCCGTCAAGGTTGCTCACAGAAGCGTGCCCGATCTTCATTCACATGGACACCTACACCGCGACGGCATCGGCCCCGCAGCCCGAGAGCCACGCCAATGTCTGGGCCGCCGACGCGCAGAACCCCGCGGCCTCCGCGCCGCTTCGTCGCCGCCGCATGCAGCAGCTGGACCTGGGCTCGTTCGGTTCGCGCCGAGGACTCGCGACGCTCGCCGTCGTCGCCCTGACCGCGGGCCTCGTTGGGGGCGGAGTCGGCGCGGCGGCGTTCTCGCAGTCGGACTCGGCCGGGCCCGCCACGGGATCGTCGAGCATCTCGCGCATCGTGAACGCCGCGGCCCCCGTGATCGCACCCGAGGGCACCGCACAGGCCGTCGCCGCCAAGGTCGCCCCGAGCGTCGTCTCGATCGACGTGCGGAACGCGACGCCCTCCAGCGGGCTGCTGCGCGGCAACCAGGGCGGCGTCGCGGGCAGTGGCAGCGGCGTCGTCATCGGCAGCGACGGCTTGATTCTGACGAACAACCACGTCGCCGGGGAGGGCGACCTGACGGTCACCTTCTCCGACGGGCGCTCGGTCCGCGCCACGCTGATCAAGGCCGACCCGGTGACCGACCTCGCCGTCATCAAGGCGCAGGGCGTCACCGACGCGACGCCGATCGCCTGGGGCCGCTCCGACAGCCTCGTCGTCGGCCAGGCCGTCTACGCGATGGGTTCCCCGCTTGGACTGTCCGGCACCTTCACCTCCGGCATCGTCAGCGCCCTGCACCGCCCGGTCGTGCCGCAGGCGGAGTCCGGCAGCGGGACGAACAGCGTCATCGACGCCATCCAGACCGACGCCCCGATCAACCCCGGCAACTCCGGCGGCGCGCTCGTCGACGCCGCCGGCAACCTCGTCGGCATCACCTCGGCGATCGCGTCGCTGGGCGGCGCGCAGTCCGGCTCGATCGGCCTCGGATTCGCGATCCCCGTCGACCAGGCGCGAGTCGTCGCCGAGCAACTCGCCAACGGGGTCACCGTCGCCCACGGTCAGCTCGGCGTGCAGGTCGGCGACTCCACCGACCCGTCGCAGCGCGGCGCGCAGCTCCAGCGCGTCACCGCCGGCGGCGCGGCCGACCAGGCGGGCCTGCGTGCAGGCGACGTCGTGACCGGATTCGACGGCCGGCTCCTCGAGGACGGCGACTCGCTCGTCGCCGCCGTCCGCTCGGCGCAGCCCAACACCCGCCACACCGTCACGTACGTGCGGGACGGCGCGACGAACACGGCCACCGTGACCCTGGGCAGCGACGCAGTGCGCTAGCACCGCTCCCGGGCACGTGAATCAGCCCCGCAGGTTCTGGAACTCCTGCGGGGCGAGGGCGGACGAGGCCCGCGACTAGATGACGCGAACGTTCTCCGCCTGCAGGCCCTTCTGGCCCTGGACGATGTCCAGCTCGACGCGCTGGTTCTCTTCGAGCGAGCGGTATCCGGAGGCCGCGATCGCGGAGTAGTGCACGAAGACGTCCTGCTGCCCGTCGACGGCGATGAAGCCGAAGCCCTTCTCGCCGTTGAACCACTTCACGGTGCCCTGCGCCATTTTCAAGCCTGTCTGCATCGAGCCTTGCCGGTCGCGGCGCCCCGGTTGGGCGTTCCGGGCCAGTTATTTTTCGATGCGAGAGCGCCCGGAGCATTCAGCAACCCGCGCTCACAGTGGCTCGAAGGCGTGAACATGCAACCGCGCCGACGGTAGCACTCCCTCGACTCGAGCGGGCCCAGTGAAACTTACGGGTCAAGAGGGATACGGTCGGGGTGTCGGCCACGCGCCGCACTCCCGCGGTCGAAGTAGGTCGGCCGCATCGCACCTGGTGGGGTTCATGGTCCAAGGTTCGCGCGGTCAGTACGTCCCGAAGCGTCCCCCGGGCAGCCCGTTCAACCGGCCCGAGCCGGAGGCGGTGCCCGACGAGGTCTACTCAGTCGACGACCGGGTGACCCACGACAAGTACGGCCTCGGCAGAGTGATCGCCGTCGTCGAATCGCGTGAGGTCACGGTCGACTTCGGTGCCCAGACCCTCCGGATTGCGTTGCCGAGCACGAAGCTGTCACGTCTCTAGGAGGAGACATGGCCGAGGTCCAGACCGTCCGTGGTCCACTCGACACGGAGCGTCTCGGCAGGGTGCTCGCCCACGAGCACGTGTTCCTGCTCGACCCGGAGCTCGCCGCCAACCATCCGGAGGCCTGGGGTTCCGAGGACGAGCGCGTCGGCGACGCGGTCGCCAGGCTGCGCGCCCTGAAGGAACGCGGCATCGACACCATCGCCGACCCGACGGTCCTCGGACTCGGCCGGTACATCCCCCGCATCCAACGGATCGCCGAACAGGTCGACCTCAACATCGTGGTCGCGACCGGCCTGTACACGTACAACGACGTCCCCCTGCAGTTCGGGCTCGTCGGTCCCGGCGCGATGTTCGACCTGCCCGAGCCGCTCACCGAGCTGTTCGTGAAGGACATCGAACAGGGGATAGCCGACACCGGGGTCCGCGCCGCCTTCCTCAAGTGCGCGATCGACCACCACGGCATGACGCCGGGGGTCGAGCGCGTCATGCGGGCCGTGGCCCGGGCGCACCTGCGCACCGGGGCGCCGATCATGGTCCACACCCACGCCCACAACGGCTCGGCGCTCGCCGCACAGGACCTGCTGGCGAAGGAGGGGGTGGACCTCGCCGCGGTGCAGCTCGCCCACTGCGGCGACACCACGGACCTGGACTACCTGCGCTCGCTGGCGGACCGCGGAAGCCTGCTCGGCATGGACCGCTTCGGCCTCGACGTGTTCCTGCCCTTGGAGCAGCGCGTGGCCACCGTCGCGGAGCTGTGCCGGCAGGGCTACGCCGAGCGCATGGTGCTCTCCCACGACTCCACGTGCTTCATCGACTGGTTCCCGGAGCCGATGCGCGCAGCCGTCGCCCCGAACTGGCACTACACCCACATCAGCGACGACGTCCTGCCCGCCCTGCGAGCTGCCGGCGTGACGGAAGATCAGATCGACACCATGCTCGTCGACAACCCCCGCAGATACCTCGCCGGCGATCCCCGCCGCGCGGATTAGGAACCTCGACGCTGCCGCCGTCCCGCCACTAGGGTCTGGCGCAGTGCCCGTCCCCACCCGGCGCCGCGACCGAACGGTCGCCTCGATTTTCGCGACCGCGCGACAGCGGCGTCTCGCGGTCGCGAGTTTTTTCGGCCGAGAGACGCCGAAAAGTTCCCGGATCGGCGAACGAATTGGAAACCCCCCAGGGGTTCATCCGGATCGCCCCCAAATGGTGGGAAACGTCCTCTCCGTTCCGGTCGTATACCCCTACCCGGTTGGGGTGGTCCACCGTGCCCATCGGCCTGACACTCTGGCCAGATACCGGAATCTGGAAGGGACGGGCAATGCGCATTCGAGTCGTAGGCGCCGGGGTGGCGAGCATCGCGCTGGCTTCGGGACTGGTCGTTTCGTCGCTCGGCGGCACCGCAGTCGCCGGCCACGAGAACACGTTGCTGACGACCACGCTCAAGGGCCAGGCGGAGGTCCCGGACAAGGGCGACCCGGACGGCCGCGGCACCGCCATGGTGTTCGGCATCGACGGGGACAAGAACACCCTCTGCTACGCCCTGAAGGTCAGCAAGATCAAGCTCGGCGAGGGCGTGGCGGCGCACATCCACAAGGGCAAGGCCGGCAAGGCCGGGCCCGTCGTTGCACTCTTGGCCGCACCTGGCGACGGCGACGCCGCCGACTGCCTGACTCCCGATCGCGTGCTTCCGAGCGGCGACAAGGCGCTCGTGGGCAAGAACGTGGCCCAGCAGATTCTGCGCAACCCGAGCAACTTCTACGTCAACGTGCACAACTCCGAGTACCCCGGCGGCGCGATCCGCGGGCAGCTCGCGCGCAAGTAGTCGAGTCGTCTCGGCGTGAACGGCCGCGGGAGCTTGCACGGTCCCGCGGCCGTTTCGCGTCCCTAGGTCGTCCAGCCCTCGGCCAGCGCAGCCAGCGCCTCGGCCGGGTCTGCGCCCAGCAACTCGGCCAGGGCGAGCACCAGGCGCTCCTGCGGTTCGGGCTGGGCGGAGATGCCCATGACGCCGATGCGCCAGAGCTTCCCGGCCAGCGGCCCGAGGCCGCCGGAGATCTCGATGCCGTGCTCGAGCAACAGCTGGGTGCGCACCGCGGCCTCGTTGCAGGCCTCCGGCGGCGTGACGGCGAGCAGGGAGTGCAGCTGCTCTCCGGCGGGGGCCAGGCGGGTGCAGCCGAGTACGCCGAGCGCGTCGTTCAGGGCGTGGTGGGCCACGCGGTGCCGTTCCCAGGTCCGGTCCGGCCAGCCGTCCCCGGTGGTCAGGCGCAGGGCTTCGCGCAGCGCGTAGACGAGGTTGATCGGGGCCGTGTGGTGGTAGGCGCGAGCGGTGCCGCCCGCCTGGGCCGGGTTCCAGTACCCGAGCACCAGCGACAGGTCGAAGTACCAGGAGCGGCCCGGCTTCTCGCGGCGCTGCAGCTTGGCGATGGCGCGCTCGCCGGCGGTGAACGGGGCCAGCCCCGGCGGACAGTTCAGGCACTTCTGCGTCCCGGAGAACGCCGCGTCCACCCCGGACGCGTCCAGCCGCAGCGGGTGCCCACCCAGCGAGGTGACGCAGTCCAACAGCAGCAGCGCGTCCTGCTCGCGGCACGCCTCGGCCAGGCCCTCGAGCGGCTGCGCGACACCGGTGGACGTTTCGCCGTGGACGACGAACATCGCATCGATCCCGCCGCGGGCCGCCTCGATCAGCCGAGCGGGGTCGATCGCCCGGCCCCACTCGGCCTCGACGCGGATCACCTCGGCGCCGGCACGGGTCAGCGCGTCGGCCATGCGGAGGCCGAACAGGCCGTGTACGCCGCAGACCACCCGGTCCCCGGGGTCGACGAAGTTCGCGACCAGGGCCTCCATGCCGGCGCTGCCGGTACCGGACACCGGCAGCGTGGCGAGGTTCGAGGTACCGAAGGCGGTCCGCAGCAGGTCGATGGTCTCGGTCATCACCGTGGCGAAGGCCGGGTCCATGTGGCCGATCGTCGGCAGCGCGAGCGCCTCGAGGACGCTGTCCGGCACGATGCTCGGCCCCGAGCCCAGGAGGAGCCGATCGGGAATCGGGGTCAACATGCGCGCCAGGCTACAAGCGAGGATCAGCGATCGACGCGGGCCATCTCGGCGACGGGAGCCGTCCTCGAACGCGGCTCGGTCACGACGCGGCGCTGCGCGGGAACGGTCGGCCCGTCGGCGGCGAGCAGGCCGAGGATCTGCGCACGCAGCTCGTTGAGCAGTGCGTCCGGGTGTGTGCGGGTGCGGGTCAGCCAGTAGCTGGCCTGCAGGGCCCAGACCGTCAGCTGCTCGTAGAGCTTGTCCGCGTCCCCGGACTGCACTGCGACGTAGAGCAGCACCGTCGCGGCGTGCGGGTGCGACCGCTCGGGGTCGTAGCCGGGCAGGTTCGGCTCGAGCAGGCCCACGAGCCGCCCGAAGTGCGCGGCGTCCGACAGGCGGGCCCGGCGGGCGCCGAGGTCGTGGCCGATCAGGTGGTGGACCATCGCGACGAGCCGGAACGACAGGTCGTCGGTCAGTACGCGGGCGTCCGCCCCGTCCGCGGTGCCCTTGAGCGCGCCGACCTGTGTGAACAGCGCGAACACCCCGTCGCGCTGGGCCTCGAGGTCGTCCGGTGCGGTCGGCATTCCGCCGAGCCGCGGCGCCGTCAGCGCCACATGTCCCTTGACCTTGCCACGCGAAAACACCACTGCGCCCCCCTTGCGCCGGGCAGCTTGCGCCGCCGCAACGATCATGAACTTTCCCCGTCAACTCCGACGTTCCGGACCGTCTGCAGGATTCACCCATTCGGCTCGGAAATATCCGGCGATTCCAGGGCACAACGGACAAATCGCCAGGGGATAGCGGGTTCGCCCGGGTGTCCGGTGCGGTCGGCGATGGCGGGAGCGATCGCTATCGGCCGGGGGTGCGGGAGAGCTGCACGCCGACCACGGCGTCGTAGCGCAGGACGTAGACCGCGGCGTCGAGCAGCAGCTCGACGACCTCCACGGGGCGGTCGCCCGCGTAGGCGACCCGCTCGACCGTCAGCACCGCGGCGCCTGCGGAGAGCGTCAGCCGCTGCGCCTCCTGCGGGGTGGCGAGCCGAGCGCGTACGTCCTCTCGGAAGCGAGTCGGAGCCCAGCCGGCCTCTGCCAGGCGCGCGTATACCCCGCCCGGGCCCGGGTCCTCGGCCAGCGCGGGCGGTGTCGCCGCGTCCGCGGGCAGCCAGGACACCGAGAGCATCACCTCGCGCCGGTCCAGCACGTAGCGGCGGGACCGCGCCCAGGCACACGTGCCCGCGGCCAACCGCAGCGCGGCCGTCACGTGGTCGGGCGCCGGGATCCGAGCGACGTCGAGCTCTTCGACGCGTAGCTCGCGGTCGTCGGCTCCGGTCCACACGCCTTCGCCGCGCGCCCAGGGCAGGCCGGCGAGCCAGCCGAGCTCGTCGCGGACGATCGGCCGCGCGTCGCTGACGTAGACCCCGGAGCCGCGCCGGGCCACGGCGAGACCCTCGCGCTGGAGTTCGGCCAGCGCCTGGCGAACGGTCATCCGAGCGACCTTGTAGCGGGCCATCAGATCGTTTTCGCCGGGCAGCGTCTGGCCCGGTTCGTACTCGCCGCTTCTGATGCCGCTGCGCAGGTCGTCTGCGATGCGGCGGTATTTCAATGGCTTGCGCGTGGCAGACGCACTGACCGCACCTGCGGCTTTGTCATCCTCTCGCACGGGCGAAAGGCTACGAGGGGGGTCCAAGCCGGGCAAAGCGCGCAGGGAAGTACCTGGCCATCCCTTGACACAACTCACCTTCGCTTTTCTAATCCCTCTAGAGAACCAAGGGGGTTTACCGGACGGAGGTGGGACATGGCGCACGACACCGAGGGCGATCTCGAGGGCGTCGAAACCACCCGCGTTGCGGGTTTCCCGCGCAATCCCGTGGACATGGCGCTGGTGCTCATCATCGTGTTCCTGCTGGTCGGGGCCGTGTTGGTCGCCGTGAACCTCTGGAAGTCCGTGTAGCAGAATGCCCCGGTGCTGTTCGGCAGCGTCGGTAGGCGCGGCAACTACGGAGTGGACACCCCGATCGTCCCGGCGATCCAGGCGTTCCTGGCCCTCGTCATGCTCCAGATCGGGACCACGAAGATCGGCCGGGAAAACGACGACCAGGGCTGGTGGCTGATCGTCTCCGGCGCGATCCTGCTCGGCATCGCGCTGACGTATCTGCACGCCACCCGCCGCGGCAAGTTCCGCGTGTGGTCCCGCGCCCTCGGGGAGCTCGGGCTCGAAGGCACCGAGAAGGTGCTCGACCTCAACTGCCAGCGCGGCGCGGTCACCACGCTCGTGGCGGCGCGCCTGACCACCGGCAAGGTGCTCGGCGTGGACACCTGGTCCCGGCGTTCCATGCTGATGAGCAACCGCGGCGGCACCGAGGACCAGATCGCACGGCGCAACGGCGTGGACGAAGGCGTCGCGGACCGGTGCGAGTGGAAGCAGGCCGACGTCCGGTCGCTCAACCTCGATGGCAACACCTACGACCTGGTGGTGTCCGGCATGGGCATCGGCGCCCTGCCGACCGCCGAGCAGCGCCGCCAGGCCATCGACGAGGCGGTGCGGGTGACCAAGCCGGGTGGTCGGCTGCTCATCGCGGACATCCGGCACACCAACACGTACGCGAAGCGACTGCGCGAACTCGGCTGCCAGGTCAGCACCCGCCCCGCGGGATGGGAGGCCTGGTTCGGCGGCCCGTGGCTGTCCACCACGCTGATCACCGCCACCAAGCCCCAGTCTTAAACGGCGAACCGGCGCGGGGACCGCAGTCCCGCGCGCCGGTTCGGCTAGGCGGCCTTTAGAGGTCGGCGAGCACGGCCGAGCAGGTGGATGCGACGACCGAGGCCGGGCTGTCCTCGAGGTGCAGGGCGGTAATGACGCCGTCCTCGATGACGGCGGCGTACCGCAGCGACCGAGTGCCCAGACCGAAGCCGGAGCCGTCGAACGCCAGGCCCATGGCCTCGGAGAACGTCGCGTTGCCGTCGGCCAGCATCTCGATCTTGCCCTTGGCGCCCTGGGCCTCGGCCCAGGCGTCCTGCACCCAGACGTCGTTGACGCTGACGCACACGATCTTGTCCACGCCCTTGCCGGCCAGGTCGGCCGCGCCGTCGACGTAGCTGGGCAGGTGCGCCTTGCTGCAGCCGGGCGTGAACGCGCCGGGCAGGCCGAACAGGACGACCTTTCCGGTGCCGAGGAACTGACCGGTGCTCACCGACTCCGGCATGCCCTCCGCGCTGAGAACCTTTGCCTCGACGTCCGGGATCTTGTCGCCCACTGCCACAGCCATGCCGCAACTCCTACGCAGTCCGGTCCACGGCCGAGTTGCCCGGACCCTCGGCGGCCACGCTAACAACTCCTAGCCGAGGTCGGCGAAGCGGACCGCGAGCTGCCGGACGTCCCGAAGCCGGCGCTCGAAGGTCGCCCCGAGGCCGAGCAGGAGGATTCCGGCGGCTCCGATGCTGACCCACCGGGGGACGGCGTCGGCATACGGCGCGATCTGGACGACGGCGTCGACCGCGAGCATCGCCCCGCCGAGCGCGAGCGGGGCCTGCAGCTTGGCCGAGACGCCGACCAGCAGCACGCACAGCGCCGCCACACCGAGTAGCAGTGCCCGGGTGAAGTCCTCGTCGTCGAGGGTCGCCAGCAGGCTCGGGACGAAGGCCAGCGCCAGGCCCGGGCCGAAGGTGCGCCAAGAGGACAGCTCGCGGTTCTTCACGTGCATCACCGATCCGACGATCAGGAGGGCAACGGCCGGCGGCAGCGTGTACGCCTCGGGCGTGCTCACGTCCGCGGCGGCCAGGCGCACCCAGCTGCTCCCGGTCAGCAGGACGCCGGACAGCCAGCCGACCTCGCGGCGGGCGGGATCCATCGCGACGACCGCGGCGGCGACACCGGCGATCAGCAGCGCGACGGCGGCCCATCGGCTGTCCTCGCCGAGGGTCGGTACCGCACAGACCGCGCCGAGCACGCAGCTGGCCTCGAGCGCGATCCGTTCGAATCGGCTGGGCAGCGCCCGGGCTGCGATGGCCAGCAGACCTGCCGCGGCGATGGCCGTCGTGCCCGCCGCGGGGATTCCGGCGCCGGCGATCCGGGCGAGCACGCCCGCCTCGGCGACGACCGCAACCGCGGCCAGGCCGGTGGCGCGCGGGCGGGCGGCGGGACCGCCCGCCATCCGAAGGCCCACTGCGGCGGCGGCAAGGGTGGCGAGCGCCCACGCGGTCGCCCCACGGGAGGCCAGCGACCACGCGACGCCGATTGCGATCGCCGCGGAGCCGGCGAGGAACAGGGCGGCGCAGAGCCGGCGGCCTGCTGCGTCCCACGGCTTCTCCTCGGTGGGCAGGAGCCGGGAGGCGCCGTGCAGCATCGCCGCGCCGAGCAGCACCAGGCCGAGAACTGCCGCGAGGTACGGAGCCCGCAGCGCGATCGGCACGATCAGGGCCGACGCGACGGCGCCGAAGGCCGCGGCACCGACGGCTGCCGAACCGGCCGGCGTCCCACGCAGCCGATAGGCGAGCAGCGCCGCGGCGGCGGTGAGCAGCACGACGGTGAAACCGACGGCGCGATGGAACTCCCACGGCTGGCCGAGGCGTTCCAGAGCGTCCGCGTCGAGCGTGAACTCCCACGGGCCGCCGAGGTGGTGCAGCGCGCCGGCGAGGGCCTCGCCGATCGGCTCGGCGACGTCGAGGGTGGCGAGAGCGGCGGCGGCCGCCAGGACCGCGAGCGGCCCCAGGCGCAGCCGCCTCCAGGTCTCGTCCAGCGCCTCGTCCTGGACGGCCGCGAGCAGGGCGGACGCAACCACGAGCAGGGCCACGGCGGCGGCCGTGGCCACGTCGTGGTCCAGCGAGCGCTCCAGCCACGAGTGGCCCGCGGCGAGCATCGCCGCGGTGGCCGCCGCGGCGGCGGGCACGCCCAGCCAGCCGATCGCGCGCCGGTCCCACGCCAGGGTCCCCGCGCAGACCGCCGCGAGCGCGAGGAGGGCAGTAGCCGCGCCTCGGTCGACCGACCTTTCGTCGGCGAAGCCGTAGGCGAGGACGACGAGACCGAGACCGCCGGCGAGCCAGGCCAGCGCGCCCGAGCCGAGCCAGGCCGGCAGCGGGCCGCGGCGCCCGACCATCGCGAGCGCGGCGGTGCCCTGCAGGACGAGCGCACTGCTCGCGCCGACGACGCCGAGACGGTCGTACAGGATCGGCACGGGCAACTGCACGGCGAGCGCAGCGACCCAACGGGCGGTCTCCAGCGGGATCGCGCGACGGGCCGCGTAGGCCAGGGCCGCCAACGCGGCGAAGACCCCGGCCCACCACGAGTCCGCCGGTATGTCGTCGGCGCCTGCGAATCCGTACGCGTGCGCGCCAAAGGCGTCGAGCAACAGCAGACCGACGGTCAGGACTGCCAGGGCCTCGGCGGTTGCCACGAGCTCGCGGCGATGCGCCACCACCGCACCGGCGGCGGCGGAGACGGTGACCCCGGCGAGGATCGCGGTGCGACCGCCGATGTCGATGCGGCTCCAGGCGACGACGACGAAAATAAGCGCCGCCACCGCGAGCAGCAGCACGCCAAGACCCAGCAGCAGATGCTGAATCTGACGTGGCGTCACGCTCTCCCGGTGCGCAGGCTCGGGCTCGCGGCGCGGCTGCCAAGTCTCGGGCGAGGGAACGCCCGGCACGGACTCGGTCCCGCCGCGCAACGCCTCGAGGACCGACTGGCGCTGCTCGAGGGCGTGCGCGGCCTGTTGGGACAGCCGCCAGAGCCGGTCCACCAGCGGCCCGCGCAGCGGAAGCGCACAGTTCGGGCAGGACACCGGCTCTGCCGGCAGTTCGGCCGTACAGTCCGGGCAGCGGCCGGCGTCGCGCAGCGCGTCGATCTCGATCCTGGTCATTGGAGCGCCTCTCGGGCCAGCATTCCGGCCTGTGCGCCGTTCGGGCACACGGTCGGCGCGCGCAGCCGAAGTCTCGGCCTGGTCACTCGCTCAACGCACCCAGGGTGAAGGTCTCGAAGAAATCCAGCAGGACTACGCGGCTCGTCGGCGACGCCAGCTTCAACTCGCGGACGAAGGTGTCGAGTGAGCCTGGTTCCCCAACGACGTTGCGGAGGTCCATAGGTCCATCCGCGTACGGGCGTTCGAAGTTGTCCCAATGGGTCGGCAGCAATACCGCGGGATGGCTCAGTGCTGTAGTCAACCGCTGCAGGTAGTCCCCGATCTGATTGCGGAAGATCCCGGCGATCAAGGCGACGTCGGGTCGGATACCGCTCAGTGCGCGTTCGACGAAGTTCGCCGTCGACATCAGGAACACCGACGGACCATCGTCAACTGTGAGCAGGTAGCACAGAGAGCCACCCTCGGGTAGATCACCCACCGTTGTGGGTCGGGGCGGATCGGCAATCAGGTGGCCGGGAAGAACGAACTTTTTCGTTGGGCCAAGCGAATGCAACCCGGCGAACACCTCGATCGAATAGCCGTCGAAGGCCATGACCTCGCCCCCCTGGGCGATCACGAGACGCTCATCGGGAAGGCCGAAGGCCCGCAGGACGTGTCGATGAGTTTCCGAACCGATCACCATGGCGTTGGTGCGGCGTTGAATCGCCGGAACGTCCGCGATGTGATCCCAGTGCCCGTGACCGATCAGGATCTGGTCCACGGCGCCGGGGACATGACGCTCGACAAGGCTGGGGTCAGCGGGTTCAAGAGGTGTGGCAGGGTCGAAAGCACCGCGGAAGAATCCGGTATCGAGCCGGGCCAGGTAGGGATCGAAGAGGACGGTTCGGTTCGTACCCTTGGCTTCGAACTGGATTTTCCATCCGCCCGTTCCGAACCACGTCAGGCTCAGGCCGGAGGGTGAGCCGGAGGGTGACGATACGGGCCGCGCTCGTTCTGCGCCCGCCGAGCAGCCGGCCAAGAGTGAGCTGGCCATCAAGCCGCCACCCACCGCGCCGGCGCGCAGGATCTGGCGACGGCTGAATCCAAGTGCGGTGCTATCGGCGATCTCAGCCATGCACATGGTTGGCTCCTCGCTGCTTGATCAAGTCGGGAAGTTCCGCGACGAGGGTGTCGGCAGCGCGCTCGATCTGATCCAGGACGGCCTCGAAGTCGGCGGGCCCACCGTAGTAGGGGTCGGGAACGTCGGCCGGGGCGTCGAACAGGCGCACGGCGCCGCCGATGGTCGCGTCGGGCGCGATGCGGGCCAGGTCCCGCACGTTCTGCGCGTCCATGCCCAGCACGAGGTCGAACTCCTCGAAGTGCCGAGTCGTGAACTGTTGGGCCTGGTGCTCCTCGGAATAGCCGCGTCCGCGCAGCGCCGCCCGCGCCCGACGGTCGGCGGCCGCGCCGACGTGCCAGTCCCCCGTCCCGGCCGATCCGACCGTCACCCGATCGGCGAGTCCCGCCTCCGCGACCTTGCGTCGTAGCACCGCCGCCGCCATCGGCGAACGACAGATGTTGCCCAGGCACACGACGGCAATCCGGTATGGCATGGCGTCATTGTGGCCGGGATAGTGTCAGTAAATCGCGGGAGCTCGGATGGACCGGGCTGAGAGGGCGACTGTCGCGCCGCCGACCGCCGAACCTGACCGGATAATGCCGGCGTAGGGAGAGATGGCCATGACCGCCGTTGTCGAACCGAGTACCGCTGCCTTCCGCAAGACCTACCTGCAGGGTTCCCGCCCCGATCTGCAGGTGCCGATGCGCGAGGTGCACCTGACCACCGGAGACAAGGTCGTCCTCTACGACACCTCGGGCCCCTATACCGACCCGACGGTGGAGACCGACATCCGTTCCGGTCTCGCCCCGATTCGCGCCGCGTGGATCTCCGAGCGCGGCGACACCATCGACTACGACGGCCGCACCGCGCACCCGAAGGACGACGGCTACGCCGACGCCGCCCGGCGCGACAAGGGCCTCAGTGGCCTCGACGCCGTCTTCCAGGGCACGCGGCGGCCGCGGCGCGCCGCCGACCCCGACCAGCCCGTTACGCAGCTCGCCTACGCTCGGCGCGGCCTGATAACTGCGGAGATGGAGTTCGTCGCACTGCGCGAAGGCGTCGAGGCGGAGTTCGTCCGCTCCGAGGTCGCGCGTGGCCGCGCGATCATCCCGGCCAACGTGAACCACCCGGAGAGCGAGCCGATGATCATCGGCCGGAACTTCCTGGTGAAGATCAACGCGAACATCGGCAACTCCGCCGTCGCCTCCTCGATCGAGGAGGAGGTCGAGAAGATGACGTGGGCGACGCGCTGGGGCGGCGACACCGTGATGGACCTCTCCACGGGCCGGAACATCCACACCACTCGCGAGTGGATCATCCGCAACTCGCCCGTGCCGATCGGCACCGTCCCGCTGTACCAGGCACTGGAGAAGGTCGACGGCAAGGCCGCCGAACTCACCTGGGACATCTACCGCGACACCCTGGTCGAGCAGTGCGAGCAGGGCGTGGACTACTTCACCGTGCACGCCGGCGTGCGCCTGGCCTACGTGCCGCTCACCGCGAAGCGCAAGACCGGCATCGTGTCGCGCGGCGGCTCGATCATGGCCGCGTGGTGCCTCGCGCACCACAAGGAGTCCTTCCTCTACACGCACTTCGAGGACATCTGCGAAATCCTCAAGCAGTACGACGTCTCGTTCTCCCTCGGCGACGGCCTTCGGCCGGGCTGCACCTACGACGCGAACGACGCCGCACAGTTCGCGGAGCTGCAGACCCTCGGCGAGCTCACCGACATCGCCTGGCGCCACGACGTCCAGGTCATGATCGAGGGCCCGGGGCACGTGGCGATGAACAAGATCAAGGAGAACATGGACCTCCAGTTGGAGGTCTGCAAGGAGGCGCCGTTCTACACCCTCGGCCCGCTCGTCACCGACATCGCGCCGGGCTACGACCACATCACCTCCGCGATCGGCGCGGCGATGATCGGCTGGTTCGGCACGGCGATGCTCTGCTACGTCACGCCGAAGGAACACCTGGGTCTGCCGAACAAGGACGACGTGAAGACCGGCGTCATCACCTACAAGATCGCCGCCCACGCGGCGGACCTCGCGAAGGGCCACCCCGGCGCCTCGGCGTGGGACGACGCCCTGTCGGACGCGCGGTTCGACTTCCGCTGGGAGGACCAGTTCAACCTGGCCCTGGACCCGGACACCGCCCGGTCCTTCCACGACGAGACGCTGCCCGCCGCACCGGCGAAGACGGCGCACTTCTGCTCGATGTGCGGCCCGCATTTCTGCTCGATGCGGATCACGCAGGACGTTCGCAAGTACGCGGAGGAGCAGGGGCTGACCGACGAGGACGTCATTGCCGCGGGCATGGCCGCGAAGTCCGAAGAGTTCCGCGCCGCCGGGGATCGCGTGTACCTGCCCCTGGTGGTGGACTGACCCCACACGCCAACGAAGCGGGCACCCCGTCCAGCTGGGGTGCCCGCTTCGCCTTGTGGTGAGGGCTAGCGGCCCGTTGCGTTCTTGGCGGCGTCCTTCACGTTCTCGCCTGCCTGCTTGATCTGGCTCTTGGCCTGGTCGCCCTTGCCTTCGGCCTGCTGCTGGTCGTCGCCGGTGAGCTTGCCGACGGCCTCCTTGGCCTTGCCGGTCGCTTCGTCGACTGCGTTGGAAACCTTGTCTGCGATGCCCATGTGTACGAGCCCCCTTCGGCGGGTTGGTGGTACTCCGTCGATAGGTTCACTGCCCGCTCGCGAATGGGCTAATCGCCGTCCGGCAGAAGGATTCCGAGAGGCCAGCTCACGGCGCTGATGATCAGGCCGCCGAGGAGAGCGGCACCGAAGCCGTCGACGTGGAACGGCACTTCCATCGCTTCGCAGATCTCGCTCGTCAGCAGCAGCATCAACGCGTTGATCACGAAGATGATCAGGCCGAGCGTCAGGATGAAGAGCGGAAGCGAGAAGAGCTTCACGATCGGCTTCACGACGGTGTTCACGACGCCGAAGATCGCGGCGACGACGATCAGCACCAGGATCCGGTCGCCGACCGAACCGCGATCGCCGCTGCCCTCGTTCAACGCAATGCCGGTGAGCACGGCGGCCGCCACCCACAGCGCCGCCATGTTGATGCCGAGGCGAACCAGGAGGGTCTCCATCCTCGGATCGTGTCATGCCTAACCTGTGAACATGGCGCAACGCCCCCGGCTCCGTCCCGCGATCGCCGATCTGCCCGCCTACCGGCCGGGTCGCGTCCCGGCCGGCGGTGCCGCGTTCAAGCTGTCGTCGAACGAGAACCCGTACCCGCCGCTGCCTGCGGTGCTCGAGGTGATCGCCGAGGCCGCTACGAGCGCGAACCGGTACCCGGACCTCGCCGCGACTGCCCTGGTGGACACCCTCGCCGAGTTTCTCGACGTTCCCGGAACCGACCTAGCGCTCGGCACCGGATCGGTCGCCGTCGCCCAGCAGTTGCTCCAGGCGGCCGTGGCCGAAGGCGACGAGGTCGTCTACGCCTGGCGGTCCTTCGAGGCCTATCCGATCCTCGTCCGCATCGTCGGCGGTACGTCCGTGCAGGTGCCGCTGACCGCCGAGGCCCGCCACGATCTCCCTGCCATGGCTGCCGCTGTCACCGGCCGGACCCGCGTCGTGATCCTCTGCTCGCCGAACAATCCCACCGGTCCGGCCATCCGACGCGAGGAGCTCGACGCCTTCCTCGACGCGGTCCCGCCGGACGTCCTCGTCGTCTTCGACGAGGCGTACCGCGAGTTCGTCGACAATCCCGAAGCACCCGACGGCATCGACGTGTACCGCGCCCGACCGAACGTCGCGGTGCTGCGGACCTTCTCCAAGGCGTACGGGCTTGCCGGGCTCCGGGTCGGATACTGCGTGGCACCGCCCGAGATCGCCGCTGCGGTGCGTGCGTGTGCCGTCCCGTTCGGGGTCTCCACGATCGCGCAGGCCGCGGCGGTTGCCTCGATCGGCGCCGTCGCCGAGCTGAGCGAACGTGTCGAAGCGCTGAAGTCCGAACGCACCCGCGTACTCGCGGCGCTGCGCGCCCAGGGCTGGACCCCGCCCGAGGCGCAGGGCAACTTCGTGTGGCTGCCCACCGGCGCTCGCACTGCCGAGTTCGCGGCCCGCTGCGAGGAGGCCGGCGTGATGGTGCGGCCCTTCGACCCGGAGGGGGTTCGGGTCAGCATCGGGACCCCGGAGGTCGACGACAGGTTCCTTGCGGCCGCGTTTTCCCTACGTCCCAACGGGTGAACTTCGGCAACGAGTTTGCCGTGCGCGCCTTTGCCAAAGGGCTTGACTGACGATGCCTCAGATCCGGATGAAACGGACATCGGCTGTCCGGTTTGGTCCTATCTGACAAGGGTTTCCCGGCCGTTGAAACGCCCGGTTTAGCAGGCACAACGCCGTTTCCCGACCCTGGCGGCGGCCCATTGCGGTTGCTACACAAACGGAAGTCTTTGGCGTTCCAAACGGAACGTCACTAAGTCGTTCGCCTGGGCAAACGACGGGCAACTTGGGGGGCAGCACAATGCGACTGAAGTCTGCGACGGACCAGCGCGGTCGTCACGCGCGCGGTCGACACGCGGCACCGTCGTCCATGACGGTCGGCATCCGCCGGGTCACCCTGGCCTCGGCCGCCGGGGTCGGGATCGTGCTGCTCCAGGCAGCCGGCGTGGCCTCCGCGGCCCACGCGGCCACCGAGCCCGTGCAGGGCGGGACCACGCAGGACGTGCACCGCGCCGGCTTCGGTGTGGCGTTCGGCGAAGCGGCCCCGGCCGACGGGGGCGAGACCGACCTCGGCGACGTCGTCCGCATGGGCGAGCGCGGCGGCGGCGAGGGCGAGGCCCGGGGCACCGGCGACCTGCTCGCCATCGGCCAGGCGCTGCACAAGAGCGGCGAGTTCGCCGGTGGCGACGGAGCGCTCCTCGGTGTCGGCGACGGCGGCCACCAGCAGAAGGACGAATCCGGCGGCGACGCCACGGTGGTCGGCCTGCTCGGCAACAACCCGAAGTCGATGGCCGCCGACGGCGACGACGAGAAGGGCGAGGAGAAGACCGAGTCCGACGAGACCCCGACTCTCCTCGACTTCGGCCGCACCGAGGACCGTGGCCCGGTCCAGCTCGGCGGCGACGGACGCGAGACCTCCCGCGGGACGCTGCTCGGCATCGGCAACGGCGGCAACGGCGGTCCGAAGATGCGCGTGGACGACAGCCCCGCGATCCTCGACCTCGGCAACGGCGAGGGCGAGCACAACAAGAAGGACGGCTCGGTCCTCGACCTCGGCAACGGCGCCGACGCCGGCCCCAAGGACCCCAAGCCCGGCCGCGGTGGCGTGGTGTGGCTGCTCAACGCATTCGGCCCCGCGGTCCGCGACGGCAAGGTCCTCGAGCTGTTCAACGGCCCGCCGCGGCCCGTCGAGTTCTACTCCGCCGCGTCCGACGACGACCCGCTCGCCGGCGGCCTGCTCAAGCTCGGCAATGGCAAGAGCGGCAGCGAGGACGGCAAGCCCGAGGACGGGCCGGCCGGCGACGGCCACCTGCTGAAGGTGGGCAACGGCGGCGACGGCTACGACAAGAAGCACGGCTACGGCGGCGACGGCGGCGCGCTGGACCTCCTCAACGGCAAGCCCCCGAAGCGCGCGCAACTCCCGGCCAGCGGCGGCGACGGCAAGCTCATCGGCATCCTTGACCAGGAGACCCCGAAGGGCCCGGCGGACTCCGGCGGCAAGGGTTCGGCGATCAGCGCCCTCACCGGCGGGGGCAAGTCGAAGGTCGCGACGGCCGGCACGGGCGACGACGACCAGTTCGGCTACGCCCCCGACAGCGGCCAGTTCGGCTTCGCGCCGGACAGTGGCCAGTTTGGGTACGCGCCGGACAGTGGCCAGTTCGGCTTCGGCGACGACCGCGACCACTCCGGGCACGGCCCCGGCAGCGGCGTACCGGGGAACGGCGGCGACAGCGGCCAGTTCGGGTACGCGCCGGACAGCGGCCAGTTCGGCTTCGCGCCGGACAGCGGTCAGTTCGGGTACGCGCCGGACAGTGGCCAGTTCGGCTTCGGGGACGACAGCGGCCACTCCGGGCACGGACCCCGCCGGTCGCAGGCAGTGGTGTTCAAGGCCGCGGGCCCGGGCGCGGACGACGAGGCCGGCCGGGCCGACCTCGTGCGTGTCCTGCAGGGCGGCAAGGGGGCCAAGAAGGGCGAGAACTCCGGCGGCGACGGGAACCTGGCGCGCGTGCTGGAGGGTTCGTCCCGGCCGACCCCGCCGAACGGTACGGGCGGCGACGGGAACCTGGCGAACATCCTCGTCAACCCGCCGGAGGCCGGCGTCGCCACCGCGGGGAAGGGCTCCTTCCGCGCCGCGAGCAACGACGAGAACGTCGGCGACGGCGGCGTCAAGAAGAACGACTCCGCCCAGGTCGACCGCGAGCGGACGCCCGTCGAAGCTGCCGAGTCCACCCCGCAGGGCGGGTCCGGCGGCGAGGGCGGCGTGGCGAACATCGGCAACGGCGGCGACGCCCGCGGCGAGGCCAAGGCCAACGGCGGCGACGGCAAGGTCGCCGGCGTCAGCAACGGCGGCGACGACATGGAGAAGTCGCAGGGCAACGGCGGCGACGGCACGGTGGCCGACGTCGGCAACGGCGGGGACTCCAAGGGCCAGCAGGAGGGCAACGGCGGGGCCGGCGACGTCGCCTCG
This sequence comes from Sporichthyaceae bacterium, assembly GCA_052386455.1. Taxonomy (GTDB): domain Bacteria; phylum Actinomycetota; class Actinomycetes; order Sporichthyales; family Sporichthyaceae; genus JBQTKD01. The sequence continues at coordinate 26,049 of JBQTKD010000111.1, forward strand.
GTGAGCAACGGCGGTTCCGCCGACCGTGGCGAGAACTTCGGTGGCGACGGTGGCGCCGTGCGCGCCGGCGAGGCGGGCAAGGCCGCGAAGCCGGACGCCAAGGGCGCCCGCATCGCTCGCCCACACCGCTCCGTCGACGGCGCCAGCTCTCCGCTGGTCAGCGCCGGCAAGGGCGGCCAGGCGCAGTCCGACGGCCTCGGGGAGGCCGGCGCAGGCAGCGTCGTCGACGCGGGCAACGGCGCCGACGCGGGCCCCGGCAACGGCGAGGGCGAAGGTGCGCTGGCGCGGGTCGCCACCCGGGGCGACGACGGCCGCACCGGCAAGGCCAAGCACAAGAAGGGCCCGAAGCACGCGGCCGACAAGCAGCGTGGCGGGTTCCTGAACCTCGGCACCGGTGGCGACGCGAAGGGCGACGGCCGCGGCGACGGCGGTACCGGCAGCGTCGTGCGGGCTGGCAACGGCGGCAAGGGCGAGATCGACACGGCCAACACCGGAGAGGGCGACGCCCGCGGCGGCGCGCACCGCAAGCCGACGGAGGGCGCGGCCGGTGGCCTCGTCGCCGCCGGACAGGGCGGCAACGCCGCCAACGAGGGCGACGCGGGCCGCGGATCGGTGGTCAGCACGGGCAACGCCGGCGACGGCCGTTCGCAGCGCGGCAAGCACCGGGAGGACCCGCCGAAGGAGGCCAGCAAGCGCGGCGCCGGCCGCCCGACCGACGAGCAGGGCGCGCTCATCGCCCTGTTCAACGGCGCCAAGGACCGCAAGCGGCACCTGATCGACCTCGGCAACGGCGGCGCTCCGCTCGTCGCCCTGGCCAACGGTGGCCGTGGCGATGGCCAGCAGAACGCGGCCGGCGACGCGGCGGGCATCGCGCTGGGCAACGGCGGCAACGGCGGCAACGCGGGCGAACCGGCCGCGCAGAAGGCGGAGTCGAGCGAGCCGAAGAAGGGCACCTACGCCAGCGGCCAGCTCATCGAGGCCTTCAACGGCGCCGACGCCTCCGACGCTCGCTCGCGGGCGAAGGACGAGATCCCGCTGATCTCGCTCGCCAACGGTGGCCGGGGCTCCAACGCCGGCGCCGAAAACGACAAGAACCGGAAGATGGGCCGCAACCAGGGCCTGCTCGACCTCGGCAACGGTGGCGACAGCGGCACCGGCAAGGCGGCCAGCCCGTACGGCGTCCTGCTCTCGGCCTTCAACGGCGGCGAGGGCGGCGGCGTCGACGGCACCGGCGGCTCGGGCGACGTGGTCCGCGCCGGCGACGGCGGCAACGGCGCCGCCGGAGCCGGCCAGGGCGGCAGCGGCGGTCGTGCGGCGCTGCTCTCCACCAGCAACGGTGGCGACGGCGGCTACGGCGGCGGGCAGCTCGGCGAGGACGGCGGCGACGCGGCGATCATCAAGCTCGCCGACGGCGGCAAGGGCGGCAACGGCATCGACACCGGCAGCGGTGGCATCGGCGGCAAGGGTGGCCTGCTGAACGTCGTCAACGGTGGCGACGGCGGCAACGGCACCAAGCCGGGCGACGGCGGCGCCGGCGGCGACTCCGGGTTCGCGTCGGTCGGCAACGGCGGCAAGGGCTTCGGCAAGGTGGCCCAGGACGGCGGCGACGGCGGCGGCGTTTCGCTCGGCGACGGCGGTCGGCCCGACGCGGGCGAAGCCGTCCTGGAGAACACCCCCGGGTGGGAGTTCGACGGCAGCGGGACCGCCAAGCGGCCCGAGGCCAAGAAGGCGCCGAAGGGCGGCCAGGAGACCGCGGACAGCGGCGAGACCGTCCTGCCCAAGACCGGTGCCGGCGACGCCGCGGGCGTCGCGGCACTCGGCGGGTTCCTGCTCCTCGGCGGCGCGCTCCTGCGTCGGCGTCGGGTGCAGGACTGACGCGACATCAGATAGTCACGAAACGGCCCACCGGACTCCGGTGGGCCGTTTCGTGGATAACGTGGATCACTGGTGACTCGCAACCCGAAGTCGAGGTGCCCCGCAATGTCCGAAACGCCCGAACTGGTACAGCTGCTCACCCCCGAGGGCGAGCGCGTCGAGCATCCCGACTACAGCGTGGATCTCGACGACGAGCAGCTGCGCAGCTTCTACCGCGACCTCGTGCTGGTCCGGCGCATCGACGCCGAGGCCACCGCCCTGCAGCGCCAGGGCGAGCTGGGCATCTGGGCCTCGCTGCTCGGCCAAGAGGCCGCACAGGTCGGCTCCGGGCGGGCACTGGCCAAGAACGACCACGTCTTCCCCACCTACCGCGAGCACGGCGTCGCCTGGTGCCGCGGGGTGGACCCGCTCAACCTCCTCGGCCTGTTCCGCGGCGTGAACATGGGCGGCTGGGACCCCGAGGAGTTCGGGTTCCACCTGTACACGATCGTCATCGGCGCACAGACCCTGCACGCCACCGGGTACGCCATGGGCATCCAGCGCGACGGAATCGTCGGCACCGACCGCGCATCGGCGGTTGTCGCCTACTTCGGCGACGGCGCCACCTCCCAGGGCGACGTGAACGAGTCGTTCATCTGGGCCAGCGTCTTCCAGGCGCCCGTCGTGTTCTTCTGCCAGAACAACCAGTGGGCCATCTCCGAGCCGCTGGAGAAGCAGAGCCGCATTCCGCTCTACCAGCGCGCTCGCGGGTTCGGCTTCCCCGGCGTCCGCGTCGACGGCAACGACGTCCTCGCCACGTACGCCGTGACGCAGGCGGCGCTGGCGCAGGCCCGCGAGGGCGGCGGCCCCACGTTCATCGAGGCGTTTACCTACCGCATGGGCGCGCACACCACCTCCGACGACCCGTCGCGGTACCGCATCGCCGCCGAGGTCGAGGCGTGGAAGTTGAAGGACCCCATCGAGCGGCTGCGGGCCTACCTGATCCGCCACACCGACTCCGACCAGGCCTTCTTCGACTCCATCGCCGCCGAGTCCGACGAGCTCGCCAAGCACGTCCGCACCGGCTGCCTGGAAATGCAGGACCCGGCCCCACTGTCGATGTTCGACCACGTCTACGCCGAACCCCACCCCCGCGTCGCCGAACAGCGCGACGAATTCGCCGCCTACCTCGCCTCGTTCGAAGGCGGTGCCCACTGATGGCGCGTCCCCTCATTTCGCCGATAGTGCAGTCGGGGTACGGAAAACGGCTCGAAAGCGTGCCTGGACTGCACTATCGGGAGTGTTCGAGCACGCCGAGGGGTTCACGATGAGCGGGCAGACGACGACGCTGGCGAAGAGCCTGACCATGGGGCTGCGGGCCGCGATGGAACGGGACCCGAAGGTCGTGCTGATGGGCGAGGACATCGGGAAACTCGGCGGGGTCTTCCGCGTCACCGACGGTCTGCAGAAGGACTTCGGCGAGGACCGCGTCATCGACACCCCGCTCGCGGAGTCCGGCATCCTCGGCACCGCGATCGGCATGGCCCTGCGCGGGTATCGGCCCGTGTGCGAGATCCAGTTCGACGGCTTCGTATTCCCCGCCTTCGACCAGATCGTCTGCCAGCTCGCAAAGCTGCGCAGCCGCTCGCTCGGCACCGTGAAGATGCCGGTCGTCGTGCGCATTCCGTTCGGCGGCGGCATCGGAGCGGTCGAGCACCACTCCGAGTCTCCGGAGGCGTACTTCGCGCACACCGCCGGCCTACGGGTCGTCGCATGCTCGAACCCGGTCGACGCGTACTGGATGATCCAGCAGGCCATCGCCTCCGACGACCCGGTCATCTTCTTCGAGCCGAAGCGCCGGTACTGGGAGAAGGCCGACCTCGACGTCGCCGCCGGTCCCCCGGCCGAGTCCCTGCACCAGGCCCGCATCGTCCGCGAGGGCACCGACCTGACCCTCGCGGCGTACGGCCCGATGGTGAAGGTCTGCCTCGAGTCCGCGATCGCCGCCGAGGAGGACGGGCACTCCCTGGAGGTCCTGGACCTGCGCTCGCTCTCGCCGCTGGACACCGACACCCTGTTCGGCTCCGTCCGGCGCACCGGCCGACTCGTCGTGGTGCACGAGGCCCCGACGAATCTCGGACTCGGCGCGGAGATCGCGGCTGCGGTCCAGCAGTCGTGCTTCCATTCCCTCGAGGCTCCGGTCCTGCGGGTCGGGGGCTTCGACACGCCCTATCCGCCGTCCCGGCTCGAGGAGGAGTACCTCCCGGACCTGGACCGCGTGCTCGATGCAGTCGACCGCTCCTTGGCCTTCTGAAGGGACGTCAGATGGCGCGCAAGCAGTTCAAGCTCCCCGACGTCGGCGAAGGCCTGACCGACGGCGAGATTCTCAAGTGGTTCGTCTCCGTCGGCGACAAGGTGACGGTCAATCAGACGATCGTCGAGATCGAGACCGCCAAGGCCGCCGTCGAACTCCCCTGCCCGTTCGAGGGCGAGGTCGTCGAACTGCTCGCGGCCGTCGGCGACGTCGTGGACGTCGGCGTTCCGATCATCACCGTGGAGACCGAGCCCGGCGCCGCCCCGGCACCGGTGGCCGCTGCACCCGCAGCCGCCGAGCCGGAGATCGCCGCCGGCCTGATCGGCGGCGAGGCGCCCGGCGGGCGCACCGCGATTCTCGTGGGCTACGGACCGCGCACCACCTCTGCCAAGCGCCGCCCGCGTCGCTCCCCGCACGACGGCGGAGCGCACCAGCACGTCCCCGCCGCTCGCGAGGAGGTCGAACCGGGCGGGCCACTGGGCAGTGAGGCGACGAAGCCGACGCGCCACGGCGGCCTGGAGGCCGGCCGGCTTATCGAGGCCCGAGAGGCGCCCTACGCGGGCGAAGCGGTCCCGGCCCACACGATCCCGCTCGAGGAAACCGCCGCCAAGATCTCCGTCCTCGCCAAGCCGCCGGTCCGCAAGATGGCCCGCGACATGGGCGTGGACCTGCGCACCGTCGTGCCCAGCGGCCCGGGCGGCACGATCACCCGCGCCGACGTCGCGGCAGCGGCCTCCGCCCCCGTGCCCGCCGGGCACGACGAGGACCCCCGCGTGGAACGCGTCGCCGTCCGCGGCGTACGGAAGATGACCGCGCAGGCCATGGTGTCCAGCGCGTTCACCGCCCCGCACGTCACCGAGTTCCTCACGATCGACGCGACCCGCACGATCGAGTTCGTCGAGCGCCTGCGCGCCCACAAGGCCATGGCCGGCCTGAAGGTCTCGCCACTGCTGATCGTCGCGAAGGCGATGTGCCTCGCGGCCCGCCGCACCCCCGAGGTCAACGCGACCTTCGACGCCGGCTCCGGCGAGATCGTCTACAAACACTTCGTGAACCTCGGCATCGCCGCGGCCACCCCGCGCGGCCTGCTGGTCCCGAACATCAAGGACGCCGACGATCTGAGCCTGCCTCAACTCGCCGCCGCCATCGGCGAACTGACCGCCACCGCCCGCGAGGGCAAGACCTCCCCCGCAGACATGTCCGGCGGCACGATCACCGTCACCAACGTCGGCGTCTTCGGCGTGGACGCGGGCACGCCGATCATCAACCCCGGCGAATCCGCGATCCTCGCCTTCGGCGCCATCCGCCCCATGCCCTGGGTCGTGGACGGCGTCGTCGTCCCGCGCGAGGTCACCACCCTCTCGCTGTCCTTCGACCACCGCGTCGTCGACGGCGAAGCGGGCTCCCGCTTCCTCGTCGACGTCGCCAGCGTCCTCGAAGACCCCGCGGCCGCACTGCTGTTCTGACGCCAGACGTGGAAGCGTCCGAGTTCCTTCGGCAGGTGCAGACGTCAGGTGCCTTGGCGCGGGCGGTGAAGAACTACGGCCTCGCTGGCGGGCCTTGGCCCGAGGACTACGACTGGACCGACGACTTCCTCCGCGGAGTCGTCGACCAGCTCCATGCTCGACCGTCGATCGTTGTGGCGCACAGCGAGTTCGGGCACTACGGCTCCGGGTACGCCTCGTTCGTCGAGTGCGTGGTCACCTTGCGCGACGGTTCGGCTCGCACGCCTGGGACGAAGAACAGCCCTTGGGGACCGAGCCTGAAGACCGAAGGCTTTACGGTGCTCCTCAGCCGGCTCGCTCCCGTCGCCGCGCTTGCCGGGCCGACCATGCGCTTCGAGGCGAACGACGGCAACGGCTCGAGCCAAGATCTGCCCCATGCGTCGAGCGCGGCGGAGGACTTCGGGCCGCGCTGGGAGGTCCCGGTCCTGGAGGTCCGCGCCGTCTTGGAGTCGCACGGGATCGTCCTGCTGCCACTCGCAGTCCTATGCGCGCCACTTCCACCGGCGCTGCACGTCGAAACGAACCTGGGCGAGCCGCCCTACACCGTGTTCGACGCCTGGTTCCACTGGATGGATTGACCGATCTGGCCGAGGGGGCCGGCGCATAATACGATTGTGTTATGAGTGCGGAGATCGTGTTGCCCAGCCCGGCTGCGGGCCTGCTCCAATTGGCACGCATCAAGGCCAACCTGACGCAGGCTCAGTTGGCCGAGCGGGCTGGGGTGCCCGTGTCGATGATCTCGGCCTACGAGCGCGACAAGCGTCAGCCGACGCTGGCGACATTGTTGAAGCTGGTCCACGCCGCAGGGCTCGAACTGCACATGCGTCTCGAGCCCTACGACGACCACGACGATGTCCTCGCAGCACTGGAAGCTGCCCGCAGCCCGGAGGAGCGTGCTCGACGGGATCGTGAAATTGACGTCTGGCGCAAAGCTCGACCGGCATGACCGAGCTCAACGCGTCGGCGATCGTGGAGGTCCTGCACCGCCACGGCGTTGTGCGAGTCGCGGATCTTGCGGATGTCATCCGATCCAAAGAGGCGGCAGGGCGTCCCAAGGACCTGAAGGTGCTGCCGATTTTCTACGCGCACCTGGCCAAGCGCAGTCGTTGAGGCGAGGGATCCCTGCAGAAGTGGGGGGTCAGGTTTCGGCCGCCGGGGCGGCGAACTGGGCCTGATGCAGGCGGGCGTAGGCGCCGTTCGCGGCGAGCAGGGTGGTGTGGGTTCCCTGCTCGACGATGCGGCCGTCCTCCATCACCAGGATCACCGAGGCGTCGCGGATCGTGGACAGGCGATGCGCGATCACGAAGCAGGTGCGGCCGCGGGCGAGGGTCGAGGTGCCGCGCTGGATCAGGAGTTCGGTGCGGGTGTCGACGAAGCTGGTGGCCTCGTCCAGGACGAGAATCGGCGGGTCTGCAAGGCAGGCGCGGGCGATGGTGATCAGCTGCCGCTCCCCGGCCGAGAGGTCCTGGCCGTCGGCGTCGAGGACGTGCTCGTAGCCGTAGGGAAGGTTGCGCACCAACGCGTCCACGTGGCTCGCCTCCGCGGCCGCGACCACCTGTTCGCGGGTGGCGCCGGGGCGGCCGTAGGCGATGTTCTCGGTGATCGTGCCGCCGAACAACCACGTGTCCTGCAGGACCATGCCGATCTGCGAGCGGAGTTGCGAGCGCGGCATCGTCGCAATGTCCACGCCGTCGAGGGTGATGCGGCCCGCGTCGATCTCGTAGAAGCGCATCAGCAGGTTCACCAGCGTGGTTTTGCCCGCGCCGGTGGGGCCGACGATCGCGACCGTCTCGCCTGCCGCGACGGACAGCGACAGGTTCTCGATCAACCGCCGGTCGGCGGTGTAGCGGAAGCGGACGTTCTCGAACTCGACGGCGCCCCGGGGGCGGCCGAGAGACACCTCGGCCGGCTCCGGACTCTGCTCCGGGGCGTCGAGTAGGTCGAAAATCCTTTCCGCCGAGGCAATTCCGGACTGCAGCAGGTTCGCCATCGCCGCCGCCTGCGTGACGGGCTGGTTGAACTGGCGGCTGTACTGCACGAACGCCTGAACGTCGCCGAGGGACAGTGAGCCGCTTGCGACGCGCAGACCGCCGACGACGGCCACGGCCACGTAGCCGAGGTTGCCGATCATCAGCAGCGCCGGGCCGATGACGCCGGAGATGAACTGGGCACGGAACGAGGAGCGGTACAGCTGCTCGTTGTGCCGATCGAAAGCCGCCGCGGCCTCGGGCGCGCGGCCGAAGGCGCGCACCAAGGCGTGTCCGGTGTACATCTCCTCGATGTGCGCGTTGAGCCGCCCGGTCGTCGCCCACTGGGTGACGAACTGCGGCTGTGCGCGCTTGCCGATCGCCTTCGCCACCGCGATGGAGACCGGGATCGTCACGACCACGATCAGGGCGAGCAGCGGGGAGATCCAGAACATCATCGACAGGACGCCGACGATCGTGAGCAGCGAGGTCAGCAACTGGCTCATCGACTGCTGCAGTGTCTGCGCGAGGTTGTCGATGTCGTTAGTGACGCGGGACAGGATCTCGCCGCGCGGGTGCGAGTCGAAGTACCGCAGCGGGAGGCGTTCGAGCTTGGACTGGGTGTCGGAACGCAGCCGGAACACCAGACGCTGGACCACCGTCGTGGCGATGCGGCCCTGCACCAGAGAGAAGCAGGCCGCCAGCAGGTAGACCCCGAGAACCAGACCGAGAATCTTCGCCAGCCCGCCGAAGTCGACTCCCTGACCCGGCGTGACATCGACGTTGCGCACCAGGTCCGCGAGTTCGCCGCGGCCGGACTGCTCCAGCGCCGCCACGACCTCCTCGTCGCTGAAATCGGCGGGCAGATCGCGCGCGACGACACCGCCGACGATCAGGTCCGTCGCCTTCCCCAGCAGCCAGGGGGCGAGCACGTTCGTGGCGATCGACAGGACCGCCGCCAGCACGGCGATCGACGCCAGAATCCGCTCGGGCCGCAGCAGCCGGAGCAATCGCCGAGTGGAGGCGACGAAGTTCAGCGACTTCTCCGTCGGCATCGCCGTCAGCAGCGTCGCGCTGGGACCCCAGGTACGCCCGCCGGGCGGTGCGGGTCCGCGAGCCGGGGCGGTCACGGGACCACCGAACCCTCGTAGCGTCCGAACAGGTGGGCGCTATAGCGACCGTTCCTTCGGACGTTGGGGGAGTTCACTGGGTCACCAGTTGGGACTGCACGATCTCGGCGTACGTGGGGCAGGCCGCCAGCAGGTCGTCGTGGCGGCCGACGCCGACCACCGTTCCCCCGTCCAGGACGACGATTCGGTCGGCCGTGCGGATGGTGCCCACCCGCTGCGCGACGATCAGCACGCTCGCACCTGCGACCCACGGCACCAGCGCCTCGCGAAGGGCGGCGTCGGTGCGGTTGTCCAATGCGGAGAACGCGTCGTCGAACACGTAGAGCTGCGGCCGTGCGATGAGCGCCCGCGCGATCGCCAACCGCTGGCGCTGTCCGCCGGACACGTTCGAGCCGCCCTGGCTGATCTTCGCCGCCAGGCCCTCGGGCATCGCGGCGACGAAGTCCGCCGCCTGTGCGACCTGCAGCGCCGCCCACATCTCGTCCTCGGAGGCGCCGGGCTTGCCGAAGGCGAGGTTGGTGGCGACGGTCCCGGAGAACAGGTACGGCCGCTGCGGGACGTACCCGATGGTCCGGGCGAGTAGCGCCGGGTCCAGGTCGCGCGTGTCCACGCCGCCGACGAGCACCGCGCCGGAGCTCGGGTCGACCAGGCGCGGGATGAGGCTGCACAGCGTCGACTTGCCGGAGCCGGTGCTCCCGACGATCGCCGTCACCCCGCCCCGCACCACCTGCAGGTTCACTCCGCAGAGCACCTCGTCCGGCGCGCCGGGAAAGCGGAAGCCGACGTTGCGCAGCTCCAACGCGCCGGGATCGGACAGCTCGGCCACCGGAGCAACCGGTGGTGCCACGCTCGGCTCGGTGCGCAGCACCTCGGTGATCCGCTCGGCGCACACCTCGGCCCGCGGCATCATCGAGAGCGTGAACGTCGCCATCAGGACGGCGAAGAGGATCTGCATCAGGTAGCTGAGGAACGCGGTCAGGGCGCCGAGCTGCATGTTGCCGGCGTCGATTCGGTGGCCGCCGAACCACAGCACCGCTGCGCTGGCGACGTTCACGACGAACAGCACCAGCGGGAACATCAGCGCCAGCAGACGGCCTGCGCCCAATGCCGCAGCCTGCAGGTCGGTGTTCGCAGCCCGGAAGCGCAGGCCTTCGTGCTCGTCCCGCACGAAGGCTCGGATCACCCGCACACCGGTGATCTGTTCGCGCAGCACACGGTTCACGGTGTCCAGCCCGGCCTGTTGCGCCCGGTAGAACGGCCGCATCCGGTGGACGAGGATCGCCACGATGACCAGCAGGACGGGCAGCACCGCGAGGAGGATCGCGGACAGTGGAACGTCCTGGTGCAGGGCCAGCCCGATGCCGCCGACCGCCGAAACGGGCGCGGGCACGGCGAGGGTGAAGCTCAGCAGCAGGAACCCCTGAACCTGCGAGGCGTCGTTGGTTGTGCGCGTGATCAGGGACGGCGCACCGAACCGTGCGATTTCTGCACCGGAGAACGACTGCACCCGGCCGAAGATCGCCGCCCGCAGGTCTCGCCCCACGGAGATGGCCACCCGCGCCCCGTAGTACACCGCCGCGACGGCGGTCGCCACCTGGACACCGGTGACCGCCAGCATCACCGCGCCGATCCGCAGGATGTAGTCCGTGTCCCCGCGGACGATGCCGTGGTCGATCAGGTCCGCGTTGAGCGTCGGCAGGTACAGCGCCGCCAGGGTTGCGGCGAACTGGAACCCCACGACCGTCGCGAGCAGTCGGCGGTACGGGCGCAGCTGCTCCCGCAGCAGACCGATCAGCACCCGCAGGCCGTCTGGAGCGTCGAAAGCACGAGCCACCCTGACACACGGCGGAGGCGTCTATGCCCGGGCGAGGCAAAGCGCGGAGCGCGCGCTGGTCCGACCGGGACGAAGTTTGCGGGGATTCGCCTGCGGCAGGCATCCGGCAGCGCGTCGGGTCCGATCTACCCGAGAGCCGCGACAACGCGTCCCCCGTGCACGCCACACAGAACAGGAATCGAGATGCCCGTCTCCCTCGGCACCCCGCACCACATCCGTTTCACCGTCACCGACGTGGAGCGCTCGCAGAAGTTCTACACCGAACTGCTCGGCCTGCAGTTGGTTGCGGACCAGGCCCCGCCGGAGGGCCACGAGCACCACGAGGAGATCTCCGAGACCCTGCAGGGCGGGGTCATCCTCAGCAACGGATCGATGCTGATCGGGCTGCGCCCGGTCGACGGCGACCGCTCCGGCGACCGCTTCGACCCGTTCCGCGTCGGCCTGGACCACGTCAGCTTCGCCCTGGACGCGCGTGCGGACCTCGACGCGATGGCCGGTGAGCTCGACTCGCTCGGCATCGAGCACGGCCCGGTTCGTGAACTGCAGAGCTTCCAGCTCGCGTTTCTCTCGTTCTTCGACCCCGACGGCATCGCGCTGGAGTTCACCGCGCCCATCGCGTAGCGGCGACCACGGCCGACGGCACACCGGCGGGGCACGATTCCCGTCTGGTGTGCCATCGCCGTGGCGTCGCCCGAGCCGACGCGGGGCTAGGCTCCGCAAAGTGAGCGTCTCGTCCGGGACCACCCGGCAACTGCCGAGGCTCACCCGCACGGAGACCTCCGCCGCGGGTCTGCTGCTGCTTGCGACCGCGGCGGCCGTGCTCTGGGTGAACCTGTCCCCGGAGGGCTACGCAAGCTTCTGGCACACCGAGGCGTCGCTGCGCCTGGGGGATCGTCAGATTTCGCTGGACCTGAAGCACTGGGTCAACGACGGCCTGACGGTGTTCTTCTTCTTCGCGATCGGCCTGGAGGTCAAACGCGAACTGGCGATGGGCGAGCTCACCGATCGTCGGCGCGCCGCCATGCCCGCGTTCGCCGCGCTGACCGGACTCGCCGTGCCCGCACTGGTCTATCTCGCCTTCAACCCGCAGGGCGAAGCCGCGCAGGCCTGGGGCGTCGTCATCTCCACCGACACCGCGTTCCTGCTCGGCGTGCTGGCCCTTGTCGGTCCGGCCCGCGCTCCCGCCCTGCGAATCTTCCTGCTCACCCTCGCCGTCGCCGACGACGTCGGGGCGCTGGCGGTGATCGCGCTGTTCTACACCGAGGAACTGAAGCCGGTTCCCCTGCTGCTCGCGATCGCCGGCCTCGGGCTGATGGTGACGATGCGGTGGCTGCAGATCTGGCGGGGTCCGGCGTACCTGGTCATCGGCGTCGGAATCTGGTTGGCGATGTACGAATCCGGTGTGCACCCGACGATCGCGGGCGTCGCGATCGCGATGCTGGTCCCGGCCTACGCCCCGCGCCGGGAGGAGGTCGAGGAGGCCGAGCGCCTCGCCCGCGCGTTCCGGCAGTCCCCCCAGCCCGAACTCGCCCGCGCCGCCCGGCTGCACCTGGACCGGACCGTCTCCAGCAACGAGCGGCTCTCGCTGCTCGTGAGCCCCTGGTCCACCTGGGTGGTCGTGCCGATCTTCGCCCTCGCCAATGCGGGAGTGCGGCTGGACGGCGAGACTCTGCGTGCGGCGGCGGACTCCCCCATCACGCTCGGCATCGTCGCCGGCCTGGTCGGCGGCAAAATCCTGGGCATCTGCTTCGGGGCCTGGTTCGCTCGCGCCACGCACCTGGCTCGTCCGGTGCCGGGTCTGACGGCCTCTCAGGTCGTCGGCGGCGCGGCACTGTCCGGCATCGGGTTCACGATCTCGCTGTTCATCGTCGATCTCGCGCTCGAGGACCCGGCGTTGGCCGACCAGGCCCGCGTCGGCGTCCTCGCCGCGTCCGTCCTCGCGGCTCTGTTGGGGTGGGCGGTGTTCGCGGTGACCCGCACGCCTGCCGAACACGTCCCGGTCGTGCTCGATCCCCCGGTCGACCCCACCCGCGACCACGTCCGCGGCCGCGTGGACGCTCCGCTGACCGTGGTGGAGTTCGCCGACTTCGAGTGCCCCTACTGCGCCCGCGCCACCGGCGCACTGCACGACCTCGAGGCTCGGTTCGGCGATCGGCTGCGCTACGTCTTCCGACACCTCCCACTGGAGGTGCACCCGCACGCCGAGCTGGCCGCGGAGGCGTCCGAGGCCGCGAGCGCGCAGGGCAAGTTCTGGGAGATGCACGACCGGCTGTTCGCGCATCAGGACCGGCTGACCGCCGCCGACCTGCTCGAGCACGCGGAAGCCGTCGGACTGGACGTCGACCGCTTCGCCGACGATCTGGCGTCCGGCGAGTACGCCGCCCGCGTGCAGGCCGACATGCTTTCGGCCGCGGCGAGCGGTGCGGGTGGCACGCCGACGTTCTTCGTCAACGGCCGCCGGCACAAGGGCCCCACCAACGCGGACAGCCTGACCCAAGCGCTGATGGCGACGGTGGAGACTCCCCCGGCTCCCTAGCGCTGGTCTGCGTAGCGCAGGCGCTGCGCGAGGAACCGGCCGAGGTCCAGCAACAGGAGACGGCCCAGGTTCGGGTCGGCCTGCGCGAGGCGTTCGAACCCGTCGAAGGTCAGCACCAGCAGTTCGACCGAGCCGCGAGCGACGATGTCCGCCGACCGCGGAGCCCCGTCGAAGAACGCGACCTCGCCGAAAACGGTGCCCGCGCCGACGCGATGGGCGGGCTTGTTCGGCACCTGCACCTCGAGGTCTCCCCCGAGCACCACCCAGAGCGACCGGTCGATGTCGCCCGCCTTCACGATCGTCTGTCCGTCGGCAAAGCGGCGAGTCTCACAGTGCTGCTTGAAGCGCGCATACGCGCTCTCGGACGCACCGTCGAGGAATCCCCAGCCCGGACCGGCCTGCGTTGCGGGGTAGCTGAAAGAGGACATGGCGATCACTGTAGTTCCGTCGACACGCGGCACACTGGAGCCATGCGCGTCTGCCTAGCCCAACTCGACGTCTCGCTGGCGCAACCCCTTGCCGAGCGAGTCGAGCGGGCCTGCGACGTCGTCCGCGGCTGTGCCGGCGCCGATCTGGTCGTCCTGCCCGAGCTGTGGGCGCACGGCGCGTGGGCGTACGCGGACTGGGACGCGATAGCCGAGCCGATCGACGGACCGACGACGACCGCGCTGGCCCAGGCGGCCAAGGATGCCGGAGTGATGCTGCACGGCGGCTCGATCCTGGAGCGCGACGGCGCCTTGCTCTACAACACCGCGGTCCTGCTGGGCCCCGACGGAGACCTGCGCGCCACCTACCGGAAGATCCACCGTTTCGGCTTCGACGCCGGCGAGGCCGTCCTGCTTGCCGGCGGCGACAGCTTCCTGACGCTGACCGACGGGCCGCTGCCGATGGGCATCGCGACCTGCTACGACCTGCGCTTCCCGGAACTGTTCCGTGCACTGGTCGGAGCAGGCGCCGAGATGTTCGTCGTCAGCGCTTCTTGGCCGGCTCGTCGCCGCGACCACTGGACCCTTTTGGCGCGAGCGCGCGCGGTCGAGAACCTCGCCTACGTCGTCGCGGTGTGCGCCGCCGGAACCCAGGCAGGTGTCGAGCAGGCTGGACATTCGGTCGTTGTGGACCCCTGGGGCGAGATCGTTGCCGAAGCCGGTGCCGATCCGGGAGTACTCGACGTCGAGATCGACCCCGCCCGCATCGCGCAGATCCGAGCCGAGTTTCCGGCCCTCCGCGACCGCCGGCTCTGACTCCAACTGCGCTGTACAGCGCTCCGTGCGACGCCGCGCCGACGGCGGGGCCGAAAAGGTGACGCGCAGCGCTGTACAGCCGAACGTGCGAAGGGGCTACGCGTCCGGGTCGCCCAGGGTGCGCGAGAGGTGCACCTTCACCACGCGCTTGGTCTCCTCGAGGACCTCGGTGTCCCCCATCGGGTCGCGCTCGAACGCGTACCGCGTCAGCGAATCCGCGATGCGAACCGCGATCGTCAGGTCGAGGCGCAGGGCCTCGGTGGCCTTCAGGTCGACGAACGGCGAGATCAGCTCGACGAACCGGTCGGCGACGACGACGCCGTTGTCCCGCTCCGGGTCCAGCAGGTGCAGGTCCGCGACGTCGCCGAAGCGGATCGCCCGAAAGCCCGGGATGCGCTGGTGCATGTCGACGTACTGGTCGATGACCGCGGAGACGAGTTCCCACCAGTTGGCCAGGCGCCGGGAGCGGACCAGCGCGGTGAGCCGGTCGCTGAAGATCTCCAGGTTGCGCAGCGCGACCGCGCGCACGACCGCCTGCTTGTCCGGGAAGAACTGGTACAGCGAGCCGATCGAGACGCCTGCGCGCTCGGCGATGAGCGTCGTGGTCAGGGCGTCGTAGCCGATCTCGGCGGTGAGCTCCTGGGCGGCGTCGAGCATCCGCTGCACGCGGGCGACGCTGCGCCGCTGCATGGGTTCCCGGCGCAGCGGCTGGGCCGCTACCGCACCCGGGACGTCGGCGGGCGGCATGCTCATGTGATCCATCTTCACCATTCCGTGAACACCGGTGCACATTCGGTGAGCCGGGCGGTCTTGCTCGTGCGGCGAGCGGTCGAGACCGCCGAACATATCCCGACAGGCGCGGTCCATGATCACCTGGCTTGGATCTAGGGCACACCTCGCACTTGGCCTGCCCACGGCAAAGATCCGAACGACGCTCGCACAATCGAGAGGCGGTTTCGTGGAACTGGCAGTGGCGCTCGGGCTGCTGCTGATCACCCTCGCCGCCGCCATTCGCCGCCCCCACGGCCTGTGCGAGGCCGCGGTTGCCGTGCCCGCCGCACTCGTGTGCGTCGCCACCGGACTGCTCCGTCGACGATGCTCGCCGGCACGTCGAGGACCTCGGCCCGACGCTCGGGTTCCTCGTCGCGGTCCTCGTGCTGGCCCGGCTGTGCGCGGCCCAGGGCCTGTTCGCCTGGGCGGGTTGGGTGCTCGCAACGGCGGCGCGGGGGAGGCCGACCGCGCTGCTCGGGTGGGTGATCGCCGTCGGCGCCGCCGTGACGACGATGCTGAGCCTCGACGCGACGGTCGTGCTCTTCACGCCGATAGTGATCGCTACCGCCGCAGCCGCCGGCCTGGCGGTGCGGCCCTATCTGCACACCTGCGTGCACGTCGCCAACTCGGCGTCCCTGCTGCTCCCGGTGGCCAATCTGACGAACCTGTTGGTCCTCGAGCGCCCCGCTGCCGAGGTGCCGACGCCTCGCCTGGCCATTGTGGTACTGATCGCTACCCTGGCTGGCTTTCTGCTCAGCGACCTTGTGCACGTCCACCCGGGCTTCGTCGCGGCCGGAGGAGCGACGGTGCTCGCCGTGCCCACACTGCGCGCCGAACGCGCCCGCCCGCGCGACCTCCTCGCCGCCGCCGACCCGCTGTTCCTGGCGTTCGTCGCCGGCCTGGCCGTCGTCGTCGGCGCCGCGTCGAGTCAGGGCCTCGACGAGGTGTTCGGCCCGCTGGTCGACCACGATCCGAGCCTGCTCGGCCTCCTGACCGTCGCCGCGGTCGGGGCGATCGCGGCCAACCTGTTGAACAACCTGCCCGCGGTTCTCCTGCTCCTGCCGCTGGTGCTGCCCGCCGGCGGCCCGGCTGCCGTGCTCGCGTTGCTGATCGGCGTCAACGTCGGCCCGAACCTGACCTACGTCGGCTCGCTGGCCACCATGCTCTGGCTACGCGTGAGCCGACAGGGCGGCGTGCAGCCGTCGCTCGCGGACTTCACGCGGCACGCACTCTGGACCACGATCCCGGCGATAGCGGCCGCTACCGTCGCGCTCTGGATCGCCGTTCAGCTCGTCGGAATCTGAGTCTCGGGGACCACCGTGCGGACGAGGCCCTTCTTGCAGCCCGTCTTGCGCTTGCCGAACGTCCGGCTCTTCGAGGTCTGCTTCGGCTTCTTGGACGGCGCAATCTTCAGGCAGACAGGGCGCGGCGGTGCCTGCTGCCCCAGGGACACCTGCCCGTGGGGGAGAGCCGCCTCGACGGATGCGGCGGCTCCGGCTTCGGTGCACAGCCCGAACGCGAGCGCACCGGCGGCGACCACCGCGACGCTGCGCACGAGTCGCATCGGGCCTCCGGCAGGTCGCCTCGCGCACCGCTGCGCGAAAGTGTGACGAGAATACCGGGTGCGATTCGCGGCGAAGTGGCTCCAGATCGAGCTGCGCCGCCGCTCGGCGTCGTTCCTCGTCCTGTTTCTGCTGGTCGCACTCTCGTGCGCCGCGGTCTCGTCCGCGCTCGCCGGGGCCCGGCGCGGCGACACCGCCGTCGACCGGTTGGCCGCGCGCACCCTGCCCGCCCAGGTCTACGCCGAGCCCGACATCGTGGTGCCCTGGAACCAGGTGCGCGAGTTCCCGTCGGTCGCGGCGGTCGGCACCCTTGTGCCAGAGGCGTTCGGAGTCGAGAACGAACCGATCGACGACGTGCCCGGCTACGCCCTCGCCGACGACGACATCTTCCGCACCGTCGAACGGCCGGTCGTCCTCGCCGGCCGGCTGCCGGCCGCGGTCGACGAGGTCGTCGTCACCTCCAGCTACCGGGACCGGTTCGACAAGCACCTCGGCGACCGGATCGGGCTGCGGCTGTTCACCCCTGCGCAGCTCGACGGGTTCTCCCAGGCCATCGAGCCAGAGGGCCTGCGCACGGAGGTGCGCATCGTCGGGGTGGTCCGGTCCCCCTTCTTCGGCGACACCTCCCGCACCCCGCGCGCAGTGATCGCGGGCAAGGCCTTCTACGAGAGGCACCGGGTCGACCTCGTCGGGACCGACGCCGCCGAACTGAACACGAGCAGGCTGGTCCGGCTCAAGAGCTCCGATCCGGCGGTCGTCCAGGACTTCGTCGAAAGCATGCTGACGCTCACGCGCGGCGAGTACGTGCCCGAGGTCAACCTGGCCGAGGAGACGGCGACCGAGGCGGACCGGAACCGGATCGAGGGCAGGTTCCTCACCGCCCTGGCCTCGGTGGCCTTTCTCGCGGCTGCGCTGCTGGTCGGGCAGGTCATGCGCCGGACGGCCGGCGGCGCGGCCCGGACCCTTCGGGTTCT
>JBQTKD010000112.1:0-16457 GCA_052386455.1 Sporichthyaceae bacterium
GTTCGCGCTCGACCGCTACGCACCCACCCGCTGACCCATTGGGTAATACACGCCCACACCCGAAAACCCCTACTGACCAGCGGAAACACCGCGCACACCCGAGCTAGCCGGGAAACTCCCGCTAGGACAAATCGGACGAGTTTTCCCGACACGCCGGATGATCGTTTGCCTTCCCGGGTTCACCTGATGTTCTCCGTGCGTGTTCCTGCCGATGGATCGCCGACGGTTCCTCCAATCCAGCGGAGCGGCTGCCATGGTGCCGCTGGTTCCGGGGCTCGGCGACGTGCCCTCGGGCCCGCCGGGAGTGGCCCAGCAGGCGTTGGGCGACGTCGCCGGCCGCCTACCCGCGCGAGACCCGTTCACGTTGGGCGTGGCCTCGGGGGACCCGACCGCGGACGGCGTCGTGCTCTGGACCCGGCTGGCTCCCGATCCGCTGGCGGAGGACGGCGGCGGTGGCATGGTCGCCCGCGACGTCGAGGTGGAGTGGCAGCTCGCGAGCGACCGGCAGTTCCGCCGAGTGGTCCGGGCGGGCACCGCCACCGCCACGGCCGCCGAGGCGCACAGCGTCCACGTCGAACTCGAAGGCCTCGAGCCCGGCCGGGACTACTGGTACCGCTTCCGGGCCGGCTCGCACCTGTCCCCCGCCGGACGCACCCGCACGACGCCCGGCCCGGCGTCGCTGAGCCCGCTGGAGTTCGTCACGACCTCGTGCGCGCACTGGGAGGAGGGTTGGTTCACCGCGTACCGGCACATCGCCGACTCCACCCCGGACCTGATCTTCAACCTCGGGGACTACCTGTACGAGTACCAGTCGAGCCTCAACCGCATCCGCAACGGCGACGTCCGCCCGATCGAGAACGGCAAGGTCCGCGCGCACGACGGCGGACGGCTGCGCACCCTCGCCGACTACCGCCGCCGCCATGCCCAGTACAAGACCGACCGCGACCTGCAGGCCGCACATCGGGCGGCGCCCTGGATCGTCGTGCCCGACGACCACGAGGTCGCGAACAACTGGACGGGCGACTGGGCCGACCGCAAGAGCGACCGCAAGCACTTCGCCGCCATGCGCGCCGCGGCGTTCCAGGCCTACTGGGAACACATGCCGCTGCGTCGGGCCTCGCGCCCGACGGACACGGAGATGCAGCTGTTCCGCACCCTGAGCTGGGGCCGCACCGCCGCCTTCTACGTGCTGGACACCCGGCAGTACCGCAGCAGGCTCGCCTGCGCCGAGCCGCAGGAGGGGGACGGCGACCAGCTCGCCTGCCTCGCGCAGACCGAGCAGGCCGACCCTTCGCGCACGGTCCTCGGCATGCGGCAGGAGGCCTGGCTGTCCGACCAGATGCGCCAGTCCACCGCCGTGTGGAACCTGCTCGCGCAACAGATCATGGTCGCTTCCAAGCCACGGTCGGTGAACGCGGACGGCAGCGTACTGCCGCACGAGGCCGTCACGGTGGACTCGTGGGACGGCTACCCGGGCGCCCGCGACCGACTGCTCGCGGCCGTGCAGGATGCGCAGCTCCGCAACTTCGTCGTGCTCACCGGCGACGTGCACTCGCACTGGGCCGCGGACGTCCACCGCGACTTCGGCGCCGCCGGGCTCCCGCCGCTCGGCGTGGAACTGGTGACCTCCTCGATCAGCACCGGCGGCGACGGGCACCCGCAGCCCGCGTGGGTCCGCGACTCGCTGCGCCGCCACCCCTACCTGCGGTACTGGGACGGGCGCCGCGGCTGGATCCGGTGCCGGCTGGACGCGTCCTCGCTGCGCGCGGACTTCCACGTCGTTCCCAAGGTGTCGCGTCCGTGGTCGCCCGGCCCCGTCGCCGCGTCGTTCCAGCTCGAGGACGGGCAACTCGGCCTACGTCGCGTGTGAACTATTCACCGACTCGCAACGTCTCGCACGCCTGGTGGTAGCGGGCCGAGGCACCCTGAACGCATGCCGACCCGCCGCACGTTCGTCCAGGGCACCTCCATGGCGGGGCTGGCTCTGGTGGCGCCCGGCCGGCGCCTCCTCGCGGAGCCGGCACCGGCCCGTCGAATCGCGGAACCGTTCACGCTCGGGGTCGCCTCCGGCGAACCGACCGCGGACAGCGTCGTGCTCTGGACCCGCCTGGCACCCCGCCCGATGGAGAGCGACGGCCACGGCGGCATGCCCGACCGCACCTTCGACGTCGAATGGCAGTTGGCCACCGACCCGGAGTTCAAGAACCTCGTCCGCGAGGGCGTCGAGTCGGCGACCCGAGCCGACGCCCACAGCGTGCACGTCGAGCCGAGGGGTCTGACTCCGAGCCGGGACTACTGGTACCGGTTTCGGGTCGACGGCCACGTCTCCCCGGCCGGCCGCACGCGGACCGCACCGGCCGACGACGCCCGAGAGCCCGTCGACTTCGCGATCGCCTCCTGCGCCTTCTGGGAGCAGGGCTGGTTCACCGTCTACCGGCACATCGCGGACTCGCAGCCGGACCTCGTGCTGCACCTCGGCGACTACCTCTACGAGTACGGGCCCCGGTTCAAGCCGCCGCCCAGCGGCATCGTCCGCGAGCACGTCGGCGGACACTTGAAGACGCTCGCGCAGTTCCGGCGCCGTCACGCCCAGTACCGCGGGGACGCCGATCTGCAGGCCGCGCACGCCGCCGCACCCTGGGTGGTGACCCCCGACGACCACGAGGTCGCCGACAACTGGAACGGCGAGAACGCCACGGACTTCCCGGACCCCGTCGAGTTCGCGCGGCTGCGCGCCGTCGCGCTGCGGGCGTACTGGGAGCACATGCCCATGCGGCCCAGTGCGCATCCGAACCGGCGGGGCCTGCCGATCTTCCGTCGGATCGAGTGGGGCCAGACGGCGACCTTCCACGTCCTGGACACCCGCCAGTTCCGCGACCGGCAGGGCTGCAACGACGGCCGCAAGCTTCGGTGCATCGACGGCCTCCCGCAGGGCCGCACGATCCTCGGCCGCGAGCAGGAGGCGTGGCTCGCCAAGGGCCTGGCGGCGTCCAGCGCGGCGTGGCAGTTCCTCGCCCAACAGGTGCAGTTCGCCCAGGTGCCGCGCCAGGTGGACAACCAAGGCCGCCGCCGCGACGAGCCGTGGGTGAGCAACGACGACTGGAACGGCTACCCCGGTGCCCGCGAGCGGCTGCTGATGGCCGCGCGCAACGCCGAGGTGCGCAACCTCGTGGTGCTCACCGGAGACGCCCACGTGCACTGGGCCGCCGACATCCACCCGCGCGGCACCGCCGAGTCCGGGCCGCCCGTGGCCGTCGAGTTGGTGACGTCGGCCGTCACCACCGGCGGCGACCTGATCCCGAAGCTGCCGTGGGTGAAGGACGCCCTGGCGCGCAACTCGCACCTGAAGTACTGGGACGGGCGCCGCGGCTGGATCCGCTGCCGGGCCGACGGCGAGCGGATGATCGCGGACTTCAAGGTCGTGGAGAAGGTCTCCGAACCCGGCTCGCCCGCGACGACCTCGATGTCCTTCGAGGTGCAGAACGGTCGGGCCGGCCTACGGCAGCGTTGACCACCGCAGGATGAGCGCGTCGGTGCCGTCGGCGTAGTACCTGCGCCGCGTCGCGATCGACGCGAAGCCACGGCGGGCGTAGAGCGCGAGCGCCGGTTCGTTGTCGGCGCGGACTTCGAGCAGGACCTCCTCGCAGCCGCGGGCGTCGGCCTCCTGCAGGAGCGCGTCGAGCAGGACGCCGCCCCAGCCCTGACCGTGCGCGGTGGCTCGCACTGCGACGGTCTGCACGTCAGCGGTGCGGTCGACGACGGCCAGGCCGACGTACCCGACGATCTGCTCGCCCACCTCCGCGACCCGGTACCAGCGGCGATCGGGAACGCCCGCGAGCTCGGACCAGAAGGTGGCCTCCGACCAGGCGTCGGTGCCGAAGAGTTCGGCGTCGATGGCGGCGAGCGTCGGAACGTCCCACCATCGCGCCGCTCTCAACACGACGGCGTATCGCCGACTCGAGGCTGCCCCACCGGCTTCTTCGCACCGGGTTCGACGGCGTCGGGCCGGCGCAGGTACAGCGGGTCCGGCGGAAGCGCCCCCCCGTGGACGGCCAGCCCCTGTTCGGCGAGCGCGGCGATCGCGGCGGGGTCGGGGTAGAGCGGTTCGCGGCGTCCGGGGAAGTGCTCGGCGTACAGCTCGGCGCCGGCGCCGACCGCAGCCCCGGCCCAGGCCACGTCGGCGGGGAGGTTCACCGCAGGCTCGCCGACGCGCACGCCGTCCAGGTAGTGGGCCCAGTACACCTCCTTGCGCCGGGCATCGGTTACCGCACGGAACTCCCCGGCCAAGCCCGAGCCCGCGGCCAGGGCGTCGAGGCTGCACACCCCGTACACCTCGATCCCGAGCGCGTGGCCCATCGCGCGGGCGGTCATCAGCCCGATGCGCAGTCCGGTGTACGGGCCGGGTCCCACGCCGACGGCGATCCCCTCGAGCTCGCCGGGCTTCAGGCCCGCGTCGGCCAGCGCTGCGGAGACGTTGGTCGCGAGCAGCTCGCCGTGTCGCCGCGCGTCGACCACGGCCCGGCGGGCGAGCGTCTCACCGTCCCGGCAGACGGCGACGCCGACCTGGGGCGTGGAGGTGTCGATGGCGAGCAGCAGCACGCCCTGAACCTTAAAGGGAAAGAGCCACGACCAGATCCACGCCTGCCCACCGGGGCCCCACGGCGGAGATCGAGACCTCGCGGATCGCGGCACTGGGGTCGTCGGGATCGGCGTCCGGCGGAAGCTCGGTGCCCCGGGTCAGCACGAGTTCGAGACGGTCCGGGGCGAGACCCTCGACGAGTCCCGCACCCCACTCCACGACCGTGACCGACGCGGCGATCGAGTCCTCGAGGTCCAGATCGGCCACCTCGAGTGCGTCGGCCATGCGATAGGTGTCGACGTGGACGAGGTCCGGCCCGTCGGCCAGTGTCGGGTGAATGCGCGAGATGACGAAGGTCGGCGAGGCGATGCGTCCCCGGACCCCGAGCGCGGCGCCGAGCCCCTGGGTGAGCGTCGTCTTGCCTGCGCCGAGGTCGCCGGTGAGCACGACGAGGTCCCCGCGCCGCAGGACGGCCGCCAACCGGGCGCCGAGGTCCTGCATGGCTCGGGCCGTCGGCACCTGCAGTGTGAGCGCAACCGGCGCGGTCACGTGCGACCACGCAGTTTGCGCAGGTCGGCGAGGAGGTCCGCGGCGTAGCGCAGGTCCTGCTCCAACTGCAGCGCCGGCGCTCCGCGCGTGCCGCAGTGGATCGCCGCGACCGGGGCGTGCGACGGGAGCAGTGGCCGTTCGCCGAACTGGTGCAGGTGTCCGCGAACGGCGGACAGCACGGTGTCTCGTCCGAGCGCCCACTCGGTGGGCTGCGGGCCGAGCGTGACGATCAGCAGCGGATCGATCTCTTCGATCTGCTCCAGCACCCGGGCCCGGTTGGCTTCGATCTCAGCTCGGCCAGTCGGCACGTCCGGGTCGCCCGAGCGGCAGTTGGCGACCGACAGGGTGGCGACCTGACGCTTCCTCAGGATGCCGAAGTTGCCGAGCAGGAAGTCGAGGTGGTGTCCCGGCCGGCCGACGAAGGGGCGGCCCGCGCTCTCCTCCTGCTTGGTCGGGGCACCGCTGAGGATGAGGAGGGACGCGTCTGCGGGGAAGGTGCCCACCACGCCGTGGTTGCGCGGCCCGGGCAGGTCCACGCAGATCGCGCAGCGCCCCGCTTCGGCCGTGGGCGTCTGGGTCGCGCCGAGGGTTTCGGGACTCACGGGGCCCTCCGCTGCCGGGCGACGGCGGGACGCTGCGTGGCCAGGCGCACCCGCTCCAGCAGGCGCCGGATCGCGGCGTTCACCTCGTCGGGCCGCTCGAGCAACACCAGGTGCCCGGCGTCCTCGAGCACGATGAGTTCCGCCTCGGGGATCTGCGTGGCCATCGTCCGGCTTCGCTCGGCGGGCGTGAGCACGTCTTTGCCGCCGGCCACGATCAGGGCCTGACACTCGCGGAAAACCGGCAGGGCCGCCTCCTTGTCGTGCCGGTCGAACTCTCCGAAGAACTCGCCGAAGACGTCCAGCGGGGTGCTGTTGAGGACCTCGCCGGCGAAGCGCGCGACCTCGGGGTCCACGTCCCGGCGGCCGAAGGACAGCCGCTTGGTGACCCACAGTCCGACGTCGCGGTCGGCGCCGAGACCACGGTTGATGAGCAGCGGACGGTTGGAGACGAGGTCCACGACGCCGGGGCTGACCTTCCACACCCGGCGCATGACCGCGGCGGGCAGGCCTAGCGTCATCTCGGCGAGCCTGCCCGGAGAGGTCGCGACGAGCGCGGCACCGACCACCCGTTCCCCAAACTCCTTCGGGTACGCGTCGGCGTAGGCCATCACGACCATGCCGCCGAGCGAGTGACCGATCAGGACGACCGGCCCGTCGCCGACGACGGCGTCGAGGACCGCGTGCAGATCTCGCGCGAGCTGTTCGATGGTGGAGTTCTGGCGATCGCCCCGTCCGGAGCGGCCGTGCCCGCGCGGGTCGTAGAACACGCACCGCACGACCCCGCGGAGGTCTTCGCGCTGGAAGTGCCAGGCGTCCATGTGCAGGCAGAACCCGGGCAGGAACACCAGCGTCGGTCCGCCGGGCGGGCCCTCCTCGATCTCGACGCAGAGTGGAACGCCGTCGTCGGTGATCACGACCTCGGCTTCGGTGTGCAGGCCGCCGAGAACCTCGGGCCGGTCCGGGTGCTGATCGGCGAGTTCGGCCCGGCGCGCCCGCTGCCGGCGCACGACCGTGGTGGCCGCGGCGGTGCCCGCCACGACGCCCGCACGGATTGCCCAGCGGATCAGCTCCGAACGCGCGTTGCTCATGCCGACGAACCCACGTAGACACGGGGAACTCTGCCGCCGATGCGAGTCACGATCTCGTAGGTGATGGTGCCGAGCAGCTCGGCCCATTCCTGGCAGGTCGGCTCGCCTGCGTCGCCGGGGCCGAAGAGCAGCACCTCGTCGCCCGCGGCCACCGACTGATCGCCGAGGTCGACGACGAACTGGTCCATGCAGACGCGGCCCGCGATGTGGTGGCGCTGCCCGCCGACCTGCACGGGGCCCCGGCTGCTGGCGGCCCGCGGGATGCCGTCGGCGTAGCCGAGCGGCACGAGACCAAGCGTGGTCTGACGATCCGTCACGTAGGTGTGCCCGTAGGACACTCCGTGCCCGGCGGGCACTCGCTTCACGTGCGCGAGTCGGCCGGCGAGGGTCATCGCGGGCCGCAGCCCGAAGTGGGCGCTGTCCCCGAGCTGCGGCGCGGGCGAGTATCCGTAGACCGAGATTCCGGGGCGGACGAGGTCGAAGTGCGCGGCCGGCACGAGCGCCGTGCCGGCGGAGTTGGCGAGGTGCCGCAGCGCCGGACGCAGCCCGGCACGTTCGGCCAGCGCGACGGCGTCCCGGAAGCACGCCACCTGCGCGGCGACGCTGGGGTGGTCCGGCTCGTCTGCGCAGGCCAGATGGGACCAGATTCCGACCACGTCGATGGCGCCGCCGGCCACCTCGCGGCCCGCGGCGTCGATGAGCTCGGGCCAGTCCGCGAACGCGGCGCCGGCGCGGCCCATGCCGGTGTCGATCTTGAGGTGCACTCGCGCGGTCCGGCCGGTCTCGGCCGCGGCGGAGACGATCTCGGCGAGTTGCCACGTGGAGTCGGCCGACAGGTCGACGTCGACCCGCAGTGCGGCGGCGAGGTCCTCGCCGGGCGAGGCGAGCCAGCACAGCAGCGGGGCCTCGATGCCGGCGGCGCGTACCGCGAGCGCCTCCTCCAGGACGGCGGTGCCGAGCCATCCCGCTCCCCCGGCGAGAGCGGCTTGGGCGGCCGGAACGAGCCCGTGACCGTAGCCGTCGGCCTTCACCACGGCCAGCAGTCCGGCACCCGGCGCGTAGCCGCGCAGCGCGGCTACGTTCGCGGCGATGGCGTCGAGGTCGACCTGCGCCTGCGCGCGCCAGCCCACGGCCGTCAGATTCACGACGCCATCCTTACATTCACCCGATCGCCGGCAGGCAGGCAACGATTGGAACCGCGGCGCAATGCGGGTGAAACCACCTCCCGTCACGCTCTGTGCATGGGTTGTTCTAGTCCGTTCGACGGACCGGCAAATCATCCACTCGCAGGCGAACCACGCCCGCGTCTCGTCCGTCAGAGTGAACCTCAGGCGTACGTGACGCGGCCGATGGTCGGTTGACGGCACCGCCGACGGACAGGGGGGCACTCCGATGGAGCGCAAACAGATCCGGATTGACCGCAAGACGCTGGCCAAGAGCTCTGCCCAGAACCGCCCGGCCAGCCCGATCGACCTGCGCACGCCGTCCGGCAAGAAGCTGCCGTACTAGTTCAACCGCTCCACCGGCTCAACCGCTCCACACGGCGGGGACCTGCGCGGCGATGTCGCCTGCGCTGACCGGCCGCTCGCGGTCCGAGGCCAGCTGAGCCGCACGACCGTGCACGTGCGCTGCGAGCGCCCCCGCGAGGCCCGCCGGTAGGCCGCCCGCGAGCAGGGCCCCGGCCACGCCCGCCAACACGTCGCCGCTCCCGGCCGTGGCCGACCAGGCCGAGCCGGTCGAGTTCACCCAGACCTCGTGCCCGTCCGGGCCCGCGACCACGGTCGTGGAGCCCTTCAGCAGCACGTGGGCACCGAACTTCTCTGCCGCCTGCCGCGCGTGGCCGAGCGGAGCCGTCTCCACCGACGCTCGGTCCGTGCCGAGCATCCGGGCGAGTTCTCCGGCGTGCGGCGTGAACAGAGTGGGAGCCTGCCGCGGCGGCAGCCCCTCGGCGGCCAGCAGCGTCAAGCCGTCGGCGTCCACCAGCACGGGAACCTCGCTGGTCAGGACGTCGCGCAGCAGAGCGGCCGACTGGTCGTCGGTGCCCATGCCCGGACCGACCACCCAGGCCTGCACCCGTCCCGCGCCCGTGGGCCGGCCGTCGGTCGCGACGACCTCCGGGGCGGCGGCCACCACGGCTGCGCACAGGTCCGGAGTGCCGACGAAGCGGACCATGCCCGCGCCCGCGCGCAGCGCCCCGGCGACGGTGAGCTGCGCGGCGCCGGGATAGCCCGCGGATCCGGCCACGACGCCCAGCACCCCGCGGCGGTACTTGTCGTCGGTCCGAGCTGGCCGGGGCAGCAGGTCGTCCAGGTCGGCGGTCTGCAGGCTCCGGGCCGCGGGTTCCGGCAGATACGGGTCCAGGCCGATGTCCACGCAGGTCACGGCGCCTGCCAGGCCCGCACCGGGGTCGACGAGCAGACCGGTGCGCCACGTTCCGAAGGTGACGGTCGCGTCGGCGCGAACGAACGCGCCGGGGGTCTCGCCGGTGTCGGCGTCGACCCCGCTGGGGAGGTCGACGGCCACCAGGACGCCCGGGCCGGCCGCGGCGCGTTCGACGAGTGCGGCCGCGTCGGGCCGCAGGCCGCCGCTGGCGCCGATGCCGACGATCCCGTCGACGACGAGGTCGGCCCGGTCCAACACGCTCGGGTCTGCGGTGACCCGGCCGCCGGCCAGACGAAACGCCGCCAGCCCCGATGCGTGGGCCCGTTCCGGGTTGAGCAGGATCGCGTGCACGCCCGCGCCGCGCCGGGCCAGGTGCGCGCCGGCGAAGAGGGCGTCTCCCCCGTTGTCGCCGCTGCCGACCAGCAGGACGACGCGGGCGCCGTACACCCGGGGCAGGAGGCGCTGGCAGACCCTGGCGAGTCCGGTGGCCGCCCGGTCCATCAGCGTTCCGGGCGGGAGCGCGGCGGCCGCGGCGTGCTCGGCCGCCCGGATCTGCGCGACGGTGTGCGCCGATCTCACAGCGCAGCCGTCACGACTGAGCCTCCACCACGGGCGCGCCCCACCCCTCGGCGATCACGACGGCCGAGGCGACCCCGGCGTCGTGGGACATCGAGATGTGCCAGTTCGAGATGCCGAGCGCCCGCGCCCGCGCCGCGACGGTGCCCCGCACGCTCAACCAGGGCCGCCCGTTCGCCCCGGTGACCACCTCGGCGTCGTGCCAGTGCAGGTCCCCCGGCGCCCCGAGCGCCTTGGCGAGGGCCTCCTTGGCCGCGAACCGCGCCGCGAGGGACGCCGGCCGCTTGGCCCGCTCCGCCGGCGTGAACAACCGCTCGACGAGCCCCGGCGTACGTTCGATGGCCGCGGTGAAACGGCCGATGTCGCAGACGTCGATCCCGACTCCCACGATCACGCTCAGAAGCCTACAGACCGCCGTGAATGTCAAGAGCCGTTGCGCACGACAGCCGAAGTGGTTCCACAAACCGGGACAAACCACCCGCGCGAGCAACCATTTCGGCTGTCGTGCGCACGTGACCCTTGACTATTCGACCGTGACGGACTTGGCCAGGTTGCGGGGCTGGTCGACGTCGTGGCCGCGGACGGTGGCCATTTCGCAGGCGAAGACCTGCAGCGGCACGGTGGTCACGATCGGCTGCATCAGCGTGGAGACCGCGGGCACCCGGATCAGCGTCGAGGCGTAGGGGACGACGGTCTCGTCGCCCTCGTCCGCGATGACGATGGTGTGCGCACCGCGGGCGCGCACCTCCTGGATGTTGGACACGATCTTGCTGTGCAGGACGCCGCGCGCGACCGGCGACGGCACGACGACGACAACCGGCAGGCCCTCTTCGATCAAGGCGATCGGGCCGTGCTTGAGCTCGCCCGCGGCGAAGCCCTCGGCGTGCATGTACGCGAGCTCCTTGAGCTTGAGCGCACCCTCGAGCGCGACGGGGTACCCGACGTGGCGCCCGAGGAACAGGACGGAGCGGTTCTCCGCGAGGCTGCGGGCGAGCGCGCGGACCGGCTCGACGGTCTCCAGCACCTTCTCCACCGCGCCGGGCAGCTCGTGCAGCTGGTTCACGATCGAGGTGATCTCGTCGCCGTACTTGGTGCCGCGCACCTGCGCGAGGTACAGGCCGACGACGTAGCAGGCGACGATCTGCGTCAGGAACGCCTTCGAGGACGCGACCGCGATCTCCGGACCCGCGTGGGTGTAGACCACGGCGTCGGACTCGCGCGGGATCGTCGAACCGTTGGTGTTGCAGATCGCCAGCACCCGCGCGCGCTGCTCGCGGGCGTGGCGAATCGCCTCCATGGTGTCGGCGGTCTCGCCCGACTGCGAGATCGCGATGACCAGCGTGGAGCGGGTCAGGATCGGGTCCCGGTAGCGGAACTCCGAGGCGAGCTCGACCTCGCACGGGATGCGGGTCCAGTGCTCGATCGCGTACTTGGCGATCAGGCCGGAGTGGAAGGAGGTGCCGCACCCGACGATGACGATCTTGTCGACGACTCGGAGCTCCTGGTCGGACAGCCGCATCTCGTCGAGCTGCAGCTTCCCGTCGGCACCCATGCGCCCGAGCAGGGTGTCGGCGATCGCCTTGGGCTGCTCGGCGATCTCCTTGAGCATGAAGTAGTCGTAGCCGCCCTTTTCGGCGGCCGAGGCGTCCCAGTCGACGTGGAACTCGCGTACGGCCGCGGGGGTGCCGTCGAAGTTCGTGACGACGACCGAGTCCGGGCGCAGCTCGACGATCTGGTCCTGGCCGAGCTCGATGGCCTCGCGGGTGTAGGCGATGAACGCGGCGACGTCGGAGGCGAGGAAGTTCTCGCCGTTGCCGCGGCCGACGACGAGCGGGGAGTTGCGGCGCGCACCGACGACGACGTCCGGCATGTCCGCGTGGACGGCGACGAGGGTGAACGCTCCCTCGAGCAGCGCGCAGACCTGGCGCATGCCCTCTGCCAGCGAGATGCCGGGGTTGGCGTCCATGATCTCGCCGAGGAGGTGTGCGACGACCTCGGTGTCGGTGTCGGAGCTCATCTCGATGTCGCGCGCCTCGAGGGCGTCGCGCAGTTTGGCGAAGTTCTCGATGATGCCGTTGTGGATCACGGCGACCTTGCCGGTCGCGGACCGGTGCGGGTGTGCGTTGCGGTCGGTCGGACCGCCGTGGGTTGCCCACCGGGTGTGACCCATGGCGGTGTTGGACGCGGCCAGCGGATCGGTCTCGAGCATGCCGACGAGGTTGGCGAGCTTGCCCGCCTTGCGACGGATCAGCAGTTCGCCGTCGCCGACCAGAGCGACGCCCGCGGAGTCGTACCCGCGGTACTCCAGCCGCTTCAGGCCACCCAGCACAACGTCGAGCGCGGCGCCCCCGCCGACGTAGCCCACGATTCCGCACATGCTGATCAGGATAGGAGCGCCGCCAACACGGCAAAGGCAAACGCGCCAACCGCCGGGGCTCCGAGGTGATCTTGATACCTCGAACGGGTTACCCGAAGTCGGACAAGTCGGCCCCTAGGCGATTGCGAGCTGTTCCCGGACCACCGCAGCCAGCCGGTCCGCCACCTCGTGGGCCTGCACCGAGGACACCGCCTCGACCATCACCCGGACCACCGGCTCCGTGCCGCTGGGCCGCAGGAGGACCCGTCCGGTGGCCCCGAGCTCTGCCTCGGCGGCCACCACGGCCGCGGCCAGCGCCGCGTTGCCGGCGACCCCGGCCCGGTTCACGCCCTTCACGTTCACCAGCACCTGCGGCAGGCGGTTCATGACCGACGCGAGGTCCGCCAGCGAGCTGCCGGTTCGGGCCACGCGCGCCAAGAGGTGCAGCGCGGTGAGCAGCCCGTCGCCCGTCGTGGCGTGCTCGAGCATGACGACGTGGCCGGACTGCTCGCCGCCCAGCGCATACCCGCCGGCACGCATGGCTTCCAGCACGTACCGGTCCCCGACGCCTGTCTCCACGACCTTGATGCCCGCCTCGTGCAGCGCGAGCTTCAGCCCAAGGTTGCTCATCACCGTGACGACGACGGTGTCGTCGACAAGCTTCCCCGCCTCGCGCATCGCCAGCGCGAGCACGGCCATGATCTGGTCGCCGTCGATCATCTCGCCGTGCGCGTCGACGGCCAGGAGGCGGTCCGCGTCTCCGTCGAAGGCCAGGCCGACGTCCGCGACGTGCTCGCGCACCGCGTGCGCGAGGGACTCCATGTGGGTCGAACCGCAGCGGTCGTTGATGTTCAAGCCGTCCGGGGACGCCGCGAGCACGATGACCTCGGCCCCCGCGCCGCGCAGCAGCCGCGGCGCCAGCCCCGAGGCGGCGCCGTTGGCGCAGTCGATGACGACGCGCAGTCCGCGCAGCCGGTTCGGCACCGTGGTGAGGAGGAAGTCGAGGTAGCGGCGCCCGGCCTCGGGGTCGTCGGTCACTCGGCCGACGTCGGCGCCGATCGGCTTCTCCGCCGGGATGTCGAGGATCGCCTCGATCTCGTCCTCGACGTCGTCGGGGAGCTTGTGCCCGCCGCGGGCGAAGAACTTGATGCCGTTGTCCGGCGCCGGGTTGTGCGAGGCGGAGAGCATCACGCCGAGGTCCGCGTCGAACTCGGCGGTCAGGAACGCCACGGCCGGAGTCGGCAGCACGCCCACCCTGATCACGTCGACGCCGGAGCCGGCGAGTCCGGCGACCACGGCGGCTTCGAGGAACTCCCCCGACGCGCGCGGGTCGCGGCCGACCACGGCAACCGGCCGTCCCGGCGAATGCCGGTGCCGAGCGAGCACTCGGCCCGCCCCCGCGGCCAACTTGAGCGACAGCTCGGCCGTCAGGTCGACGTTCGCCAACCCGCGGACCCCGTCGGTCCCAAACAGACGCCCCACGACGCATCCTCCACGCTCGACCGGGCCCATGATCCCGCACTTGCCCCGCTCGCGCCCCCGGTGTCCGAATACGCGTGACGCCCGCATCACGGTCGTTCGGACGCCCCGGAAAACGACCGAGGCCCCCGGCGCGAACCGGGGGCCTCGAACGGGTTTGACTAGCGCTTCGAGTACTGCGGCGCCTTGCGGGCCTTCTTGAGGCCGTACTTCTTGCGCTCGGTGGCGCGTGCGTCGCGGGTCAGGAAGCCGGCCTTCTTGAGCACCGGACGGTTGTGCTCCTTGTCCGCCTCGTTCAGCGAACGGGCCACGCCGAGGCGCAGCGCGCCGGCCTGACCGGAGATGCCGCCGCCGTGGATGCGGACGAAGACGTCGTAGCTGTTCTCGAGCCCGAGGCTGACCAGCGGCTCCTTGACGATCTGCTGGTGCACCTTGTTCGGGAAGTAGTCCTCGAGGGTGCGTCCGTTGATCTTCCACTGGCCGGTGCCGGGGACGATGCGCACGCGGGCAACGGCCTCCTTGCGGCGGCCGACGGCGGCACCGGGAACGATGTCCGAGACGATCGCGACGGTGGGAGCCGACTCGCTGGTGTACGACTGCGGCCCAGACTCGGTGTCGCTGCCGGCGTCCTCGGTGTCGACGTCGAGGACGTCGGTGGTCTCGCTGGACAAAGCTTGCTTCCCTTCGGTGGTGCTAGAGCTAGAGCGCTGGGTTACTGCGCGACCTGGGAGATCTCGAACGGCGTGGGCTTCTGCGCCTGGTGCGGGTGCTCCGGGCCGGCGTAGACCTTGAGCTTGCTCAGCTGGGCACGGCCCAGGCTGTTGTGCGGGAGCATCCCCTTGACCGCCTTCTCGACGGCCTTGCGGGGGCTGGTCTCCATGAGCTCCGCGTACCCGACCGAGCGGATACCGCCCGGGTAGCCGGAGTGACGCCAGGCCTTCTTGTCGGCCAACTTGTTCCCGGTCAGCGCGAGCTTGGAGGCGTTCACGATGATGACGAAGTCGCCCGTGTCGACGTGCGGGGCGAAGAACGGCTTGTGCTTGCCGCGCAGCAGCTGGGCCGTCTGGCTGGCAAGGCGGCCGAGCACGATGTCCGTGGCGTCGATGACGTGCCACTGACGGGTGATCTCGCCGGGCTTGGGGCTGTACGTGCGCACGTGACTGGCCTTCGTCTCAGAGTCAGTTCTGTCTGCTTCGCTCGCCTCACGCAGGGCGCCACATGCAGCGCCTTGCGTTCGGACTCGCGAAACTGGGTGCCGCCACCAATACGACACGGAGCGGGCTTCGGCACACGCCTGGACCGCACGCGGTCTACGACGCAGCGACGGGTCAGCCTATCCGTCCGTCCCGCTTCCGGCAAAACCGCCCGGCGAGTCCCGGCGGCGCCGTGTCGCGAGCACCCGCTCGGCCAGGTCGGCGGCGTCCGGATACCGGACTTCCTCGAGCACCAGCCCGTGCGGGGGAACGATCTGCACGGCCGAGTCCTTCTGCCGCGCGGCCAACACTGCACCGACCCACTCGATCGGGCGCCGGCCCTCTCCCACGGCGAGGCACGCCCCGACCAGGGCGCGCACCATGTGGTGGCAGAAGGCGTCCGCCTGCACGTCCGCCATCAGGAGACCGTCCGGGTCGCGGGACCAGGCGAACACGTTCAGCCGGCGGACGGTCGTCGCGCCCTCGCGAAGCCTGCAGAAGGCCGCGAAGTCGTGCTCCCCGGTCAGCGACGCGGCGGCGGCGTTCATGGCGTCCACGTCCAGCCTGCGCGGATGCCACAGGACGTGCGTCCGAACCAGCGGATCCACGCCCCCTCGGGCGTCGCAGATCCGATACGCGTAACGGCGGCCGAGGGCCGCGAACCGGGCGTCGAAGCCGGGCGGCGCCACCGCCACGGCGTGAACGCGCACGTCCCGCGGCAGCACCCCGGCCAGCCGGTGCAACAGCGCCGACGCGGAGTCGAGCGGCAGCCGGCCCGGCACGGCGGCCCAGTTGGGTTCGGGGACGTCCAGGTGGGCAACCTGCCCGCGCGCGTGGACCCCGGCGTCGGTGCGGCCGGCGACGGTGAGGGTGGCGGGCCGGGACAGCCGCAGGACCGTCGTCAGCGCCGCCTCGAGTTCGCCCTCGACGGTCCGTTGCCCATCCTGCTTGGCCCACCCGGCGAAGTCGGTGCCGTCGTAGGCCAGGTCCAGCCGGACGCGAACGCCCCCGTGCTCGCTGAGCACGGGGGCGTCGACTTCGATCTGAGAGGTCACTCGCTCTCGGCGGCCTCGGCCGGCGCGGCCTTCTTCACCGTGCGCTTGGCGGCGGCCTTGGTGGCGCCCTCGGCCTCGCCCACCGCGGTCTGCGCGACGGTCAGGGCCTCGACGAGCTCGATCAGCGCCATGGGCGCGTTGTCGCCCTTGCGCGGGCCGAGCTTGGTGATGCGGGTGTAGCCGCCGGGACGGTTCGCGAAGCGCGGGCCGATCTCGGTGAGCAGAACGTGCGCGACGTCCTTGTCCCGGACGGTGCGCATGACCAGGCGGCGGTTGTGGATGTCGCCGATCTTCGCCTTGGTGATCAGGCGCTCGGCGACCGGACGAAGGCGACGTGCCTTGGCCTCGGTGGTGGTGATGGCACCGTGCTGGAACAGCTGGGTGGCCAGGTTCGAGAGCAGCAGACGCTCGTGAGCGGCGCTGCCGCCGAGGCGGGGACCCTTGGCGGGCTGAGGCATGTCGCATTCCTTTGCTGGAGGAGTGGAACCCCTCGCCGCTCCACGGTACGAGGGGGGTGGTGGGGGGCCGGGGGGGGGGGCCCCCGGGGGGGTGCGCCAGGGGGGGTGGAGGGTTCCGGGGGGGGGCCCGGGGTAGGTCC
>JBQTKD010000113.1:0-3289 GCA_052386455.1 Sporichthyaceae bacterium
CCCCATGGCACGTGCGGTCGGCATCGACCTCGGTACGACGAACTCCGTCGTGGCCGTTCTGGAGGGTGGCGAGCCCACCGTCATCGCGAATGCCGAGGGCGCGCGGACCACTCCCTCGGTCGTCGCGTTTGCGCGCAACGGCGAGGTGCTCGTCGGCGAGGTCGCGAAGCGGCAGGCGGTCACCAACATCGACCGGACCATCCGCTCCGTGAAGCGCGAGATGGGCACGCCCTGGTCCAAGGACATCGACGGCAAGAGCTTCAACCCGCAGCAGATCTCCGCGTTCGTGCTGCAGAAGCTCAAGCGCGACGCCGAGGAGTACCTCGGCGAGAAGGTGACCGACGCGGTCATCACCGTTCCGGCGTACTTCTCCGACTCCGAGCGCCAGGCCACCAAGGAGGCCGGCGAAATCGCGGGCCTCAACGTCCTGCGCATCATCAACGAGCCGACGGCGGCCGCCCTGGCCTATCGGCTCGACAAGACCCCCTCGTCGGGGGCGGGCACCGACCACCGCATCCTCGTCTTCGACCTCGGCGGCGGCACGTTCGACGTGTCCCTGCTCGAGATCGACGAGGGCCTCGTCGAGGTCAAGGCCACCAGCGGCGACAACCGCCTCGGCGGCGACGACTGGGACCAGCGCATCATCGACCACCTCGTCGGGAAGTTCCGTGCCGCGAACGGCATCGACCTGACCAAGGACAAGATGGCGATGCAGCGCGTCCGCGAGGCTGCGGAGAAGGCGAAGATCGAGCTGTCCTCGGCGCAGTCGACGCAGATCAACCTGCCCTACATCACGCAGGACGCGGACAAGAACGCGCTGTTCATGGACGAGACGCTCTCGCGCGCCGAGTTCCAGAAGATCACCGCTGACCTGCTGGACCGCTGCCGCAAGCCGTTCGCCGCGGTCATCAAGGACGCCGGCGTCTCGGTCAACGACATCGACCACGTGGTCCTCGTCGGCGGCTCGACCCGCATGCCCGCCGTCAGCGACCTGGTGAAGGAGCTGACCGGCGGCAAGGACCCGCACAAGGGCGTGAACCCGGACGAGGTCGTCGCCGTCGGCGCCGCCCTGCAGGCCGGCGTCCTGAAGGGCGAGGTGAAGGACGTCCTGCTCCTCGACGTCACCCCGCTGTCCCTGGGCATCGAGACCAAGGGCGGGATCCTGGACAAGCTCATCGAGCGCAACACCACGATCCCGACCAAGCGCTCGCGCACCTACACGACGGCCGAGGACAACCAGCCCTCCGTGCTCATCCAGGTGTACCAGGGCGAGCGCGAGATGGCGCGGGACAACAAGTCGCTCGGCAACTTCGAGCTCACCGGGCTTCCGCCGGCGCCGCGCAACGTGCCGCAGATCGAGGTCACCTTCGACATCGACGCGAACGGCATCGTGCACGTCAACGCCAAGGACCTCGGCACCGGCAAGGAGCAGTCGATGACCGTCACCGGCGGCTCCGCGCTCGCCAAGGACGACATCGACCGCATGGTCCGCGACGCCGAGCAGTTCGCGCAGGACGACAAGAAGCGCCGCGAGGCGGTCGAGAACCGCAACCAGGGCGAGTCGCTCGTCTACCAGGCGGAGAAGTTCATCGCGGACAACGCGGAGAAGTTCGCCGACGGCCCCGCCGCGGCCACCAAGGCCGAGGTCGAGTCCGCGCTCGAGGAGCTCAAGAAGGTCCTCGAGGGCAACGACGACGAGGCCATCAAGGCCGCGACGCAGAAGGCCGCCACGGTCTTCCAGTCCCTCGGCGCGAGCATGTACGCGAACACTGCGCCGGGTGCCGACGCCGGTCCCTCCGCGGGTGGCGGTGCCGAGGAGGAGTTCATCGACGCCGAGATCGTGGACGAGGGCGACAACAAGTGAGCGACGCACCCGAGCACGCACACCCTCCTAGCGAGGACCGTGAGCCGCCTGTCGTTCGCGACAAGCGTCGGATCGACCCGGAGACGGGTGCGGTACGACCCGAGGCCGTGACGGCTCCGTCTCCGCCGGCCGCAGACGCGGCCGGCGGGGCGGAGCCGTCGGCCCCGGCCGACGAGGCTGACGCCGTGTCCGCCGCGGAACTGGCCGCGGCGATCGCGGACCTGCAGCGCGAGCGCGCGGACTACGCGAACTACCGGCGCCGCATGGACCGGGAGCGTGCAGCCGACCGCGAGCGCACCGTGATGGCCACGCTGGCGGACCTGCTGCCGGTGCTGGACAACATCGAGCGAGCGCGTGCCCACGGGGAACTCGTCGGCGGCTTCAAGATGGTCGCCGAATCGCTCGAGGTCAGCCTGGGCAAGCTCGGGCTGGTGCCGTTCGGGGAGGCGGGAGATCCGTTCGACCCGAACGTGCACGAGGCGCTCATGCACGAGCACTCGGCCGAGGTCACCGAGCCGACCTGCGTGGAGATTCTGCAGTCCGGCTACAAGGTCGGCGAACGGATCATGCGCCCCGCGCGCGTGAAGGTCGCCGAGCCCGCCGAATAGGAATCCAGAGAGGGGAGGACGGCATGGGCAACGGGATGCGTGAGTACCTGGACCGGGATCTGTACGCCGTCCTCGGCCTGAAGAAGTCGGCCTCCGCGGCCGAGATCAAGAAGGCGTACCGCAAGCTCGCCCGCGAACTGCACCCGGACCAGAACAAGAACAACCCGGAGGCGGAGGCCAAGTTCAAGGAGGTCTCCGAGGCGTACCACGTGCTCGGGGACGAGGCGCGGCGCAAGGAGTACGACGAGGGCCGGACGCTGTTCGGCTCCGGCGGATACCGGGCGCCCGGCTCCGGCGGCGGGCGCGGCGGAGGGTTCTCCGCGCCCGGCGTGAACTTCGACTTCAACTTCGGCGGGCCGGGCGGAGACGGTCTAGGCGACATCCTCGGTGGCATCTTCAACCAGCGTCGGGGGGCCGCGCCGCGCCGCGGGGCGGACGTCGAGACCGAGGTAACCATTGGCTTCGCGGAGGCCGTGGAAGGCGTCACGGTGCCGCTGCGCCTCACCAGCGAGGCGCCGTGCCGGGCCTGCAACGGGACGGGTGCGAAGGCGGGTACGACGCCGAAGCTCTGCCAGTCCTGTCAGGGCAGCGGGCACACGAGCCAGAACATGGGCGGGTTCGCCATGAGCGAGCCGTGCCAGCGGTGCCGTGGTCGCGGGATGGTCGTCGAGGACCCCTGCACCGGCTGCCACGGCAGTGGCCGGGCAGAGGGAGCGCAGACCATGAACACCCGCATCCCCGCGGGAGTGACGGACGGTCAGAAAATTCGACTCAAGGGCAAGGGTGCTTCGGGCGAGCGCGGCGGTCCGTCCGGGGA
>JBQTKD010000114.1:0-4961 GCA_052386455.1 Sporichthyaceae bacterium
CGGTGCGGGAGGATGGGCGGCGATGTCGAACGAGCGCACGCTCCCGTGGCCCGGATCCCCGGCCCCCCTCGGCGCGACCTGGGACCCGGAACGGGGCGGGGTCAACGTCGCGCTGTGGTCGGCGGCCGCGGAGTCGGTCGCTCTCTGCCTGTTCGACGACGACGGGGTGGAGCGCAACCGGCTCGATCTGCTGGAGAAGACCCACCACGTGTGGCACGGCTTCGTGCCCGGCATCGGACCCGGCCAGCGGTACGGCTTCCGCGTCCACGGCCCGTGGGACCCGGCCCGCGGCGAGCGGTTCAACCCGGCCAAGGTCCTTCTCGACCCGTACGCCCGTGCAATCACGGGGACGTGGAGCGCGCACCCCTCGACCTACGGCCACGTCTACGGCGGCAGCGATCTGCTGCGCGATCCGCGGGACTCCGCCGGGCACGTGCCGCTGTCCGTCGTGGTCGGCGCGGACACGACGAGCACCGGCACGAAGCCCAACCGGCCGTGGGCGGAGACGGTGCTCTACGAAACCCACGTCCGCGGCTTCACGGCCGCGCATCCCGAGGTCCCGCCCGCGCTGCGCGGCACCTACGCGGGCCTGGCGCACCCCGCCGTCCTGGAGTATCTCGTCGGCCTCGGCGTCACCGCCGTCGAACTTCTGCCGGTGCACCAGTTCCTGTCCGAGGAGCATCTGCAGCTACGCGGCCGCGCGAACTACTGGGGCTACAACACGATCGGCTACTTCGCCCCGCACGGCGCGTACGCCTCCTGCGGGGACACCGGCGGCCAGATCGCGGAGTTCAAGGCGATGGTGGCCGCGATGCACGCGGCCGGGCTCGAGGTGATCCTCGACGTGGTCTACAACCACACGGCCGAGGGCGACCAGACCGGGCCGACGCTGTGCTTCCGCGGCATCGACAACGCGGCCTACTACCGGCTGCGCGGCGGGCGCCGCTACGACGACACCACCGGCTGCGGCAACACGGTGGACGGACGCAGCCTGCCGGTCGTCACCCTGCTCGCGGACTCGCTGCGGTACTGGGCAACCGAGATGGGCGTCGACGGCTTCCGCTTCGACCTTGCGCCGGCACTGCTGCGCGGCGACAACGGCCCGGACCCGCTCAGTCCACTGCTCGCCGTGCTCGGCCAGGACCCGGTGCTGAGCCGGACCAAGCTGATCGCCGAGCCGTGGGACGTCGGACCCGGCGGCTACTTTCTGGGCGGCTTCCCGCCGCCCTGGGCGGAGTGGAACGACCGGTACCGCAACAGCGTGCGGGACTTCTGGCGCCGGGGCGGGGGCACCGGCATCGACGATCTGGCCTTCCGACTCTCCGGCTCCTCGGACGCCTTCGGCTCGCCGGGCCGCAACCCGCTCGCGTCGATCAACTTCGTCACCGCGCACGACGGGTTCACGCTGCGCGATCTGGTGAGCTACAACCGCAAGCACAACCTCGCCAACGGCGAGGACAACCGCGACGGCACCGAGGACAACCGATCGGACAACCTCGGCGTCGAGGGCGAGACGACCGACCCGGAGATCGTCGAACTGAGACGGCGTCAGGTTCGCAATCTCCTGACCACGCTGGTCCTGTCCCTCGGCGTGCCGATGCTGCTGGCCGGCGACGAGCGCGGCCGCACCCAGCACGGCAACAACAACGCGTACTGCGTCGACGACGCGACCTCGTGGGTGGACTGGACGCCGTCCGCGGAAGCCGACGCCCTCACCGAGTTCACCCGCGCGCTGCTCGGCCTGCGAGCCGAGCACGCCGTGTTTCGCGTCGACGAGTTCCTGTCCGGCGCGCCCGTCGGGGAGACCGAGCACCCGGACGTCCTGTGGTTCGGGCCGGACGGGTCGGCGCTGACGCACCCGGACTGGCACGACCCCAAGCTCCGGACGCTGGGCATGCTGCGCAACGGCGCGGCCGCGGCGCGGCGCGGACCGACCGGCGAGACCGCGCGCGGCGCCGGCTTCCTGCTCGTGCTGCACTCCGGAACCGAATCCGGCACCTTCACCCTGCCCAACCTGTCCTGGGTGCGCGGGTACCGGCAGGTGCTGACCACGGTCGGCGCACCGGACGGCCTGCGCCCCGGCCCGGAGCGCCGCCCCGGCTCCGCGATGGAGTTGCCGCCGGGTTCGGCGCTGGTGCTCACCGTCGTCGAGGGGGACGAGTGATCCAGGTCACACTGCAGCCGGGTGCACGGGCCCTGGCCCGACCCGTTGCTTTGAGCATGCATGCAACCCACCTGCGCCGCCGCCTGGCCGCCCCCGCCGCCGCCGTGCTCCTCGCGAGCCTCGCCGCCTGCGGCGGAGGCGACGACGACCCGGCGGTCGCCGCTCCGATCGCGACCCCCACGGCGTCGGCCGACACGAGGCCGGCCACGACCACGCTCGTGTCGGAGAAGTACGCCAGCCCGTTCGTCGGGGTGCGGACGGCGGCCGCGCACATGCCCGAGACGGCCGGAGCGCTCGCGATGGGCTTGAGCAAGGCGGCCGGCAAGCCCGGCGCGGACACGAAGGCGGCCGAGCTCGGCGCGACGCTGCAGTACCTGCTGAGCGAGTACGTGTACCTGTCCACGCTCGCGATGGACATCGAACTCGTGAAACCCGACGATCCGCGCAACTCCGACGCGATCGAGGCGCTGGACGCCAACTCCGTCGCGCTCGCCGACGTGATCGGCGAACTGGGCACCCCGGCGCAGCGCACCGCGTTCCTCAAGGGCTGGCGCGCCAAGGCGAAGGCCCTCGTGGATTCCGCAATCTCCAACGACGAAGCCGTCGACGCCGCCGCCGCCAAGGAAATCAACGCCTCGCCCACCGAGCTGGCCCGAGTCCTCGGACAGGCCGCCAAGGGCGAACTGGACGTCGACGAGTTCGCCGCCGACCTGCTCGTGCAGCTGCGCGGGCTCAGTTCCGCGCACCAGTCGGTGAAGAACAAGGAGGACGTCGCCTTCCGCAAGCTGAACACCGCGGCGGCCGGATTCGGCGAGCTCGCGACGACGCTCACCGAGGCACTGGCCGAGGGCGCCAAGCTGGCCGGGGACCCGGACTCGGCAGGAGCGAAGAACCGGGCCGAGTTCTCCCGTCTGCTCACCGCTCACGTCTACCTGACGGCGACGGCCGTGCTGGTGGACTACTCCCCGCCGGGGGTTCTGGAGCTCGAGTCGTCCAACAGCGTGCTGACGGCGCTCGGCGACAACACCTCGGACCTGTCCGGTGCTGTCGGCCTGCTCGCGCCCGAGTTCCGCAGCCCGTTCGACATCTCGTGGGCCGCCCACATCAACGACGTGGTCGCCTACGCCAAGGCGGCCAGCGCCAAGGACTCCGCGGCGGCCACCCGAGCGCTCGCCTCGCTCGAGGCCTACCGGACCAACGCGGGGAAGCTCCTGAACGAGGCGTCCAAGGGCGAACTGCCCGCCGACGCCGTCGCCAAGGCGTTCGAGACCCACATCGAGTCGCTCACCGGGACGGTCGACGCGCTCGCCAAGCGCCTGGCCGGGGCACTGCCGGTCAGCTGACCGACCGCCGCTCGCCAACGCGACGCTGTCAATCCGGTAAATCCTCATGTCTACCCACCGGCGAGCGGTGAC
Source organism: Sporichthyaceae bacterium (assembly GCA_052386455.1). Taxonomy (GTDB): domain Bacteria; phylum Actinomycetota; class Actinomycetes; order Sporichthyales; family Sporichthyaceae; genus JBQTKD01. Next base: position 3,580 of record JBQTKD010000114.1, read on the forward strand.
CATGGCGTCGTGGCCGATCATCTCGACACCCCGGCGCCAAGCCGCGATCCGCACCGCGGGCGACGCAGTCTGCTGCTCGCCTGTGCCGTGCTGACCGGGCTAGCAGCGACGGGGGCAGGCGCTTTCGCCCTGATGTCGGCGTCGGTGAACACCCACGATCCCAGCTTCCAGTGCGCCGGCGTCGAGGACGACGCCTGTCTGGAGCAGACGGTGTTCGCACGGCCGTTCCACTTCGACACCGGGCTGTGGGCCGTCGCGTTGGCTGCGGCGATCTGCGCGATGGCGTTCACCATCGCGCTCCTGGCGAAGCGGCGGCCCTCCCCGAGCGCGTGAATTTCGCGAGTCCAAACCCCGACATCCCGGTGTAGGTCGCGATGTCCCCGCGCGCGGAGTGGATCTACGGCAAGGTTGCCCCGTGACACCGCCGACGGCCGCCGCCACCGAGCTGCCCACGCGTCTCGGTCCGTACCTGCTCGGACCCGTGGTGGGCGTAGGCGCGTCCGCGGTCGTGGTCCGCGCGCGGGACACCCGCACCGACGCCGACGTGGCGATCAAGCTGCTGCGCGTCGCCGACCCGGCGGTAGGAGCCAAGTTCCTTCGGGAGTGCCGGCTGCTGCGGCAGGTGACGCACTCGTCGCTGCTCGGCCTGCACGACCTCGGCGAGACGCCGCAGTCCGGCCCGTACCTGGTGATGGACCTCGCCCGCGATTCGCTGGCCGATCGGCTCCGCAGCGCCGACCCGCCCGCGGACGCTCCGACCCTGGGCGCCGTGGTGAGCGCCCTGACCGAGGGTCTCGGAGCACTGCACCGCAACGGCATCGTGCACCGGAACGTAAAGCCCGAGAACCTCCTGCTCGTCGCCGAGTCCTGGACGTCGACCACGTGGCGGCCGGGCACCGTCGTGGACGAGGACGAGCGGATCGTCCTCGGCGACCTCGGCATCGCCGAGCGCGCGGCCGAGAAGCCCGGGGCTGCCAACGACTACCGGGCTCCGGAACAGCGCATCCCCGGCCAACGAGTCGACCCGAGCGCGGACGTCTACGCGGCCACTGCCGTGCTGTGGGCCCTCGTCGTCGGACGGACGCCGCCCACTCCCGACGCGCTTGCCGTCGAAGTTCAGTCCGCACCGGCGGAGTGGCGGGACTTCTTCCGCACCGGCATGGCCGCGGACCCCGCCGCCCGCTACGCGGACATGCCCGCGTGGGCCGAGGCCGCCGTGGCGGCCATCCGCGTGGCCGCGGCGCAGGCGGCGCCCCGGCGGCAGACCGCGATCGCCGTGCCGTACAAGGGCCTGGCGGCCTACCAGCCCGAGGATGCCCCGCTGTTCTTCGGTCGCGCCGCCCTCGCCGACGCGCTGGTCGCGTGCATGGCCCGCCACCCGG
>JBQTKD010000115.1:0-59285 GCA_052386455.1 Sporichthyaceae bacterium
GGGGGGGCGGAGCCCCCCGACTGTGCGATACTGCGGGTGGTTGTTCGGCATGTCACACCCGCCGTTCGACCCGACGACGTCCTTACCGGATTGCTCCGCGTCGCGAACCTGACGCCGCCGCACCCCCCGCGGGTGACTCGGCTGGCGCAAGGTCCGCTCGACGAGGCGACCGGTACGGTGCACGACCCGCTGACTCCGGACCGGTCCGGCTGACGGACCGATCCAGGGTCGACAGGCCCGCGCAGGCTCGGCAAGCCCATTCGCCGTCCTGTTCGCCGTCGGCAGGCCCATGACCCTTAGCCGGGCGGACACCCGATCGCCCGGCGGACCACACGCAGGTCCCCGCGTGGTGCGGCTTCGGCGGCGCCCGGGGGCCAGATCGGCAGACGCCACCCATGCTCGACAACGAGCCCCAGAACACCAGCACCGAAGAAGCCCCCGCTGCGCCGCGCCGCCGCCGCGCCGCGGGTCGCCCCGCCGGCCCGCCGGTCGAGGCCGCCGCGCCCGAGGCCGCCGCGCCGGCCGTCGCGGAGGAGCCGGCTCCCCGTACCCGCAAGCGCGCCGCCAAGAAGGCGGCCCCCGCCGAAGAGCCCGCAGCGGTCGAGCCGGCAGCGGTCGAGGCCGCCGCCGACGAGCCGGCCGCCGAGGCCGCGCCCGCCCGCAGCCGCACCCGCAAGCGCGCCGCGAAGAAGGCCGAGCCGGAGCCGGAGGTCGCGGAGAGCGAAGCCGAGGCGGAGGTCGAAGAGGAAGCCGAGGAGCCCGCTCCCGCCGCGCGCCTGAGCGCCCCGGCCGTGCTCTTCCAGGCGCCGGCCGCCGAGCCCGAGCCGCGCACCCGCCGCCGCCGCGTTGCCGGCCGTCCCGCGGGCGAGCCGGTCGCGGCCGACGACGCCCCCGCCGCGGAGGCTTCCGAAGCGGAGTCCGAGTCCGACGAGGCCGCTCCCGCGCGGTCGAGCGCCAATCGCCGCCGGCGCGGCCGCGGCGGGCGAGGCGGCGCGGGCGCCGAGGCCCCCGTCGACGAGATCGACGAGGAGATCGAAGCCCTCGACGAGGCCGGCGACGAGGCTGCCGAGGACGAAGACGAGGACGGCGAAGGCGGCGAGGCGGGCGCGGCTCGTCGTCGCAGGCGCCGTCGTGGCGGTCGCGGTCGCCGGGGCCGCGGCGGGCGCCCGGAGGACGAGGGCGCGGACGGCGAAGCCGCCGAAGGCGACGCCGAAGCGCCCGAAGCCGGCGCCGAAGCCGATTCGGACGAGGGCGCCGAAGACGGCCAGACTCCCGGTTCGCGCCGTCGGCGGCGCCGTCGGCGTCCGGGCGAAGACGCGGGCTCCGCTCCCGACGACCCGGCGCAGACCGTCACCCGCGTGCGCAGCACCCGCGGCGGTGGTGGCGGCGGCGACAACAACGAGGTCACCGCGGTCAAGGGCTCGACGCGGCTCGAGGCGAAGAAGCAGCGCCGCCGCGAGGGCCGAGAGGCCGGCCGCCGCCGCGTTCCGATCCTGTCCGAGGCCGAGTTCCTCGCCCGCCGGGAGGCCGTCGAGCGGGTCATGATCGTCCGCGAGAACTCCGACCGGCTCCAGATCGCCGTGATCGAGGACGGCGTGCTGGTCGAGCACTACGTCAACAAGCGGGAGTCCTCCTCGCTGATGGGCGATGTCTACCTGGGCCGCGTACAGAACGTGCTGCCGTCCATGGAGGCCGCGTTCGTCGACATCGGCAAGGGCCGCAACGCCGTGCTCTACGCGGGCGAGGTGAACTTCGAGGGCCTCGACGGGCAGCCCAAGCGCATCGAGCACGCGCTGAAGTCCGGGCAGTCCGTGCTCGTGCAGGTGACCAAGGACCCGCTGGGCCACAAGGGCGCGCGCCTGACCAGCCAGATCTCGCTGCCCGGCCGTTACCTCGTGTACGTGCCGGAGTCCTCGATGACCGGCATCAGCCGCAAGCTTCCGGACACCGAGCGCACCCGGCTGAAGAACATCCTGCGGCAGGTCGTGCCCGAGAACGCGGGCGTCATCGTCCGCACCGCGGCCGAGGGCGCGTCGGAGGACGAGCTGCGCCGCGACGTCGAGCGGCTGGCGGAGCAGTGGGAGAAGGTCAGCGCGAAGGCGAAGACCGCCAGCGCCCCGGCGCTGTTGCTGGGCGAGCCGGACCTGACCACGCGCGTCGTACGCGACGTGTTCAACGAGGACTTCACCAAGCTGATCGTCGCCGGCGAGGACGCCTACGGCGAGATCTCCGAGTACCTCGAGCGGGTCGCGCCGGACCTCGCCCCGCGGCTGTCCAAGTGGACCGAGAACAAGGACGTGTTCGCCGCGTACCGCGTGGACGAGCAGATCCTCAAGGCGTTGGACCGGAAGGTCTGGCTGCCTTCGGGCGGCTCGCTGGTCATCGACCGCACCGAGGCGATGACCGTCGTCGACGTCAACACCGGCAAGTTCACCGGCTCCGGCGGCAACCTCGAGGAGACCGTCACCCGGAACAACCTGGAGGCGGCCGAGGAGATCGTGCGCCAGCTCCGGCTGCGCGACATCGGCGGGATCATCGTCGTCGACTTCATCGACATGGTGCTCGAGAACAACCGCGAGCTCGTCCTGCGCCGTCTCGTGGAGTGCCTGGGCCGGGACCGCACCAAGCACCAGGTCGCCGAGGTGACCTCGCTGGGTCTGGTCCAGATGACGCGCAAGCGCATCGGCCAGGGCCTGCTCGAGGCGTTCTCGCACACCTGCGAGGCCTGCCACGGCCGCGGGATCCTGGTCCGCACCGACGATTCCGCGGGCAGGGCCAAGGCCAAGCCCGCGCTGCCGTCCGGTCTCACGCCCAAGGCCGTCGTGGCCGAGGTCGCGGACGAGGCCGCGGACGAGACCGCGCCGGCTCGCAGCGGACGCAACCGCCGCCGCCGCGGCAAGGGTGGCGGCGCCGCCGCCGAGGAGACGGCCGAGGCCGTCGACGAAGCCGCGGAGTCCGAGGAGGTCGTCGAGGCCGCCGTGGTCCATCCGCGCGAGGCCGAAGACAGCGAGATCGAGCAGGCCGTTTCGATCCAGGAGGGGGCGCCGGTTTGAGCCGGCGGGATCCGCTCTTGTAGTCTGACCCGTCGGCGCTCTCCGCGTCGGGGTTGCGCTGTGTCCGTCGAACGTCGAACAGAGAAGAGAAGTCCGGTGTACGCGATCGTGAAGTCCGGCGGCCGCCAGGAGAAGGTCGCCACCGGCGACGTCTTCGAGCTCGACCGCGTCGACGGCGCTCCTGGCTCCACCCTGACCCTGCCCGCGGTTCTGCTGGTGGACGGCGCGACGGTCACGACCGACGCCGCCGCGCTGGCGAACGTGAAGGTCACGGCGGAGGTCGTGGAGCACACCAAGGGCCCGAAGATCGAGATGATCTTCTACAAGAACAAGTCCGGGCACCGCGTTCGGCAGGGTCACCGCCAGAAGCTGACCCGCGTCAAGATCACCTCCATCGAGAAGTAGGACGCTGCAATGGCACACAAAAAGGGCGCATCCTCGACCCGCAACGGTCGTGACTCGAATGCGCAGCGTCTGGGCGTCAAGCGCTTCGGCGGTCAGCTCGTGAACGCCGGCGAGATCATCGTTCGCCAGCGCGGCACCCACTTCCACCCGGGCGACAACGTCGGCCGCGGCGGAGACGACACGCTGTTCGCCCTCGCCGCCGGTGCGGTGCAGTTCGGCACCAAGCGTGGCCGTCGCGTCGTGAACATCGTCGCTGGGGAGTAGCCCCCCGTTTTTTCCGCCGATAGTGCAGTCCAGGCACGCTTACTCGCCGGTATGCGTGCCCGGACTGCACTATCGGTGCTTTTGAGGCACGTCGGTAGACATCGCTGGGAGATCAGGTGACGACGTTTGTGGACCGCGTGGTCCTGCACGTCGCCGCCGGCGACGGCGGGGACGGGTGCGCCTCCATCCACCGCGAGAAGTTCAAGCCGCTCGGCGGCCCGGACGGCGGCAACGGGGGCCGCGGCGGAGACGTCGTGCTCGTCGTGGAGCAGGGCGTCACGACGCTGCTGGACTACCACCACTCGCCGCACCGCAAGGCGGGCTCCGGCAAGGCCGGGCAGGGCTCCAACCGGACCGGCGCGGACGGCGGCGACGTCGTCCTGACGGTGCCGGACGGCACCCTGGTCACGACGCTCGACGGCGAACCGATCGTCGACCTCGTCGGGGCCGGCGCCCGGTTCGTGCTGGCCAAGGGCGGCCCCGGCGGCCTGGGCAACGCCGCGCTGGCCTCCACCAAGCGCAAGGCGCCCGGCTTCGCGCTGCTCGGCGAGCCGGGGGACGCACTCTCGGTGGTCCTCGAGCTCAAGTCCGTCGCGGACGTGGCGCTCGTGGGGTACCCGAGCGCGGGGAAGTCCTCGCTGATCGCGGCCATCTCCGCGGCCCGGCCGAAGATCGCCGACTACCCGTTCACGACCCTGGTGCCGAACCTCGGGGTCGTTCAGGCGGGGGAGACCCGCTACACGGTGGCCGACGTTCCGGGCCTGATTCCCGGTGCGAGCAGCGGCAAGGGCCTGGGCCTGGAGTTCCTGCGCCACGTCGAGCGCTGTTCGGTGCTGGTCCACGTGCTGGACTGCGCGACGCTGGAGACCGATCGAGACCCGATCAGCGACCTGGACGTCATCGAGGCCGAACTCGAGGCGTACGGCGGCCTGGCGGACCGGCCCCGCCTTGTCGCGCTGAACAAGTGCGACGTTCCCGAGGGCGCCGACCTGGCCGACATGGTCACTGAGCAGCTCGAGGCCCGCGGCTTGAAGGTCTTCCACGTCTCGGCCGTGAGCCACGCGGGGCTGCGCCCGCTGAGCTTCGCCATGGCCGAGCTCGTCGCGGCCGCCCGGGCCGCCGCCCCGCCACTGGAGCCCGCCCGCACGATCCTGCGCCCGCGCGCGGTCGACGACGGCGGCGGATTCACCGTGCAGCGCGGCGAGATCGACGGCGAGCCCGCGTACGTGGTGCTGGGAGAGAAGACGCGGCGCTGGGTCCGCCAGACGGACTTCAACAACCCCGAGGCCGTCGGGTATCTCGCCGACCGCCTCGCCCGGCTCGGCGTCGAGGCCGAGCTGTACAAGCTGGGCGCTCAGGAGGGCGACACGGTCGTCATCGGCGGGCGCTCGGCGCACGATCCGGACGCCGTCGTGTTCGACTGGGAGCCGACCATCTCCGCCGGCGGTGAGCACCTGCACGGCCGCCGCGGCCACGATCTTCGGTTGGAGGGACGCTGAGCGAGCGCGACGAGCGAGGGACGAGTGAGGAGCCCGAGCGAATGACGGCACCGAGCCTCCGTGGCGAGGTTCTCGGTGCGCGCCGGGTCGTCGTCAAGGTCGGCTCGTCGTCGCTGACCACCGCCGCCGGCGGCTTGGACGGCGCCCGCGTGGACGCGCTGGTGGACGCCCTCGCCAAGGCGCGTGCGGCGGGCCGGGAGATCGTCCTGGTGTCCTCCGGCGCCATCGCCGCCGGCCTTGCGCCGCTGGGCATGGCCCGGCGCCCGAGGGACCTCGCCACGCAGCAGGCGGCGGCCAGCGTCGGGCAGGGCCTGCTGATCGCCCGGTACACGCATTCCTTCCAGCGCTACGACCTGACGGTCGGTCAGGTACTGCTGACCCTGGACGACGTGATCCGCCGCGCGCACTATCGCAACGCCCAGCGGACCCTGTACCGGCTGCTCGAGCTGGGCATGGTGCCCGTCGTGAACGAGAACGACACGGTGGCCACGGACGAGATCCGGTTCGGGGACAACGACCGCCTCGCGGCCCTGGTGGCGCACCTCGTGCACGCCGACCTGCTGGTGCTCCTCTCGGACGTGGACGCGCTCTACGACGGGGACCCGAGCAAGGCGGGCGCGAACCGGATCGCGGTGGTCAACGGTCCCGAGGACCTCGCCCACGTAACGCTCGGGCGGCCGGGCGCGGCCGGGGTCGGCACCGGCGGCATGGGCACCAAGGTCGAGGCCGCGCGGATCGCCACCACCGCCGGCGTCCCGGTCGTGCTCACCTCCGCGCCGCAGGCCGAGGCCGCACTGACCGGCGAAGGCGTCGGGACACTGTTCCGGGCCACCGGCCACCGCGTTCCCACGCGGCTGCTCTGGCTCGCGCACGCCGCGAGCTCTCGGGGGGCGCTGACGCTGGACGCGGGTGCGGTCCGCGCCGTCGTCGCGGGTCGGAAGTCGCTGCTCGCGGCGGGAGTGACGGGCGTCACAGGCACGTTCGTGGCGGGTGATCCAGTGGACCTGTTGAACGAAACAGGCCACGCGGTGGCTCGCGGGCTGGTCAACTTTGACGCAACGGAACTACCGGGTCTGCTGGGGCGCTCCACGCGAGAGCTCGCCGCCGAACTCGGGCCCGCATACGAGCGGGAGGTCGTTCACCGGGACGATCTGGTCCTGTTGCGCACAGAGAGGTGAGCAGCGGTGACTACGACTGCCGAAGACCGCCTCTGGCACGTCACGGTGACCGTCGCCGGCCCTCCCGGGCCCGCCGACGAGGTCAAGGCGGGTCTTGAGCGCCTCTCGGTCGACCACCCGTTCCTGATGTCCGCCCGCTACGCCTGCGACCGCGCCGAGGTGCGGTACTGGGAAGAGGCGGACGACGTCGGCTCCGCCGTCTCCATGGCGGAGAAGCTGTGGAACTCCCACCGCGAGTCCGCCGGCCTCCCGCGCTGGAGCGTCGTGGGCCTCGAGGTCGTGGACCGGGACACCCACCGCCGCCGCGGCGACGCCACCCCGTTGCTCAGCCCGGGCGTCCGCCCCTTCTGACCGAACGTCTTTGGCCCTCCGGAGGGCCGTCGGGGGGCGGGCGCCGGCGACTGTCGGGCTACCCTGAACGGGAAATGACGTACCTCGACCACGCCGCCACTACGCCGATGCTGCCTGCGGCGTTGGCCGCGACGACCGAGGCACTCGCCCGAGTCGGCAACGCGTCCTCGCTGCACGGTCCCGGCAGGGCGGCGCGCCGGGTGGTGGAGGAGTCCCGCGAGACCCTGGCGGCCGTGCTCGGCGCCCGGCCCGGAGAGATCGTCTTTACCTCGGGTGGCACCGAGTCGGACAACATCGCGCTCAAGGGTCTTTTCTGGGCCCGCCGCGGCGAGGACTCGCGCCGTCGGCGCATTCTGATCAGCGCCGTCGAGCACCACGCGGTGCTGGACCCCGCGGAGTGGCTGGCCGCGACGCAGGGCGGCGAGCTGGAGATCCTGCCGGTCGACGCACTCGGTCGGCTGGACCCGGAGACCTTGCGTACGGCGATCGCCCGGGATCCGGGCTCCGTGGCGCTGGCGTCAGTCATGTGGGCCAACAACGAGGTCGGGACGCTGCAGCCGATCGTCGAACTGGCAGAGGTGGCGCACTCCTTCGACGTTCCGTTCCACACCGACGGCGTGCAGGCCTTCGGGTCGGTGGAGGTGGACTTCGCCGCCGTCGGGGTCGACGCCATCTCCGTGACCGGCCACAAGGTCGGCGGCCCGGTCGGCGTCGGCGCGCTGGTGCTGGCGCGGGGTCTGAGCCCGACGCCCCTGCTGCACGGCGGCGGGCAGGAGCGCGAGGTGCACTCGGGCACCTTGAACGTCCCGGGCATCGCGGGGTTTGCCGCGGCGGCCTCGGTGGTCGGCACCGACCGCGCGCACCATGCGGCTCGCGTGGCGCGGCTGCGCGACTCCCTCGTCGAGGGCGTGCTCTGCGCCGTGCCCGACGCCCGCTACAACGGCGACCCCGTGCACCGCCTGCCCGGCAACGCGCACTTCTCCTTCCCAGGCTGCGAGGGCGACTCGCTGCTCATGCTTCTCGACGCTCGCGGCATCGCCTGCTCCACCGGCTCCGCGTGCTCGGCCGGCGTCGCTCGGCCCAGCCACGTCCTGCTGGCCATGGGCCACGACGAGGAGTCCGCCCGCAGCTCCCTGCGTCTCTCGCTCGGCCACACCTCCACGGCCGAGGACGTTGCCGCCTTCCTCGACGCGCTGCCGGCCGTCGTCGAGCGCGCCCGCCGCGCCGGCGCCGTGGCGGCGGGCCGACGGTGAGCACCGCACCGGGCGTCCGAAGCACCGTGGTACCGGCGTCACGGTTGTTCGGACGCGCTGCCCTCCCACCTCGGGGCGTCCGAAGGGGAGTGGTACCGGCGTCACGGTTGTTCGGACGCGTGGGGTGGTGCGCACCGTGAGCGGGCTGCGGGTGCTCGCCGCGATGTCGGGCGGGGTCGACTCCGCCGTCGCCGCGGCACGGGCGGTGGACGCGGGCCACGACGTGACGGGCGTGCATCTGGCGCTCAGTCAGAATCCGGCGCAGTTCCGCAGCGGTTCGCGTGGTTGCTGCTCCGCGGAGGACTCGCGCGACGCCCGCCGCTCGGCCGACGTGCTCGGAATTCCCTTCTACGTCTGGGACCTGGCCGAGGAGTTCAAGGCCGAGGTCGTCGACGACTTCGTCGCCGAATACGCCGCCGGCCGCACCCCGAACCCGTGCCTGCGGTGCAACGAGTCGATCAAGTTTGCCGCGGTGCTGGACCGCGCGTTGGCGCTCGGGTTCGACGCCGTCTGCACCGGGCACTACGCGCGCATCGTCGATGGGCCTGGCGGTCGGGAGCTGCACCGCGCCGTGGATCCGGAGAAGGACCAGTCCTACGTGCTGGCGGTGCTGGACGCCGATCAGCTCGCGCACGCGATGTTCCCGCTCGGGGAGTCGCACAAGAGCGAGGTCCGCGCGCAGGCGCATGACCGCGGGCTGGCCGTTGCGACCAAGCCGGACAGCCACGACATCTGCTTCATCACCGACGGCGACACCGCGGGGTTTCTCCGGCAGCGGCTGGGGGAGAAGCCCGGCGAGATTCGCGACGCCGACGGCACCGTGCTCGGCACGCACGACGGCAGCTACGGCTTCACCGTCGGGCAGCGCAAGGGCCTGCGCATCGGCACCCCCGCCGCGGACGGCCGGCCCCGCTACGTCCTGGACATCGAGCCGGTCTCCGGCACCGTGCTCGTCGGCCCCGCCGAGAGCCTCGAGGTCTCCGATCTGCGGGCCGACCGCCCCCGCTGGTGCGGCCCTGCGCCGACCGCCCCGTTCGAGGCCCTGGTGCAGATTCGCGCGCACGGCGACGCCATCCCGGCCCTCGTGACGCCGCCGTTCGCAACGTCCGACCGATTGAGGCCCATGGGCCACACCTCGTCGGACGCAAGCGCGGGGGTGACGGTGCGCTTCGCCGAGCCCGTCCGCGGCGTCGCTCCCGGCCAGGCCGCGGCCTTCTACGTCGGCACCCGCGTCCTCGGTTCCGCCACCATCACCGCCACCGCCTAACGTCCGACCGCCCGTGAGGTATTGCGCTCGCTTGGTCGGACGTCCCGTTGCCCACGTCCAGTCGCCTGCCGGCTCGGTCCCTGGACGCCGGCTATCGGCGCTCAGGGAATCGGATGCAGACTCGCAGGTCAAGCCGCTGGATAGCCTGCACTCCATGCCGCCCGTGCACCCGTTGACACTGCCCGCCGCCACCGCGTCCGGCATCGGATCGCTACCTGGGACCGCGGCGTTGGAGGCGGCGGCGCTGTCGCTGCAGCTCCTGCCGCGGCTGGCGTATCTGCCCGAGCTGCCGGCGCGCGGGCCGGGTGCGGACATGATCGGGCGCGCGTTCGGCGTGCTCACCGAGCTGTACGCGGCGCTCGCCCCGAGCGGGTGGCGGTTCCACGAACATCCCGGCAAGGACAGCCGCCGGGCGGTCAGCCATCTCGGCGAGGACCTCGATGCCGTCGAGGAACGCGGGCAGGGGTACGCCGGCGCGTTCAAGGTGTCGGTCGCCGGGCCGTGGACCATCGCAGCCTCCGTGGAGTTGCGGCACGGGGACAAGTCCCTGTCCGACCCCGGTGCGTGCCGGGACATCGCCGCGTCGCTGGCGGACGGGCTGCGCAACCACGTCGCCGAGGTCCGCAAGCGCCTGCCCGACGCGACGGAGATCGTCGTGCAGCTCGACGAGCCGGCGCTGCCGACCGTGCTGCGCGGAGGAGTCCCGACGGCCAGCGGCTTCGGGAAGCTCGCGGCCATCGAGGAGCACGTCGTCGAGTCCGCACTGCAGCAGGTGATCCGCGAGGTCGAAGTTCCGGTGGTCGTCCACTGCTGCGCGCCGGCCGCACCGCTCGCGCTGCTGCGCCGAGCCGGTGCCGCGGGCCTCGCGCTCGATCTCTCGCTGGCGTTGGACGAGGACTCGCTCGCCGAGTTCGTCGAGGGCGGCGGCGTCCTGTTCGCGGGCGTCGTGCCGTCCACGGACAGGACGCTGCCGACGGTCGGTCAGGCCACCGACCCGATCCGCACCCTCTGGCATCGAATCGGCCTGCCCGCCAAAACGCTCGGTACGGTCGTCCCCACCCCTACGTGCGGCATGGCCGGCGCCTCGCCGCAGCATGCGCGCGCCGCTACGCGGCGTTGCACGGATGTTGCCGACGGACTTGCGGAGGCGGCGGATGCCTGACCCGGCAAAGGTCTGGCCCGAAGCGTGGGCGCCGGGGCAACGAACGGAGATCGAGCCGTGACCAGCCGTGCGCCCCAAGCGGGCGAGCGCTTCGGAGCTTTCCAAGTTGTCGAGATTGTCACCTGGGGCGGTCAGGGCTGGTTGTGCCGCGCAACGGACGCCGATGGGGTCGAGGTAGCGCTCAAGGTGCTTCGATTGGACGGGTTCGACGGGCAGGACGCCCGCGAGCGCTTTGTTCGCGAGTCGCTCCGGGCGCGAGCGGTGGACAGCAACTACGTCGCGCAGGTCCTCACGGCCGACGCGGCGGCGCAGCGGCCGTGGATCGCGTACGAGTGGATCGACGGCCAAACCCTGCAGGACCTGCTCGGACCCCGTGAAACGATCGACCTGCAGTTCGCGATCCGCGTGTTCACCGACGTCGCCCTCGGCCTAGCCGACATCCACGCCTGCGGAATCCAGCACCGAGACCTGACGCCGGACAACATCATGGTGGACGGGCGCGGGGCGGTGATCCTCGATCTGGGTATCGCAACGACCGGCGCAGGTTCCACGCTCAGCAACGAACTGATGGGAAAGGCTCCGTACGTCGCTCCGGAACAGCTCGAATCGACGGAGTGGAGACAGGCGTCGGATCTGTGGGCGCTGGGGGCGTGCATCGTGCGCGCGACTGCAGGCCATGAGCTTTTCAGCGGCAACTCACCCGCCCAGATCCTGGACGCGATTCGATTCCAGCCCCCGAACGTCGCGGACGTTCCGCCGGAGTTGGTGGCGATCGTCTACGGACTTCTCAACCGAGATCATCGGAAGCGACCTACGGCCAGGGAGCTTGTCGAGAACCTGCAGAGATTGCAGGCCAAACTGCCGGTGCGCCCCTCGGCCGCGAACTCCGGAGCGCATCCGTCCGCGGCCGACCACAGGCCCGTCCGCGACGGGCGGACGCGCCGGCTCGAGGCACGCGTCGACGCTGCGCTGTCGGACCCGGGCGGTAGCGTCGCGGCTGTGTCAGACCTGCCCGAAGCCGCCCCACCCGAGGCAGCAACGCGTGCCCGCATCGAAGAGCTCGTCGCCGAGGTTCGACGGCTGAACGATCTGTACTACGGCACGGGCGAATCGCCCTTGCCGGACGCCGACTTCGACGCGCTCAAGGACGAGCTCACCGACCTCGTCGCGCGGTACCCGAACCTCGAGCCCGCCGAGAGTCCGCTCGGCAAGGTGAACGCGCCCGCACAGCTCACCGGCGAGACGATCCGGCACGCGCGGCCGATGCTGTCGCTGGCCAAGGCCAATACGGACGAGGGCATCCGCACGTTCTGCGCCCGCTTCCCGGGCAAGGAGTTCCGGGTCTCGGAGAAGCTGGACGGAATGTCGCTGTCGGTCGTGTACGCGAACGGCGTCCTGGACTACGTCGCCACCCGCGGCACCGGCACCGAGGGCGAACTGGTCACCGAGAAGGTGCCGTACGTGATCCCCGGTCTGCCGCAGCGAATCGACGCCCCTGGCCGGGTCGAGGTGCGCGGCGAGGCCGTCATGCTCCGCTCCACGTGGCAGGCGTACAACGACACCCATCCGGACAAGCCTTTGACGAACCCGCGCAACGGTGCCGCGGGAACCCTGATGCAGAAGGACTTCAAGGCCGCCGCCGCGGCCGGGCGCGTGCTGCAGTTCTTCGCGTTCACCGCGGACCGGGACGGCGCGGGCCTGGACCTGGCGGACGTTAGCGGCGAGATCGAGCCGGCCGCGAGCATCGTGTGCGCGGACGCGGACGAGGTGCTGGCGGCCATCGAGGAACTCGGCACGCGGCGCACCTCTCTGGACCACGACATCGACGGCGCCGTCGTGCGGCTGCACGATCCGGTCGCGTTCGAGGCCGCCGGGTACAACTCCGCCGAGCCGCGCGGCGCGATCGCGTTCAAGTACCCGCCCGAGGAGCGCACGACGAAGTTGCTCGGCGTCGAGTGGCAGGTCGGCAAGGTCGGTCGGATCGCGCCGCGGGCTCGCGTCGCGCCAGTCTTCGTCGGCGGGGTAACGGTCGAGAACGTCACGCTGCACAACCCGCGCCTCATTCGCGAGCGGGATCTGCGCGTCGGGGACACGGTCACGGTCGTGCGCCGCGGGGACGTGATCCCGTTCGTCGACCGGCCGATCGTCGCCGATCGCGACGGCTCCGAAGTGGTCGTCGAACCGCCCGTCGGTTGCCCGTCCTGCGGTGTCGAGCTCGAGATCCGCGGCACCGGCGAGGAACGCTGGTGCGCGAATCTGCAGTGCCCGGCGCAGAACACGCGCCGGCTCATGCACTGGGCGTCCCGTCCTGCCGCGGACATGGACGGCGTGGGCGACGTGTGGATCGACAAGCTGGCCGACGCGGGGATTCTCGCGACGCGAGCGGACTTCTACCGGCTCACCGTCGAGACTCTGCTGTCGTACGAGCGGATGGGCGAGGTGTCGGCGGCCAACATGATCGCCGCGATCGAACGTTCCAAGGGCCTTGGGCTGCGGCGGGCCCTGATCGGGCTTGCGATTCCGATGGCGTCGGACGGCACCGCCAAGCGGCTGTGCCTCGCCGGGTACGAGCGCATCGAGCAGATCGCCGAGGCCGAGGTGGACGAGCTGACGGCGATTCGGGACATCGGCGAGAAGGTCGCCGAGTCGATCGTGTCGTTCTTCCGGCGCGAGGCGATTGCGGCGGAGCTCGTCGCACTGCGTGCCCTCGGTGTCGACCTCGACGTCCGGCCGGAGGACCGCCCGGTCGACGTCGCGGCCGCGGGCGAGTCGCCGCTCAAGGGCGCGACGGTGGTGGTCACCGGCGCGTTCACGCACGGCGTGACGGGGGCGAAGATCAGCCGGCCGGACCTGACGCGGCTCGTCGAGCAGGCGGGCGCGACCGCGTCGTCGTCGGTGTCCTCGACGACGACCTTCCTGCTGGCCGGCGCGAACGTCGGCGCGGCCAAGACGGAGAAGGCCGAGAAGCTCGGGGTTCGGGTCGTCGGGCCCGACGAGCTGTGGGGCTGGCTGCGGGACGCGGGCGTCGTGTAGCCAGCGGTGGGCGATGTCGAAAGCCGACGTAGTCCCTTCAGGCAGGATGCGTCGACGAACGTCCCATTTCGCACGACGGGCGGGGCGAAGCGCCTCGGGTTGGCGTCAGAGTGCCCATGAGCACCCTGCCTTCGTACCCGCCCCACACCGCCGAGCCGTGGGCCTACCCGCAGCAGCCCCAGAAGGGCAGCAACGGGTACGCCGTAACGTCCCTGATCTTCGGGATCATCGGCGGCATCCTGCTCGCGGTGCCGTTCGGCATCGCCGGCCTGCGCCGTGCGAAGACCGCCGGGACGGGCAAGGGCATGTCGATCGCCGGGCTGATCCTGTCCGGCGTGTGGGCGCTGATCTTCGGCGGGCTCGTCGCGATCGGCGCCTACGCGGGCGGCACGAGCGCGCTGGACGTGAAGGCCGGCGACTGTGTGCGCGAGCTGCCGTCGGGCTCTCGGGTCATCACCATGAGCGTGGTCGACTGCGACCAGCCGCATCTCGCGGAGGTGTACGCCGTGCTCGAGATGCCGAGCGGAGCGTTCCCCGGCGGCGCCGCCGTCGAGACGTTCTCGCAGAAGTGCGATCCGGCGCTGGAGAACTACGCGCCCAAGGCCCACGCGGACGAGGCCGTCGGGATCTACACGCTCTACCCGACCCGCACGAGCTGGAGCCTGGGCGACCGGGTGGTCACCTGCATCGCCACCCTGGAGACCGCGCAGACCGGCTCCATCGTTCAGTGGAAGGGCACCTCGACCAAGACCGAGCGACCGGCCGAGACCTCGGTGATCGACGCCTAGTAGTACTTCGTTAGGTCTTTTAATCTGGGCGGGTCCCTGTTAATTTCGCGGCGTGCGGGCGGATGAGGTTGCGGGGGTAGGGGCCGAGCTCGGCGAGTTCGCCGAGGAGGTGTTCGCGTCGTTGGTCCGCAAGGACCAGCGTGCGAAGGGAAGTCTGTATCTGCAGGGTTTGATGCTCGAGGGTCGTCGCAAGTCGATGCAGCCGATGGGCGATCGGCTTGGGATCGACTACCAGCAGCTGCAGCAGTTCGTGTCGTCCTCGCCGTGGCCGGTGGAACCGGTCCGCAAAGTCCTCGTGCGCAAGGCGATCGCCGCGGTCGAGCCGCTGGCGTGGGTGTTCGACGACACCGGTTTCGTCAAGGACGGCGTGGCCTCGCCCGGGGTGGCTCGGCAGTACTCCGGGACGATGGGCAAGGTCGGCAACGTGCAGATAGGGGTGAGCCTGCACGCCGCGACCGACCTGGCCTCGTGCCCGTTGGGGTGGCGGCTGTTCCTGCCGGAGAGCTGGGACGACGTCTGCTCGGAGACCAACGAACACGCCGCCGCGGTCGCCGAGAAGCGGGCCAGGGCGCAGATCCCCGACACCGCGCGTAACCGCCCCAAGTGGGAACTGGCGTTGGAGATGCTCGACGAACTCGCCTCCTGGGGACACCGCCCGCCTCTGGCGGTCGCCGACGCCGGTTACGGCGAAATCGGCTCTTTCCGCACCGCCCTGACCGAACGCGACATCCCCTACGTCGTGCAGGTGAAGTCCGAGACCAGCGTGCACCGCGCCGAGGACCCGTTCGAGACGCCCGCCTACACCGGCAGGGGACGACCGCCGCTCGCGGGCTACCGAACGGCGCCGGTCGGGGCGAAAGCCCTCGCCCGGGCGATGGGACCGACGGCGTTCGAGCGGGTGAGCTGGCGGCAGGGATCGAAAGGAACCATGACCGGCAGGTTCGCCGCGGTCCGTGTGCGCCCTGCGAACCGGAATCTGCCGCGCAACGAGGACGGATCCCTGCCCGCCTGCTGGCTGCTCGTCGAATGGCCCGACAATGCCGAGGAACCGTCGGACTACTGGCTGTCCACCCTCCCGCCCGACACCCCGATCGCCGAACTGGTCCGGCTCGGCAAGATCCGCTGGCGCATCGAACACGACTACCGCGAACTCAAACACGGCCTGGGCCTAGACCACTTCGAAGGCCGCAGCTGGCTCGGCTGGCACCGTCACGTCACCCTGGTCACCGCCGCGCACCTGTTCGTCACGATCCAGCGACTGGCCGCCGACCCCAAAGCGACCGGGGCAGCCTGACGTTCTTTCAGATCCTCCGCGAACTCCAGCTCGCGGTGATCGGAATGCTCGGCCACTGCCCCTACTGCACGAGGGCCGGACCAACCTAACCAAGTACTACTAGCGGGAGTTTCCCGGCTAGCTCGGGTGTGCGCGGTGTTTCCGCTGGTCAGTAGGGGTTTTCGGGTGTGGGCGTGTATTACCCAATGGGTCAGCGGGTGGGTGCGTAGCGGTCGAGCGCGAACAGGTCGGCGAGGCGCTGTTGGGTGTGGTCGTGTTCGGTGAGCATGCGTCGGGCGCGGGGGCGGCCCTTGCCGCCGTCGTGGTAGAGCAGGACGGTTTCCTGGATCCCGGCCAGGGCGGCGAGCAGTTCGCGCACGGACAGGTTCAGTCCTGCGCGGTCGGCTTCGCGGCGCATGAGGTGGGCGAGGGTCAGGGCCAGGACGCAGTAGAAGACGTGGACGCGGATCTTGGAGTCGGTCCAGTGGTGCATGGGGCCGAAGGAGACGACGTGGGGGTCCTTCATCTGGCGGAAGGAGGACTCGACCTCGGACTGGGAGCGGTAGGCGGCCACGACCTGTGCGGTGGTCCAGTCGTCTCGGTTGGTGAACAGGATCCGCTTGCCGAACAGGCGTTTCTCCAGCCGAGTGCGGGCGCGTTTGTCGGTGGTCCAGGTCAGGCGCAGGTCGGCGGGTGCGTCGCCGGACAGGGTGGCGGTCAGGATGTCGCGGACCCAGCGGGGGCGGACGATCGCGTCGATCTCGGTCTGGACTGCTTCGCGGTCGCGGCGGGTTCGACCGCGCGCGAGGCGGGCCTGCAGGTCGGCGAGTTGGCGGCCGGCCTTGGCCAGGGTCTGGTCCAGGCCGCGGGACTGGGCGGCGTGCAGGGTCGGGGAGTGGGTCAGCACCGCGCGGCGGGTGACGCCGAGGGCTGCCACGGTGGTGTCGTGGCAGGTCAGTCCCGGGTAGCGGTCGGGATCGACCGGGCGGTAGCGCGAGGCGGTCACGGCGAGCAGGTCGGGGTGGTCGCTGGGCGGTAGGGAGCCGACGAAGCCGATCCCGGCGGTTTCGACGAGTTCGTGGTTGGCCGCGGAGTTCTGTCCGGCGTCGTAGACCACGGTCAGGGACGACACCGTCGCGGTCAGGTCGCGGTAGCGGGACAGCAGCGCTTCGACCACGGTGGCGAACTGGGTCACGTCGGGTCGGTCGCCGGGATAGGCGTGGGACAGCAGCGGGACCGCGCCGTCGCCGGTGACCACCAGCGCCAGTCCGACCAGGCGCAGATCCGTCCGCTTCTGTTTGGCCTTGCCGCGCTGGGCGATCGTCGCTCGGTCGTTGCCGGTGTCGATGAAGGTGGCGAAGTTGGTCATGTCCAGCACCAGGCCGCTCAGGTCCAGGTCGAACTCGGCTACCAGGCGCGCGCCGAGCGCGGCCTCGATCGCGACCAGCGCCGTCTCGTCGAGGCGGTCCATCGCCGCCCAGAACCGGCGGTGGTCCAGCGCCGCACCGCGCAGTCCGGCGAAGCGCGGCCCGGCGGTGGTGGCCCACCAGTCGGCGAAGGCCAGCTTCGAGCACGGCGCCACCACCCGGTTCGCGGTCGCCAACGCGATGTAGGTGCCGACCGAGGCGGCGGCGTCGCTGCGGCGGGGCACCACCGCGTCGACGATCCCGGCCACGTCCAGTCGCTGCAGCGTGGACCAGACCGCGGCGAGGTCGCCGAAGGCCCTGTGCTGGGTGCGCACCGGTTCCCCGGTCGAGGTCCCGGCCAGCTTCGCGGCGACCTCGCCGGCGCTGCCCAGGTACTGCTGGGACACGATCCGCGGCTTGCCGTCCACCCGCGCGGACTCGACGAGGTAGTAGTAGGTCTGCCCGCCCCGCTTCTTCCCCACGATCGACGCCATATATGGGTAATACATCATGCGGACGCGAAACCCCAGTACAGACACGGGAAACGGGTCAGCTCAACCAGATAGCGAGGAAAGTCCCGCTAGTGGTCTGCCGGCGAATTGATCCGGCACAAAGTTTCGCGTCCGCGGCGGACCTTTTCGATGATGTCCTCGGCGGTTGCTTTCCAGACGAACGGTTTGGGGTCGTTGTTCCAGTGCTCCGCCCAGAGAGTGATCGCCTCGGTGAGTTCGGCGACGCTGGTGAACCGGCCGCGGCGTAGTCGCTTGTCCGTCAGTTCCTTGAACCAGCGCTCGACCAAGTTGCGCCAAGAGCTCGAGGTTGGGGTGAAGTGCGGGTGCCAACGCTCACGGTCGGGGTGTGCGAGCCACTTGGCGATCTCCGGCGCCTTGTGCGCAGAGAGGTTGTCCAGGACCACGTGCACGTCCAGGTCGCGGGGCACGGAGGCGTCGATCTTCTTGAAGAACCGCAGGACATCGACCCCGGCATGGCCCTTCTGACAGTACGTCAGGACCTCGCCGGTGGCGATGTTCATCGCCGCGAACAGATCGATGGTGCCGTTGCGCTTGTAGTCGTGCGTCATCGTCTCCCCGCGCCCACGCGTCATCGGCAGGCTCGGCTGGGTGCGGTCCAACGCCTGACACTGCGTCTTCTCGTCGAAGGAGAACACCACCGCCCGCTCGGGCGGGTTCAGGTAGACACCGACCACGTCGACGAGCTTCTCCTCGAACCGCGGGTCGTTGCTGATCTTGAAGGTGTCGACCTTCCACGGCTTGAGCCCGTGGTCGGCCCAGACCTGTGCGACCTTGTCCTTGCCGATGCCCAGGTAGGCGGCCAGGGCGCGGGTCGACCAATGCGTCGACCCGTCCGGCGGCAGGTTCTCGCGGGTCAGCCGCAGCACCTCGGCCACCGTGCCGTCGGGCAGCCACGGCTTGCGCCCACGACCCTTCGCGATCGTGCCCACCCCAGCGGTGCCCCGCTCGACGAAACGCGCCCGCCAGCGCCGGATCGTCTCCGGATCTGCACCGGCACGCCGGGCGTTCTCCAGATTGCTCATCCCGTCCGCGGCGGCGAGCAACGCGGTTGCCTCGACCACCTGCCGGTGCGGTGAGGAGGTCGAGCGGGACATTCGCGTCAACTCCTCGCGCTGCTCGACGGTGACCGGCAGGGCCGAGGCGGCACGTCCACGAGGCATACCTCATACTACTGGACTAAATCACAGACGGACCACTAGGCACTGCCGGTTCGGATGGCGCGGGCCAGGGTCACCAGATGCCCGAGGCGGGCGAGTTCGGAGTCGAGGAAGTCCGGGCCGCCGCGGCGGCCGACGACGATCACCTGCTCCGGTCCGCCTATCGTGGCGCCCGCCAGCGAGGTCTCGCCCCACGTCGGCGCCCAGGCCTCCGGATCGGGCAGCCGGCGGGCGCGGGTGATCGGCAGCCAGGACACGGTCACGTCGCTCAGTTCTTCCGGAGCGGCGTTGCTGCGGTGCTTCAGCAGCACCTCGCCGTCCTCGGCCCGTTCCAGAATCAGGCACCAGTCGGCGCGGAAGACGTCGGCGGCCATCGCGACCAGGATCGCGTCGGCGCGGGCGGGCTCCTCGGTCATCGCCTCGACGGCCTGCAGATCGCGCAGCAGCCCGCCGCGGTGCGGATAGAAGCGCACGAACTCCACGTGCGCGCCCTCGACCGAGTTCACGGCGCTGACCAGAGTGTCCGTCATCCGCCCGTGCGGCAGGTCCACCAGGATGTCGTCCACGACGGACCCGTCGCCGCGGTGCTCGATGACGTCGATCCCGGCGATGTCCGCGTCCACCTTGCCCAATGCGGTGGCGAGGGCGCCGAGCGAACCGGGCCGGTCCGCGATCACCACTCGCAGTAGATGCACGGGACCATCATGCTCCCGTGCGGTTTCGTCGGCGTGTCCGCCACGGCAACTAGGCTGACCGGGTCCCGCCCCTGGACCGATCGAGGAGCTCCACCCGCATGGCCATCACCCGCGAGGAGGTCGCGCACCTTGCGCGGCTGGCCCGCCTGGATCTCGGCGACGACGAGCTGGAACGGATGGCCGGACAGCTCGACGCCATCCTCGGCGCCGTCGCCCAGGTCGCCGAGGTCGCCACCGAGGACGTCCCGCCCACCTCGCACGCCGTGCCGCTCGTGAACGTGCTGCGCGCCGACGAGGTCCGCCCGGGTCTCACCCCGGAGCAGGCGCTGTCCGGCGCCCCGGCCGCGGAGGATGACCGCTTCCGGGTCCCGCGGATCCTGGGGGAGGAGCCGTGACCTCGGAGTTGACTCGGCTCGACGCGGCCGCCACCGCCGCCGCGATCGCGTCCGGCGCCGCGAGCGCCGTCGAGGTGACGCAGGCTCACTTGGACCGGATCGGCAAGACCGACGACGTCCTGCACTCGTTCCTCCACGTGGACGCCGAAGGGGCGCTGTCCGCCGCCGCGGCCGTCGACGCCAAGCGTGCGTCCGGTGCGGCACTGGGCCCGTTGGCCGGTGTCCCGCTCGCGCTGAAGGACGTGCTCGCGCAGAACGGCATCCCGACCACGTGCGGCTCGAAGATCCTCGAAGGCTGGCGGCCCCCCTACGACGCGACGGTCGTCTCGCGGCTGCGCGCAGCGGACGTCGTGATTCTCGGCAAGACGAACATGGACGAGTTCGCGATGGGCTCCTCCTGCGAGAACTCCGCGTACGGCCCGACCCGCAACCCGTGGGACGTCGAACGAATCCCCGGTGGATCGTCCGGGGGTTCGGCCTCCGCCGTCGCCGGATTCCAGGCGCCCCTGTCGATCGGCACGGACACCGGCGGCTCGATCCGTCAGCCCGCCGCGCTGTGCGGCATCGTCGGCGCGAAGCCGACGTACGGCGGCGTTTCGCGGTACGGCCTGGTGGCGTTCTCCTCCTCGCTGGACCAGGCCGGGCCGTTCGCGCGGACCGTGCTGGACGCTGCGTTGCTGCACGCGGCGATCGCCGGGCACGACCCGCTGGACTCCACCTCGATCGACCTCCCGATTCCCCCGGTCGTCGAGGCCGCGCGCACCGGGGACGTCGCCGGGATGCGGATCGGCGTCGTCCGCGAGCTCGGTGGCGACGGGTACCAGGCCGGCGTCGCGGCCCGGTTCGCCGAAACCGTCGAGCTGCTGCGCGAACTCGGCGCGGAGGTCGTCGAGGTCTCCTGCCCGCACTTCGACTATGCGCTGTCCGCCTACTACCTGATCGCGCCGAGCGAGTGCTCTTCGAACCTCGCCCGCTTCGACGCGATGCGGTACGGCCTGCGGGTCGGCGACGACGGCGCGGCCGGTGTCGAGGAGGTCATGTCCCGCACCCGCGCCGCCGGGTTCGGCCCCGAGGTCAAGCGCCGCATCCTGCTCGGCACCTACGCGCTGTCGGCCGGGTACTACGACGCGTACTACGGCGCCGCGCAGAAGATCCGCACGCTGATCATCCGCGACTTCGCCGCAGCCTTCGAACGGGCAGACGTGCTCGTCTCGCCGACGACGCCGACCACCGCGTGGAAGCTCGGGGAGAAGGTGAACGACCCCCTGGCGATGTACCGCGGGGACCTCTGCACGCTTCCTTCCTCGCTCGCCGGCACGCCGTCGATGTCGATTCCGGTCGGTCTTGCCGCGGAGGACGACCTTCCCGTCGGGCTGCAGATCATGGCGCCGGCGCTGGCCGACGAGCGCATGTACCGAGTGGCCGGAGCCGTGGAGCGCGCGCTGCGCGAGTGCACCGGTTCGCTGTTCATCGAAAGGGCTCCCTCGCTGTGACCGCCACGCTGGTGCCGTACGACGAGGCCATCGCCGCCTACGACCCGGTGATCGGGCTCGAGGTGCACGTCGAACTCGGCACGAACTCGAAGATGTTCTGCGGCTGCCCGACGACCTTCGGCGCGCGTGCGAACACCCAGGTGTGCCCGACGTGCCTGGGCCTGCCCGGCTCGCTGCCGGTGGCGAACGCGAAGGCGATCGAGTCGATCGTCCGGCTCGGGCTCTCGCTCAACTGTTCGATCGCGTCGTGGTGCCGGTTCGCGCGGAAGAACTACTTCTACCCGGACATGCCCAAGGACTTTCAGATCTCGCAGTACGACGAACCGATCTGCTTCGAGGGCTACCTCGACGTCGTCGTCAATGTCGCAGGCGAGGGTCCGCGGACTTTCCGCATCGACGTCGAGCGGGTGCACCTGGAGGAGGACACCGGCAAGAGCTCGCACGTCGGCGGTGCCACCGGACGTATTCACGGTGCGTCACATTCCCTCGTGGACTACAACCGTGCGGGCATCCCACTCGTCGAGGTGGTCACCAAGCCCGTCACCGGCACCGGCGCGCTCGCGCCCCTGGTGGCCAAGGCCTACGTGACCGAACTGCGCGACATCTGCCGCACGCTTGGCATCTCCGACGTGCGCATGGAGGAGGGTTCGCTGCGCTGCGACGTCAACCTGTCGCTCGCGCCCCCGGGCGCTCCGTGGGGCACCCGGTCGGAGACCAAGAACGTGAACTCGCTGCGCTCCGTGGAACGCGCCGTGCGATACGAGGTCTCCCGGCAGGCCGGCGTACTGAACGACGGCGGCCGGGTGATCCAGGAGACCCGCCACTTCCAGGAGGACAGCGGTACGACCGTGTCGGGCCGTTCCAAGGAGACCGCGGAGGACTACCGGTACTTCCCCGAGCCCGACCTCGTGCCCGTCGCGCCGGACGCCGCGTGGGTCGAGGAACTGCGCGCCGCCCTGCCCGAACTCCCGACCGCGAAGCGCCGCCGCATCCAGGCCGAGTGGAGCCTGACCGACCTCGATCTGGTGGCCCTGGTCAACGCCGGCGCCGTCGAGTCCGTCGAGGCGACCGTGGCGCTGGGCGCCTCTCCGGACGCGGCCCGCAAGTGGTGGCTCGGCGAGATCGCCCGCGCCGCCAACGCCGCGGGCGTCGAGGTCGGCGAACTCCCGATCTCCGCACAGGACGTCTACGACGTGATCGCGCTCGTCGACGCCGGCTCGCTGAACGACACCCTCGCCCGCAAGGTCATCGAGGGCGTGCTGGCCGGCGAGGGCCGCCCGGGCGAGATCGTCGCCGCCCGCGGCCTCGCGGTCGTCTCCGACACCGGGGCTTTGGCCGCCGCCGTGCACGAGGCCATCGCCGCCAACGCCGACGTCGCCGAAAAGATCCGCGGCGGCAAGGTTCAGGCCGTCGGCGCCCTGGTCGGTGCGGTCATGAAGGCCACCCGCGGCCAGGCCGACGCCGCGACGGTCAAGGCCCTGATCCTCGACCGCCTCGGCGTCGCCGAATAGAAGAGAATCTCGCGCGCACGACAGCCGAAATGGTTGTTCCGAAGGGCGTGTTGTCCCGGTTTGTGGAGCCATTTCGGCTGTCGTGTGCGACGGCACTTGACGCCTTTTCAGAAGCGGGTGTAGCCGGACTCCTTGAGCGAGCGGGCGTCGAGGATCGCGACGCCCCTGCCGTCCAGCAGCGCCAGACGCCCGCCGGGCAGCGGCATCGTCTTCAGCGCGGACAGGCCACCCTGGAGGTGGGAGTCCCACGCGGCGACCCGCGTGAGCCTCCCGTCGTCTGAGACACGCACGGAGACCAGGCCGGGGCCGTAGGGCAGTTCACCCTGCTCGCCGCGAGGGAGGCAGCGACCGGACTGTCTGCAGTACGACACCGGCGCGTTCATCGGGAACACCGCGAGCCGCTCGTCGGGCAGGTACACGAACCCGCGCGGGTCGGTCTCGATCGGCGAGCTCGAGTACTGTCCGAGCTCCAGGGAGTCGCTGCGGCGCGGGTCGGTCACGTCGAGGATGTCGAACGCCGAGACCTGCAGGCCGCTGGTCTGCCCGAACTCGTTGGCGTTCTGCCCGATGCCGAGCAGGCGCCGGTCGCCGACCGGGTGCAGGTAGGCCGAGTAGCCGGGAATCTTGAGCTCGCCGCGCACCCGCGGCTCGGTCGGCCGGGACAGGTCGACGAGGTAGAGCGGATCGGTCTGACGGAACGTCACAATGGCCGCCAGGTCGTCGAACCAGCGAACGGCGCGCACCGTCTCGGTGAAGCCCATGCCGTCGACGCGGCCGAGCTCGTCGAGCCGCTGGCCCGCGGTGTCGAGCACGACGACGCCGGTCTGCGACGAGCCGCCCCGGTTCCACGGTGCGTTGGTGGTCGTCACGACGCGCAGTAGCCCGTCGCGCTCGGACATCGCCCAGCGGCCGTAGACGTAGCCCTCGATCTCGCCGCTGGCCAGGTACTGCGCCGTGGTGCCGGTGATGTCGAAGGCGTGGATCGCGGTCAGCGTGCCGTTGCGTCGCGGAGCGACCTCGCGGGCGTCGGATTCGAAGGCGACGGCGGGCTGGCGCCACGCGCCGCCCCAGCCGCCGACGGTGGTCGCAACGAACAGCTTGTCCGCCGAGGCGTAGACCAGGTCGCCGGAGGCCACGACGGCAGTGGCCGCGAGGTCCTTGAGACCGTCGGTCGCGCGGGTGTCGATGCTGAGCACCGTGATGAGGTCCGCGCCGGAGTCGCGCACCGGGTGGCGAACGTCGCTGCACTCCAGCAGCGGCTTCTCCTCGACGGTCCGGGCCTCGTGGTCCACGATGCGCCGGGCCGGGATCCAGTCCGCGGCCTTGGCGTCGCGCACGATCTGCCGGTTCGCCTCGGTGGCCTCGGGCGTGCCCATGCGGTCGCCGTCGCGCCAGCCACCGGGCCGAGTGAACGACAGCTGCGGGGTCGCGGACAGCACGACGCGCACGACGCCGTCGACCATCCGCGCGGACAGGTACCGCGCGCCGATCTCCTCGCTGCCGGTGAGCTTCGGCCGGTCCGGGTCGGAGATGTCGACGAAGCTCAGCGACGTCGACGACGGCTGCGCGTACCCGTACGGACGCTTCTCGAAGCGCCCGTCGCCGGGGGAGACGACGAGCACCTTGGAGCCCTCGAGCAGCAGTTCGCTCGGGCGGACGCCGCGCAGGTCCACGCTGCCGCGCGGCCGGGGAGTGGTGCCGGAGACGTCGACGACCTGCAACGCGCCGCGGACGACGGTGACGAGAATCTTGCCGTCGGTCTTGGCCAGGTCGGCCTCGTCGACGCCCTGCTCCTGCACGTTGGTGCCGGTCGCACTCGTGCCGACTGCGCGGTCGGCGCCGTCCATCTTCCGGGCCATCTCGGACGCGGAGTCGGTTTCCCTTACCTCGGTCAGCGACTCGGCGCTGCCCATTGCGGCGGCGGCTGCCGGTGCCGCCTCCTTCGCGGCCGCGGCCTTCTCGGCCTTGGGCGCCGCAGCCGACTTCTCGGTGGCCGTGCCGGACATCGGCTGCGCTAGCGCCGGGGCCTCCGCCGCGGGGGCGGCGGCGGCCTCGGGGGCGGCGGCCGCCGGGGCGTCGTCGACGACCGTCCCGTTCAGCATCTCCGTCTCGCCGGCCAGCGTCCGATCGAGCCTGCGGCCGCTCTCGTCGATGCCGTAGGCACCGACGCGCGGGAGGGTCAGGTCCCGCATGCCCGCCTCGAAGGCGGCGCAGTCGTCGTACGCCGGAAGGTCGACGGCGGCCGCGGCCTGCGGCGTGCTCGCCGGGTTCAACAGGATGGCTGCGGTCACCGCCGCGGTGGTGCCGATCGCGACGCCGGCCAGGGGGACCGGGCGCAGCAGTCGGCGCTTCTTGGAGGGGGTCGGTTCGGTCATCGAGGGCTCACCTTGGGGGGACGGGGCAGCGCCTCACTGCCCAACGAACCGAGGACGAGCGAACCGGACGAAACGTTCGTCCCGATCTTCAACTTCTGCCCGCGAGCCGGGCCATTGGGCGTGCGCGATGGCCCCACCCGCGGGCGGAGGACGAAAAGAAGCGCCGCCCCCGAGGCCGGCAGGCCCGGGGGCGGCGAAGCGTGAAACTACTGCTTCGGTGCCGAGGACGTCCGGACCGAGCCGACCTGCTTCAGGCCCTTCGGGTCCAGCAGGAACACCGAGGTGGCGGTGATCGCCGCGAGGCGGTCGCCGACCGGAACGACGCGGACGATCGTCGAGTCGCCGATGAACTTCCCGGCTCGCGACAGCGATCCGTCGGCCCCTACGAGTACGCCGATCGCCGCGGGCACGGAGATCTCGCCGACGAAGCCGGGCTGGTCGGGGCCGCCGGCGGCGCACTGCGCGTTCGGCGGGCAGGACACCTTCTGGTTCACCCACGCGGGGATGACCGCAAGGCGCCGGCCGGTCAGGTAGGTGAAGGCACGGGAGTCGTGCTCCACCGTCGTGTAGCCCTTGCCCAGGCCGAGCTTGTCCGTGCGGGTGGGCTTCGCGACGTTCGAGACGTCGAACTGCTGCGCCAGCAGCCCGGTGACGCGACCGTCGGAGTCCGCGTCCTGGCCGATGCCCAGTAGTCCGCCGCCGCCGGTCGGGTGCAGGTACGCCGAGTACCCGGGGATCTTCAGCTCGCCGCGCACTCGCGGCTTGGCCGGGTTGCTCAGGTCCACCATGTACAGCGGGTCGGTCTGACGGAACGTCACAATGGCTGCCAGATCGCCGAACCAGCGAATGCCGCGGATGCGCTCGGTCTTGCCGAGCCCGGTGACCGAGCCGACCTTTTTCAGTCCGTCGCGGGTCTCGTCGAGCACGGTGACCCGGCTCTCGCTGACCTGCCCGTCCTCCTGCGGAGCCCACGGCTCGCCGGTGGTGGTGGCCACGCGCAGGTACCCGCGGTCCTCGGAGAACGCCCAGCGGCCGAGCACGTATCCGGGCACCGTACCCGAGCCGAGGTAGTCCGAGATCGTGCGAGTGGTCGCGTCGAAGGCGTGGATCGCGGTGACCCGCTGGTCGGTGGCCTGCCTGCGCGGCCCGGCCCACGGGCGGTTCCAGCCCCAACCGCCCTCGGTGGTCGCGACGTAGAGCCGCCTCGTCGAGGAGTAGACGACGTCGCCGTTGGCGACGATGCCGATGCCCTCGCCCCGTTCGAACATCTTGGAGCCGTTCTCGGTGTCCAGGTTCATCACCGACAGCATGCCCAGGCCCGAGGGCCGGTCCGGGCGGCGCACGGAGGTGCAGCCGAGCAGCGGAACCTTCGAGACGGCCTTGCCCGCGGCGTCGAAGATCTGCCGCTCCGGCAGGAACGCCTCGGCCTTCGCCTGCCGCACGGTCGCGCGGTTGCGGGTTTCGGCGACGGCGTCCGGCTCGCCCTCGGAACGGGCGGCGAAGTGGATGCGCGGCCGCGAGCCGAAGACGATGCGCACCACGCCGTCGCTCAGCCGAGCGGACACGTAGCTGCCGGTGACCCGGGCGCTGCGCAGCGGCTTGAGCGAGGACCCGGAGGTGTCCACCAAGGTCACCGCGACCAGCGAGGTGCCGCCGCCGTAGTAGCCGCCGGGCGCGAACCGTCTGCCCGCGGGCGCCTCGTCCGCCCGAGGCTGCGCTTCCTGCTCCCACGCGGAGCCGATCACCAGTGCCCGGTTGCCCGGCAGGACGAACAGTTCGGTGGGGTACTGGCCCTCGGGGAACCCGAGAGCGTCGAGTTTCTTGGGCTTCTTGCCCTTGGTCTCGACCATCACGAGCTTGCCGTCGACGAGGGTCAGCAGCTTCGATCCGTCGACCTTCGCGACGTCCGGCTCGTCCACCCCGCGCTCCTGCACGTTCGTGCCGGTTGCGTTGTTCCCGACGGCCTCCTGCGGAGCTGCCACCGGAGTCGGGGCGCCGCCGCGCGAATCGTTCATGGTTTGCGCCGGTGCGCCCTTGTAGAGCATCGGCCCGCCGCCGAAGCCGTACGCCCCGACCTCCTTCTCCGCCTGCGTCCGCATGTACTGCGTGAACTCGCTGCAGCTGCGGAAAGCGGAAAGGTCCGCCGCCGCAGTAGCGGCGACGGACCCTTCCACACCCAGCGGGGAGAACCCGAAGGTGACAGCGAGCAACGACACACCGATGACGGATCGGGCCACCCGGCCGCCCCCCGTAGGGCTGCCGGCCGGCGGTATCTGGCCGGCTCGCAAGCTCGCCGGCGGTGTCCCTGTGCCGTTGCGTGTCGCGGGGGCCCGATGCGCACCGAAGCCCGTGGCTGCCGTTGCTCGGACCTCGGCGTGGTGACCCCCGACGACTCCCGCCATCCCCTCCCCGGCGGGATCGACGCGGTCGGAAGATGTGAACTCGTGTCCGGACATGCGTCCACCTTCTTCGTTTCCTGCGCCGATGCGAGCTTCGACGCTGATCGTCCCTTTTCGGTTCCGCCGGAATCGGCCGAATGGCCAGAAATTTCTCCGCCGTTCGGACGAGGACGCGCCAAGCGTCCGAAACGTTCGCAGGCTATGGCCGGGACCGGCCGCTGCGGCGCATTTCCCCGTTGATCTGCTTCCAGGCGCGGCTGCGTTCGGACGGCAGCCGGGCGTCCGTGCGCGAGGCGATCCGCTTGCGGGGCCAGCCCGGGACGCGCCGGCGAATCTCCGCACCGCTGCGCCTGCCGCGACGCTCTTGATCACCGGTGCAGAATCGGAGGCACCGACGACGACGGAGGCGGCATGGACGGCGAGGGTCTGCGGCGGCGGGACTTCCTGGCCCTGGCGGGCATGGCGACGCTGCTCACCGCCTGCGGCGGCTCGGCCGGGGGCGGCGCCGTGGCCGGCCCGGGCCCCACGTCGGCCGGCGTCCCCGCGCCGGTCCCCACGTTCTCGCCGCCCGGCCGTGCGGTCGCCGGCGATCTGAAGATCCTGCTGTGGAGCCACTTCGTGCCCGCGCACGACGTGTGGTTCGACCAGTTCGCCAAGGACTGGGGCCGGCAGGCGGGGGTCAACGTCACCGTCGACCACATCACGAACACAGAGATCCCCGCCCGCATAGCCGCGGAGATCCAGGCCGGGCAGGGCCACGACCTCGTCCAGTACATCGCTCCGCTCGCGCAGTTCGAGCCGAGCGTGGTCGACCTCAAGGACGTCGCGGACGAGGCCGTCCGCCGGCACGGCCCGCAGCTGCCGATCTGCGTGAAGTCCAGTCAGAACCCGGTGACCGGCAAGCACTACGCGTTCGCGCCCGGCTGGGCGCCGGACCCCGGCAACTTCCGCACCTCGCTGTGGACGCAGGCGGGCATGCCCGCCGGCCCGACCAGCTGGGACGACCTGCTGACCGCCGGCGCGAAGATCAAGTCCGAACAGAAGATCCAGATGGGCCTGGGCATGTCCCAGGAGGTCGACTCGAACATGGTCGCCCGCGCCCTGATGTGGTCCTACGGCGCCTCGATCCAGGACGCCAACAGCCAGGTCGTGATCAACTCGCCGGAGACCGTGGCGGCGGTGGAGTACATGACCACGCTGTTCAAGGCGACGATGACCAACGAGGTCTTCGCCTGGAACCCGGCGTCGAACAACCAGGGTCTGATCGCGGGTCAGATGTCCTACATCGTCAACTCGGTCTCGGCGTACCGAACCGCGCAGGAACAGAACCCGCAGGTCGCCGACGACGTCGCGTTCGTGCCCGCCCTGCGCGGTCCGAAGGCCGCGCTCGCGGCTCAGCACGTCATGTACAACTGGATCGTTCCCGCTCATGCGAAGGGGATCGACGCGGCCAAGGAGTTCCTGCTCCACTACACCGCGAACATGGCCGCGGCGACGTACGCGTCCAAGCTGTACGACCTGCCGGCCTTCGCTTCCACCGTGCCCAATCTGAACTCCTGGCTGGACGACGACCCGTTCGGCGCGCGACCGGCCAACAAGCTCTCCGTGCTCAAGAACGCCACGGACTGGAGCACCAACGTCGGACACCCGGGCGTCATGAACACCGCCGAGGCCGAGGTCTTCGCCACGTTCATCGTCCCGAACATGTTCGCCAAGGCCGCTCGCGGCGAGCTGAGCCCGGCCGACGCCGTCGCCGACGCGGAACGGCAGATCAAGCCGATCTTCGACAAGTGGCGCGGCAAGGGCCTGGTGGCCGGATAGGTTCGCTCACGTGTCGGTCGTCGAGGTCCGCGGACTGGTGAAGTCCTACACTGCCAATGGGCGCCTCCGGCGCGACGCGGGCAAACAAAAACGCAGGGGCAAGGCCACTGGCCAGGCCAACGCCGTCGACGGAGTGGATCTCGCCACCGCCGAGGGCGAGTACCTCGTCCTGCTCGGCCCCTCGGGGTGCGGCAAGACCACGCTGCTGCGTACGATCGCCGGTCTCGAAACGCCGACCGCCGGACGCGTCCTCATCGGCGGGCACGACGTCACCGACCTCCCGCCGCGAGACCGCCGCATCGCCATGGTGTTCCAGAGCTACGCGCTCTACCCGCACAAGACCGTCCGGGAGAACATCGCCTTCCCGCTCAAGGCCGCGAAGATGCCCACGGCGGACCGGACCACCCGCATCGCCTGGGCGTCGGACCTGCTCGGCATCGGCCATCTGCTGGACCGCCGCCCGCGCGCGCTGTCCGGCGGCGAACGCCAACGCGTCGCGCTCGCCCGAGCCCTCGTCCGCCAGCCCAGCGTCTTCCTGCTCGACGAGCCGCTGTCCAACCTGGACGCGAAGCTGCGCGCCACCGCCCGCGACGAGCTCAAGCGGTTCCAGCAGAACGTCAAGACGACCACGATCTACGTGACGCACGACCAGATCGAGGCCATGGGGCTCGGCGACCGGATCGCGGTGATGTTCGCCGGCAAGATCCGCCAGATCGGCCCGCCGCGCGAGGTGTACGACGACCCGGCGGACACCTTCGTCGCCACGTTCATCGGCTCCCCGCCGATGAACCTCGTTCCGCACGACGTCGACGGCACCAAGATTCTCGTCGGCTTCCGTCCCGAGCACCTGCTGCCCGGTGGCCTGCCGCAGCGCGGCCTGGCCACCGACCGCATCCCGGTACGTCTCACCGTCGAGCGCGTCGAATACCTGTCCGGGGACCGGCACGTCTACGGCGTCGCCGAAGGCCTGGGGGAGCCCACGAAGGTCATCGCGCGCCTGCCCGCCACGGTCACCACGGAGATCCGGCCAGGCGAGCTCGCCGGGTTCGCCGTCGAAGCGAGTCGGCTGCGCTACTTCGACGCCGCGACCGGTCTGAAGACAACCGCGGCCGCGCTGCGAGCCGGCGCGTGACGACGGCGCCTGCTCCCACCCGTCGCCGGCGGCGCCTCGCCGACCGCGAGGGGTTCCTCGCCTGGGCGTTCCTGCTGCCCTCGGTCCTCTACATCCTCGCGCTGGTCGCGTTCCCGCTCGGCCTGGCCATCGCCTTCAGCTTCAGCGACGTCACCGCCGGCGACCCGAGCTTCGACTGGGTCGGTCTGGAGAACTACCGCAACGTCTTCGACGACCCGGTGTTCTGGCGCTCGCTGCGCAACACCGTGGTGTTCACGGTGATCTCGATGGTCCTCATCGTCGTGTTCGCCAAGATCCTCGCGAACATCCTGATCGCGGACTTCAAGGGCAAGTGGCTCGTCCGCTTCCTCGTCCTGCTGCCCTGGACGACGCCGATCGCGCTGTCCACGATCGCGTGGCTGTGGCTGCTGGACTCTCTCTACTCCCCGATCGACTGGCTGCTGCGTACCAGCGGCCTGACGGAGGAGAACCAGTACTGGCTGGCGAAGCCGAACCTCGCGATGGCCTCGATCATCCTCGTGCACGTGTGGCGTTTGGTCCCGTTGGCCGCCGTCATCATGGTCGCCGGCCTCGTCTCCATCCCGAAGGACGTGCAGGAGGCCGCGCAGGTCGACGGCGCCGGCTTCTGGCGGCGCATGTTCGGAGTGACGATCCCGCTGACCATGCCGATCATCGCCGTCGCGGCGCTGTTCGGCGCGATCATGACCTTCACCGACATGACCGTCGTCTACGTCCTCACCCGCGGCGGGCCGACGAACTCCACCCAGGTTCTCTCGAGCTGGGCGTACTTCCGCGGCATCGAGGGCGGCGACCTCGCGCAGGGCGCGGCCATCGCCCTGTTCCTCTTCCCGTTGCTGTTGGCCGCCGCCGTCGCAATCCTGCGCGCCGTCAAGCGAGCGGAGCCGTCGTGACCGAGGCCAGGGTCTTCGCCGCCCGCCGCCGGGCCGCGCGCCGCAAGCACGTCGGCGGCCGGATCGCCGTCTACCTCCTGGCGATCGGTGCGGCCCTGGTCTGCGCCGGCCCGTTCGTGTGGGCGGCGATCACCGCCTTCAAGCAGAACCAGGACCTCTACATCCCGAAGAACAACCCGTTCGCCTTCAACCTGCCGCCGACGACCAAGCACGTCGACTACCTGTGGAACTCCACGGCGTTCCCGACGTTCGTCTGGAACTCGCTGTGGGTCGGCGCGCTCGTCGTCGCGCTCACCCTCGCGCTGGCGCTGCCCGCCGCGTACAGCCTCGCGCGGCTGGACCGCCCGTGGTCCGGGCCGATGGCCATCGGCATCTTCTTCGTCTACCTGGTCCCGCCGACGCTGCTGTTCCTGTCGCTCGCCCGCGTTGTCGGCGAACTCGGCCTGCAGGACTCGACGTGGTCTCTCGTGCTCGTCTATCCGACGATCACGATCCCCGTGTCGGTATGGCTGCTGATGGGCTTCCTGCGCTCGATCCCGAAGGACATCGAGGAACAGGCGATGGTCGACGGCTGCAGTCGCGTCGGCGCCTTTGTCCGCACCGTGCTGCCGTTGATGTTCCCCGGCATCGTGGCCGTCGTCGTCTTCGCCTTCACGCTCACCGCGAGCGAGTTCATCTACGCCCTCGCGTTCGTCTCCCCGACCGACGGCAAGCCGATCAGCACCGGCGTCCCCACCGCCCTGGTCCGCGGCGACGTCTACTTCTGGCAGTCGCTGCAGGCCGCGACGATCCTCGTCGCCGTCCCCATCGCCCTGCTGTTCAACGTGTTCCTGGACCGCTTCATCCAGGGCTTCACCGCCGGCGCGGTCAAGGGCTGAAGGCTGCGAAACGACGCGGACGACAACGCTGACTGTCCGTCAGGTATCGAAACTCGGTTGCGCGAGGTTGACTCGGCGCAGCACTCTCGCCGGGTGGACGACGAACCCGAGCTGTACATCTTCCGCCCGACGGGCGGCGACGAGTGGCGCGCAGAACGCGACCGGCAGCAGGCCGAATCGCGCCGCCTCCAGCTGGTGCGGATGGTCGACGCAATGGCATTCGCCGACGCGTGCGGCGGCGACCTGCAGACCCGCGCGGAGACGCTGCTCGACGCCTTCTTCGTCGTCCGCGGCGTCGAAACGGGCGAGCCGTGTTCGTGCTCGTGCCACCCGCGGCTTCCCGAGTCGGACTTTCACGCCTACGGGGCGGACTGCTCCTGTCGGCGGACGGCCGAGGACCGGCGCCGAGCGTGGGACGAGTGGCAGGCGGAGAACGAGCGCTACCGGAACTGGACCTGCTACCCACCGGCCGATTCGTGGAGGTGTGGACCGGAGGGGACCTCGACGACGAATCGAATCGGCGGACCAAGGAACTCGAGGAGGGAACCGTGATCGCGGAGGGCGTCGCCGGATGCCACCGCTACGGCTCGACCCACGCGGAGCGCGCGCGGTTCATCGTCGAGACCATCCGCACGCACCTCGGTCAGACGGTCTGCGCGGTCCATACGATCGAGCGGGACGGCATCGAACGGGCCGTCGGACGACCGATGGACTGGTGCCTCGCCTGTGGCGTTCGCATCGACGCACCGGATCGACGGTTGGAGAGCACAGAGCCGTAGCGATGAGGCGGCCATGGGCGGCCAATTCGCCCGGGCCGTCGCCTCGGTGCTCTACGGCCGCCGCAGCCGTCGAGAATCGAAACGACGGTCGCGAAGCTCGCGCGCCCACGGCGAGTTCGACATGGCCCACCACTCGACGCTATCCCTTGATAGCGTCGAGTACGGAGGTGGCGCCGATGCCTGACATCCTGATTCGCGACGTGCCGGCCGAAGTGGTGGCCTCGCTCGACGCCAAGGCTCGCCAGGCTGGCCTGTCGCGTTCGGAGTACCTGCGCCGAGAGATCGTGCGCGAGGCCGCCCGGCCGGTGGCCCCCTGCACGGTGGAGGACTTCAAGCGCACTGCCGAAGTCTTCAAGGACTTGAACGACCCGGAGATCATGCGCCGGGCGTGGGAGTGAAGCTCTGGCTGATCGACAAGTCGGCCTATCTGCGCATGGGGGAGGCGCGCGACGCCGCGGAGTGGGGCGGGCGCGTCGACTGCGGCCTGGTCCGGATCAGCACGCTCACGCGACTGGAGTTGGGATACTCGGCGCGGAATGCTTCCGATCTGCGCTCGGAAGCAGCCGGCCAACCGTTGTCGTCGATGCCCACCGAGTACGCGACGCCTGCCGCAGAGGACCGAGCCTGCGAGGTGCAGGCGCTGTTGGCGGACCGGGGGATGCACCGGGCGCCGTCGGTACCCGACCTGCTCATCGCGGCGATCGCCGAGCGGGCCGGCCTCGTCGTGCTGCACCTGGACAAGGACTTCGAACTGATCGCCGAGGTGACCGGCCAGCAGGTCGAACGACTCGTCCTGGCCTGACCGCCGCCTGACGAGGGCCGGCCACGGCGTCCGAGCACCCGTGAAGCCGGTACCACGGTTGTTCGGACGCCTCAGGACAGTTCGACGCGGAACAGGCGGTCGTCGTTGTCGCCGGGGCGGCCGCGGCCGTCGGTGGTGGAGTTCGTCAGGTACAGATCGCCGTCCGGCGTGCGGACGACGGTCCGCAGGCGGCCGTACTCGCCCTCGAAGTGGGCCTTCGGTTCGCCGGTCTGCGGATCCCTGCCGCCCTTCACGATGGGGATCTGCCACAGCCGCTCGCCCTTGAGACCCGCCATCCAGACCGATCCGCCCGCGACCGCGATGCCGCTGGGAGAGGCGACGCTGGGTCGCCACTGGGCGACGGGGTCGACGAAGCCCTCCCGGCCGGCGCGTCCCTCCACGGTCGGCCAGCCGTAGTTGGCGCCAGGCTTGATCAGGTTGAGTTCGTCCCAGGTGTTCTGGCCGAACTCGGCGGCCCACAGGTTGCCGTCGTCGTCCCAGTCCAGTCCCTGGACGTTGCGGTGGCCCAGGGAGTAGACCGGGGAGCCCTTCGTGGGGTTGTCCGCGGGCACGCTCCCGTCCGGGTTCAGCCGCAGGATCTTGCCGTTGAGCGAGTTCGCGTCCTGCGAGGTGTCCTTGATCGCGGCGTCGCCGGTGCCCGCGTACAGCTTCCCGTCCGGGCCGAACGCGATGCGGCCGCCGTTGTGGATGCCCGCCTTCTTGATCCCCTGCAGAATCACCGTGGGATCGCCGAACTTTCCGTCCCGGTACGGCAGCTTCACGATCCGGTTGTCGCCGGACGCGGTGAAGTAGGTGTAGACCGCCGGGTCGGAGTCGAAGTCCGGGGCGATCGCCAGGCCCATGAGGCCGCCCTCGCCGCCCGGGAACACGCCCGAGACCTTGCCGACGGTCTCCCGCGCCCCGTCCTTGCCGACCCGCACGACCTCGGCGTTGTCGCGCTGGGAGATCAGCACGGAGCCGTCCGGCAGCGCCACCAGCCCCCACGGCGCGTCCAGGCCCTGGGTCAGGGTCGCGCCCATCGTCGGGGTGGCGGCCGCCGGCGCGGACGGCGCGGACGGCGCGGACGAGACGGCAGGGGCGGCCGAGGACTCTGGAACGAGCGGCGACACAGCCCCCTCCTCGTCTGTCGAGCAGCCGGCGGCGGCAATCAGGGCCAGCGCTGCGACCAGAGCGGGAACGGGCTTCACGCAGCCTCCAGGGCAGGGGACAACTGTCAACTTGACACCGGACGCCGTCATCGGGGACGGTTTCCTTGTGTATCCGTTCACGACCGTAGTACGCGAGCGCGCAAGCTGACGCCCGCGTCTGCTTCGCGCGCCACCCCTCGCTAGGCCCAGGTAGTGGGCGCGAGGGGTTTTTTGTGCCCAGGCAAGAGCTCGTCCGAGGAGAAGAGAGTCCGATGGCAGACGACCCGACAGCCACGATCACCGGCGCACAGTCGCTGATCCGCTCGCTCGAGGCGGCGGGCGTAGAGGTCATCTTCGGCATCCCTGGCGGCGCGATCCTTCCCGCCTACGACCCGCTGTTCGACTCCAAGCAGATCCGCCACATCCTCGTCCGCCACGAGCAGGGCGCGGGCCACGCGGCGCAGGGCTACGCGATGGCCACCGGCCGGGTCGGCGTCTGCATGGCGACCTCCGGACCGGGTGCGACCAACCTCGTGACCGCCATCGCCGACGCGCACATGGACTCGGTCCCGATCGTCGCGATCACGGGGCAGGTGCCCAGTGCCGCGATCGGGTCGGACGCCTTCCAGGAGGCGGACATCCGCGGCATCACGATGCCGATCACCAAGCACAACTACCTGGTGACCAACGCCGACGAGATCCCGCGGGCCATCGCGGAGGCGTTCCACATCGCCAGCACCGGCCGCCCCGGCCCGGTCCTCGTCGACGTCTCCAAGGACGCGCTGCAGGCCAAGACCACCTTCGTGTGGCCGGAGAGCATCGATCTGCCCGGGTACCGCCCGGTGACCCGCCCGCACGCCAAGCAGGTGCGCGAGGCCGCCAAGCTGATCGTCGCCGCGGAGCGCCCCGTCCTCTACGTCGGCGGTGGCGTGATCAAGGCCGGTGCCTCCGCCGAGCTGAAGGTGCTCGCCGAGCTCACCGGCATCCCCGTGGTCACCACGCTCATGGCCCGCGGCGCCTTCCCCGACAGCCACGAGCTGCACCTGGGCATGCCTGGCATGCACGGCTCCGTTGCCGCCGTCGGTGCGTTGCAGCGCTCGGACCTGCTCGTCACCCTCGGCGCACGCTTCGACGACCGGGTCACCGGCAAGCTCTCCTCCTTCGCCCCGCTGGCCAAGGTCATCCACGCCGACATCGACCCCGCGGAGATCGGGAAGAACCGGCACGCGGACGTCCCGATCGTGGGCGACGCCCGCGAGGTGATCGCCGACCTGATCGTCGCGCTCCAGGCCGAGCACGACGCGGGCACGCGCGGCAACTACGCGGAGTGGTGGCAGCAGGTCTCCGAGCTGCGCAGCCGCTACCCGCTGGGCTACGACGAGCCCGAGGACGGGGGACTTTCGCCGCAGTACGTGCTCGAGCGTCTCGGCGAGATCGCCGGGCCGGACGCGATCTACTGCGCCGGCGTCGGTCAGCACCAGATGTGGGCCGCGCAGTTCGTCAAGTACGAAAAGCCCGGCACGTGGCTGAACTCCGGTGGCCTGGGCACCATGGGCTACTCGGTTCCCGCCGCCATGGGCGCCAAGGTGGGCAAGCCCGACGCCGTCGTGTGGGGCGTCGACGGCGACGGCTGCTTCCAGATGACCAACCAGGAACTGGCCACCTGCGCCATCAACGACATCCCGATCAAGATGGCCGTCATCAACAACGGCAACCTCGGCATGGTCCGCCAGTGGCAGACCCTGTTCTACGACAGCCGGTACTCGAACACCGACCTGCAGTCCAAGCGCATCCCGGACTTCGTGAAGCTCGCCGACGCCTACGGCTGCGTGGGGCTGCGCTGCGACAAGGCCGAGGACGTCGACGCGACGATCCGCAAGGCGATGGAGATCAACGACGTCCCCGTGGTCATCGACTTCGTCGTCCACCAGGACGCGATGGTCTGGCCGATGGTCGCCGCCGGCACCAGCAACGACGAGATCCTCTACGCCCGCGGCCTCGCGCCGACCTGGGACCGTAGCGAAGAAGAGGAATAGGCCATGACCGTTCACACGCTTTCCGTGCTCGTCGAGAACAAGCCCGGCGTCCTGGCTCGCATCGCGAGCCTGTTCTCCCGGCGCGGGTTCAACATCGACTCCCTCGCCGTCGGTCCCACCGAGCACCCCGAGATCTCCCGCATGACGATCGCCGTCA
Organism: Sporichthyaceae bacterium; assembly: GCA_052386455.1. Taxonomy (GTDB): domain Bacteria; phylum Actinomycetota; class Actinomycetes; order Sporichthyales; family Sporichthyaceae; genus JBQTKD01. Next base: position 37,155 of record JBQTKD010000115.1, read on the forward strand.
ACGTGGAGAGCAACCCCCTCGAGCAGGTGACCAAGCAGCTGAACAAGCTGATCAACGTCATCAAGATCGTCGAGCTCGAGCCGACCAGCTCCGTGCAGCGCGAGCTACTCCTGGTGAAGGTGCGCTCGGACATGGAGAACCGCTCGCACATCCTCGAGACGGTGCAGCTGTTCCGCGCCAAGGTCATCGACGTCTCGCCGGACTCGGTGACCATCGAGGCCACCGGCTCCGCCGACAAGCTCGACGCGCTGCTGCGCATGCTCGAGCCGTTCGGCGTCAAGGAGCTCGTGCAGTCCGGCATGGTCGCCATCGGCCGTGGTCCCCGCTCCATCACCGACCGGTCGCTTCGCCCGGTCGAGCGCAGCGCGTAGCCTTTCCCTTCACAGAAAAGACAACGAGGAGCAGTTTCGTGGCAGAGATGTTCTACGACGACGACGCCGACCTGTCGGTCATCCAGGGCCGCAAGGTTGCGGTGCTCGGGTACGGCAGCCAGGGGCACGCGCACGCGCTGTCGCTGCGCGACTCCGGCGTCGACGTTTGGGTAGGCCTGCCGGAGGGCTCCAAGTCCCGCGCGAAGGCCGAGGAGGAGGGCCTGCGGGTCGTCACTCCCGCCGAAGCGGCCGCCGAGGCCGACGTGATCATGATCCTCGCGCCGGACCCCGTGCAGCGCACCCTGTACCGGGACTCCGTGAAGGACAACCTCAAGGACGGCGACGCGCTGTTCTTCGGCCACGGCCTGAACATCCGCTTCGGCCTGATCGAGCCCCCGGCCGGCGTCGACGTGTGCATGGTCGCCCCGAAGGGCCCCGGCCACCTGGTGCGCCGTCAGTTCCAGGAGGGCAAGGGCGTTCCCTGCATCATCGCCGTCGAGCAGGACGCCACCGGCGGCGCGTGGGACCTCGTGAAGTCCTACGCCAAGGGCATTGGCGGCACCCGCGCGGGCATCATCAAGACCACCTTCACCGAGGAGACCGAGACCGACCTCTTCGGCGAGCAGGTCGTCCTGTGCGGCGGCCTGAGCCACCTGATCATGGCCGGCTTCGAGACGCTGATCGAGGCGGGCTACCAGCCCGAGGTCGCGTACTTCGAGTGCCTGCACGAGACCAAGCTGATCGTCGACCTCATGTACGAGGGCGGCATCTCCAAGATGCGCTGGTCGATCTCCGAGACCGCCGAGTGGGGCGACTACGTCTCCGGCCCGCGCATCGTCACCGCCGAGACCAAGGCGGAGATGAAGCGGATCCTCGGCGAGATCCAGGACGGCACCTTCGCCAACCGCTGGATGGAGGAGTACGACAACGGCCTTCCGAACTACAAGAAGTACGTCGAGGAAGGCCACAATCACCCGATCGAGCAGACCGGCGCCAAGCTGCGCCCACTGATGAGCTGGATCCAAGCCTGACAGCCTCCGCTGCCCACCGGGCGCGGAGAAGGATCCAGGTCTAACACGGGGAGACAGCCCGGTCGGAAGCTCCCTCCGACCGGGCTGTCGGTTTTTCCGCGGGTATTGCTCCATAGGAGTGAACTGGATCGTTTTGCTCTCGCAAAGGGATCGTCGTCTGGTCCTCTAGCACCAGTCGAATCAGACTCCTTGGGGGAATCATGCGCACCGCTCTGTACCGCACGCTGGCCGTCGGCGCCGCCATGGTGGCCGCCCTGTCCGTGGCGCCCGCCGCGGGTGCCGCCTCGATGGGCTACGACGACGAGGAGTACAAGTCCGACCACAAGGTCGAGGAGATTCACGAGGACCGCGACGGCTACTCGGAGTACTACGAGCGGACCCGCGAGAAGGAGTCGTACGGCGAGGACGACAACTACGACCGGTTCTACGGCCACCACCACGGCCACCGCAGCGACCCGCACGACTGGCGCTTCGGCGACCCGGTCCACGGCGACTTCAGCTACGAGCGCGGTCACCGCGGTCACCGCCACCACGACGGCCCCCGCGCCGGCGACGGCGGCGGCTCCCGCTAACTGCAGAACGCACCCGTAACGCCCCGCGCCCGCGGGGCGTTACGCGCGTTTCGGGCCCGTTACAATCGGGTGCTTGGGCACGACGACGTGTTCCCGCAGTAAGGCTCCCGTCCAGCCAAGCCCTGAGGAACCCTCGTGACCAAGCCCGTGGTGCTGATCGCCGAAGAGCTCTCGCCCGCCACCGTCGAGGCCCTCGGTCCCGATTTCGAGATTCGCCACTGCGACGGCGCCGACCGGTCCGCGCTGCTTCAGGCCATCGCGGACGTGGACGCGATCCTCATCCGCTCCGCCACCCAGGTCGACGCCGAGGCTCTCGCGGCCGCGCGCAACCTGAAGGTCGTCGCCCGCGCCGGTGTCGGGCTGGACAACGTCGACGTTCCCGCCGCCACGAAGGCCGGCGTCATGGTCGTCAACGCCCCGCAGTCGAACATCACCAGCGCCGCCGAACTGGCGGTCGCGCTGCTGCTGGCCAGCGCGCGCCACGTCTCGCCCGCCCACGCCGCCCTGCGCGCCGGCCAGTGGAAGCGCTCCAAGTACACCGGCGTCGAGGTTGCCGAGAAGACCGTCGGCGTCGTCGGCCTCGGCCGCATCGGCGCCCTCGTCGCCCAGCGCCTCGCGGCGTTCGAGGTCGACCTGATCGCCTACGACCCCTACGTGTCCGCCGCGCGCGCCACCCAGCTCGGCGTGCGCCTCGTCCCGCTGGACGAGCTGCTGCGCGAGTCGGACTTCATCACCGTGCACCTGCCGAAGACGGCCGAGACCGTCGGCCTGATCGGCGAGGAGGCGCTGCGCACCGTCAAGCCGACCGTGCACATCGTGAACGCCGCCCGCGGCGGCATCGTCGACGAGGCCGCGCTCTACGCCGCTCTCAAGGAGGGCCGCGTCGCCGGTGCCGGCCTCGACGTGTACGCCAAGGAGCCCTGCACGGACAGCCCGCTGTTCGAGTTGGACAACGTCGTCGCGTTGCCGCACCTCGGCGCCTCCACCGACGAGGCGCAGGAGAAGGCCGGCATTTCGGTTGCCAAGTCCGTGCGCCTCGCGCTGGCCGGCGAACTCGTCCCGGACGCGGTCAACGTCCAGGGCGGCGTCATCGCCGAGGACGTGCGCCCCGGCCTGCCGCTGGCGGAGAAGCTCGGCCGCATCTTCACCGCGCTCGCGGGCGGCGTCGCGGTCCGCCTCGACGTCGAGGTCCGCGGCGAGATCGCCCGCCACGACGTGAAGGTCATGGAGCTCGCCACCCTCAAGGGCGTCTTCACCGACATCGCCGAAGAGGCCTCGGTCTCCTACGTCAACGCGCCCCTGTTCGCGCAGGAGCGCGGCGTCGAGGTGCACCTGTCCACCAGCCCGGAGTCGCCGCGGTACCGCAACCTGCTCACCGTGCGCGGGACCATGGCCGACGGCACGATCGTGACCGTGTCCGGCACCCTGTCCGGTGCCCGCAAGATGGTCGAGAAGATCGTCGAGATCGACGGGTACGAGGTCGACGTCGAGATCCACGAGCACCTCGTTCTGTTCCGGTACACCGACCGCCCCGGCATCGTCGGCACCGTCGGCCGCGTCCTCGGCGAGGCGAACGTCAACATCGCCGGCATGCAGGTCGCCCGCGACGCCAAGGGCGGCCAGGCACTGGTGGCGCTCACCGTCGACTCGGCCGTTCCCACCGAGGTCCTCGACGAACTCGCGTCCTCGATCTCCGCGGACTGGGCCCGCTCCGTCGACCTGACGTAGTTCCCGCTCCGCGCCCGGAACGTGCGGGGAACCGGGTTCTGTCGGTGGTGCCGTCTACCGTCCCACCGTGCTCTCGCCACTGCACGCAGGTTTGACCGACCTGTTCCGCCACCGCCCGGCCCTGGCGGTGGAAGTCGTGCGCTCGATCTTCGGCCTCGACCTTCCGGCCCACGACCGTGCGCGCCTTGGATCGGCCGAGGTAGCGGCCATGCGTCCGAGCGAACTGCGCGCCGACGCCGTCGTCTTCCTCGAAGCCGCGACGATTCAGATGGCGGTGGTCGTCGAGATCCAACTGCGGCCCGACGAGGCCAAGCGTTGGGTGTGGCCGGAATACGTTGCGTCCGTCCGGCGTCGATCCCAGTGCCCGACGATCCTGCTCGTGGTCTGCCCCGACGGGGCCACCGCCCGCTGGGCGAGCGTGCCGATCGAGCTCGGTCCGCCGGACTCGGTGCTGACGCCACTGGTCCTGGGTCCGGACAGGATTCCGCGCGTGCTTGAGGCGGCGGACGCGGCGGCCACCCCCGAGCCTGGATCACCGAGGCGTGGCGCTCAACGAAGCAGAACGCGCCACGATTCTCGACTGCTCCGACATCGAGCAACTCAGAGCCTGGGGAACTCGCGCACTCGACGCCGCGACTGCTGCAGATGTGTTCGCCGACGCCTGATGGACAGAGGTCGTTCTCTGCAGGTCCTCGCTTGCGTTCCGGTCAGGCCGGGAGGTGGACGGTGTACGGGATCTTGAGCTCGTCGAGCAGATCGAGGAGCTTGCGGTCCGCACCCAGCGTGTTGCTGGCCGCGCTGGGGAAGAAGTGCCAGTGCGCGCCCTTGATGTCGCCGTTCTTGATCAGATACGCGTCGGACCGGATCTGCCTTTCCAACGCCGGCGTGAGATAGGCCTTGCCGACCTTGGATTCGTGTGCCACGCCGTCGACTACGACGTCGAAGCGCCGGGCCACGGCGTTGCAGACGAGGATGCAGCCGCTCGTCTTCGCCACGACCTGTGTCGTGGCGCCTGCGCCTGCACCGAACTGCTCGAGGAGGAACCTCTCGCCCGCCGGGCCGTCGGCGAGGAACGGCGCGGGCTTGCCGGCGACGTGGCCCGACCGCTTGACGGACGCGGCGAGGACGTCGAGGTTCGTCTGACCCTTGAGCAGCGCGAGCAGCGCCTCGTCGCTCGCGCCGGCGGCGCGCGCGACGTCCCAACTCGACGTCAGCCTCTTGGAGATCGCAACCTTGATCGCGAGCGGGATCGAGGCGAGACCTGCGATGGCTGCCGCCACCACCGCGGCCTGGTCGGGATGCCGGGCGACGTATGCCGCGACCTTCCCGGGGATGGCCACCGCGTCGCCGAAGCCGGGAACCAGGCCCACCGCGCTGAGTCCCGCTCCGGTCAGGTCCCCGTTGAGGGCGGCCCCGAGGGCATCTCGGGAGTCGAAGACCGTGCCGGTGACCCAACCCACACCTGGAACGAGGCTGGATCCGCCGGCGGTCAGGTTGCCCAACAGCCACGCCAGGTTGTCCTTGTGGTTGAACTCGCCGAGCAGGGCGCCCTTGCCAAAATCGGCGACGCCGGACAAACCGGGCACCTCGACCAGCAGAGGACTGCGGCCCTGGGCGTCCTCGTCTCCGTCGAACATTCCGTCGCCGTCGGTGTCCGCGACGAGAGGATCGGAACCGACGGTCTGAACCTCGCGGGCGTCGCCGAGGTTGTCGTGGTCGCTGTCGGGATCGGCGGGGTCCAGGCCGAGGTCGGCCTCCTCTGCGTCGGTCAGGCCGTCGCTGTCGAGGTCGGGACGCGTGGGGTCGGAGAAACGGGCGTAGACCATCTGGCCGGCCGGGTTCGTGACCCGCGCGCCCGCCTCGTCGCCGTCGGTCAGGCCGTCGCCGTCGGTGTCGGCCTACAGGGGATCGGTGCGGTGGGCGATCCCGATCGCCGTGGCCCACCCGGCGAGCTCGACCCGGTCGGAGAGTCCGTCGCCATCGGTGTCGGCCGGGAGGTTGGTCGAGATGCCGAACATCCCGGGCCCCTGCGTCGCGCCGTAACCGGCAGCGAGGGCTAGGACAACGGCACCGACGACCAGCCGGATACGGCGAGATTTGCTGCGAACCATGGCGGTTTGGACGATCTCAGGCCCAGCGCCGTTGCTCCGCGAACGTCTGATTCGACGCTGGCCCGATCGGTGGATCCCTTGGAAAATCGCCCGCTGGTCCCCGTGCGAGGGCCGCAGTGGCAGGATCGACGTCGTTCCACCGCAGGCTCGTGGGGAGCGCGCATGACCGTGTACGGCATCGATCTCGGGACGACCAACTCCGCGATCGGGTACGTCGACGCCCACGGCTCCCCGCAGGTCGTCGTGGGCATGAGCGGGTCGGCGAACGTGCCGAGCGTCGTCCTGTTCGCGACCCCGGGCGAGCACCTGGTGGGGGAGGGCGCGCGGCGCCAGGCCCGCGCCGACCCGGAGCACGTGTGCTCCCTGGTCAAGCGGCGCATGGGGGACACGGACTGGCGCTTCGTCGCGCACGGGAAGGGCTGGTCCGCCCCGGCCGTGTCGGCGCTGATCCTGGAGAGCCTCGTCGCGGACGCCCGGTTCTCGATGGGCGCCGAGGTCAAGCACGCCGTGATCACCGTGCCCGCCTACTTCGGGGACGAGGAACGCCGGGCCACCATGCTCGCCGGCAGCTACGCCGGCTTGAACGTCGTCGGGGTCCTCTCCGAGCCCATCGCCGCGGCCATGTCCTACGGCTTCGGCCACGTCGACGGGCGCACGTCTTTGTCGAAGACCGCGGACTTCGAGACGGTGCTCGTCTACGACCTCGGTGGCGGAACCTTCGACGCCACCGTCATCGAGCTGGCCGATCGGCGTATCACCGTGCTGGCCGTCGAAGGCGACCACCAGCTCGGCGGCGCCGACTGGGACGAGCGGCTGGCGCTTTACCTGTCGCGGCGCTTCTGCGCGGCGCACCCGGACGCCGAGGACCCGCTCGACGATTCGCTCGGCGCACAGGAACTCGTGCTCGCCGCGGAACGCGCCAAGCGCGAGCTGAGCGAACGGGAGTCGACGGAAGTGACGGTGAGTCACGACGGCCGCACGGCCGTGGTGCCCGTGACCCGCGCGATCCTCGCCGACCTCACCGCCACGCTGCTGCGCCGCACGGTCGACCTCACCCGCAGCTGCCTGGAGGCGGCGGGTCGCCGCGGCGTGGGCCGCGTGGACCGTGCCTTTCTCGTCGGCGGCTCGTCGCGGATGCCCGCGGTGGCGCAGGCGCTGCGCTACGACCTCGGGCTCTCGCCCGAACTGCACGATCCCGAACTCGCGGTCGTACGCGGCGCTGCGGTGTACGGGGCCAAGCACGATCTCGAGCGCATGGTGATGTCCGACCTGCGCACCCGCGGGCGTCTCCGCGACGGAGACTCGGTCGAGAGCGCGGCCGAGGCGGACCTCGCCGCGGCCTGCGAACGCGTGGCCACCGCGATCGGACTGCCCCCGGAGTCGGTGCGCCGCTCGGTGGAGATCCGGGTCGACACTGTCGTGTCCCGCGGCTTCGGCGTCCTCGCGGTGTCCGACCAAGGCGATCGCCTGGAGGCCACCTGGCTGGTGCGGCGCAACGACCCGCTCCCGATCAAGGTCGCCCGCTCCTTCGGCACCATGCGGACCGACCAGGACACGATCAGCATCGTCGTCGTCGAGCAGCAGGGCCAGTCCGCGTCGGCCGACCCGAACGACGCGAAGATTCTGATGGCCGGTCAGATCGAGGGGATTCCGCCGGGGTACTCCGGCGGTTCGGAGGTCCGCATCGACTTCCAGATGGGCTTCGACGGCGTGCTGCACGTGACCGCCCACCACGTCGAGGCGAACCTGCCGCTCGTGCTGTCCGCGGAGACCGGAGCGACCATCTCGCAGGCCGAGGTCGCCCGCGAACGGGAGCAGATCCTGCGCTCCCGTCGGCGGGACCAGTGATGCCGTTCGACGCGAACGACTACCGCAAGCGCGTCCTGGCCGCCGTGCTCGCGCGTGGGGGAGCGGCGGCCTCGGACCCGTTCGAGCTCTACGACCTTCCGCTCGACGGCGGCCTCGACGACGCGAGCGTGGCCGCGCGCCTCGACGAGGTCTGGGGCTTCTGGCAGCGCCACCGCGACCACCCGAAGTACGGGGCGCTCGCCGCCGACCTCGTCGCCGACCACGCCGCACGGTCCCAGTTGCTGCTGCCCGCCGCGCGTCGTGCCGCGACCGCCGAAGCGGTGCGCCTGGAACGGCAGTCGCGCGACGGCGACCGTTTCGCCCTCCTCGACGGCGCCGTGCAGGCGCTGCTCGCCCGGCACGGGGCGCTGCCCAGGGAGAAGCTTCCGTCGCTCGTCGCGCTGGCGCGGTCCGCCGGGCTCACCGAGGCCGAGGCCACCGCACGGCTCGGCGCCCACCCGACGATCGACGCGCCGGCGCCGACCGCCCCAAGTTCCACCGGCGAGGACCGGCGCCGGCAGATCCGCGCGCTGCTCGACGAGCTCGGCGCGCTGTGGGACTGCGCACCGCCCGTCACCCTCTTCGCGCTGCTCGACCTCGAACCCGAGGCGGACGACCGCCAGGTCGCGCTCGCCGCCGACGCCTGGCGGGCCCGTGCCCGCGAGATGCCGCCGAACCGGTTGCGCGCGGTGGTCGACGAGGTCTTCGCCCACGTCGCGGACCTCCTGGAACGCGGCCAGGCGCAGCGCGAGCGCTACCTCGACGGCGTCGCGCTCGACGTCGCCGAGAAGCTGCGGCCCCGTGCGCTCGCCGCGTCGCTCGTCGAAGACCGCCTGACCGCCGAGGACGGAGAGATCCTGATCGCGCAGGCACGCGAACTCGGCCTCGACGCCGCTCGCGCCGAGCGGCTCCCGGCCGACCTCGCCCGCAGCCTCGGCGTTCCGCTCGACGTGCACCGCACTCCGACGTCGCCCGCGCGGAGCACGCCCCCGGCGCCGAGTGGGTCGGGCGCGCCGGCGTCGGCCACGTGGACGCCCGGATATCGACCGCCCGAGGGCCGAGGGAGCGGTACGCCCGACCACACCGCGTCCGCCGAGGGTCGCGTCGACTACCGCAAGCGAGAGGCCGGGTACGTCGCGCCGTTGAAGAAGGCCAGGGCCGCGCTGCGCGAGGGACGGCTGGACGAGGCCCAGCGCGCGATCGCGGACGCGCTTGCCCGCGCCGGGGCCGAGCCGCCACCGGCGGTCACGGCCCTGCGAGACGACATCGCGGAGGCCCTCGCCGCGTCCCTGACACCCGTCCCGCCGCCGAGCGCCGTCACCGCTCGCCGGCTCGGCGACGGCACGGTCGTCGTGGAGTGGCGGCCACCGCCCGGCGGGGACTGGATGTTCCGTGTGCAGCGCCGCAGGCCCGACGGCGGGTGGCACACCGTGGGCCGCACCGGGGCCGCCTCGCTCGAGGACGGCGGCGCTGCGCCGGGCGACGAACTCCGCTACGAGGTCACCACGATCGCCGATGGCCGCGCCTCCGTGGCCGTCTCAAATGGCGATACGGCAGGGCCGAGGGGTGAGACGCTGAATTAAGCTGGGTGGTATGAGCGAGATTCGACTGGCGGTTATCGGCGGCGACGGAATCGGCCCCGAGGTGGTGGCCGAGGGCCTCAAGGTTCTCGACGCCGCAGTGGGTTCGGACCTCAAGGTGTCCACGGTCGACTACGACCTCGGCGCACGCCGCTGGCACGCCACCGGCGAGACCCTCCCGGACTCGGTGCTCGAGGAACTGCGTGGGCACGACGCGATCCTGCTCGGCGCCGTCGGCGACCCGGGCGTTCCGTCCGGTGTGCTGGAGCGCGGCCTGCTGCTGAAGCTGCGCTTCGCGTTCGACCACCACGTGAACCTGCGTCCCGCGCGGCTGTTCCCAGGCGTCGCCTCGCCCCTCGGCGACAAGGCGATCGACTTCGTCGTGGTCCGCGAAGGGACCGAGGGTCCGTACGTCGGCAACGGTGGCACGCTGCGCACCGGCACCCCGCACGAGGTGGCCACCGAGGTTTCGCTCAACACCGCGTTCGGCATCGAGCGCGTCGTCCGCGACGCCTTCGCCCGCGCCCAGGCGCGCCCGCGCAAGAAGCTGACGCTGGTCCACAAGAACAACGTGCTCGTCTACGCGGGCCACCTGTGGACCCGCATCGTGAACCAGGTCGCCGCGGAGTTCCCGGACGTCGCGCACGACTACCTGCACGTCGACGCGGCGACCATCTTCATGGTCACCAACCCCGAGCGCTTCGACGTGATCGTCACCGACAACCTGTTCGGCGACATCCTGACCGACCTCGCCGCGGCCATCACCGGCGGCATCGGCCTGGCGGCCAGCGGCAACCTCGACGTCAGCGGCACCAACCCGTCCATGTTCGAGCCGGTCCACGGCTCGGCCCCGGACATCGCCGGGCAGTCCAAGGCCGACCCGACCGCCACGATCGTCTCGGTCGCCATGCTGCTCGAACACCTCGGCCAGAACGCGGCGGCGCAGAAGGTGCTCGCCGCCGTCGAGGCCGACCTCGGCGCCCGAGGCACCACGCCTCGCAGTACCCAGGCGATCGGCGACGCCATCGCTGCGCGAGTAGCCGGGTAGCCGCGCGCGCCGCCGCATTTCCGCTAACGGATGACGTCCTCTGTCGCTGCTTGTCGTACCGCCAGGCGGACGACGAGCACGGCCGGCGGCCGACAAGCGCGCGCAGCAACGCCTCCGGTATCGGATGACATCCCTTGGCGGTGCCTGTCGTACCGCCGGGCGGACGACAGGCACCTCGACGGAACGACAAGCTAGGAGTCCGAGCCCATGAGCACCTCGGCCGGTACCGTTCCACTCATGGACTTCGCGCGCATTCCGCACCCCGCCCCGACCTCCGACGCCCGCCGTGCGGAGATCCTGGCGGACCCCGGCTTCGGCAAGTTCTTCACCGACCACATGGTCGCCGTGACGTGGACCGCGGCCGACGGCTGGCACGACGCGCAGCTGCGCCCGTACGGCCCGATCGCGATGGACCCCGCGTCAGCTGTGCTGCACTACGCACAGTCGATTTTCGAAGGACTGAAGGCGTATCGCCACCCCGACGGCGCCGTCTACACCTTCCGTCCCGAGGCCAACGCCGCGCGCTTCCAGCGCTCCGCGCAGCGCCTCGCACTGCCGCCGGTGCCGGCCGAGGTCTTCGTCGACGCGATCGACCTGCTCGTGCAGACCGACGCCGCCTGGGTGCCCAGCGCCCCGGAGCAGAGCCTCTACCTGCGGCCGTTGATGTTCGCCTCCGAGGTCTTCCTCGGTGTGAAGCCCGCCGGGCACGTCACCTTCCTGGTGATCGCCTCGCCCGCCGGCGCGTACTTCAAGGGCGGCCTCAAGCCGGTCCGCATCTGGATCTCCGAGGAGTACACCCGCGCCGCCCAGGGCGGCACCGGCGCCGCGAAGTGCGCCGGCAACTACGCGGCCAGCCTCGTCGCACAGCAGGAGGCCATCGCCAACGGCTGCGACCAGGTCGTCTTCCTCGACGCGATCGAGCGCACGTGGGTCGAAGAACTCGGCGGCATGAACCTGTACTTCGTCCACGCCGACGGCTCCATCAAGACCCCGGCCCTCACCGGCACGATTCTCGAGGGCGTCACCCGAGACTCGATCATGCAGATCGCCGGCGACCTCGGCCACCGCGTCGAAGAGGCCCGCATCTCCATCGACGACTGGCGCGACGGCGTCGCCTCCGGTGCCATCACCGAGGTCTTCGCCTGCGGCACCGCCGCGGTCATCACCCCGGTCGGCTCGCTGCACTGGCGCGGGGGAGAGCAGGCCAGTGCCGTCGAGGGCACCGGCCCCGTCACCGGCGCGATCCGCAGTGCCCTGCTGGACGTCCAGTACGGCAAGGCTCCCGACAAGCACGGCTGGCTGCACAAGGTCTGCTGAGCCCATGGAAGATCCGTCGGAGATCGAAGCCCTGGCGCAACGCGTGTGCGACGCGCTGACCGCACACGCGCGAGCAGCGCGAGCCGGCGAGCACGCGCCCGAACAGTTCGTGCCGTTGATGGCGGCGGTCATGGAAGCGGCGCGGAGCTACGCCCAGCTCACGGAGGCGCTGACCGGCTGGGGCAGTCCCTTCGCCTTCCACCTCGACGACGAGGACGACGACGCCGCGTGGGAGTGCGAACACGGCCCACCCCCCGAGGATGAGATCGCCGCGCGAGTGAGCGTCCGCGCGCGCTGGGATTTCGTCGTTCGCGACCCCGAACGTTGGGCGAGCTGGGTTGCCCGTCAGGACTTCGCCGAGGCGGACGCGACGTGCGTCGACTTGGATACTTCGACCGGCCCGTTTTTCGCGCTGTTCGAACGCGACGGATGGGACACCACGCCTTACGAGTCCGAAGGCGTCGAGTTCGCCGGTTCCGGCTTCGTCGTCGAGACGGTGAACACGACTCTCTACGAGATGGACTCCGACGAATGATTCGAGGCCGGCTTCTGACGGTCGGACGTTCCCGCGGGAAGGTTCGGCAAGGCGGGCGCTATAAAAGGCTATATGGCCGAGCAATTGCTATAAACGCTATACGCTGCGCACGTGGAACGAGTCGCCAACCCCTTCCGCCCCGGGTTCAACCAGGCTCCGGCCGAGCTGGCCGGGCGCGAGTTGGTGCTGGCGGCCGCTCGGGAGGCCTTCGATGTCGCAGCGCTCGACGGCCGCACGCCGCGCCCGTTGCTCCTGGTCGGCACACGCGGTGTCGGCAAGACGGTGGCCCTCGGCGAGATCGCGGCGCTGGCGGCCGAGCTCCACAGCTGGCCGACTGCGGCCGTCGAAGTCCGGCTCGACGGTCGATTTCTCGACCGGCTCCTTTCGCGGCTTGCGGCCGTGGTCCAGCTGTTCGACCAGGCGCCGGCGAGCCGTAAGTTCAAGCTGACGTCCGCGACCGTTCGGGCGGGAGCGCTGGGAATCGGTGGCGAGGTCACGGTGGAACCCGCGGGGACGGCGGGCCCCGCCGGCTTCGACACCGTCCTGCGGAGCGCGTGCGAAGCGGCGATTCGTCGGGGCGGCGGACTCGTGATCGCACTCGACGAGCTCCAGCTGGCGCACCGCGACGAGCTTGGCGAGTTCGCTGCGGCGTTGCAGGAGCACGTCGCGGACGCGTGGCCACTCGTCGTGGTCGCGGCAGGGCTGCCCAGCCTCCGCGAGCCGCGCCGCTCGGTCACCTATCTGGAGCGCGGCGAGTGGCACGAGCTCGGGCTCCTCGATCCATCGGCTGCCCTTCGGGCCCTGACGAAGCCAGCCGAGCAGGCGGGGCGTCCGTTCGTGGCGGCGGGGGCGGCGTTGCTGGCCGGGGCCTCCGGCGGCTACCCGTTCGCGATTCAGGTCCTCGGGCACTACGCGTGGCGCGCGTCCTCCGGGGCGAAACGAATCGCCGCCGACCACGCCGCCCGCGCTGTCGAGGCTGCGAACGCCGACCTCGCTGCGGGCCTTTACGCTGCCCGCTGGTCCGACGCCTCGCCCAACGAGCGCAAGTACCTCGGAGCCGTGGCGGACTTGATCGCCGCCGGCGAAACCCCCGACGGCGCCGCCGTGGCTCGGGCGCTCGGTCGCCGCACCACCGAGGTCTCCTACCTACGCGACCGACTTCTGAAGAAGGGCACGCTGTTCGCGGTCGGCCGCGAGCTCCGCTTCCTCGTGCCCGGCATGGCCGAATGGATCCTGAACGCCGACTAGATCTGTGCACTCGCCGGTAGAACCGCAACAACCGAGGTACCGGCGGCGTCTGAGACCGCTGCATCCGTTTCGGTTCTACCGAGCGGCGTCCGGTCGAAGCTGCGCCAGCACCGCAGCCTGGAGCTGGGTCCGTCCAGGTCGATTTCGACCGCGAGTCGCACGATGTCCACCGCGCCATGATGCGTTCCCGCAGGTCACGGCGCTGGCCATTTGGCCGCCCGCCAACCCTGTGGCACACTGCCCCCGTGGCCCACGTCACCATCATCATTAGCTAGGCGCACCGGTCGAACCGACCCGTGCGCAAGCCTCTCGTTCCCGACGAGAGGCTTTTCGCTTGTTTGGAGTAGGTCATGAGCTACGAGGTGAACCCCGGGATGAACGACGCCTTCCACGTCTTCGACACCACCCTGCGCGACGGCGCGCAGGGTGAGGGCATGGCGCTGACCGTCGCGGACAAGCTCGCGATTGCGCAGCACCTCGACGACCTCGGCGTGAGCTTCATCGAGGGCGGCTGGCCCGGCGCACTGCCCAAGGACACCGAGTTCTTCGCGCGGGCCCGCGAGGAGCTCAACCTCAAGCACGCACAGCTCGTCGCCTTCGGAGCCACCCGCAAGGCGGGCGTGAAGGCGCAGGACGACCCGCAGGTTGCCGGGCTTCTCGAGGCGCAGACGCCCGTGATCTGCCTGGTGGCCAAGAGCCACGTGGGCCACGTCGAGCGCGCGCTGCGCACCACCCGCGAGGAGAACCTCGCGATGATCGCCGACACCGTGCAGTACCTGATCTCCCAGGGCCGCCGGGTGTTCGTGGACTGCGAGCACTTCTTCGACGGCTACCTGACGGCGCCGGACTACTCCTACGAGGTCGTGCGTACCGCCGCCGCGGCCGGCGCGAGCGTCGTCGTCCTGTGCGACACCAACGGCGGCATGCTGCCCAGCCAGGTCGGCCGCGCGGTCGCCGACATCCTCGCCCAGACCGGCGCGCGCCTGGGCATCCACTGCCAGGACGACACCGGCTGCGCGGTCGCCAACACGATCGCCGCCGTCGAGAACGGCGTCACCCACGTGCAGTGCGTGGCCAACGGCTACGGCGAGCGCACCGGCAACGCCAACCTCGCGACGGTCGTCGGCAACCTCGAGCTCAAGCTGGGCATCAAGTGCCTGCCGCCCGGCAAGCTCGCCGAGCTCTCCCGGGTTTCCCACGCGATCGCCGAGATCTCGAACATGGCTCCGCGTCATCACCTCCCGTACGTCGGCATGAGCGCGTTTGCACACAAGGCCGGGCTCCACGCCTCGGCCATCAAGGTGGATCCGGATCTGTATCAGCACATCGACCCGACCCTGGTCGGCAACGACATGCGGATGCTGATCTCCGAGATGGCCGGGCGATCCTCGGTCGAGCTGAAGGGGAAGGAATTCGGCCACGACCTGGCCGCCGACCCCGAGGCCCTCGGACGGGTCGTCGAGCGAGTCAAGACGCTCGAGGCCCGCGGATACTCCTTCGAGGCCGCCGACGCGAGCTTCGACCTGCTCATCCGCACCGAGCTCACCCCCGGCGGCATCGCGCAGTTCGAACTCGAGTCCTGGCGCGTCATCGTGGACCGCGACGCGGACGGCTCCGTCCGGACCGAGGCGACGGTCAAGCTGCACGCTGCTGGGGAGCGCATCGTCGCCGCCGGCGAGGGCAACGGCCCCGTCAACGCGCTCGACACCGCGCTGCGCCTGGCGCTGTCCCGTGCCTATCCGAACCTCGGGGATCTCGAGCTCGTCGACTACAAGGTCCGGATCATCGAGGGCTCGCACGGCACCGGCGCGGTCGTGCGGGTGCTGGTGGAGACCTCCGACGGCGTCCGCGAGTGGGACACCGTCGGCGTTCACGAGAACCTCATCGAGGCGTCCTGGCAGGCCCTCTCCGACGCCGTTACGTACGGCCTGCTGAGCCGATAGCGCGCAATCCGCTCAGGCGGTGGACAACCCTGTGGGCAATTGAGTTTCGTCCGGTAAACAGGGCCGGTCGGGTCTCCGACCGGCCCTCGCGGCGTGCGTGCAAGCGTGGCGGCACCCCGCACGGGCGGCCCGCGGCGCCGTGCGGACCTGAACCACTCCGCCTCGGCGGAAATGTAGCCGCAATTCGAATAGCCCCGATTAGTGGAAGGCGCGGCGGCACTTTTCCAAACCGTTTTGCCGCGGAACAATTCAAATCGACATTTCTCTGTCGAATCGCGCGAGCGAATTTTCGGCGATGCCGCGGAGCCCCGACCGCCCCTCCGTCCACAGGCCCGGTTGTGGCATTGCCACAGCCCTGACCTGTGGATTGTCCAACCAGGGGACGCATCGGAACGGCGTTGTGCACATGCGGTGCAGCGTCCGCTATTGCGTGGGCCACATTCGCAAGTGGTCCATCCCACAGCTCCGAAATACGGGTCGACCACGGCGGATGATCCGGTGTGGCCCAATCAACCTTCGTGGACGATCCGTCAACGCTTTTGCTCCGGTAGCGTCGCGGCGTTCACTCGCTCGCAATGTTGGGAGTCCCCAGGTGAAGGCACAAGCAGCGGTCTGTCGTGGTCAGGGCGAAGAGTTCGTCATCGAGGAGATCACCCTCGAAGAGCCCCGCGACAACGAGGTCCTCGTCCGCAACGTCGGGGCCGGCGTCTGCCACACCGACCTGATCTGCCGCGACCAGTGGTACCCGGTGCCGCTGCCCGCAGTCTTCGGGCACGAAGGCTCCGGCGTCGTCGAGGCCGTCGGCAAGAACGTCACCAAGGTCGCGCCCGGCGACCACGTCGTCATGAGCTTCGGCTACTGCGGGTCCTGCCGCAGTTGCACCATGGGCAAGCCGGCGTACTGCGCCGAGCTGTACACCCGCAACTTCTCCGGCGGTCGTCCGGACGAGACGTCCCCGATCACCGACGCGAACGGCGACCGCCTCAACGGCGCCTTCTTCGTCCAGTCCTCGTTCGCGACGCACTCCATCGCCGGCGACTACAGCGTGGTCAAGGTCGACAAGACCGCCCCGCTGGAGATCCTCGGCCCGATGGGCTGCGGCATCCAGACCGGCGCGTCCTGCGTCCTGTCGACCTTCAACCCGGAGGCCGGCACCTCGATCGCCATCTTCGGCGCCGGCTCCGTCGGCCTGGCGGCGCTGATGGCCGCCAAGTCCGTCGGCATGACCACGATCATCGCCGTGGACCTGAAGCCGCAGCGGCTCGAGCTCGCCAAGCAGCTCGGCGCCACCCACGGCGTCAACGGCGGCGAGGTCAACGCGGTCGAGGCCATCAAGGACATCACCGGCGGCGGCGTGGACTACTCCATCGAGCTCACCGCCAACCCGAAGGTCGCCCGCGCGGCCATCGACTCCCTCGGCACCATGGGCACCTGCGCCCTCATCGGCGCCGCGGCGCTGGGCACCGAGTACGCGTTCGACATGAACGACGTGATGCTCGCCGGCAAGAAGATCGTCGGTCACATCGAGTCCGGCAACCTGTCCCCGCAGATCTTCATCCCGCGCCTCGTGCAGCTTCAGGCACAGGGCAAGTTCCCGCTGGAGAAGCTCGTCACCACCTACAAGCTCGACGAGATCAACAAGGCCGCCCACGACACCGAGGCCGGCGTCTCGGTCAAGCCGGTCATCGTCTTCTAAGACCTCGCACACGTCCCGACAAAGAGGAGCACACCTCGTGAGTGCCAAGGCTGCAGTGGCCGCACTCCTGGAGGCCGTCCGCAAGCGCGATCTAGACGCGGTTGCGGCGGCCACCAAGGGCGGCAAGATCGACGTAGTCCCGCTGGACATCAAGGGCGCTGCGAGCTCGAAGAACAAGGAGTTCTTCGGCGCGCTGTTCGCCTCCTTCTCCGACCTCGAGGTCGAGGAGGTCAAGACGATCATC
The DNA here is from genome assembly GCA_052386455.1 of Sporichthyaceae bacterium. Lineage (GTDB taxonomy): Bacteria > Actinomycetota > Actinomycetes > Sporichthyales > Sporichthyaceae > JBQTKD01. The sequence goes on from JBQTKD010000115.1 coordinate 54,427, forward strand.
TCCGGCGACAAGGCGCTGCTGGACGTGATCGTGACCGGCACCCCGTCCGAGCCGTACCTGGACATCGCGGTGCGCGACGGCAAGACCCTGACGTCCCGTCAGGCGTGGCGCATCGACGTCTCCGGAGACACCGTCAGCTCGCTGCGGGTCTACTTCTGCGTGAACGAGCTGAAGTGGAGCCTCGGCGCCAACAAGACCTACGCCGAGGCGATCGCGGGGGCCCGAGCATGAGCAAGAAGTCCGAAGCTGCGACCGCTGCGGTCGAGGCGTTCTTCGCCGCGCACAAGAAGCGCAACGTCATCGCGATGGCGGAGACCTGCTCGCCGAACGCCTCGTTCGACGCGGTCCCGTTCGTCAGCCACGACAAGTCCCGGCTCGTCTCGGGCAAGGGGTACGTCAACGGCGTCGGCCGCACGGTCTGGGGCCTGGGCTTCCGCGCCTTCCCGGACCTGACCAGCAAGGTCACCGACATGTTCGCCGACGACGACGGCAACGTCGTCGTCGAGGTCACCATCTCGGGCACCCAGCAGGCGCCGTACCTGACCGCACCGGCACAGGGCAAGAAGTTCACGGAGCGTCACCTGTTCCGCTTCCACGTCAACAAGGACGGGAAGATCGACGACGTCGTGTCCCTGTGGGACGTCGGCGGCATGAACGCCCAGCTCGGCTACGTCGAGCTCGACTAAGCGCCCACGACGAGGACAGGACAGGACACGACACCGATGAGCGACGAAGTTCAGATGATCCCCGTGAACGCCTGGTTCAAGGGCGACCACATCACCCACCTGGTGGTCTTCGAGTCCACCATGACGATCCCTCAGGCCATCGAGACGGTCACCGACCTGATGATCGGCAAGCGCATCAAGAAGCCCGAAAACCCGCAGTACAAGATGTCGTACGAGGGCACCCCGATCCCCAACGACATCACCGTCGGCGAGTCGATCATCCAGCCGCTCGGCGAAGTAACCGTCGAGTTCGCCTAACCAGCCCGCAGCGGCGAGAGGAATCAGCATGAGCGACAAGAAGGGCGGCGTCGGTCCCATCCTCCGGATGAGCGACGACATCGACGGCATCATTCAAGCCATCCGGGACGACAACCCGGACCAGGAAGTTCGCGTGATCGACCGTCACGCCTACGTGCGCATCGAGGGCGACCCGCCCCTGCTGCTCACCCGCGCCTCCATCGAGGCGGAGCTCGGCCGGGACTTCCCGCTGCGCGAGCTCGAACTCCTCATGTCCTCCTTCTCCGGTGTCATGGACTCGTCCCAGTCCGACCGGTTCATCTGGGGACGCAAGAACAACAACGTCTGACCATCCGCCCATAAGGAGTAGCAGTGGCTGCTAGCAAACGGCGGACCTGGTCCGCGTTCGGCGACATCAAGCGCCGTCCCAGTGAGTACGAGATCGTCACGCACAAGCTGCACTACAGCATGCGTCCGGGCCGCGAGGCCCCGTACGAGGCGAGCCCTGCGGCGCCGATGAACCTCTGGTTCTCGACCTACCGCGACGACTCGCCGTTCCAGTGTGAGGACTGGGACGGGTTCCGCGACCCCGACCAGTACACGTACCGCGAGTACTGCGCCCGTCAGGACGAGAAGGAGGTCGTGGTCCGCGAGCTGTGCTCGGACTTCCACGACCGCGGGCACGACGCGCAGCTCAACCCCGAGTGGGTCGCGGTTCTGCGACAGGCCTTCACCCCGGCCCGCTACCCGCTGCACGGCCTGCAGCTGATGGCGGCGTACGTGGGCCAGATCGCCCCGTCCTCCTACATCACCAACGCCTCCTGTTTCGAGGCCGCGGACTACGTGCGCGCCGTGTGCGTCTACGCGTACCGCACCCGCGAGCTGCAGATGGCGCACCCGAAGCTCGGCTTCGTGGACGGCGAGCAGGAGACCTGGCAGTCGGACAAGGCGTGGCAGCCGGTTCGCAAGTTGGTCGAAGAGGCGCTCGTTGCCTACGACTGGAGCGAGTCCTTCGCGGCGCTCAACCTGGTCTTCCGCCCCACCCTCGACTCGGTCTGGTACAAGACCTTCGCCGCGGTGGCCACGAAGAACTCCGACGAGCTCACCTCGCTGCTGCTCACCAACCTCGCGGACGACACCGAGCGCGCCGCTCGGTGGAGCGCGGCGCTGTGCCAGTACGCGATCAAGCAGAACCCGGCGAACGCGGCCGTGCTGCAGGGTTGGGTCGACAAGTGGGCGCCGGCTGCCGACGAGGCCGCCAAGTCCGTTGCCGGCATGCTGGTTCCGGCGGGCGGCGACGCCAAGAAGGCGCTCGCTGCGGCGCGGGGCGCCCGAGCGAAGATGCTCGAGTCGTGCGGCGTCACGGCCGGCAAGAAGTAGGGAGTACAGCATGGGCAAGTGGGTCGACGTCTACGACGACGACGAGCTCTGGGACGGCGACATGGCCGGCGTCAAGGCGGGCAAGGAGAAGATCCTCGTCGTCCGCGCCGGCGACGAGGTGCACGCCTACCAGGACGTCTGCCCGCACAAGGGCGTTCCGCTGACCGACGGGGACCTCGACGACGGGGTTCTCGTCTGCGGGGTGCACCTGTGGGAGTTCAACGTCACCACCGGCGACAGCATCAACCCGTCGGGGGAGAAGCTCGTTCGGTATCCGTGCCGGGTCAACAACGGCCGCATCGAGGTCGAGGTCGACGCCTAACCGCTTCACCGAAGTGCCGCTTCGCTCGTCTCCCAGCCCAGTCCCGGGGGCGCAGCAGCTATGGCCCGTCTCACGACCCCCGTCTCGGGGGGTAGTGAGAGGGGCCATATGCGTTAACCGCCCGAACGGTCACACTGACCCTTGACCCGACCAAGTCCCATCCCGCCTGGAGTTCCCCATGAGTGGCCGGCCTCTCGAAGGCATCCGGATCATCGCGCTCGAGCAGTACGGCGCCGGCCCCTACGGGAGCGTGCACCTCGCCGACCTCGGAGCCGAGGTCATCAAGGTGGAGGACGTTCCCACGCGCGGGGACATCGGCCGGTACGTGGTGCCGTTCCAGGAGGGCGAGGACAGCCTCTTCTACGAGACCTTCAACCGGAACAAGAAGAGCCTCGGTCTGGACCTGCGCACCCCCGCCGGGCGCGCGGTCTTCGAGGACCTGGTCAAGGTCTCCGACGCCGTGTACTTCAACATGCGCGGCGACGTGCCCGCGAAGCTGAAGATCCAGTACGAGGACCTCAAGCACCTCAACCCGAAGATCGTGTGCTGCTCGCTCTCGGCCTTCGGCACCACCGGCGACCTGCGCGCCGAGCCGGGGTACGACTACATCCTGCAGGCGATGTGCGGCTGGATGTCCCTGACGGGCGAGCCGGACGCGCCGCCCGCCAAGTCCGGCCTCTCGGTCGTGGACTTCGCCGCCGGCCTCGCGGCGGGATACAGCCTGCTCGCGGGCCTCCTGGCCGCCGGCCGCACCGGCGTCGGCATGGACTGCGACGTCAGCCTCTACGACGTGGCCGTGTCGTTCCTGACCTACCCGGGCACCTGGCACATGACGGGGGGTCACGAACCGCAGCGCATGGCTCGGTCCGCGCACCCGTCGCTGGTTCCGTTCCAGGCGTTCAAGGCCTCCGACGGCTGGGTCGTCATCGGCTGTGCGAAGGAGAAGTTCTTCCAGCGGATGTGCGAGGCGTTCGAGCGGCCCGAGCTTCCCGAGGACGAGCGGTACCTGACGTTCAAGGAGCGCTTCGAGAACCGCGAGGACCTCATCGAGGAACTCGACAAGGTGGTCGCGGAGTACACCGCCGACGAGATCGTCGAGATGATGCGCAAGGTCGGCGTGCCCTGCGGCCCCGTCCTCGACGTCGCCCAGGCGCTGGCCCACCCGGTGGCCCAGCAGCGTGGCCTGATCATCACTACCGAGCACGAGGTGTTCGGCGAGGTGAAGCAGCCCGGTTCGCCGATCCGCGTCGGTCAACTGCCCACCGAGCACCGCCGCGCACCCAGGCGCAACGAGGACTACAAGTACGTCCTGCACAACATCCTCGGGTACAACGAAGCGCAGATCGACGAGGTCACCGGCTCCGGAGCCGTAGGCCCCATCGTCCCCGTCGTCGCCTAACCGCGGCGCGGTCCCGGCGCGTCTACCGGGCGCGACACGCAGAGGGTGGCAGCATCGCCCCTGTCGGCTGGGGAGGCCGACAGGGGAGGGGAATCCCAATGTTCGTTTCGCGCGCCGTCCGATCTGCGCTGCCGGTGGCCCTGGCGGCCCTGCTCGCGGGTGGAATCGTCTCCGCCGCACCTGCGTCCTCGGCCGAGGAGGACACGCTCGACTGCACCGGCAAGAACGACGTGGGGCTGGCGCCCGGCATCGGGACCACGGCCACCAACCAGGCGAGCTTCCAGTCGACCGCGCCGGGCGTGCTGGAGTGCGAGGGCAGCATCAACGGCAAGAAGGCCACCGGTCCCGGCCAGTACGCCACCTCGGGCCAGTTCAACAAGGACGCCACCTGTTCGATCGGTGGCGGCAAGGGCCTGCTGAAGATGGTCGTCGCCACGGTCGACGGCGGCATCGAGCAGATCTCCACGCCGTTCACGTTCGAATACCCGGTGCTGCCGGTCGGCGGCGGCCCCATGGGCGGCAAGCTCACCTTCGACAACCCGGACTACGGCGGCAAGTTCTCCTTCACCCCGATCAAGGGCGACTGCGTGCAGACTCCGGTCACCGCCATCCGCGTGAAGGACATCTTCGACTTCGTCAGCTGACGGAGCATCAGACCCTCGGGGCGCAGCCTAGTGGTTCGTCTGCGAATTGCGGCGGTGTATGCGGTGATCAGCCGGGATGCATCGCAAGGCGGAGAAGGAGCCGATCCCGCTGTTGGATCGGCGACGACGACAACGCAGCGAGGCACCCGGCT
>JBQTKD010000116.1:0-44078 GCA_052386455.1 Sporichthyaceae bacterium
GGGGGGGGCCCCCCCCCCCCCACGACCCCCCGAAGAACCAAGGGCCAATACGGGGGGTTCCGCCCCCCGACAACCCCCCGACGACACACGGGCCGCCAGCACGGCCTGGCGGGCGTCGAAACGGCGCATCCCGTTCTTGGTCATCCGCTCGACCTCGACGACCTCCGCGGCGAGGAAGGCGGCCACCGCCGCTTCCAGCGTGGCGTTCGGGACCTCGTCGAGCGCGATCTGCCAGACGGAGGCCTCCAGACGGTCCGCCAAGGCCCCGCCCGCGGACTCCACGGCCTCGAGAACGTCCAGGCCAGGGGGCAGGGCGGCGTCCAGCGCGGCCCGGATCGCCTCCGGGTCGCAGCGCTGCGCCAGGCCGATCTCCAGGTACTCGGCCTCGCTGCCCATGCCCGTCGCCGCGGCGTTGGCGTAGGACACCTTCGGGTGCGGGCTGAATCCGGCGGAGAAGGCGATGGGCACGTTCGCGCGGCGAATCGCCCGCTCGAATGCGCGCTGGAAGTCCCGGTGGCTGGTGAACCGCAGGCGGCCCCGTTTGGCGTAGCGCAGCCGGACCTTCTGGACGGTCGGCGGGGGCGGCGGGCCGTCGGGCTGCTTTCCAGCCATCAGACGATCGAGAGCGGGAGGAGCGTGCGGCCGGTCGGGCCGATCTGGATCGCCGTGCCCATCTCGCCGCACACGCCGCAGTCGTAGCAGCCCTCCCAGCGGCAGTCCTCGATCTCGGCGCCGTCCGGGTTCAGGGAGTCCTGCCAGTCCTGCCAGAGCCAGCCCTTGTCCAGGCCGGCGTCGAGGTGGTCCCAGGGCAGGACCTCGTCCTCGCCGCGCTCGCGCGTGGTGAACCAGGCGACGTCCACGCCGGACTCCTCTGCGCAGCGCATCCAGCGCTCGTAGGAGAAGTGCTCGCTCCAGCCGTCGAAGCGGCCGCCGTCGCGCCAGACCGCCTCGATCACCGCACCGACCCGCCGGTCGCCTCGGGAGAGCAGGCCTTCGACGATGCCCGGCTTGCCGTCGTGGTACCGAAAGCCGATGGCGCGGCCGTACCGCTTGTCGTCGCGGATCGCGTTCCGGAGCTTCTGCAGCCGGGCGTCGGTGGTTTCCGCGTCGAGCTGCGAGGCCCACTGGAACGGGGTCTGCGGCTTGGGCACGAACCCGCCGATCGACACGGTGCAGCGGATGTCCCTGCTGCCGGTGACGTCCCGGCCGGCCTGGATGACGCGGCTGGCGAGGGAGTGGATCTGCATGACGTCTTCGTCGGTCTCCGTGGGGAGGCCGCACATGAAGTACAGCTTCACCTGGCGCCAGCCGTGCTCGTACGCGGTGCTCACCGTGCGGATCAGGTCGTCCTCGGTGACCATCTTGTTGATCACCTTGCGCATCCGCTCGCTGCCGCCCTCGGGGGCGAAGGTGAGGCCCGAGCGGCGGCCGTTGCGGGTGAGCTCCTCCGCGAGGGTCACGTTGAACGCGTCCACGCGGGTGCTCGGCAGCGAGAGGCCGACCCTGTCGTCCTCGTAGCGATCCGCGAGGCCCTTGGCGATGTCGCCGATCTCGGAGTGGTCGGCGCTGGACAGGGACAGGAGGCCGACCTCCTCGAACCCGGTGTTCTCCAGCCCGACGCGGACCATTTCTCCGATGCTCGCGATGCTCCGCTCGCGGACCGGGCGGGTGATCATCCCGGCCTGGCAGAACCTGCAGCCGCGGGTGCAGCCGCGGAAGATCTCGACGCTGAACCGCTCGTGCACCGTCTCGGCCAGCGGGACCAGCAGCTTGCGCGGGTACGGCCACGCGTCGAGGTCCATGACGGTGTGCTTGTGGATGCGCGCCGGGACGCCCTCGCGGTTGGGGCGAACCGCGTCGATCTCGCCGTTGCTCTTGTAGGCGACGTCGTAGAACTTGGGGACGTACACGCCGCCGCTCGCGGCGAGGCGGAAGAGCACCTCGTCCCGGCCGCCGGGCGCGCCCTCGTTCTTCCACTCCCGGATGACCTCGGTGATCGCGAGCGCGATCTCCTCGCCGTCGCCGAGGACTGCGGCGTCGAGGTAGTTCGCGATCGGCTCGGGGTTGAACGCCGCGTGTCCCCCGGCGATCACCAGCGGGTGCTCGTCGGTCCGGTCGGTCGCCAGGAGCGGGATCCCGGCCAGGTCCAGGGCGTTGAGCAGGTTCGTGTACCCGAGTTCGGTGGAGAACGAGACGCCGAGCACGTCGAACGCGCCCACCGGCCGATGCGCGTCGACGGTGAACTGGGGGACGTCGTGCTCGCGCATGAGCTTCTCGAGGTCCGGCCAGACCGCGTACGTGCGCTCGGCGAGGACGCCGTCCCGCTCGTTCAGGACTTCGTAGAGGATCTGCACGCCCTGGTTGGGCAGGCCCACCTCGTACGCGTCCGGGTACATCAGGCACCAGCGGACCGTCGCGGAGTCCCAGTCCTTGATCGTCGCGTTCAGTTCGCCGCCGATGTACTGCACCGGCTTCTGTACGCGCGGCAGCAGCGCCTCAAGGCGCGGGAACAGGGACTCGACGGGCACCGGGCAAGCCTAAACGGTCTCCCGGACCTCGACCGCCGGCCGCCGCGGGGCGGGAATCGTCTGACCTGCACCGATGTCCGGGCGCAGGCGCCGCCGGCACCAGGCGTCCACGGCGCGTCCCAGCCGCTGGCCCGGCTTCTCGATCAGCCAGTACGTCACGGTGCTGCAGGCGACGGCGACGAGCAGGAAGCCCACGAACAGCGCGAGGCGCAGCGTCGTGGAGTCGGTGCCGTTGGCCCAGCGGGCGAGGTCGTCCTTGGCGAGGACGATCAGCACCGGGTGCAGCACGTAGAGGGAGAAGCTGATCGTTCCGAGCCAACGAAGGGGCGCCGGAACCCGTCGACGGCGGGCCAGCAGCCCGCAGCCGAAGAGCAGGCCGGCGGCCGCGAGCGCCAGGACGAAGCGGCGGAGGACCGGTCCGTCGGCGCGATCGACGGCGGTGACCACGGCCAGTGCGAACACGGCCGCGGCGGCGAGCCACGCGCGGCGGGATGGGATCTGCCCGTGGTGGGACCGGTAGATCGCGGTACCGACGAACATGCTGGCCACCAGCAGCAGGCCCTGCCATCCGGGCACGACCGTGTCCCGGGCGATCAGGCTCAGCCCCAGCATGCCCAGCAGCGCTCCGCCCGCGAGCACCAGCGGTCGACGGCCGGTGAGGCTCAGCACGACGCCGAGCAGGAAGGCCGCGAACACCCAGGGAACGACCGCGACGCCGTCCACCGTCGTCTGCTCGAGCAGCGGATACACGAGCAGCGCGCTCGCCGCCAGCAGCACCGCAAGGGAGACGCTGGCCCGGTGCACGCCGGCGACGAACAGCCCGGAGACGATCAGATAGAAGGCCATCTCGTAGCTCAGGGACCAGAAGACCCAGACCGCGTTGGGGACGCCGAGGAACTCCTGCAGCATCGTGCCGTGCGCCAGCAGCAGGGTGCCGCGGTGCTCGGCGACGAACGGCGGCTGCGGGTACCGGCTCCCGAGCAGGAGCACCACGGCCACGACGAACGCGACCATCGGGTACAGCCGGAAGAACCGCCCGATCCAGAACGATCGCAGACTTCCGCGCCGTTCCAGCGAGGCGGGGATGAGGTAGCCGCTGACCAGGAAGAAGAGGAAGACGCCGACGTCGCCGGCCTTCACCCACGGCAGCATGGCCTCCCGGATGCCGGGCAGCGCGTTGCCAGGCGAGGCGAAGTGCTCCCACACCACGAGCACGGCCGCCACCCCGCGCAGGGCGTCGAGCCAGCCCAGCCGCGCGGACGAATCGGCCGACCTCGAGTTGATCATGTGCGAATCAGACTAATTCGGGGGTATTCGCCCCTATAGGGCCAGACGGGTGCTGTGCACGCTTGTAACGTCTGACCTGGGCGTGTCCCAGAGTCCGGGCACGCCCGTACGCCCGACGGAGGTCCTTCGATGTACTTCCCGCTGACAATTAATGACTACCTCGACCGCGCGGAAACCGTGTACCCGGACCGCATTGCAATCGTCGACGAACCGGATCAGCCGGCGGCCAGCCAGGGCTCGCTGACCTACCGCCAGGTGGCGGAGATGGCCCGGGCCCAAGCGGCGCGATTGGACGAACTCGGGGTGCCGGTCGGCGGGCGCGTGGCGATCATCAGCCAGAACAGTTCACGGTTCTTCACCTCGTTCTTCGGCGTCTCCGGCTGGGGCCGCATCCTCGTGCCGGTCAACTTCCGCCTCGCGCAGCCGGAGATCGACTACATCGTCGAACACTCCGGCGCGCAGGTCGTGTACGCGGACCCGTCGATGAAGGGCGCGCTCGACGCGCTGAAGAACGTCGAGCACAGGTTCGTTCTCGGCGAGGACGACGACCTGTTCCGGTTCGGCGTCGAGCCCAAGCCGTGGGCCGAGCCGGACGAGGCCGCGACGGCGACCGTCAACTACACCTCCGGCACCACCGCTCGCCCCAAGGGCGTGCAGCTCACCCACCGCAACCTCTGGCTCAACGCCGCGACGTTCGGGTGGCACGCCGGCATCACCGACCGGGACGTGTACCTCCACTCGCTGCCGATGTTCCACTGCAACGGGTGGGGCATGCCCTACGCCTTGAGTGGCATGGGCGCGAAGCAGGTCGTGCTGCGCCAGGTCGACGGCACGGAGATCCTGCGCCGGGTCGCCGAGCACGGCGTCACCTACATGTGCTGCGCGCCCGCGGTCGTGCACGCGGCCCTGGACGCCCTCGCGACCTGGGAGGGACCGGTCCCCGGATCGGGCACCCTGCGCGTGTGCGTCGCCGGCGCTCCCCCGCCCACCCGCACGATCGAACGGATCATGGAGGAACTCGGCTGGGAGTTCATCCAGATCTACGGCCAGACCGAGACCTCCCCGCTGCTCACGTTCAACCGCATGCGCGCGGAGTGGGACGACCTTTCGACGCCGGAGAAGGCGAAGAAGCTCGGCCGCGCGGGCGCCCCGGCGATCGGCGTGCGGATCGAGATCGACGAGGACGGCGAGGTCGCCGCACAGAGCAACGTCGTCTGCGCCGGGTACTGGGAGCTCCCCGAGGCCACCGCGACCTCGCAGGCCGGGAACTGGCTGCACACCGGAGACGGCGGGTACCTGGACGACGAGGGCTACCTGACCATCGCCGACCGCAAGAAGGACATGATCATCTCCGGTGGCGAGAACGTCGCCTCGATCGAGGTCGAGGACGCCCTCATGTCCCACCCGGCCGTCCGCGAGGTCGCCGTCATCGGCGTTCCGGACGAGAAGTGGGGCGAGATGGTGATCGCGCTCGTCGTGAAGGAGGGCGAGGTGACCGGCGAGGCGCTCATCGCGCACTGCCGACAGAACCTGGCCGGGTACAAGTGCCCGAAACGTATCGACTTCGTCGACGCGCTCGCCCGCACCGCCACCGGAAAGCTCCAGAAGTTCAAGCTGCGCGAGCCGTACTGGGCGGGCTTCGAGCGCCAGGTGAACTGACCCATCTTCTGTACCGTTTCGCCCCCTTCCGGTGGCCGGGTAGGGCGCGAAACGGTGCAGAAGAGGCGAGCGAACATCGAATCGAACTGCAATCGAGGCGCAATCCTCTGCCGCCACCCTCGGTGCGTGCCTCGACGTCTACGCGCCCAGATTCACGGCCACCCGGAGATGACCTCGGCCGAGCTGGCCCGCTGCCGACCCGCGGCGGACACCGAGGCCGGGAGCCTGCCGATCCCGACGCACACCGTGTCCAACGAGGAGTACTTTCCGCCGACGGTGCAGACCGAGCACCAGGCCCGCGTCGAGGCGCGGGTGCTGGCCCTGGCCGACGAGCTCCCGGCACGCCTCGGCCTGAGTCGGCGTCAGTTCCTGCGGACGTCGGCGGGGCTGGCGGCGTCCTTCGCCGCGATCAACGAGGTGTTCGCGCCGCACGCGTACGGCGCGGAGCTGTTCGCCGTCGGCCCCGACGCGATCGGCGACCACGACGCGTTTCTCGCCGACGGCCCGCCGAAGGACCTGTTCGTGTTCGACGACCAGTGCCACTTCGTGCGCGGCCAGGCGCCCACCTCCGGGATTCCGCCGTTCCTGCGGGCCATCGCCCAGGGCGAATCGACCCGGACCCCGAACTCGCTGTTCCTGTCCAACCCGTGGAATCCGTTGAACCTGCCCGACGAACACGGCGAGCCGTGGGCGAACTGGAACCCGGACCTGATCGGCAAGACCACCTTCGACGCCACCGAGTTCTGGCTCCCGGAGTTCCTGCGGTACTTCTACTTCGAGAGCCAGACCAGCGTCGCCCTGATCAGCACCGTGGCGTGGGGCCACATTCCGAGCGCGGTCGCGTCCACGTACGGCGTCGACGTGCCCGGCATCACCCGCAACGTCGCCGAGTCCCGGCCGCACGAGCTGATCACCGCCGAGCAGACCTTCCAGGCCCGCGAGCTGATCAACGCGATGTCCGGATCGACTCGGGCGATGAGCCACGGCCTGATGTACATGGGGCCGGGCAACCTCTGGTACCTGCGCGAGCAGCTCGATCGCTACGGCGTGGACAGCTGGAAGGGCTACCAGAACGCCAACGCCAAGCGCGACGACGGCGCGAACACGTTCTTCGAGTACTGGCGCCTCGACGACGAACAGCTCGCCTTCCCCACCTTCGAGTGGATCCGCGACGCCGCCGCCGCGCGCAGGCGCAGCAAGCCCGGGCTGAACAACGTCGCGATCCACAAGGGCCTGGGCACCTCCGCGGACCCGAGCGACATTCCCGCCGCCGCGGAGGCGTTCCCGGAGCTGAACTTCCTGATCTACCACTCGTGCATCCGGCCCGCGTTCTTCAACTACGACGCCCTGGCCGACGTGCACTCCGGCCGGCTGCGCGAGGGCGTGCCGGACATCAAGGACGTCACCGAATTCGCGCAGACCGCGGCGCCCTACCCCAACGTGTACGCCGAGATCGGCACGACGTTCGCCTCGTGCGTCGTCACCTTCCCGACGGTGTGCGCGCACGTGCTCGGGATCCTGTTCAAGTACCTGGGTGCGGACCGGATTCTGTGGGGCACCGACAGCGTCTGGTACGGCAGCCCGCAGTGGCAGATCGAGGCGTTCTGGCGCTTCCGAATGCCCGAGGAGTTCACGGCGCGCTTCGGGTACCCGGAGATCACGCCGGACATGAAGCGCACGGTCCTCGGCCTGAACTCGGCGCGGCTGTACCGGATGTCCCCGGAGGCGCGGCAACCTCCGCTGCCGGCCGACTACCGCGAACGCGTCCTGCGCAACCCGGAACTGATGCGGGTGCTGGAGTACGCCGACCGGCTGCCGTCGGACCAGCCGTACGGGATCGCGGCACCGGACCGCGACGACGCTCTCGCCCGGGCGAAGGCGGCGTACCGCCACGACGTCGAGACGCGCTACGGGATCCCGCGGGACAACACCCGCTCGGGGTGGATCCGGACCAGGTAGCTAGCCGCGACGCTTGCGGGCCGAGGCCGGGCGGCGGGCGACGTTCGACTGCCGAGGCATGGACACCGCGTCGTGCGGCAGCCGCCCGACGGCGAAGGCCAGGTTGTCCTCGACACGCTTGCGCTGAGTGGCCGGCAGGGCGGTGCCGGCGAGCAGAGCGCGGCAGGCGCGGGCGCAGTCCTGGTAGTTCCCGGTCCAGTAGGCGGCGACGGCGAACTCGTCCAGGGCGCGCCAGGAGTAGGCGGACTCGTCGATGAACAGCAGGTCGTCCGGCTTCGCGATCCGGCAGGCCTGGGCGGCGACCAGGTGGGCGAGCACGAAGCGACGACCGTCGCGGTAGTACTTGGCCAGCGCCACCAGCGGTTCGGAACGGGTCGGGCGGGCCTGGAACGCGGCGAGGTAGGCCTGCACGATCTCAGGCTCGTCGAGGCCGAGCTTCTCGGACAGAACGGCGATCTGCAGCAGCGAATACCAGACCTCCTCGTCCCACCCGCCGAGCTCGACCCGGCGCCGGTAGGTCTCCAGGGACTCCCGGTGGCGGTCGCAGTCGCGGTAGCTCTGCGCGAGGTAGAAGACGTGGCGCGCGTTGTCCGGCTCGGACCGCAGTGCCTCGGTCAGCAGGGCGATGTCGCGCTCGTACTTCACTGCACGGCTCGAACCTTCGGCGTGGTCCCAGAACCAGGCGCCGGAGAGGTTGCCGATCGTTGCGCCGTCCACGTCGAGGAACTCGTGGGTGACGCCGACGTACCGGGCGGGGACGTCGCGGCGCACGACGCGCATGTTCATGTAGCCGATGCCGGTGTTGCGCTGCAGCAGCCGGTACGCCGGGCCGGTCAGGCGGGCGCGGAAGTTCGCGTCGTCGACGTGGAAGTCCATGTCCGCGTCGCACAGCAGGATGTAGTCGAACTCGAGCTCGCTGGCGCGCGCGGCGTCCAGGGCGTCGTTGCGGGCCTGCTCGAAGTTGCGGAACTCCCCACGCACGACCTCGCCGGGGACGCCGGCGGCGCGCATGGTTCGCTCGACGATCTCGACGGTGTCGTCGGTGGAGCCGGTGTCGACGACGACGTAGGCGTCGACGTGCGGAGCGGCCGCGAGCAGACAGCGTTCGATGATCGCCGACTCGTTCCGGACGATCATGTTCAAGCAGAGTCTGGCCACCGCGCGGTCTCCGTCGGATAGTCGTACCTGTCCTACGCGACAAGACCACCAGATCCGGGCGTGCGAGAGCAGATCCGAACGGATCGGCAGGGATCATCCGTTCGGCTCGATGTGGCGGGTGACGAGGCGGCCACGCCGGGTGGTGGCCGCCTCGCCCGCCGACGGTCCAGCGTGCCCGCCTCGCAGGCACAGACCCCCCGACACCGCCATGCTGCGCCCCGGCCCGTACGGGCGCATATCCGCCGTCCGAGTGACGGTAGCTTTCGCCGTGTGAAATTGATCGGCGACGCCGTGGTGCTGCACGCCGACAACGCGGTGGCGCTGCCCCTGTTGCCCGACGGGGCGTTCACCGTGATCTATCTCGATCCCCCGTTCAACACCGGCCGGGTGCAGCGGCGCAGCGGCCTGCGGACGACCGCGTCGGCGACCGGGAAGCGGGTCGGGTTCGCCGGGCGGACCTACGAGCAGGTCCGGACCGAGCTGCGCTCCTACGACGACGTGTTCGCCGACTACTGGGACTTCCTCACCCCCCGCCTGGAGCAGGCGCACCGCCTGCTGGCCCCGGACGGGACGCTGTATCTGCACCTGGACTACCGCGAGGTGCACTACGCGAAGGTGGCGCTGGACGGGCTGTTCGGCCGGGAGTGCTTCCTCAACGAGATCGTCTGGGCCTACGACTACGGGGCACGGGCCAAGGACCGTTGGCCGACCAAGCACGACAACGTGCTGGTGTACGTGAAGGACCCGTCGCGCTACCACTTCGACGCCGCCGAGGTGGACCGGGAGCCGTACATGGCGCCGGGTCTGGTGACCCCGGAAAAGGCTGCGCTCGGGAAGCTGCCGACGGACGTCTGGTGGCACACGATCGTCTCGCCGACCGGCAAGGAGAAGACCGGGTACCCGACGCAGAAGCCCGAGGGGATCCTGCGCCGGATGGTCACCGCCTCCTCGCGGCCCGGGGATCTCGTCGGAGACTTCTTCGCCGGATCCGGGACGCTCGGCGCCGTGGCGCGGGCGACGGGCCGGCGCTACCTGCTGGTGGACGCCAACCCCGAGGCCATCGAGGTGATGCGCAAACGGCTACCCGAGGCCACCGTCCACACCCTCTGAGCGATCACCCCCTTTCGCCGATAGTGCAGTTTGGGCACGGAAAATCGGCGATCCGCGTACCTGGACTGCACTATCGGCGAAGAACTAGGCCAAGAAGTCGGCGATGGCCGTGGCGAGTTCGGGCTTGGTGACGGCGCTCATGTGGTTGCCGGGCACGGTGGCGTAGGAGCCGTTGGGGAGGGCCTTCGCGAGATCCTCGCCGGAGCCGTTGTCGTCGTCCTCGGTGCCCATCAGGACCAGGGTCGGGGTCTCGATCCGGGCGAGATCCTCGGGCGCGGTGTCGACGAACGTGCGGCCGACGCCGAGCAGGGCCACCGGATCGCCGCCGACGGTCCTGAGGAACGCCTCGGCCATCCAGGCCGGCGAGCGCGGCTCGTGGTTCCCGAGGTTGGTGAGCACGTGCTCGAAATAGGCCGTTCGCGCGTTTGCCCCGGTGATTCCGCTGTAGCCCATGCCGCAGAGCACCGCGCGCCGTGGCGTCGCGCCCAGCGCCAGCATCCGCACGGAGGTGCGGGCGCCGAGCGAATACCCCGCCAGGTCGTAGTCGGCCAGGCCGAGGTGCTCCAGGAGTGCGAAGCCGTCCTGCGCCAAGACGTCGGGCGGGTAGGCGGCCGGGTCGTGCGTGGTGGTGCTGTCCCCGTGTCCACGCAGGTCCGGCATGAGAACGCGGTGCCCGTACTCGGCGAGGATCTCCGCGTGCCCGTAGCGGATCCAGTTCACGTGTGCGGTGGAGAAGTACCCGTGGATCAGCACGAGCGGCCGGCCCTCGCCGATCTCGCGGTACACCAGCGGCTGCCCGTCGCGGCCGGCGAAGGGCCGCGGCTCGAGCTTCACGACAGGCGGCGCGCGGTGTTCGCCTGCACGTTCAGCAGCAGGCCCACGGCGACGAGGTTGGCGACCATAGCGGTCCCACCGTAGGACAGGAACGGCAGCGGCAGGCCGGTGACCGGGGTCAGGCCAAGGCACATGCCGATGTTCTGGAAGGTCTGCACGGCGAACCACGCGACGATGCCCGCGCAGACCAGCGAGCCGAACAGGTCGGCCCGGGCCGCAATCCCGCACGCACGCCACAGGAGAACGGCGAACGCGAGGATGACCGCGCCACCGCCGAGCAGGCCGAGCTGTTCCGCGGCAACGGTGAAGATGAAGTCCGTGTGCTGCTCGGGCACGAACTGGCCGACGGTCTGCGAGCCGTCGAAAAGCCCGGCTCCGGTGACGCCGCCCGACGCGACGGCGATGCGCGCCTGTACCGCGTTGTAGCCGACGCCGGCCGGATCGAGCGACGGGTGTACGAACGCGGCGATGCGGTCGAGCTGATACGGGCTGAGCAGCCCGGAGAACCAGACGGCCACGCCGGCGAGGCCGCCGGCGGCGGACAGGCCCGCGAGCCAGCGCATCGGCACCCCGGAAACCAGGAGCACGCCGGCGAGGATCGCGAGCAGCACCAGGGTGGACCCGAGGTCCGGCTGGAGCACGACGAGCCCGGCGGGGAGCCCGACCAGGGCGAAGGCCATCGAGATCTCGCGGCGGCGGAAGCCCTCGCCGCGCTGCTCGCGGCGCTCGGCGAGGACGACGGCCAGGCCGAGAATCACGCCGATCTTGGCCAGTTCCACCGGCTGGACGGACAGCCCCCCGAACTGGATCCAGGACTTCGCGCCGTTGACGTGCGCACCGAACGGCCCGAGAACCGCGAGCAGCCCGACGACGGCCACCACGTACACGACGGGAGCGACGACGCGCAGCTGGCGGTGGTCGAAACGCGCAACCACCGCGGCGGCGACGACGCCGAAGGCGAGCGCACCGACGTGACGCACCATCAGGTCGTTGGTGGCGACGGTCGATCCCTGCGCCCTGCCGGCCGCCAGGACCATCAGCACGCCGAATCCGCAGAGCCCGGCCACAACAGAAATCAGCGTCGCGTCGAACCGGGCGAGCGGGCGGGCCGGGGCGCCGATGCGTGGCAGCCAAGCGGCGGCGAGCGTGGCCGGATTGCCGCCGATCGCCCCCACCCCCCGTTGCGTCCGACCGGACGAGCGCAATAGCTCACGCCCGATCGGACGTCCGGGGTTGTGTCCTGCTCGCAGGAGGGTCACGGACGGTCCTCGGGCTTTCCGGCGAGCAGGTCGAAGCGCCGCGGGAGCGACCGGGGCTCGGCGGGAAGCACCGGGGCGCGGCCGACGCCGAGCAGCGCCTCCTGGATCGTGCGGACGGAACCGCCGGAGGTCTCCGAGCCGGTCCCGCCGCGGTGCACGGTCATCACGACGGCGTAGCGCGGCTTCGCCGTGGCGGGCACGTACCCGGCGAACCAGGACGACGGCGCCTCGCCGAAGCGCTCGGCGGTGCCGGTCTTGGACGCCACGGGGATCTGCGCCAGCGGCCAGTCCCGGTAGACCCCGCGACCGGTGCCGCGCTCGCTCACCCCCGCCAGGGCGGTCCGCAGGTAGTGCAGGACGGAGTCCGGAAGGTCGACGTCGCCGTCGTTCTGCGGCGCGAAGCTGCGCAGCACCGTGCCGTCCGCGCCGAGCTCGGCCTGCGCGAGGTGCGGGCGCCACAGGGTGCCGCCGTTGGCGATGGCCGCGTAGACGCGCGCCAACTGAAGCGGCGTCACGAGGGTGTCGCCCTGGCCGGTGGAGAAGTTGATGGCGTCGCCGGCGCGAAAGTGCCAGCCGTCGGTGCAGTTCTCCTTCGCGAGCGCGGTCAGGTATTCGCCCCGCTTGAGATCGGTCAGCTCCGGGTACCCGGTGCGCGCCCGCTCGCAGGTCCGCTCCCTGGTGTCCTCCCAGAACCGCTTGCGGTACTGGCGGTCGACGATCCGGCCGGCGGACTCGCCGGGGAGGTCGATCCCGGTGGGCCGGCCGAGGCCGAACTGGCGCGCGACGGTCTGCATCGGGTCGGCCGGGTTGGCGACGGGGTCGAGCCCGCCGTCGCGCAGCCACATCTTGTACGCGATGTCGTAGAAGACGGTGTCGCAGGAAACCTCGAGCGCGCGGGCGAGCGTGATGTACCCGTAGGGCTTGGTCTCGAAGTTCCGGAAGATCCGCTTGCCGTACCGCTCGAAGCCCGGGCACGCGTACCGGCTGTCGCCGGACCAGCCGTGCCGCAGCGCCGCGGCCGTGGAGATCACCTTGAACGTCGAGGCGGGCGGGGCACCGACGCCGAACGCCCGCGAGAGCAGCGGTTCGCCGGAGCCGGCGTTGGTCAGCGTCGCGTAGCTCTCCGGGTCGATGCCGCCGACCCAGGCCGAGGGCTCGAACGTCGGGGCCGAGGCCATCGCAACGACCGCGCCGGTGTTCACGTCCAGGACCACGACGGCACCGGAGTCTGCGGGGTAGGTCCGGCCCCGGGTGTCGGGGACGTGGCGGGCGCGTTCGATCGCTGCGACGAGCTGCTTCTCGGCGATCGCCTGCATCCGGGCGTCGATCGTGGTGACCAGGCTGTTGCCCGGAATCGCCGGGGTCTGCCCGACCGTGTCGATGACGCGGCCGAGGTGGTCGACGGACAGCTGAGCGACGCCGGGCGTTCCGCGCAGGAGTTCGTCGTACTGACGTTCGAGGCCGGTCCGGCCGACGAGGTTCGCCGAGCCCATGCGGGGGTCGAGGCGGCCGCGGTCGCGCTGGGCCTTGGCCTCGGCGCCGTCGGCGGCCTGCAGGTAGCCGAGGATGTGCGCGGCATTGGCGCCGTACGGGGCCGGGTAGTCGCGCACGGCGACGTGTTCGACGTTCACGGCGGGGAACAGCTCGCGCCGTTCGGAGATGGACAGCGTGGTGGCCGGGTCGACGTCGGTCGCAACGGGGACCGGTTGGTACCGGGAGCCGTTCCAGCAGGGGCGGGGCACGCCGGTGCCGCACGGGCGAAGCTGCGCGCGCAGACCGGCCGGGGTCGTTCCCAGGACCTTCGCGAGCCGCTTGAGCACCTCGGCGCCGCGGTCGGGCTGGTTCGCGAGCAGGGTCCTGTCGATGCTGACCTGGGTGCGGTCGGTGTTGCGCACCAGGGGGCGGCCGGCGCGGTCCAGGATCAGGCCGCGGGGCGCGGGCGTGACGACCTCGCGCACGCTGTTGGCCAGCGCGGCGGCGGTGTACTCGTCGGTGGCGGCGGTCTGCAGGTACCAGAGGCGGCCGCCGAGAACGCACATCAGGGACAGCGCACCGACCTGGGCCACCAGCACCCGGCGAGGACTCCTCATGCGGCTCGTTCCCAGCCTTCGTGCAGTCCTGCCGGCAGGGGCTGGCGCAGCGCCAGCGGCGGTTCGGGGCGACGCGCGGACCGGGCTCTCGGAAGGGTCAGCAGGCCGGCTCCCGCGCCCCAGGCAAGGGCCTCGAGAGTGGCCAGGATGCCTACGTCGTAAGGGGTCTGACCTAGCGTCACGCCCAGGGCCGCGTAGAGGAACGGAGCGGACGCCACAGCGATGGCCAGGGCCAGCACGGCCGGAACGATGCGCTCCTCGTGGTCCAGCACGAGAGCGAGGACGTAGCCGAGGACCGCGAGGACGACGGCCCACTGGCCGACGGGGTGGGCCGCGGGCGGGATCGTGTCCAGCAGCAGTCCCCCACCGAATCCGGCGACGGCCGCAGCGGTCGGGCCGGCGGTCCAGGCCACCGCGGCGACGATCGCCAGGACGAACGCCGGAGCGGCGGGCCACCAGGAGACCACCGCGGGCAGGGACACCTGCGCGAGGGCGGCCAGCACCAGCGCGACGCCTAGTCGCAGTCCGCGGGCCTTGGTCATCGGGTGGGTCCGCCGACGACGCCGACGGCGTCGAGGGTGCCGAAGGAGACGTGCGGGCGCACCATGGCCTCGATGCCGCCGGGCACCTCGCGCACCGACACCACGCGACCGACCGGAACGCCCGCGGGATAGGGCCGGGAGTCGCGCGAGCCGAACGTCACGAGCTCGTCGTCGGGCAGGACACGGGCGTTGCGGTCGAACAGCGTCAGGCGGCAGAGCTCGCCGCCGGTGCCCTGCAGCGTGCCGAGCTGACCGGTGGCGGCGGAGCGAACGCCGACGGTGGAGAGCGGATCCACGAGCAGCAGCACGGTCGCGGTGTGCTTCGTGACGGCGCTGACGCGGCCGACCAGACCGGCCGGGTCGAGCACCGCGGTGTTCGCATCCACGCCGTCGAGGCTGCCCCTGTTCACCGACACCGAGCGGGCGGCCGGGTCGACGGCGACGACGCGCGCCATCGTCACGTGCATGCCGACCCGACGGCCGGCTTCCTGCAGGTCGATGCTCGAGGTCGTGTCCGCGGCGCTGAACCGCTGGCCGCGGAGCTGAGCGGCGAGCTCCAGGTTCTGGGCGCTGAGCTGGGCGATCCGGTCGGTGCGCTCGCGGCCCCCGTTGAGGTCCTCGGCGGCGCCGGTGACCGGCCGGGCGAGGAACAGGAGTCCGGACTGGGCGGGCGCGAACACCGAGGCCGCGGCGCTGCGGACGGGCTGCAGGGTTTCGTCGTCGCCGGTGCGGGAGTCGACGGCGGCCAGGGTCAGCCCGGCGACCACCAGGGCGCCGAGCGCCAGGCGGCTGGACTTGGTGTCGCGCAGCACTATGAGATCCCCCCGGATCTTCTTGCTAAAGGACGGCCCCCTGGCCGGTGTGACGCAGGATCAGTAGTGCTTCTGGTAGGGGTTGTGGGCCGTCAGCACGGGCTGCAGGGCCTCGAACTCGTCCACGCACCGGCCGGCGCCGAGCGCCACGGAGTCCAGCGGGTTCTTGGCGATGACCACCGGCATGCCGGTCTCGGCGCAGACGCGGTCGTCGAGGCGGCGCAGCATCGCACCGCCGCCGGTGAGCACGATGCCGCGGTCCATGATGTCGGCGGCGAGCTCCGGCGGGCAGAGGTCGAGCGTGGCCTTGACTGCGTCGACGATGGCCGCGACGGGCTCTTCGATGCACTCGCGGATCTCGTCGGGATTGACGACGGCGATGCGCGGGAGGCCGGAGACGAGGTCGCGGCCGCGGATCTCGGCGAGGCGCTGGTCTTCGACCGGCAGGGCCGAGCCGAGCGCCATCTTGATCTCCTCGGCCGAGCGCTCCCCGATCAGCAGCGAGTGCTCCTTGCGCAGGTGGGCGATGATCGCCTGGTCGAGTTCGTCGCCGGCGATGCGGACGGACTTGGCGCAGACGATGCCGCCGAGGGAGACCACGGCAACCTCGGTGGTGCCGCCGCCGATGTCGACGACCATGCAGCCGGTGGCCTCGCCGACGGGCAGTCCGGCGCCGATCGCGGCGGCCATGGGCTCGGACAGGATGTGCACGCTGCGGGCGCCGGCCTGACCGGCGGCCTCGATCACGGCGCGGCGCTCGACCCCGGTGATGCCCGAGGGAACGCACACGACGACGCGGGGCTTGGCGAAGTACCGGCGGCGGTGCACCTTCTGGATGAAGTAGCGCAGCATCCGCTCGGTGATCTCGAAGTCGGCGATCACGCCGTCCTTGAGCGGGCGGACCGCGACGACGTGCGCCGGGGTGCGGCCCATCATCGCCTTGGCCTCAGACCCGACGGCGACGACCTGGCCGGTGGCGGTGTTGATCGCGACGACGCTGGGCTCGTTCAGCACGATCCCGCGCCCGCGGACGTAGACGAGGGTGTTCGCGGTGCCGAGGTCGACGCCGATGTCGCGGCCGGCCAGGGACAGCGGGGACGGGATCCGCGCGGCGCCGGCCGAGGCCGTTCCGGAGGCCGGACGCTGCCGCGTCATGGTCATTGCCATCGGGACCTCCGCGTTACCTATGTGACTCACGTGCCTTCAGTGAATCTAGTCGCCTTGTGTCCAGTTCCCTCGCATCGCCGCGCACACAACAGCCCCGGCCACGCTGGCCGAGGCTGTCGGAGTGGCGAGTGGAGCGTGGCCGCAGAGCGGAGGTCGTAGGCGCCGTAGGGAGCCGGCGACGCCTACCAGGACCCGCAGAGCCGGGCCGCCGAGCGACCGTAGAAGCCGGAGACCGCAGCGGGGCGGCCCGCTCCGCGAGCGCGAAGTGACGCGGAGCGTCGCAGTGTTACAGCAGCTCCGGGAAGAACAGGGCGATCTCGCGGGCAGCGGACTCCTCGGAGTCGCTCGCGTGGATCAGGTTCTCGGAGTTGGACAGCGCGAAGTCGCCGCGGACCGTGCCGGGGGCGGCCTTGCGACCGTCGGTGGCGCCGACCATCAGGCGGATGACGTCGATGGCCTGATCGCCGGACAGGACGAGGGAGACCAGCGGGCCGGAGGTGATGAACTCGCGAAGCTCCGGGTACCAGCCCTTCTCGACGTGCTCGCCGTAGTGGGCGTCGGCGGTCTGCTTGTCCAGGGTGCGCAGCTGCATCGCCTGGATCTCGAAGCCCTTGGCCTCGAAGCGGGACAGGATCTGCCCGACCAGACCACGGCGCACGCCGTCCGGCTTGACGAGGACGAGGCTTCTCTGCGACACGACTGAACTCCTATGGGTGGCAACGCCCTCCGACGTCTGCCGGCGGCCTTGCCTAGTCTGTAGCAGCAGACGAGGGCGTCGCGACCGGGAGGGGTGTGAGATGGGCAGGCACGGCCGGCCGTCGAACGATCACTACGACCTGCGGTTCTGGTTCGATCCCGTCTGCCCGTTCGCGTGGATGACCTCGAAGTGGGTGCGGCAGGTCATCGCCGCCAAGGACTACCGCGTCGAGTGGCAGTTCATCTCGCTGCGCCTGATCAACCGGGACAAGGACTACGCCACGCATTTTCCACCGGAGTACCCCGCGGTCCACGGCGCCGGCCTGAAGCTGCTGCGCGTGGCCGCGGCCGTGCGGGCCAAGGAGGGGCCGGAGCCCATCGGCGCCCTGTACCTGGAGTTCGGCACGAGGATCCACGACACGAAGTGGTCGGACGCCGACGGGTTCAAGGCCGCGCCGATGCTCGCGACCCCGGAACGGACCGTCGAGATGCTGGCGGAGGTCGGCCTCTCGGCGAGCTACGCCGACGCGCTCGAGGACGAGTCCTGGGACGCCGAGCTGCTCGCCGAGACGGACCTGGCGCTCTCGCTGACGGGCAAGGACGTGGGGACGCCCATCCTGCAGGTCGATCCGCCCGACGGCGTCGCGTTCTTCGGACCGGTGATCTCGCGGCACCCGACCGACGACCAGGCCGTGGAGCTGTGGGACGCCGTGCTCACCCTGACCCGGTTCCCGAGCTTCGCCGAGCTGAAGCGCTCCATGCGGGAGCGCCCGCAGCTGGTCTCGATGGGCGTAGACCCGGGCGAGGTTGGGCTAGTCGAGGACTGGCACGGCGGGAGCCGCAAGCTCAAGCACTAGCCGCCATTTCGCCGATAGTGCACTCCAGGCACGGTTCGGGGCCCATTGGCGTACCCGAACTGCACTATCGGGAGTGTTCGTGAACGCGCCGGTCAGTGCTGGATCAGGGCGAAGGGGCTGTCGGCGTCTTCGCCGGGTACCCGATCTCCGATGTCCGTGACCTCCCCGTCCACGGTCATGGCGCGCAGGCGCCACATGCCGTCCTGGAAGAAGTCGAAGACGAGGCGACCGTCCTTCGACCACGCCCACTGCGAGACGAAGCCGTCCTTGGCGGTGGCGTAGCGGGACTTCTGCTCTCCGGTGGCGGCGTCGAGCACGGCGATCTCGGAGATGCCGAGCCCGTCGTAGTAGCCGGGCAGGCCGATGACGAGCGTGCCGTCGGGCGAGATCTGCGCGGCCTGGTTCTTGCAGGTGATCCACTTGGGTTTCGGCTCGTCGGCGTTGAGGTCGACGAGCCCGCCGCAGCTTCTGGTGTCCTCGACCTTGTCGACGTAGGTGACGAGGTTCTTGCCCGAGACGTCCTTGTAGGTGACGACCTTCGGCAGCGGGTTGTCGTTGACGCCGTGCGAGTCGAACGTGCGGGGCTTTCCGACGCCGGAGTTCAGGTAGACGACGCAGCCGCCCTCTTCTTCCTTGCAGCTCGGGCCGCCGGTGATCGCGGCGGCCGAGTAGGCGACGGACTCCCCCGCCGCCGCGAGGTCGACTTCGCCGATCTTGACGCGGCCGTCCGGCCAGGCGGTCATGACGTCGCCGTTGGTCGCGACCCACGCGATGGTGGTGCCCGCGTCGTTGACCACGACGCTCGAGGTGGTTCGCAGGGTCTCGGCGACGGTGCCGTTCGGGGCGATCACGTCGGCGAACGCGAACACCTCGCCGTCGTAGCGGGTCGCGACCAGGCGGTCGTTCCAGACGACGGCGGCGTAGTAGTCGTCGTGCGGGAGGGTCGTGGTGGTGCCGTCGGCGCGGTGCCAGGTCTTGGCGAGGACGTAGTCGACGCCCGTCGGAACCGCGGCCGGCGAAGCGGTGACCGCCGAGTCCGGGGCGGCGGGGTCGCCCCCGCCCTCGGCGCATCCGGCGAGCAGAAGAACGAGTGCCACGAAACCGATGCGCACGGCGACTCCTTGTCAGGCGGGCGGTTCCGGCAGCGGTGTCGCCACCATCGCACCGATCCGGAGCGCGCAGATCCACAACGCGCCGAAGAGCAGCCCCATGAAGATCATCGCCGGCAGCACGACGCCGGTGGCGAGCACCGCGACCTGCATCGCCCACCCGACGGGGATACCCAGCGGGGACCGCAGCAGGCCGGTGGCGAGGATGCAGCCGAGCGCCAGTCCTCCACCGACGGCGAGCGCGACGCCGGACGAGACGTCGTCCGAAAGCCGGCTGGCCGCGAGCGCGCCGAAGAAGACGACGAGTCCCTCGAAGAACAGCACGACGGAGCAGAGCCGCCGCTGCATCTTCTCCCGCGATGCGGCCGTGAGGCCCTTCCGCTCGTGCTGGGCCGGCCGGTCGCTTCCGCTCACGAGGCCCCCTCCGCTGGCGGATGACATCCGGTGACACCGCTTGTCGTACTCCCAGACGTACGACAAGCACCCGCAGCGGATGTCATCCGGTACCCGGAGGCCACGTCACGTGCCCTTGCGGAGCAGGGAGCGGGCGGCGCCGGCGAGCACGATCGAGCCGACGATCAGGACGCCCGCGCCGGTGGGGTCCTCGGCGTCCTCGGCGGCCTCGACGGCGGCCTCGACGGCGTCCGGCAGGCGCGGCACGCACTGAACGCGGTCCTCGCCGAAGACGTCGACGGCGATGGCCGCGAGGGCGTCGGCGGACAGGGCGCGCGGGTCGGAGATCTGGGAGCAGACGACCTCGTCCAACACCGGTTCGAGCGCGGCGAGGATGCCCGCGGCGTCCTTGTCCGCCATGACCCCGACGACGCCGACGAGCTTGCCGAAGTGGAAGTCGTCGGTCAGGGCCGCGGCGGTGGCCGCGGCACCGGACGGGTTGTGGGCGGCGTCGATGAGGATCGTCGGGCTCCGGCGGACGACCTCGAGGCGGCCGGGCGAACTGGCCTGCGCGAAGCCGGTGCGGACCAGGTCCAGGTTGAGCAGATCCCGTCCGCCGCCGAGGAACGCCTCGACCGCGGCGAGCGCGACGGCGGCGTTGTGGGCCTGGTGCTCGCCCCACAGCGGCACGAACAGGTCCTCGTAGTGCCCGCCAAGGCCGGCGACGGCGACCTGCTGCCCGCCGACGGCCTGCAGCCGCCCGCCGAGACCGAACTCGGCGCCCTCGCGAGCGACTTGGGCCTCGACCTCGACGGCCCTGTTCAGGAAGACCTGCAGGACCTCGTCGGGTTGCTGCGCGATGACGGCGACGGCGCCGGGCTTCATGATCCCGGCCTTCTCCTTCGCGATGGCCTCGGGCGTGGT
Source organism: Sporichthyaceae bacterium (assembly GCA_052386455.1). Taxonomy (GTDB): domain Bacteria; phylum Actinomycetota; class Actinomycetes; order Sporichthyales; family Sporichthyaceae; genus JBQTKD01. Next base: position 20,385 of record JBQTKD010000116.1, read on the forward strand.
CCCGAGGTACTGGACGTGGTCCAGGCTCACCGGGGTGAGGACGGCAACCTGCCCGTCCGCGACGTTGGTCGCGTCCCAAGAGCCGCCCATCCCGACCTCGACGATCGCCACGTCCACCGGCGCCTCCGCGAACGCGGCGTACGCCATGGCCGTAACGGTCTCGAAAAAGCTCAGCGGGTGTTCTTGGCGGGCGTCGACGAGCTCGAGGAACGGCTCGAGGTCGCGGTAGGTCTCGACGAACTCCTCGGCGTCGATCGGTTCGCCGCTCAGCACGATCCGCTCGCGGATGCTCTGCAGGTGCGGGCTGGTGAACAGACCGGTCTTGAGCCCGTACGCGCGCAGGAGCGACTCGATCATGCGGGCGGTGCTGGTCTTGCCGTTGGTCCCGGAGACGTGGATGACCGGGTAGCTGCGCTGCGGGTCCCCCAGCGCATCGCACAGCATGGCGATGCGGTCCAGGGACGGCTCGAGCTTGGACTCGGGCCACCGTGCCAGCAGCGCCTTCTCGACGGCGGGCAGCTCGAGCCCGGCCGTCCGCTCGGGGACGAGGCTCAGCTCCCGCTCGTCGTCCTCGTACTCGTCGTCCATCACAGCGCCGCCCCGGCGTCAAGAGCCGTCGCGCACGACAGCCGAAATGGCTCCACAAACCGGACAATTTGGACGGTTCTACGACCCTCTCGGCTGTCGTGCGCCCGAGCCCTTGACCTCGTCGGCTGGTTCATGCGAGGGCGTCGAGTTGGGCGGCGATACGGGCGACGTCGGCCTCGCCGGTGGACTTGCGGGCGCGGATCTTGTCGACGACCTTCTCCGGCGCCTTGGACAGGAACTCGGCGTTCGCGAGCTTCGCGTCCGCGGCCTCGATCTCGGCCCGCGCGGCGGCGAGGTCCTTGGTCAGGCGCGCCCGCTCGGCCTCGACGTCGACCGCGCCGGACAGGTCCAGCTCGACGCTCGCGCCGGGGACCTGCAGGGTGGCGCCGGCGACGAAGCCGTCCTCGGCCGGAGTCAGGCGCGTCAGGGCCTTGATCTGGTCCGCGTGCTCGGCGAGCCCGGCCACGGAGCCGTCGGCCGTGATGCGCGCCGCGACCTTCTTCGCCGGCGGGACGCCTTGGTCCGCCCGGAAGCGGCGGATCTCGGTGACGAGGTCCTGGACCGCCACGATCTGCGCCTCGGCCTCGGCGTCGATCAGGTCCGGCCGAGCGGCAGGCCACTGCGCGATCACGATGGACTCGCCGCCGGTCAGGGTGGTCCAGAGCGTCTCGGTGACGAACGGGACGATCGGGTGCAGCAGGCGCAGCAGCACGTCGAGGACGTGGCCGAGGACCGCGTTGGTGGTGGCCGCCTCCTCGCCGCCGCGGCCCAGCGGTGCCTTCGCGAGCTCGAGGTACCAGTCGCAGAACTCGTCCCACACCAGGTGGTAGAGCGCGTCCGCGGCCTTGGCGAACTCGAAGTCCCCGTAGAGCGCGTCGACCTTCTCCACCGTCGCGTAGAGGCGGGACAGGATCCAGCGGTCCGCCGGATTCAGCTTCTCGGCCGCCGGAACCGCCCCCGCGGTCGCGCCGTTGAGCAGCGCGAACCGGGTCGCGTTCCAGAGCTTGTTGCAGAAGTTCCGGCTGCCGAGCACCCAGTCCTCGGCCGTCGGCACGTCCGAGCCGGGGTTGGCGCCGCGCGCCAGCGTCAGACGGGTGGCGTCGGCGCCGAACCGGTCGATCCAGTCCAACGGGTCGACGACGTTGCCGAAGCTCTTGCTCATCTTCTTGCCGTACTGGTCGCGCACCATGCCGTGCAGCGCGACGGTCCGGAACGGCACGTCGTTGTCGAGACCGGCAGGGCCTGACGGTCCGTCAGCTTCCATGGCGTACAGGCCGAACATCATCATCCGGGCGACCCAGAAGAACAGGATGTCGTACCCGGTGACCAGCACGGAGGTCGGATAGAACTTCGCGAGCTCCGGGGTCCGGTCGGGCCAGCCCAGCGTCGAGAACGGCCACAGACCGCTGGAGAACCACGTGTCGAGGACGTCGGGATCCTGCGTCCAGCCTTCGCCGGGCGGCTGCTCGTCGGGCCCGACGCAGCGCACCTCGCCCTCGGGTCCGTACCAGACGGGAATGCGGTGGCCCCACCACAGCTGCCGACTGATGCACCAGTCGTGCATGTTGTCGACCCACGCGAACCAGCGCGGCTCCATCTCCTTCGGGTGAATCGCCACGCGGCCGTCGCGCACCGCGTCCCCCGCGGCCTTGGCCAGCGGCGCCACGTTCACGTACCACTGCAGCGACAGCCGCGGCTCGACGACGGTCCCGCACCGCGAGCAGTGCCCCACCGAGTGCAGGTACGGCCGCTTCTCCGCGACGATCCGGCCCTCGGCCCGTAGCGCCTCGACGACCGCGCGGCGCGCCTCGTAGCGGTCCATCCCGAAGAACGGGCCCTCGAGGTTCACCACCGCGTGGTCGTCCATGATCGTGAGCTCGGGCAGCGAGTGCCGCTTGCCGATCGCGAAGTCGTTCGGGTCGTGCGCCGGAGTCACCTTCACCGCGCCGGTACCGAACGCCGGATCGACGTGCTCGTCCGCGACGATCGGAATCCGACGCCCCGTCAGCGGCAGTTCGACCTCGGTACCGATCAGGTGCGCGTACCGCTCGTCGGTCGGGTGCACCGCCACGGCGGTGTCGCCGAGCATCGTCTCCGCGCGGGTCGTCGCGACGACGATCTCCGAGTCTCCCGAGCCGTAGCGGATCGAGACCAGTTCGCCCTCGTCCTCGGAGTGCTCCACCTCGATGTCGCTCAGCGCGGTCAGGCAGCGCGGGCACCAGTTCGTGATCCGGTTCGCGCGGTAGATCAGGCCGCCGTCGTAGAGGCGCTTGAACATGGTGAGGACGGCGCGCGAGAGGCCCTCGTCCATCGTGAAGCGTTCGCGCTCCCACGCGACGCTGTCGCCGAGGCGCCGCATCTGCCCGAGGATCGCTCCACCGGACTTGTGCTTCCACTCCCAGACCTTCTCGACGAACGCCTCGCGGCCCAGGTCGTGCCGGGAGACGCCCTCGGCCTTGAGCTGCCGCTCGACGACGTTCTGCGTCGCGATGCCCGCATGGTCCATGCCGGGCAGCCACAGCGCCTCGTAGCCCTGCATCCGCCGCCAGCGGATCAGGATGTCCTGGATGGTGTGGTCCAGCGCGTGCCCGATGTGCAGGCTGCCGGTCACGTTCGGCGGCGGGATGACGATCGCGTACCCGGGCTTGTCCGAACTGGCGTCTACCTCGAAGTAGCGGGCCTTGACCCACTTCTCGTAGAGGGGCGCCTCGACCTCGGCCGGGGCATAGCGGGTAGGCAGCTCGGGTGCGTCGCTCACGGGCGTGAGTCTACGGAGCGCGACGACCCCGCTCCGAATCCGTTTCCCCGTGCCGTCGGACGCGCGCCCCCTCTGCGCCGATAGTGCACTCCAGGCACGCCTAGGGGCCGATGTGCGTACCCGAACTGCACTATCGGGGGTGTTCGGGCACGGGTCGGGTGTCCAGCCGGTTGCCGACGCGCTCCGAGTGACACAAGGATCGACTCGGCCATCTGCGAGAGGCGGACAAGGTGAGCGGGATCGGCGTTCCACGTCTGACGGTCGTGCGGCCCGGCGAGGGGCGCGAGGGGTTCCTCGGCACGATCGGCGTGCAGTTCAAGCTGTTCGGCGAGGACACGAACGGGTCGGTGGCGATCGTCGAGCATCCGTTCCCCGTCGGCTCCGTCGTGCCGCCGCACCTGCACACGCTGGAGGACGAGTACTCGATCGTCACCGAGGGCGAGATCGGGTTCCGCTCCGGCGACCGCGAGGTCGTGCTGGGCCCCGGCGGCTACATCACCAAGCCCCGCGGCGAGATCCACACGATGTGGAACGCCGGCAAGGTCCCCGCGCGGATGATCGAGGTCATCAGCCCCGCGGGCTTCGAGAAGTTCTTCGTCGCCCTGGCCGACCTGCTCGAGGCCGGAGCGCCGGACATGGCGGCCATCGGCGCCATCGCCGAGCGGCACGGCCTGCAGTTCGGGATGCCGGACTGGTTCGGCGACGTGATCGCGCGCTACGGCCTCGACGCCGGCCCCTTCGCCCCGCCCTCCTAGCGCCCGTCTTCTGCCGCCCGTCGGGGCCATCGCGGCGCCCCGATACCCCCGAAACGCGGCAGAGGGCGGATTCGTGCGCCCCCACGATGTCGTGGGCGCGACACATGGCGGCAGATCGGCGGCCTGCGGCGTAGTTCGGCACGTGCGATTTCTGATACCCCTTCAGATGCCGATCCACGGTCCGCCCGCCTGCCTGCCGGGGAGTTCACGTGTCACTCACGGACGACCGCTCTCGCAACACCGAGTCCTCGACGATCGCCGACGACCGCTCGATCGTCGAGTACTACAGCGCGACCACGTTCGACTACCGACTGTTTTGGCGTTCGCGCAGTCAGATGGCGCTGCACATGGGCTACTGGGACGCGACGACGACATCGTTCGCGGAGGCGCTGCAACGCGAGAACGAGGTGCTCGCGGAGTGGGCCGGCGTCCACGCCTCGGATCGCGTCCTGGACGCCGGTTGCGGCGTCGGCGGCAGCTCGATCTTCCTCGCCCGAACGATCGGGTGTCGAGTCCTCGGCATCACCCTGTGCCCGCCGCAGGTCCGGACGGCTTCGCGCAACGCCGCGCGGTCGAAGGTGCGCGAGCTGGTCGACTTCGAGGTGCGGGACTTCGTCTCGACCGGCCTTCCGGACGCCTCGTTCGACGTCGTGTGGGCCGTCGAGAGCGTGAGTCACTCAGCGCGGAAGGTCGATTTCCTCCGCGAGGCGTACCGCGTGCTGCGGCCGGGCGGTCGGCTGATCGTCGCCGACGGGTTCATGGTCAAGGACGACCTGTCCCACGACGAAGCGGCGCTGATGCGCTCGTGGATGGACGGATGGAGCATGGCGGGCTTCGCCACCCTGGATCGGTTCCGACGCGACCTTCGCACCGTCGGGTTCGACGTGGCGCGAGAGCAGGACGCGACGGACAACGTGCTGCCATCCTCGCAGCGCCTGTTCCGCCTGGCGCGGCTTCGCCACGTCGAGCAGGTGCTCTACACGCTGCGCCTACGGAGCAAGGCGGCGCACGGCAACATGGTCGGCGCCCGCAACCAGTACCTCGCCGTCCAACAGGGCCTGTGCGGCTACCACCTCTTCCTCGGGGTCAAGCCCGTCTGACCCCCGTCCTCTGCCGCCCGTCGGGGCCGTCCGCACGTCCCGATAGCCCCGAAACGCGGCAGAAGATGGCCGTTCGGCCCACGAATGCGGACCGATCGGCCCAGACCGGAAAGTCGTCGGTGGATGCAACCTGACGGTGCAGTGGTTCCGTGGAACCGGTTGCCGAAGGGGGACCGCCCACCATGGGATCGACAGAGGACGCGGGCCTCGCGAGCTTGCGAGCGAGCGACGACGCGCTCTTCGCCGCGTTCGTGCTCCGCAACCAGCGGAGGCTACGCCGCACCGCGTACCTGATCTGCGGTGACCGGCATCGCGCCGAGGACGTCGTGCAGACGGCCTTCGCGCAGGTGTACTCGCGCTGGACGCGGGTCTGCGCGGCCGGCGGGCCGGAGGGCTACAGGCGATTGAGGCGAGCGGAGCGAAAGCAGCGAGGAACGAGCGCTTTCGCTTCCGAGCCGATTGAGCCTGTTGAGCGGAGCGAACACGTGCACCGGGCCGTCGTCAACGCGGCCATCGACGAGAAGCGACGCCCGTGGCGCCGCGAACGGGCCACCGACGTGCTGCCCGAGCGTCCATCTCTGGTCGACGACGGCCTGACCGCCGAACTCCTCGCGGCCCTCGGGGCACTCGGGAAGCGGCAGCGGGCGGTTGTGGTGCTGCGCTACAGGCGATTGAGGCGAGAGGAGCGAGAGCTGCGAGGAACGAGCGCTCTCGATCCCGAGCCGATTGAGCCTGTCGACGAGCGAAGCGAGGAGCACGTCGAGGACCTCGACGTCGAGACCACCGCGCACCTGTTGGGCATCTCCCCCGGCACCGTGAAGAGCCAGGCGGCCCGCGGGCTGGCCACCCTCCGAGACCTCCTCCAGAACGGGGCCCTGCGATGAACGACGAGCACCTGATCTCCCGCCTCCGCGCGGCCAACCCCGCGGACACCGATCCCACGGCGGCCGACGTGACCGCTGCCGCCACCCGCGGCCGCCGCCTGCGCCACCGCCGCCACGCGCTTGCCGGTGCCGGTGCCGCCGGCGCGCTGAGCCTCGCGATCCTGGTCACGATCGCCCTGCCCGGCGGCGGCACGCCGGTGCTGCAGGAGGCCGCCCCGCCCGCCGTCGGCGCCGACGCCGGCCCCGGCGACACGGGACGGCCGGCGCCGGAGAAGTACCGCATCCTGCTCGAGGCGCTGGGCGTCGCCCCCAACGAGGTAGGCGACTGGGGCATGCGGGCGTCGGTGAACGAAGGACTGTCGCTCGGGCTCGACCCCGACTCTCCGTCCGCGAAGGGCCTGCCGACCGGCGTCGCCGCGCGCATCGAGATCGGCGCGAAGAGCAAGCCCGGCCGGGCACCGCTGGACTGTCCGCCGCCCGGACACACGATTAACGGCTGCGAGCTTCGCCTCAACGGCTCGCTGCGCATCGTCCGCGGCATCGAGAGCATGCCCGTGGAGACGACCGAGGCCGAGCACGGCAAGGCGTACACGACGAACTACCTCACCTACGTCCGCGAGGACGGCGTCGAGGTGTCCATCCGCCTGATCGTGCTCTCGCCCCGCAAGGTCGAGACAGTCGAGCGCCGGGACCGGGCCCAGGCCTGGATGGCCGAGCTCGACGACGAGCTGGCCACCGCGGCCATCGACCCGCGGCTCGACGCCGACCCGCAGCCGACGGCGGAGCCTGCGAACTCCGGACTCACCCCCGGAATCCAGGCGGAGCCCGCCAAGGAGGCGAACCTCAAAGAGCTCCAACGCCAGCTCGGCGACGAGTGGCTGGTCCAGTACGCCGGCTTTGGTGGGATGCGGGCCATTGGCGTTACTCGGAAGGAGCGGTGGACCGGCTGGAACGTCCACGCGTCCGTCGATGCCGGTGTGGGCGACGTGTGCGGGCCGGGGTCGACGAATGGGCTCGTCTACGGCGACTGCGTCCAGCGAACGTTGCCCGATGGCCGCACGGTCCACCTGCGCAGGGGCGCACGACCGTCGTCGGGCGAGCCTGCAGCGACCGTCGCCGTGGCCCTTCGGGTCGCCTACACGCAGCCGGACGGGACCGTGGTGATCGCGATCCTGTCGTTGGCGCGGGAGGCCACGGACATCGACAGCGCGAGGATGAAGGCGTCCGCCACCTGGGCCGACGAGTTCGAGGACGAGCTGATCGCCGCCGCGACGAGCGGGAAGTTCCAGCGCGACGTCCCCGTCGACTAGCCGCCGTCCCACCCACCCGCGTTGCGTCCGCTCATCCGCGTTGCGTCCGCTCAGATGTGGGCTATAGCCCTCCGTTGAGCGGACGCAGCGCACCTTGAGCGGACGCTACCGACCGAGGGCCGACGTCCGGCGTCGGACTGTCGGTGCCGATCGTTAGCTTCTCGGCATCGCCCGATTCGAACCGGGCCCCGCACCACTCCGAGGAAGCTGTGGCATCCGCTCAACGTGGCAAGTTACCTTGCCGAGTAGATCCTCGGCGAGGTAACTTGTTATGACCGGGCTGCCAGAGATTCGTGACAGCTCACGTCGACACCAGATCGAGCAGGACATTTCGGACCAAGACATCTGGGACGCCTGGCTGAACGTCGTGGAGATCGTGCTGGGCAGCAACGGGATGTACCTGCTGATTGGCGTCGACGGGCGAGGCCGCCTGATCGAGATTGGTCAGCGTTCGGACGGCGACTACCCGCCGCCGATCGTGCACGCGATGCTCGCCCGCCCGCACCTGCGCCGAGGAAGGAAGCCCTGATGCCACGTTCGCTCAAGGATCTCCTCTGCGACGACGCGCACGCGGACGCGTTCGAAGCCATGGACGGCGAGGACGTCGAGGTCCTCGATGCGGCGCCGCTGCGGAGGATCCTCGCCGCCGTCCAAGCGCGGAGGGGAGTCGAGCAGGAGCTGCTCGACTCCGTCGCCGAGGCGCGGCGGGCGGGTCTGCCGTGGGCCGCGATCGGGTCGTACCTCGGCACGTCCGGCGAGGCCGCACGGCAGCGGTACGGCTCGCTCGTCCGGGACTCCTGACTCCAAAAATGCCGCAGCCCCGGCGGGGTGGTTGCCGGGGCGTGCGGAGTCTGAGAGTTACGCGGACTTCTCGCGCGGGGCGCGCTTGCGGGTTTCGACCTCGCGCGGAACGAGCGTGGGGTTCACGTTCTCCAGCACGACCTCGCGGGTGACGACGACACGGGCGACGTCCTTGCGGCTCGGGACCTCGTACATCACCGAGAGCAGGACCTCCTCCATGATCGCGCGCAGGCCACGGGCGCCGGTGGCCCGGAGGATGGCCTGGTCCGCGATGGCGATCAGCGCGTCGGGCTCGAATTCGAGCTCGACGCCGTCGAGCTCGAAGAGCTTCTGGTACTGCTTCACCAGCGCGTTGCGCGGCTCGGACAGGATCGAGACCAGGGCGTCGCGGTCGAGGTTCTTCACCGAGGTGATGACCGGCAGACGGCCGACGAACTCGGGGATCATGCCGAACTTCAGCAGGTCCTCGGGCATGACGTCCCCGAACGAGTCGGTCTTGTCCAGGTCCACCTTGGAGTGCAGCGTCGCGGAGAAGCCGATGCCCTTCTTGCCGACCCGGCCCTCGATGATCTTCTCGAGCCCCGAGAACGCACCGCCGACGATGAACAGCACGTTGGTGGTGTCGATCTGGATGAACTCCTGGTGCGGGTGCTTGCGGCCGCCCTGCGGCGGGACCGAGGCGGTGGTGCCCTCGAGGATCTTCAGCAGCGCCTGCTGCACGCCCTCGCCGGACACGTCGCGGGTGATCGACGGGTTCTCGCTCTTGCGGGCGATCTTGTCGACCTCGTCGATGTAGATGATGCCCGTCTCGGCCTTCTTGACGTCGTAGTCGGCGGCCTGGATGAGCTTGAGCAGGATGTTCTCGACGTCCTCGCCGACGTACCCGGCCTCGGTCAGCGCAGTGGCGTCGGCGATGGCGAACGGAACGTTCAGCATGCGGGCGAGGGTCTGGGCGAGGTGCGTCTTGCCGCAGCCGGTCGGGCCGATCAGCAGGATGTTCGACTTCGCAAGCTCGACGGCGTCCGTGCCCTTGGCGGCCTCGCCGGCCTGGACTCGCTTGTAGTGGTTGTAGACGGCGACCGCGAGGGCCTTCTTGGCGGTCTGCTGCCCGACCACGTAGGAGTCGAGGAAGTCGCAGATCTCCATGGGCTTGGGGAGCTCGTCCCACTTCGTCTCGGTCGCGTCCGAAAGCTCTTCCTCGATGATCTCGTTGCAGAGGTCGATGCACTCGTCGCAGATGTAGACGCCCGGACCCGCGATCAGCTTCTTGACCTGCTTCTGCGACTTGCCGCAGAACGAACACTTGAGCAGGTCGCCGCCGTCGCCGATGCGTGCCACGCGGTCAGCCTCCAGGGGCTCTGTCTGGCCGGCTCGCAAGCTCGCCGGCGAGAGAGGATGCCAAACCGCAGGTCCGCGGTCCGGTCAAGCCTTGACGTTACCTTCCCGTGCCCTCCCGGGCACCACCTCCGACGTGCGAGTCGGGCAGTTCAGCCGAGAGCAGAAAGGACCGATTGGGGCGATTTGTGCCGCTGGGCCGAGTGGGTGAGGAACGCACGACTTCGGTGCCCGTCCCTGGCGCCGCCGCGCACCCCCGGGCACAGTTTCCGGCGTGCGGGAGTGCCCGTGCAGCACCCCGCCCCGGTGGAGCAGAGCCACCGGACACATGACAACGGGCGCCCGGTCGGAGCAGAGCCGCCGGGCGCCCGTTGCGCTGTCTGCGGACTACCTGTTCGCGAGGATCGACGACTTCCGCGACGAGATCACGTCGTCGACGATGCCGTACTCCTTGGCCTGCGCTGCGGTGAGGATCTTGTCCCGCTCGATGTCCTTGCGGACCTCTTCGATGGACCGACCGGTGTGCTTGGAGATCATCTCCTCCAGCAGCGAACGCATGCGCAGCACCTCGTTCGCGATGATCTCCACGTCCGAGGCCTGACCGCCCGAGCCCTCGATCGCGGGCTGGTGGATCAGGATCCGCGCGTTCGGCAGGGCCAGGCGCTTGCCTGGGGTGCCGGCGGCGAGCAGCACCGCGGCGGCCGAGGCGGCCTGGCCCATGCAGATCGTCTGCACGTCCGGCTTCACGAACTGGATCGTGTCGTAGATGGCCGTGAGCGCGGTGAACGAGCCGCCGGGGCTGTTGATGTAGATCTGGATGTCCCGGTCCGGGTCCATGGACTCCAGCGTCAGCAGCTGGGCCATGACGTCGTTCGCGGACGCGTCGTCGACCTGCACGCCGAGGAAGATGATGCGCTCCTCGAAGAGCTTCGCGTACGGGTCGTACTCGCGGTATCCCTGGCTGGTCCGCTCGACGAAGCGCGGCAGCACGTAGCGGGACTCGATGTTCATCAGGCGGTCCCTCCGGCGCCGGCGACCTGCCCGGCGTTGATCACGACGTGGTCGACGAAGCCGTACGCCTTGGCTTCCTCGGCGGTGAACCAGCGGTCCCGGTCCGAGTCCGTCTCGATCTGCTCGACGGTCTGCCCGGTGTGCTCGGCGATCTGCGCCGCGAGGCGCTTCTTCGTGAACAGCATCTGCTCGGCCTGAATCTTGATGTCCGACGCGGTGCCGCCGAGGCCGCCGAGCGGCTGGTGCATCATGATCCGCGCGTTCGGCAGCGCGTACCGCTTGCCCTTCGCGCCGGCGCAGAGCAGGAACTGCCCCATGGAGGCCGCCAGGCCCATGGCCACCGTCGCGACGTCGTTCTTGACGTACTGCATGGTGTCGTAGATGGCCATGCCGGCGCTCACCGAGCCGCCGGGGCTGTTGATGTACAGCCAGATGTCCTTCTCCGGGTCCTCTGCGGCGAGCAGCAGCATCTGCGCGCACAGCGCGTTCGCCATCTCGTCGCGAACCTCGCTGCCGAGGAAGACGATGCGCTCCTTGAGGAGCCTTTCGTAGACCCGTTCGCCGAGTCCGCCCCCGGCCGCTTCGCCCCTGGCGTCAATCAACGTTCCCTCACCCGCTTCTGAGCTACCGATGCTGTGCCCTTTTGTCGCCTCCGGCGACGTGACAGTGAACCTAACGCAGTCGTCGGACACCCTGACGGCCTGGCGACCCGTTTTCGCTTTGGGCGCAGCCCGTGCCCCAAAAACGGTGCCGCGGGCCACCCCCCGGAGGTGGCCCGCGGGAATGCGACTACTTGTCCTCGGGTGCCTCGGGTGCCTCGGGGATCTCGGTCGAGGCGGCGGAGGTGTCGCCCGCGTCCTCGTCGGCGGCCGTGGCGATGGGCTCCTGGGAGTCGACGCCCTCGTTCTGCAGCGTCTCCATCTGCTCGCGGACGAGGTCCTCGATCTCCTCGGCGCCCTCGGGACGCAGCGCGGCGAGGTCGACCTCGGCGCCGGTCGTGTCCGTGACCTTGGCGTCCTTCAGCACGATGGCCAGGGCCTTGGAGCGGACGACCTCGGCGACGAGCATCCCGGCCTGGCCGGACTGGACGATCTGCTGGGCGAACTGGTCCGGGTTCATGCCCGAGCCCTGCGAGCGGGCGATGAGGTGGCGGGTCAGCTCTTCCTGGTTGACCGTGACCTCTTCGGCCTTCGCGATCGCGTCGAGCAGGAACTGGGCGCGCATGGCCTCGGCCGAGCGCTTCTCGAGGTCGGCGTGGAACTCCTCGGGCGTCTGGCCCTCGTGCTTGAGGTAGTCCTCGAGGGTCAGGCCGGCCTGCTTGAGCTGCTGCGCAATCGAGTCCTGCCGGAAGTGGACCTCGTTGTGCAGGAAGGCCTCGGGCAGCGGGATCTCGACGAGCGCCATGAGCGCCTCGAGCACCTTGTCCCGCGCGTCCCCGCCCTGCGCCAGCTTCTTCTGCTGCGCGGTGCGGGTCTTCATGTCCGCGCGCAGCTCCTCCATCGTGTCGAACGGGGAGGCGGTCTGGGCGAACTCGTCGTCGAGCTCGGGGAGCTCGCGGACCTTGACGGTGTTGAGCTTGACCTCGATGTCGACCTCCTCGCCGGCGCGCGGCCCGGCGACGAGGGTGGAGGCGAAGGTCTTGGACTCCTCGACGTTCATGCCGATCAGCGCGTCGTCGAGGCCCTCGACGAGGGAGCCGGAGCCGACGACGTAGGACAGGCCGTTGGCCTGCGCGTCCTCGATGTCCTGGCCCTCCTTGGTCTTGCCGGACAGGTCGATGGACACGTGGTCGTCGGCCTGGGCGGCGCGGTCCACGCCGACGAGGGTGCCGAAGCGCTCACGGAGCCCGGTGAGCGCGATCTCGATCTCCTCGTCGGTGACCTCGGCCGCCTCGACGACGACCTCGACGCCCTTGTACTCGGGCAGCACGATCTCCGGACGGATGTCGACCTCGGCGGTGAACTTGAGCTCGGCACCGTCGGAGAACTCGGTGACGTCGACCTCGGGCTGGCTCAGGACCGCGACGTTCGCCTCGCTCACGGCCTGGCCGTAGAACTTGTTGATGGCGTCGTTGACGGCCTCTTCGAGGACTGCGGCGCGGCCGTAGCGCTGGTCGATGATGCGCGGGGGAACCTTGCCCTTGCGGAAGCCGGGCACGGTGACCTGGCTGCCGATCTTCTTGTACGCCGCGTCCAGGCTTGGCTTCAACTCGTCGAACGGGACCTCGACGGTCAGCCGGACCCGCGTGGGGTTCAGGGTCTCGACGGCACTCTTCACGGCGTGGTTCTCCTGCATCGTTGGTCCGGTTCCGGGCGTTCGTCTGCGGTGTGGTCGGGGCGGGGAGACTCGAACTCCCGATCTCCTGCCCCCAAAGCAGGCACGCTGGCCACTGCGCTACGCCCCGCAGCGTCGCGGGCGAGTCTAGTGGTATGCGGTATTGGGCCCGGCGGAGCGGGAAGGGCCTGGCGGTAGATGATGTTGCAGCCCAGGTGACGACGCCCGGCCGGGGCGTCTCGCCCGACCCGCTGGAGTGTCCATGGGCTACACCGCCGCGCCGGATGGCTGGTGGCAGGAGTTCGTCTCCGCCGACCCGCCGCGCACCGCCAAGATCGGGATCGTCCGCAAGGACGGCAGCCCCGCCGTCGCCCCCATCTGGGTGGCACTCGACGGCGAGGACGTCGTGTTCACGACGGGCCTGGACACGCTCAAGGGCAAGGCACTGCAGCGCGACGACCGCGTCTGTCTGTGCTGGGACGACGACCGTCCGCCGTTCGCCTTCGTGACCCTGTACGGCCGCGCGACGCTCGTCGAGGACCTCGACCAGGTCTACGAGTGGGCGGGCCGCCTCGGCGCCCGGTACATGGGCGCGGACCGGTTCGACGAGTGTTCTCTTCGGTCAACAGGCTCAATCACCTCGGGAGAGCCGAACCGCTCGTTCCTCGCTGGTTCGCTCCCCGCTCGGTTCAATCGCCTGTACGCCAAGCGCAACGGCGTGCCCGGCGAGGTGCTGGTCAGGGTGCGGCCGGAGCGGGTCGTCGCGATGGTCGATCTGGCCGAGTGAGCCTGGCCCAGCCGTTGCGGCCGGTCGCGGTGCCCGTGGGGCCCGGCGTCCGGTGGATCGGGCTGGTCATGTTCGTGATCATGACCGCCGGCACGTTGCCCTCTCCCCTGTATCCGGTGTGGAGCGGCGAGTACGGGTTCGGGCCGCTGACGGTCACGGTGATCTTCTCCGTGTACGTCGTCGGGGTGATGGCGGGCCTGCTCGGGCTCGGGCACCTCTCCGACGCCGTGGGCCGCCGCCCGGTCCTGCTGGCCGCGCTGGCGATGTGCGCGATCTCCGACGTGCTGTACCTGACCGCGGGCGGCCTGCCCGCGCTGCTGGCGGCGCGGGTGTTCTCCGGCCTCGCGACCGGCCTGCTGACCGGGACGGCGACCGCGGCGATGGTGGAACTGGCGCCGCCGGGAGCGAAGGAGCGCGCCGCCGGGCTGGCGGTGATCACGAACACGTGCGGGCTCGCGTCCGGGACCGTGCTGGCCGGGGCGTTCGCCCAGTACCTCGCCTACCCGACGCACCTGGTCTACGTGCTGCACCTCGGCGTCGTGGCGGTCGCGGTGATGGGGCCGCTGCTGGCACTCGGCCCGGGCACGCGCGGCGCGTGGGCGGGCGTGCGCCTGCAGAAGCTGGGCGTGCCGGTGGAGATCCGCGCGACGTTCTGGCGCGCGGCCTTCGCCGGCGGCGCCGGGTTCGCGGTGATGGGCGTGGTGAACTCGCTCGCGGCGGTGTTCCTGGCCGAACTCGTCGATGTGCACAACCTGCTGCTCGTCGGCCTGGTCGTCGCTCCGGTGTTCGCGACCGTCGTGTTCGGGCAGCTCGGCGGACGGGCGCTGCCGCCGGCGGCGCGGCTTCCGCTGTCGTGTCTGGTGCTCGCCGCGGCCGGCGGCCTGACGGCGCTGTCGCTGAACCTCGCGCAGGCGCTGCTGTTCGTGATCGCGGGCGGCCTGGCCGGGTTCGGCGTCGGGCTGGCGATCGGGCACGGCGTCGCGACGATCAACGCCGACTGCCCGCCGGCCCGCCGCGGCGAGGCGAACTCGACGTTCTTCGCCGTCATGTACGCCGGGCTGTCGATCCCGGTGATCGGCGCCGGGTTCGCGGTGCGGCAGTGGGGGCTGCAGACCGGCGGGGAGCTGTTCAGCGCCGCGGTGGCGGTGGTGGCCCTCGCCGTCGGCGCGAGCCTCCTGGTGGATCACCTGCGGGGGCGCAGAATGATCGCGTGCGGGAGGACCTGAACTTCGAGGTGGCGGGCGCGCCGGTCGCGGCGTGGCTCTACAGACCAGCGACCACGTGGGCGGTGCCCTGCGTGGTCATGGCGCACGGGTTCGGGATGACCCGCGAGTGCCGGCTGCCGGCGTGGGCGGAGCGGTTCCGCGAGGCGGGACTGGCGGTGCTGCTGTTCGACTACCGCGGGTTCGGCGCCTCGGGCGGGCAGCCGCGTCAGCTGTTGGACGTCGCCGCGCAGCGTCTGGACTGGGCCGGTGCCGTGGCCTTCGCCCGCGGGCTGCCGGGGATCGACCCGGAGCGGATCGCGCTGTGGGGCACCTCGTTCTCCGGCGGGCACGTGCTGCACGTCGGGGCGCGGGACCACCGGGTCGCGGCGATCGTGGCGCAGGTGCCGTTCACCGACGGTCGGGCGTCGCTCGCAGGCGGCGGCCCCTCCCCCGAACGAGTCCGGCACACCGCCCGGCTGATGGCCGACGCGGCGCGCGACGTGGCCCGGCGCCGCCGCGGCGGCCCGCCGCTGTTGGTCCCGGTGGCGGGCGAGCTCGGCTCCCGTGCCGTGATCGCGGGCCCGAAGGCCGAACGGACGCTGCGGATGCTGGTGCCCGACGGCGTGCAGTGGCGCAACGAGGTGAACGCCGGCGTGGTGCTGCAGGTCCTCGCCGACCGGCCGGGCCTGGACGCTTCCCGGATCCGCTGCCCCCTGTTCGTCGCGGTGTGCGAGGGCGACGTGGTGACGCCGCCGGAGCCCGCGGCCGCGGCCGCAGCCGCCGCACCGGGCGGCGAGTTGCACGTCTATCCGTTCTCGCACTTCGAGGCCTACGTCGGGAACGGGTTCGAGGAGCTGTGCGCGGACGAGTTGGACTTCCTGCGCGCCCACCTGCTGAAGTGACGTCAGTTTCCACACGGGGAAGGGACATCGATGTACGCGACGTTCGCCGCGGGGGCGGCGCTGATCCTGGCCACGCTGCCGGCGAGTCCCGCCACGGCGCAGGGCAAGACGGCGCTGACGATCTCCGTGAGAGAGCAGGACTCCCCACGGATGTCGGCGTCGCTGCGGTGCAACCCGACCTCGGGCACGCATCCCAAGAAGGACGACGCGTGCGTCGAGATCGCCAGCTCCGGCGGCGACCTCGAGAAACTCCCCGGCCGCCAGACCTTCGCCGCCTGCGCGAAAATCTTCCTGCCCGTGTCGGTCCGGGCCGACGGCCTGGCCGAGGGCAAACCCGTCGCCTACAAGAAGACGTTCCCGAACCGGTGCGAGCTCGGCGTTGCCACGGGCTCGGTGTTCGAACTGTTCACCGAGCCCTAGACAACGACCAGCTAGCGCTCGGTGATGGTGCCGCAGGCCAGGCGGGGGCCACCGCTGTGGCCGGAGCCGGCCTCGCCCGGGGTGTACGGGTCCGGGTTGGCGTGGATCATCAGCGACGTGCCCTCCGGCGCGGAGGCGGCGTCGAGGACCGAGGTCGGGCCGGCGGAGAGCGTGACGCGGGTGGTGATGGCCTCCAGGGTGCCCTTGCCCTCGGCGTCGATGACGATCGAGGGCAGGTCGCCCGCGTGGTAGCCGTGGTTGGCGTCCGGGGCCGAGTTGCCCGAGGGGCCCGGGTCGAAGTGGCCGCCGGCGCACATGAACTTGTCGTCCGGGGCGCCGCACTCGGCCTTCTCGTGGATGTGGACGGCGTGCACGCCGGGCTTGAGGACCTCCGGGTCGCCGGAGACCACGAGCTTGACGTGGACGTACTTCCAGCCGTTCTGGTCGTACTCGGTCAGCTCCAGCTGGCCGTCGATGCTCGGCCCCTTGACGTCCGCGCCGGCGCGCTTGGTGACGGTCAGATTGTCGCCCTGCAGGCTCAGGCCCATGTCCGCTCCTCTGTGACTCCTGGTTCTCCTCTTCGAACCTAGTCCACCCGCGTGTTCAGGGTTGATCGAGGTCGAACTCGCACCACACCAGTACCCGCCCGCGCTCGCGGCCAACACCGAAGCGGGCCGTGGCGGCGCGGACCAGGGCGAGGCCGCGGCCGCTTTCGGCGAAGGGGTCGGCGACCTCGGGGACCGCGAACGGGACCCCGGAGTTGCGGACCTCGACCCGCAGCCGGGCCCCGTGGGCGACGGCGCGCAGCAGGATGTCGTGGCCGGGCGCACCGTGCCGCACCGCGTTGGAGATCAGTTCGCTGACGACCAGGCGAAGGTCCTCGCGCAGATGTTCGGGCACGTCGAGGGCCGCGACCCGCCGGCGGGCGTCGGCCGCGGCCTGCGGCTGGTGGGTCATGGCGCACTCGAGCAGACGAACGGGTTCGCCCTCGTCCGCGGGCACGACGCCCAGCGCCAGCATCGCGAGGTCGTCCTCGCGCTCCCCCGCGCCGAACTGCAGCACGGCGCCGTGGACGGCGTCGACGACCTCCTCCGGGCTGCGCCCCACCAGCTCGCGCAACTGCCGCAGGAGGCGGGCTTCGCCGAACCGGTCGTCGATGCCGGCGGTCTCGGTGAGGCCGTCGGTGTGCAGGAGCAGGACGTCGCCGGGCCACAGCGTGCGATGGACCGGACCGACCTCGAGGTGCTCGAAGGCGCCGAGCAGCATGCCGCCGGTCTCGACGGTTTCCACGGCGGCCGGGCTCGCCCGCACGATCAGCGGGGCGCAGTGCCCCGCGGAGGCGATCGCGATCTCGGTGCGCCCGGGGCTCGGTTGAATGCGCACGCAGGCGACCGTCGCGAAGTCCTCGGGGCCGGTGTCGTGGAAGACGAGGTGGTTGGTGCGGGCGAGGATCCGCGCCGGGTGGCGTTCCTCGGCGGCGACGGCGTGCACGGTGTGCCGGATCAGGCCGGTCAGCGCCGCAGCGGCGGGGCCGCGGCCGCGGACGTCGCCGATGACGGCGAGCCAGGTGCCGTCGCCGAGGGCGAACACGTCGTAGAAGTCGCCGCCCACCTCGATCTCCGCGCCGGCGGCCTGGTGCGCCGAGGCGAGGCGGACGCCGGGGATCTCGGGGAGGACGGGCGGGAGCAGCGCGGCCTGCAGTGTGCGGGCGAGTTCTCGCTGGTGCTCGAAGGCGCGGCAGCGGTCCACGGCGAGCGCGACGCGGGCGGCGGCCTGCTCGACGAGTTCGACGTCGGCGCAGGCGAAGGGGCCGGGGCGGTCCCGGCCGACGACCATCGCGCCGACGAGTTGGCCGTCGAGCAGCAATGGGGCCACGGCGAGGGAGCCCAGGCCGCGCAGGGACTCGTCGTCGGCGCCGTTCTCGACGACGACGATCCGCCGCTCGGCGGCGGCGGTGCCGACGACGCCGCGGCCGAGCGGGACCGCCGGGCCGTCCCCGACCGGTCGCAGCCGCAGCCGCTGCGGTTCGTGCACGAAGAGCAGGACGCGGGAGGCGCGCAGCATGTCGGCGAGACGGTCGCCGAGGTCGCCGGCGAGTTCGTGCAGGGACAGCCGCGACAGCGCCAGGTCGGACAGGGACTGCAGGCGGCGCAGGCGCTCGGTGCGCAGTGCCCGGCCCAGTGCCTGCGCGGCCAGGGCCGCGACGGTGGTGAGGAAGAGGCGCTCCTCGGCCGGGAACTGCTTCTCCGCCCAGTACCCGACCGAAAGCAGGCCGACGATCTCGTCCTCGACGAGCAGCGGCAGGCGGACCATGCTGCCGAGGCGCGCGGCCTCGTAGCCGGCCAGGGCAGCGTGGCCGTAGCGGTGCAGGTACTCGGCGGGCGAGCCGACGAACACCGCCTGACGGGTCGTCACCACCTCGCCCACGGCGCTGGTTTCGTCCAGCCGAAGGTCCACGAACCGTTCCCGGTAGCCCAACGGGCTGCCTGCCAGGTGCACCGCGCGCGCGACCCCGAGGTCGGGGTGGACCAGGCGCAGCGAGAAGGCCTGGGCGCCGACGGCGTCGGAGATCCGGGCGGCGAGAACGGAGGCGATGTCCTCGACGGAGAGCGCTCCGGCCAGGGACCCGGCCAGCTCGCCCATGCGCCGGGCACGCTCCGCCGCGGTCTCGGCGCGCGTGCGCTCGGTGCGCAGGCGCAGTTCGGCGGCGGCCGCCTCGGCGAGCGCGTTCGCGACGGCGAGATCTGCGGCGCTCCACTGGCGAGCCTCGAGCGAGACGGCGCACAGGGAGCCGATCGCCATGCCGTCGTCGTCGACGAGCGGCAGGCCGACGTACGCGACGACGCCGAACTCGGCGACCATGAGGTTGTCCGCCACGCGCGGGTCGGCGGGGCCGTCGGTGAAGACGAGCGGCACGCCGTCCTCGACGACCATGCGGCACAGCGTCTCGACGAGCGGCAGCGAACGGTCCTCGGACAGCGGCGAGGGCATCCCACACGCGCCGGGAAAGAACTGCCGGTCGGCGTCGAGCAGGCTGACCAGGGCGATGGGGACGTTCAGCGCGTCGCACGCCGTTCGCGCGAGGGCGTCGAAGACGGGGTCCGGAACCGGCGCGAGCCCGGTGGCGGCGACAGCGCGCAGGCGCCGATCCTCGCCGACCCCGATCACTGGCGCCTCCCCGGTGTGCTCGCGCGACCCGACGGGTACTGGAGTTAGGTTAACCTAATCGATCTTCGGGGTCGACCGTCGGGCCGTGCTCGCGGGTCAGGCCCGTGCACGCTTCGCGACGAGCTGGGCCAGCGTCACGGTGACGGTGTCGACGACCGACGGATCCCCCGGCAGGTCCGGGGCGGCGGTGTCGACGCCCAGCCCGACCGTGCTGCTCAACACGAGGCGCCAGGTGCCGAACGTCGGCTTCACGTCGGCGAGGTCGACCAGCACGATCGCCGTCGGCGTCTGTCCCGGCTTGGCGCGGGCGATCTCCTTGCCCGCGGCGTCGAAGAGCACCGCCTCGTACCCACCCTGGTTCGGGACCGGCAGCGGCGTGGCGGGCGGCACGGCGGGAAACGCGATCGCGAGCTTCACCGCCTTCGTTCCGGGGGCCACGTCCACCGAGTACTGGCGCTGGTCCGATCCGGCCACGGCCACCGGCGGGGCGGTGAAGCCCCAGTGGTCGGTCACGCGCACGCGGTACGTGTCCTTGGCCGCCAGGCGGCGGTCCGCCTTCCGCTGCAGGGCGTCCAGGCGCGCGGCGAAGTCCGCCCGGCGTACCAGGGCCACGGCCTTGGCGTCCACGATCCCGTACCCGGCGCGGAACAGCTCCGAGCCGTCGGCCAGCGGCTTGGCGGTGACCTGCAACGCCACCCGCACCTGATCCGGCGTCAGTTTCGGGTTGGCCTGCACCAGCAGCGCCGCCATTCCGGCGATGTGCGGCGCGGACATGCTCGTGCCCGACAGCGTTGCCGTGCACGGGGCCGACAGCGATCCGCGGCACGGCGGGTTCGGCACCGTCAGCACCCCGGGAGCCGAGGAGGTCGACGTGATCAGCGACCCGGGCGCGCTCACGTCCGGGTGGTACAGGCCAGGCGCCGTGCCGCGGAAGCGGCGGTGCCCGTCGAGCAGGCCGTCCACGGCGGTGGAGTTGTCGTACTCCAAGCCGCCGGAGGAGAACCCGGAACGCTTGCGCTTGGAGTTGCTCGAGCCCGCCGAGATCACCCAGGGCGCCGCGGAGAACGTGTTGAGCGTCATCTCCTCCCCGTCGTTGCCGGCGGAGAACACGACGACGACGCCCGCGTCCGCCAGGGCCTTGCTCGCGACGTTGATCGGATCGGCGGGGTCGAAGAACCGGAAGGAGGTTCCCCAGGAGTTGTTGACGACGCGGATGTTGTGCTTCTCGCGGTTGGCGAGGATGTCGTCGAAGGCGCCGAGCACGCTGTGGATGAAGACCTCGCCGACGGAGTACGCGTGCAGCGACGCCTCCGGCGCGACCCCGACCTGGTCCGGGCGGGTGGTGCCGTCGGCTGCGACGATCCCGGCGACGTGCGTGCCGTGCCCGCCGACGAGGTCGGTGTCGTTGCTGGCCTGCTCGGTGGGGAGCACGAAGTTCGGACCCTGCGTCGGGTAGCCGGGGTAGCCCGGGCCGATGACCTTCACGTTGCGCACCACGTTGTCGGCGAGGTCCGGGTGGGTGCCGTCCACGCCGGAGTCCACGACCGCCACCCCGACGCCCTTGCCCGTGACGCCGGCGGCGTGCAGGCCCTTCGCGCCGATGCTGGCGCCGGAGTCCAGGATGCTGGTCGGCTTCGCCCGCTCCTCGGTGTCCTTCTCTTCCTCTTCCTCGAAGTGCCGCAGCCGTTCGTTCGGGTAGACGTCCCGCGCGACGCCGGTTCCCACCGCCCGACGCAGGGCCTCGACGGGCCCGGCGACCAGCGCCAGTGGGAGGTGCTCGAGGCCCTGCACGCGCAGGCCGAGCCTGCTCAGCGCGGCCAGGTCCGTGGGGCCGGGGGCGTGGGCGAAGGTCGCGACGCCGGAGAGCGCGGCGGCCGGGTCGGCCGCGGTGGCGAGCAGCCGGCTCAACCCGACGGGCACGGGCTGCTCCGCGCGGGCCTGCGCAGTGGGCGTGGCCAGGCTCGCAACGAGCACGACCACGGCGGACAGGGCGGCGGGACGGAGCATCGGCGTTCTCCGAACTTCGACGGACATCGACCTCGGGATTCGGATTGTCCCCCTTGTCCGGATGCCCCCGGGACGGCGGGTTCAGCGAATCTGACGCATCGGCGCCGGGATCCAACCCCGTCGGCGACTCGCCGGCGCCTCGTGGAAGATCGGGTCCGGGACCCTACTGCTACTCGGACTCCTCGATTCCGTTGCGCGCGAAAAGTTGTCGCTGCCAGTCGATCGCGCTCGAGTAGGTTTCCTGCTCCGCACAGGGGTCGACGCACGCGACGACCCCGATGCGCGAGCGTTCGCGTCGCACCTCACCGTTTACCCTGTAGACAACTTCGATGCTGTTGACGGCGCCGGATTCGGCGCCGGTAAGTCTGAATCCTGCGTTCACCACGAGATCGCGGGGTTTGGATTCACCTGGATACAGATAGCCGGTAGCGCTGGCCGGAATCACTACTCCCAGCGCCGGGTGGTATCGCTCCACGGTCGCCGGTGGAAACCCCGGCCCACCGTCGGACGTATTGCCTTTGGCTTCGTTGGGCCACACCGCGATCGATCCGATGTACTCGACGTTGGGCGTCGTGATCGGGCGCACATCGAGAATCTCGACCGTTTGCCCGGGGACCTTGGCCGTCAAGGCAACCAGGCTGAACTCGGTCGGTTTGCCCGGTGTGAACGGCTTCAGTTTGAACATGACGTCCGGCTCCACTGGCCGCAGTGCGTCGGCTCCGTCCGCAGCGTCGCCACCCCCGCAGCCTGCCAAGATCAGGACGGACAGGGCCACATACCCGAGCAGCGTCGATGGCTCGCGGTGGCGTGCCGTCCGGCGGGTCCCGCGTGCAGTTCGTTCGCTCACTGGCCGAACGCCTGAACTCGACTCGAGAAGGCAGGTTTGTCCGTGAGGCCGCACCAGTATCCGCCGCGTTCCGGATCGAAGGTGTACTTGATGGACACCGATTTGCTGTAACCGCTCTGCGAACTTCCCACGAAGTTCAAGCCAGGGAGGACTTCGAGGTCGAAGGCGGCGTTGTACACGGCTGCGCGCGCATTCGTCGTTTCGACGAAGTCGAATCCTGCATCCGCGGCACGCGGGTCGTCCACGCCACACTTCCAGCCGCGATAGCGCGAAGGCACGGGCCGGCCGCCTCCGGTTCCCCCCAGCGGGCTGGTGATGAACAAGACGTCCTCCTTGCCCCGAAAGTCGCGAGCACACGATCGACGCAGGACGATGTGCCGTACCTCGATCGGATACTCCATGCTGAGCGTCTTCTTGGGCTTCGCGAATTGCTTCAGGAAAGCCGCCTTGACTCCCATGGTCCGACTGCGACTGCCCATCGAACTGAAGAGCCCCCCGTTGAGGGATCCTCCAACGCTCGTCTCCGCAGTGGCCTCGCGGGTGTACTCGACGCTCGCGGTCACCCCGTTGTGCGCAATCGTCGTCGCGACGACCTGCTTCTCGTCCCGGAAACCCACGTTCTCGAACGGCGTGCACCCCGGCGGGACGGGCTTTCGGTAGTTGGCCGAGACCGGGCCTGCGCCAGTGAGGCCGAGCCCTTGCTCCACGGCATCCTTGGTTCGGTCGAGCGTGAGGTTCAGGACGTTCTCGGCCGTCTCGAGCGCCCCTTCGACTCCTTCGACGAGGCCGGTGAGCTTCCGAACCCAAGTGCCGTCTGCCGCGGGAGTCACCTGCGACAGATGGGTGTAGTGCCGGTCGCCATGGAAGACGTCGAGTTGAACGTCGAGCCCGTCCGGCCCCGCGAGTCCGAGCAGCAGTTCCGTCACCGGAGCACGGAGGACGTACTTTCCGTCGTCCGAAGCCACGGTCCGCGCCATGGGGGTCAGTTCGAGTTCGCCGCCGATCGGCAAGGCGCGGACCGTTTCGTTGCTCGGCCACGCCCAGAGCAGCACCTGCGCTCCGGGCATGGAAGCACCGGTGATCTGTTCGACCGCCCCCCGCAACACGAGGGCTGCGTCCGTTGTGGCGCTGTCGACCATCGACGCGAACTCGGGGAACGTGCTGAGCGCGTTGAGGCCGTCCGTGGCCGAAGCCTCGTCTCGGTCCGCCGCGGACGCCGGAATCGGCAGCAGGCTCGCCACCAGCGTCGTGCCGGCGAGGACTGCACACGCGAAATGCTTGAAAGCGCCCATGGAATACCTTCGGACCGCGGTGAAAGTTCGGCAGGCGATCGATCTTTGGGAACGACGGCCCAGTCCGCAAGTCCCGGCCCCGAATGGCGGGTCGATTCGCGGGCGGACGCTGGGGTCGACCAACTAGATGATTAATTCCAAGGGGTCAGTGGTCGTAAGCGAGCAGTGAGCGCTTGACGGGCTGGCCGGTGCGGTCGTTGTGCCAGATCGCAGCGGTCAGCGCGAGGATTCGCTGGACGACTCTGACCCA
>JBQTKD010000117.1:0-26397 GCA_052386455.1 Sporichthyaceae bacterium
CCACCTCCTACAAGATCACCAAGCTGGCGCCCGGTGCGAAGTACACCGTCGCCGTCTCCGGTGCTCCGGCCAAGGAGGAGACCGCCAGCGCTGCCGGTGAGATCACCGTCAACGCGAAGATCGGCACGCACACCACGGTCGTGCGTCGGATCAGCTAGTCCCTGGCAAATCCGTCCTGGCGGCGCACCGTAATCTGACGGTGCGCCGCCAGGATTCTTTCTGAGGCAAGGAGATCCCCCTCGTGTACATGCCATCGCCGTACAACGCGCTGGTCCGTTCGTTTCTCAAGCACATGGAGGCGGGCACCCTCTCCGCCGCCGACCTCGAGCCGATGCTGGGCCCCGACAGCGTGCTGCACGCCCCGACCGCTGGCGAGGAGAACGTCGACCACGTTGGCGTCGAGGCCTTCGCGTCCTACTTCGCCGGGCTGCGCGCCGCTTCCGGCGACACCCTCGAGTACAAGCCGCAGTCCTTCGAACTGCGCGACCGGGGCGCGGTGTCCCTCGTCCACGCCGTCGGTACCAAGGACGGCGAGAACTTCGTAGAGCACCTGCGCGTCATCCTGGGCATGGACGGCGGCCGGGTTGCGGAGCTGTGGCTCGACCCGGGCGACCGCCCGTCCTTCGCCAAGAACCTCGCATGACGTTGTACGGGTCGGAACTCCTGGCGGCCGTCGCCAACGATGTGACGGGCCGTCAGGACGAGCTCGAGGCCGTCGTGGCCACACTGGACGCCGGGCGGCACCTGGTCCTGGAGGGCCCACCCGGAACCGGCAAGTCGACGCTGCTGCGCAGCCTCGCCCAGCACACCGGCGTGCCGTTCGTGTTCGTCGAGGGCAACGCGGAACTGACCCCGGCTCGGATCGTCGGGCACCACGACCCGAGCCGGGTGCTCGCCGAGGGGTACTCCGCAGACTCCTTCGTGCCCGGCCCGCTGGTGCGGGCGCTGCAGGAGGGCGCTCTGTTCTACGTCGAGGAGATCAACCGCGTCCCCGAGGAAACCCTCAACGTGCTCATCACCGTGATGAGCGAAGGGGAACTGCACGTCCCGCGGTTCGGCCGGGTCGTCGCCGCGGACACCTTCCGTCTCGTCGCGGCGATGAACCCCTACGACGCCGTCGGCACCTCGCGCATCTCCGGTGCGATCTCGGACCGCATCTGCCGCATCTTCGTCGAGTACCAGAGCGACGACGAAGAGGTCGACATCGTGACCCGGCGCACCGGCGTCGACAACCCGCCGCTGCTGACCGCCGTCGTGAACCTGGTCCGCGCCACCCGCAAGCACCCGCACGTGCGCATCGGGTCCTCCGTGCGCGGCGCGATCGACCTCGTCCTGATCGCACAGAGCCTCGGCCGCCTCAAGGGCCTGGGCATGGGCGTCCCCGAGGTCACCAAGCGGGCGACGATGACGGCGCTCTCGGGGCGCATCCGCGTCGACGAGGCCACCGACCGGACGCCGGAGGAAATTCTCCAGGAGCTCTGGATGATTCACCTCGGCGGCGAGATCGGCGGCGGCGACGAGCTCGGGCTGGCCGGGCCGCCGGACCGCACGCGCTCGAACTCCGCGGAGCGCGACGGCAAGCGGCCGCCGGGAAAAGCGATAGCCCCGTAGGGGCCAACGAGGACACCGTGAACGCCTCCAGCAACATCCTGGAGGGGTCGCAGGTTGCCGCCGCGGTGGAGTTCGAGCGCCGCGAGGTGTGGACGCGCGAAGAGCTCAAGCAGTACCCGCTGCTGCAGGACCTCGTCTCCCAGCCGGGCCAGGTCGATCGCGGCGTCTTCGCCGACGCGATCGACGAGGACGCCGAGCAGATGCTCGACCTCCTGCCGCACCTGGCCAAGGCCAAGGACGGGGCGCTGCGCAAGGTGGCCCGCGAGGTCGCCGGGCGCCTCGTCGTCCGGTTCGCCGAGGCGGCCGGAGGAGCCAGCGCCGGCGAGGGCAAGTGGCGTTCGAGCAAGTGGACCCCGGGTGCCGAGGTGGACCTCGAGGCGGTGCTCGAGGAACTGCTCGTCGCCCGCAGCCTGGGCGAGCCGATGGACGCCGAGCACATGCGGGCTCGGTCGTGGCAGCGCCGCCAGGTAGCCGTCAGCCTCGTCGTCGACAACAGCGGTTCGATGGGCGCCAGCAGGCTGTCCGCGGCCGCGATCTCCACCGCCGCGCTGGCCATGCGGATTCCCGCCGACTTCAGCGTGATCGCCGTGGCGGACAAGGCGTTGGTGCTCAAACAGCAGGGCTCGACCCGCCCGGTGGACAGGGTGATCGACGACCTGTTCGGGCTGCGTTCCTACGGGTGGACCAACCTCGCCCTGGGCCTGACCGCGGCCCGCCTGCAGCTCTTGCGATCGAGCGCCCCGCGCAAGATGTGCCTGCTTCTGACCGACGGTCAGGCGAACAAGGGCACCGACCCCGCGAAGGAGGCCGGGCGCCTGGACACCGTCCACGTCATCGTTCCCGGCCCGTCCAACGACCAGGTCCGCGAGATCGCCGCCGCCGGCCGTGGCCGCGTCGTCTCCTTCGCCGGCCTGGCCGACGCACCCCGCGTGATCAGCGGCCTCCTGACCGCCTAGACCCCTCTCCCTCAACCGGGTTCGCACGTTGCGCTGTACAGCGCTGCGTGCGACGCCACGCCGATGCTGAACGGCACAAGGGTGCCGGCGGCGCAGGGAAGTGATCCCACCTGCCTCACGCGCCGCACGCTCGATACGGTGGACGGGTGCGCGTCGCAACCTGGAACGTCAACTCGATCAAGCAGCGGATGCCGCGGTTCCTGCCCTGGCTCGACGAACGCAAGCCGGACGTCGTCTGCCTGCAGGAGATCAAGGTCGACGACGCCGCGTTCGGCGAGCTGCTGCACGACGAGCTGGCCGCGCGCGGGTACGCCGTCGCGACCTACGGCCAGAGCCAGTGGAACGGCGTCGCGCTGCTGTCCAGGGTCGGTCTCGACGACGTCGTCCGTGGCATTCCCGGCGGGCCGGGCTTTCCCGACGAGGAGGCCCGCGCCGTCTCCGCCGTGTGCGGGGGAGCGCGGATCTGGTCGGTGTACGTGCCGAACGGCCGCGAGCCGGACTCGGACCACTACCGCTACAAGCTCGAGTGGTACGCGGCCCTGCGCGAGCAGGTTCAGGCCGAGGCGCTCGACGTGCTGGTGTGCGGCGACATGAACGTGGCCCCGGCCGACGCCGACGTCTTCGACCCCGCCGCCTACGTCGGACACACCCACGTCACCCCGCCCGAGCGCGAGGCGCTCGCCGCGCTCGGCCTCCGCGACGTGGTCCGCGAACGCTGGCCCAAGGAGCAGGTCTTCTCCTACTGGGACTACCGCGCCGGGATGTTCCACAAGAACCTCGGCATGCGCATCGACCTCGTGCTCACCAACGACGCAGTTGCCGAGCGGGTCGCGGCGGCGTGGATCGACCGCGCCGCACGCAAGGGCACGGGCCCGAGCGATCACGCACCCGTGATCGTCGACCTCGACGCTGCGCCCGACGGCGACGTCGGCCCCATGGTCCCGCCGCCCTCGGCGGGGCGTCCGCAGCGCGGTGGCAAGCTCCCGCAGGACAAGCCGCGCCGTTAGAAGACCGGGTCGATGGGCGTGCGAACCTCCGAGCGCGCCTCGATCGCCTCGGCGGCGTCCAGGCAGAGGAAGTCGTCGGCGCGGGCCCCGGTGACGAGTACGCCGATCGGCAGGCCCGTCTCGGCGTCGCGGGTGGCCGGAACGCAGGCCGACGGCAGGCCGAGCAGGTTGGCCGGCCACACCGGCCGCAGGGCCTCGAGCGAGGCCGCGGTGCCCTCGACGGAATCGGCGTCGAAGCCGTTCTCGAACGGTAGGCGAGCCCAGGTGGGGGTGAGCAGCAGCGGATAGTCGACGAAGAACATCGACCACTCCCGTGCGATCCGGTGGCGGTGTACGAACAGCCCGGACAGGCCCTTCGGGTCCATGGGTGGAGCCAGTTGGTAGGTGGCGTCGAGCACCGCCGTCCCGGACGGCCCCATCACCGCGTTGAGCTCGGCGCGGATCGAGGCAAAGTCGCCGAGCAGCAGGCCCATCCACGTGCTCAGGGCGTCCGCCCAGCTCGGCGGCTCGACCTCTTCGACCGTGTAGCCGGCGTCGGCGAGGTACTCCGCGGCCGTGCGAACCGCAGCCGCCACCACCGGATCCGTCGCCCCGCCGGGCGGTTCGGGCAACACCGCGACGCGGACCGGGCCTGCGGAGTCCATGGGCAGGTCCAGCGACCCGGGGTCGCGCGGATGACGCCCCGCGATGGCCTTCAACGCCACGCGAACGTCCCCCACCGTGCGGGCCATCGGGCCCTGCACCGCCATGAGTTCGGCCGCGATCATCATGTCCGCGCTCGGGACCAGCCCGGCATCCGGAACTCGACCTTGCGACGGCCGAATCGAGGCGATGCCGCAGGCGTTCGCGGGGTTGCGCAGCGACCCGCCGATGTCGTTGCCCAGGCCGATCGCCGACATCCCGGTGGCCAGCGAAGCGGCCTCGCCGCCGCTGGAGCCCGCGGCGGTCCGGTCTGGATGCCACGGGTTGCGGGTCAGGCCGTAGAGCGAGCTGTCCGTGTGCACCCGCAGGCCCATGTCCGGCATGTTCGTGCGGCCGATCGCAATGGCACCCGCGGCGCGCATCCGTTCCACGACGGGGGCGTCCTGCGGCGTGACCGCCTCGGCCAGGACGGGCACCCCCCAGGTGGTGGGCAGGCCCGCCATGTCGATGTTCGTCTTCACCGTAAACGGCACCCCCACCAGGGGGCCTAGCCGCTCGCCACGGGCCAGCGCCGCGTCCACCGCCTTCGCGTCGCGCAGCGCAGCCTCCGGCAGCGCCGTCACGATCGCGTTCAGGTAGCCGTTCACGGCGTCGATCCGCGCCAGGTGCGCCTGCACCACCTCGACCGCCGAGACCTCCCGAGCCGCCACGGCTCGAGCGATCTGAAGTGCCGTCAGGTGGGTGATTTCCACGGACGCAGTATGTCCACCGGCGCCAGCGCCTCGAGCAGCCGGGTCCGCAGCACGGCCGCGCGCTCCGCGAACCCGCGTTGTTCGGCAACGTAGACCTGGCGCCCCTCCTCGGTCTCGATCCGGACGGGGGAGACGCCGAGGTCCGCGAGGTCGTAGGGGCTCGCGCGCATGTCGAGCTCGCGGATGTCGCGGGCAAGCGCGAAGCAGTCGCCGACGAGCTCCGAGGGGACCAGCGGGGTCAGCTTGTACGCGATCTTGTAGAGGTCCATGTTCGTGTGGAGGCAGCCGCCCTGTTCGTGTTGGGGCATCTCCTCCCGCGTCAGCTGCAGCAGATTGAGCGGGGCGGCCGGGGGAGTGAAGAAGCGGAACGCGTCGTAGTGCGTGCACCGCAGCGGCTCTGCCTCGACGACCTCGGCGAGCTCCTTCGGCGGCAGCCGCAGCGGATAGGCCTCGTGGCGGACCTCGTCGGCGCGGTAGACCATCGCCCACTCGTGCAGCCCGAAGCAGCCGAAAAGCGGGCGCCGGCTCGCCGTTGCCTTCAACAGACCGACGAGGTGCTCGATCGCGCGGGCCCGCTGGGACAACACGCGCTCGAGGTCGACGGCGACCACGCCGTCGACGCAGGCGTAGTTGGTCCACTCCCTGTGCGGGGCGGCACCGGACAACCCGACCCCGACACCGGGGTGCCAGCGCCGCAGCTGCGCGGGGCGGTGCGAGTAGTAGGTGAAGAGGAAGTCGTGCACCGGGTGTTTTTCGGCGGCGCGGGCACGTTGCAGGTGCGGCTCGATCCACGCGTCGACGCGGGCGTGATGTGCCTCCTGGCGGGCACGCCACTCGGACTCCTCAAGCAGTACCGGCACCCGCCTAGGGTAGGTCGGCTACGGCGCGACGATCTCCACGTGGAGGTCTGCGGCCTCCACGAGGCGTCGAATGTCGTCGGGGTCGGAGGTGACGATCACGTCGCCGTCCAACGCGAGTAGCACCAGTGCCGCATCGACGACATCCGACATGCGAGCCCTGCCGAGCAGTGCTCCGGCCGCGCGGCCGCGCTGCTCGTCGAGAGGTTGGACGTCCACCCCAGCCAGCGCGGTGGCCATGCGAGCTTGGCGCGAGGTGGCACGCCACACCTGCCCGACGACGCCGCCGTGCGTGACGGGCTCTTCGCCGGCCGCCAAAGCCGCCTTCAACCGCACCCAGGAGCGACGCTGATTGCGCTCCAATGCGATCAGGGCGCCACTGTCGAGGATCAGGGTCACGCCGAGGAGGCCTTGCCGCGCCGCCCGCGGACAACCACCGCACGCTCTCGATCGGCGCGCTGCACGCGCGCGATCTCCTCGTCCGTGATCTCCCCGAACTCGGCTTCGTAGTCCGCAATCGCAAGCCGAAGAGCCGCAAGGCGTTGTGCGCGCTGTGCCTTCTCGGCCAGGGCAAGACCGACCCACGCACTCACCGAATCGGCTTCGCCGGACTCGACCGCGCGAGTCGCGGCTTCCACCAGTTCGGGGTCGACCGTCACGGTCAGGCGCTGCTTGCGGACTGTCATATGTCAATACTACAAGAGTCTTACTACTCGCATACTGCCTGATTCGGGGCGGTGGGCTGGGGCGGATAGCCTCTGCGGGTGCGCATTGCGAGGTTCAAGACCGACGGTGAGCCGGCGTTCGGGGTCGTCCAGGGCGATCCGGGCGCCGAGGTGGTCGCCGTCGTCCAGGGCGACCCGCTGTACACGCCGCTGCGGCCGACCGGCGAGCACGTGGCGCTGGCCGACGTGCGGCTGCTCACGCCGGTGATTCCGCGCAGCAAGGTCGTCGCGATCGGCAAGAACTACGCCGCACACGCCGCCGAGATGGACAGCGACGTCCCCGCCGAGCCGCTGTTCTTCCTCAAGCCCAACACCTCGGTGATCTCGCCCGGCGACCCCATCCGGTATCCCCGGCAGTCCAACGAGGTGCACTTCGAGGGCGAACTCGCCGTCGTCATCGGCCGCCCGTGCTGGGACCTGCCCGCCGAGCGCGCGCACGAGGCGATCTTCGGCTACACGATCGGCAACGACGTCACCGCGCGCGACCTGCAGCGCGCCGACGGACAGTGGACTCGGTCCAAAGGGTTCGACTCGTTCTGCCCGATCGGGCCGTGGATCGTGACCGACCTCGACCCGACCGACCTCGCCCTCACCACCGAACTGAACGGCGAACTCAAGCAGGCCACCCGCACCTCGCTGCTGGTCCACAAGATCCCGGACCTGATCGCCTACGTCTCCTCGGTCATGACGCTGCTGCCCGGCGACGTGATCCTCACCGGCACCCCCGAAGGCGTCGGCCCCATGAAGCCCGGCGACGAGGTGTCCGTGTCCATCGAGGGCATCGGCACGCTGGCCAACCCCGTCGTGTCCCGTTGAGAAGGAACTGAGATGACCGTACGGGTGCGCTTCGCGCCCTCGCCCAGCGGCGACCTACACGTCGGCAACATTCGCACCGCCCTCTACGACTGGGCCTACGCAAAGCACACCGGCGGCACGTTCGTGTTCCGCATCGAGGACACCGACTCCGCGCGCGTCACCGACGAGTACATCGCCGCGGCGGTGGAGTCCATGCGCTGGCTCGGCCTGGATTGGGACGAGGGCCCCGAGGTCGGCGGCCCCCACGCGCCGTACCGGCAGAGCGAGCGCCTCGACATCTACGCGGAGTGGGCGCAGCGCTTCCTCGACTCCGGACACGCCTACCTCTGCTACGAAAGCCCCGAAGAGGCCGAAGCCCGGGTCGCGCGGCAGAAGGCCGCCAATCTGCCGCTCGGCTACGACGGGCACAGCCGTGATCTGACCCCCGAACAGCGCGCCGCCTACGAGGCCGAAGGTCGCAAGCCCGTCGTGCGGATGCGCATGCCCGAAGGAACCACCAGCTTCACCGACCTCATCCGCGGCGAGGTCGCCTTCGAGAACCACCTCTTCCCCGACTTCGTCCTCGTGCGCGCGGACGGGTCCCCGCTGTACACGCTCGCCGTCGCCGTCGACGACGTCCTGATGCAGATCACGCACGTCGTTCGTGGCGAAGACCTGCTGTCCTCGACGCCCCGTCAGATTGCCGTCTACCGGGCGATGGGAGTGGCCGAGGAGAACTTCCCGGTCTTCGCGCACCTGCCCTTCGTGATGGGCAGCGACAACTCGAAGCTGTCCAAGCGGCACGGCGCGGTGAACATCAGCCAGTACCGCGCGGACGGCTACCTGCCCGAGGCCATGTGCAACTACCTCGCGCTGCTCGGCTGGTCCCTCGACGGCGACCGCGAGGACTTCTCCCGCGAAGAACTGGCCGAGGCCTTCACCCTGGAACGCGTCAACAAG
This sequence comes from Sporichthyaceae bacterium, assembly GCA_052386455.1. Classification (GTDB taxonomy): domain Bacteria; phylum Actinomycetota; class Actinomycetes; order Sporichthyales; family Sporichthyaceae; genus JBQTKD01. The sequence continues at coordinate 8,306 of JBQTKD010000117.1, forward strand.
AGCGCCGCGAAGTTCGACCCGAAGAAGCTCGACTCCGTCAACGCCGCCTGGATCCGCCGCATCGCCGCCGACGACCTCCGCGACAGGGTCGTCCCGTTCCTGCAGCGCGCCGGCCTCGTCGCCGACCCGCCCACCGCCGAGCAGCAGCGGCTGGTCGCCGGGGGAGCACCCCTCGTCCAGGAGCGCATGGTCCGCCTCGACGAGGTCGTCGGCATGCTCGGCTTCCTGTTCACCGCGGACGACGCCATCGAGATCGAACCCGAGGCCGCCGGCCAGCTCGCCGCCGACGTGCTCGAAGCGGCCATCAAGGCCCTCGAGGGCCTCGCCGACTTCGGCGTCTCCGACATCGAGACCGCCCTGCGCTCCGCCCTGATCGAGGGCCTAGGCCTCAAGCCCAAGAACGCCTTCGGCGCCATCCGCGTGGCACTCACCGGCCGCCGCGTCTCCCCGCCGCTGTTCGAATCCATCGAGCTTCTCGGCAGAGAACGAACCCTTGTTCGGCTGCGCGCCGCGCTCGCCCAGGCGGGGTGACATCGAACACCGCAACCCGGTTGGGACCACACCGCTCGGGCCTGTAGCATCGACCGTCGGCGAGCGCCACAAGCAGCTCGCTCACCCTTGGGGTATGGGGTAATTGGCAGCCCAACTGATTCTGGTTCAGTTAGTCTAGGTTCGAGTCCTGGTACCCCAGCGCTCCACGTTTGACCAGCACAAATGAACAACCTGGCCCCGTTGTGTAGTGGCCTAGCACGCCGCCCTCTCAAGGCGGTAGCGCGGGTTCGAATCCCGTCGGGGCTACGGTCCGGAGGTCCGCTCGGTCGGTCGCCAAGGCGACCTCCCCGAGTGGACCTTCGCTTTGTTGCGCGACTTCGTCGCGCCGGCGGGGGGCTTCGCCCACCCGCACCCCCCGCTCCGGGGTTGGGGCGCTGGGCTTCGCCACCCGCACCCCCTGCTGCGGGGTTGGGCGGGGGTAGCCCGGCCGATGCTCGTGGACCGGGATGCGCGGCAGACCGCGGACGGGTCGTCTGGATCGTGTGCACACCGTTTGGCCTTGGTCACGACACCGAGATCGCACTTCTCGCCCGATATATCCCGATCGGCAGATAATCGCCTCGCCCGCCGGCGCGATGCTCCCAACCAGTCCCGGGAACGAGTTCCGGTGCACCGTTTGGAGGACGCCTTGTCGCTTCCCGTCGGTACGGTCACGTTCCTGCTGACCGACGTCGAGGGCTCGACGTCCGGGTGGCAGGCGGACCGGGCGGCAATGGCCGCGGCCGTAGTTCGGCACTACGAGATCCTCGATGCGGCCGTCCGGGCCAGGCGCGGGACCAGGCCCGTGGAGCAGGGCGAAGGCGACAGCGTCGTGGCGGTCTTCCCGCTGGCCTCCGACGCGCTGCGGGCAGCCGTCGACATCCAACTCGCGCTGGACGCCGAGCCCTGGCCGGACGGCGGCCGGCTGGCCGTCCGGATCGCCCTGCACACCGGCGAGGCCCAGTTGCGCGACGCGGGCAACTACATGGGCAACGCGGTGATCCGCACCGCGCGGCTGCGCGCCATCGGACACGGCGGGCAGATCCTGTGCTCGCATGCCACCGCGGACGTCGCCGGGGACGCCCTGCCGGACGGGGTCACCCTGCTCGACCTGGGCGCGCACCGGCTCAAGGACCTGGCCCGGGCCGAACACACCTTCCAGGTGTGCCACCCGAGTCTGCGCCGCGAATTCCCGCCGCTGCGCTCGCTGGACGCCATCCCGAACAACCTTCCCGTCTACCTCACCTCGTTCATCGGACGGGAGGCCGAACTCGCCGACCTGTCCAAGCTGGCCGGGCAGTACCGCCTGGTCACGCTCACCGGCTCCGGTGGCGTGGGCAAGACGCGGCTGGCGGCCCGGGTGGCAGCCGAGGTGGCGACTACCCACCGCGACGGCGCCTGGTGGGTGGAGCTGGCGCCGCTGGCCAATCCCGAGCTGGTCACCGAGACCGTGCTGGACGTCCTGGCGGTCGCCGACATTCCCGGTAGCTCGCCACTGCAGCGGCTCGCCGCGCACCTGGCCACCCGCGAACTCGCCCTGGTGCTCGACAACTGTGAACACGTCCTGGAGGCGGCCGCCGGCCTGGTCGAGGTGGTGCTGCGCAGCTGCCCCGGCGTCACGGTGCTGGCGACCAGCCGCGAGCCGCTGGCGGTCGGCGGGGAGATCAGCTGGCAGGTGCCCCCGTTGGCGATGCCCGACCCGGCGACGCCGCCGGCAGTCGAGTCGTTGAGCAGCTACGACGCGGTGCAGCTGTTCGTGGACCGCGCGGTGCGGGCCCGGCCCAACTTCGCCGTCACCAACGACACCGCGGCGGTGGTGGCCGAGATCTGCGCCAGGTTGGACGGCATCCCGTTGGCCATCGAACTGGCCGCCGCACGGGTCCGCGTTCTGACGCCCCAACAGATTCTGGACGGACTGCAGGACCGGTTCCGAATGCTGACCGGCGGCGGCCGGGTGATGCCACGTCAACAGACGCTGGAAGCCTCGGTTGCCTGGAGTTACGACCTGCTCTCCGCCGACGAACAGCTGCTGTTCCGCCGCTTGTCGGTGTTCGCCGGGTGGACCATCGACGCAGCCGAGTTCCTGACTCGCGCGCTGGGTTCCGAGCCTGCAAGCGTGCTCGACCTGCTGGACGGTCTGGTGGCCAAGTCGCTGGTAGTCCTCGACGCCGAGTCGGGCCCCGCGGCGCGGTACCGCATGTTGGAGACGATGCGCGCCTTCGCCAAGCTGATGCTGGCCCGCGCGGAGGAGACGGGCCCGGCCCGCGACGCCCACCTCGCCTGCTGCCTGGACTCACTGCGCACGGCGGAGCGGGCCCTGGTGGGCGTCACCGCCACCGTGATCACGACGCTGTCCGCCGATCAGGACAACTACCGCACCGCGCTGGACTGGGCGTTGGCCGCGGACGACGTCGAACTGGCCCTCGACCTGGCGTGGCGCGACGGCGTGCTGTTGCTCTACCGCGGCCGCCACCTCGAAGGCCGGCACGGCGTTGAGCGAGCCCTGGCTCGGCCTGGTGGAACGCCCGCCGGCCGAGCGGCGGCCGTGTGGGGCCTGGGTTTTCTGCAGTGGTGCCTGGCGGACCTCCCCGGGTTTAGAAAAAGCGCCGCGCAGATCCGGGCTCTGGTGGCCGATCTCGACAATCCGCGGCTACACGGCCGCGCCGGTCACCTGCAGGCGTTGTTGAACCTGTTCGTCGATCCGGCGCTGGCCCCCGCGGAGATCGCGGCGGCCAGGCCGTTCGCGGAGCAGGCCGAGGACCACTTCGTCCTGATGGACCTGGCCTGGGACGAGCTGTTCCTGGCCGCACGCGCCGACAATCTCGGGGCCGCCGAGGCCTCGTTCCGCCACGCGCAGTCGCTGGCCGAGACGCACGACAACGACTGGTTCCGGACCTGCAACACGATCTACGCGTCGATCGCCGCCATCCGGGCGGGCGACCTGCCGCGCGGCCGAGAGCACGCCGACGCAGGGATCCGGGTTGGTCGCGGTCTGGGCGAGGTACAAGGCGTCGGCTTCGGGACCGGAGCCCTCGCGGAGATCGAACTGCTCGAGGGCTCGGCGGACCGGGCGCTCGCCCTGGTGGGTCCCGCGGTCCGCGATTGCACCGAGGCGGCCGCGCACGTCGCGCTGGTCTACGTGATGGCGGTGCACGGCCGGGCGCTCGCGGCGCTCGCCGACCCGGCGGCGCGCAGCGCCCTGGAGGGGGCTCGGCGGGTTGCCGGCGAGGTGGGCGACGACTGGCAGACGGTGCAGGCCTCGCTCGCCTTGGCGCACTTCCTGGTCGCGAACGGCGAGCTGGCGCCGGTCGAGGAGCTGCTGACCGAGATCCGGGGAGCCGGCGCGCGCATGGGCAGTCCGTGGCCGGCCGCGGTCGCCGACCACGTGGCGGGCCTGGTGGCCACTGCCTCGGGTGCGCCGGACCGGGCCGAGGACCTGCACCATGCAGCCCTCGCGGTGCATATCAAACACGGCTACGCCCTCGATGTCGTCGACTGCTTGGAGGTTCTCGCCGCCCGCGCCGCTGGGCAGGAAAGCTACGCCGAGTCTGTCCGTCTGCTCGCGGCGACCGCCCGGCGCCGCACCGAGCTCGGCTACCGCCACGGCCGCACCAACACCGCGCCCGCCGAGGCCTCCACCCGCGAAGGGCTGGGCGACGACGCATTCGCCGCGGCGTGGGCCGAGGGCGAGGCACTGGACATCGACCAAGCCGTCGCCTACGCCCGTCGCGCCCGCGGGGAACGCAAGCGGCCCTCGACGGGCTGGGCGAGCCTCACCCCGACGGAGCTCGAAATCGCCCGCCTCGCCGCGCAGGGCTTGAGCAACGCCGAGATCGGCGCAAGGGCGTTCATCACCGGCGGGACCGTGAAGATCCATCTTTCGCACATCTACACCAAGCTCGACCTGACCAACCGGGCCCAGCTCACCGCCGAGGCCACGCGCCGCGGTATCTAGATCCTGACTCGCCGCAGCCTGTTCGCAACCAACGCCAGGCCCTCGGCAGGACGCATGACGCATCTGATTCTCCATCACTGATCGAGATCACCCGGCGAGCCGAGTTCGCCACCGCGTGCCCGAGCGCCGCTTCACCGATATCTGACGCCCAGTCATTCTTTTCCGATTCCCGCACCCGGCGATGCCCGTTCATCCCACCACAGAGAACGCACGACGAATATCCACTGCCGTCTCAACAATCACCTGGAGGACCGAAATGCGTCGCTGGCTCTTCGTAGGAAGCTGTGCCACCCTTGTCATCGTCGCGGGAACCGCCACGATGAGCACCGCCGCGGACGCCGCGCCTACGTCGGTGGCCGCGTCCGACGCGGCAAAGGACCCCGTGGCCCGCCACAAGTCCTTCGTCGCCCTGTGGAACGACCAGAAGTACGACGAGCTCCTCGACTTCTACGCCGAGGACGCCGTCCTCGCGCCCCCGAACCACGACGTAATCCGCGGCAACCAGGCCATCGTCGCCTACATCAAGACGGTTCGCCCACTGTTCGGCGCGTTTAAGACCGGCATGGAGCCGTACTCGGTGCTCAAGGACGGCAAGATCACGTCGATCCTGGCCCCCTACGAGTTCACCAACGGCGTACGGCTCCACAGCAGCGAGACGTACGAACGGCAGTCCGACGGCCGGTACAAGCTGGTACACGACCAGGCCGGTCTCCGCGACCCGTTGAAGTAGGCGCCCGCGCTGATCCGCGCCGGCACCTCCATCCAGAATCTTGTTTACTGTGGTCGGCTTCCGGATGCGTCGAGGCTGGCGCGAATGTCCTTCATCCTGCGGTACAGCCGGTGGGGATTCTCGGGGACTGCGAGGAACCCATGGCGTGTGTAGAAGGCCGCTGCAGCCTCGTCGATCGCATCGACCACCACGAGTCGGGCCGCGGCCGCTTCTCCTGCCGCCACCGCTCTCCGCAGCGCTTCGGCCAGCAGGACGGCGCCGACGCCCTGCCCCTGCCGATCGGTGTGGACGGCCAAGCGTGCGAGCAGCACCATGCCGATTGGGTGCGCCGGCATCCCGCGGACCAGCCGGGTCGGTGCGTCCTCGCGACGGACCGAGCCCATGGTCAGGCTGAAGTAGCCGAGCACCGTCCCCTGCTCGACCAGGACGAAGGTGCGGGCGGAGTCCATCTGCTGGGCCGCCCAGCCGTGAGTGCGCAACCACGCATCGAGCGCCCCGTGGCCCGACCGGAACGCGGCGACATCGTGCTGCCCGGTCAGCTGTTCCAGCCGTGGGCTCATTCCGTCGGCAGCACCGGACGTCCGAACAGGGAGACCAGCTCCTGGACGACCACCGCGGGCGCATCCAGCTCGGCGAGGAACCGTGCGTAGGCCTGATCGGATAGCAGCACGTCCCGGTGGGAGTCGACCACCTGCGCTGCCCGCTCGGCGACGGTGTCCAGCACGAACGCGCTCACCGTCGTTCCTTCCAGCTCGGCGGCCTGTCGGATCAATGCGTCTTGGGCGGGGCTGACCCGCACCTCCAACCGGTGCCGTCGCGCACTGCGCGGCGTCGTAGCGACCGTCTCGTCCATAACCGTGATCCTACACTTGTCCGGACGTTGTCCGGACACCCTTCGCTCTGTGCGACTCCTTCGGTCGGCGCTCCGGAATGCGGACTGCGCTTCGGTGCCTTGATCATGGCGTCGGGTCAGGAGCCGGCCCTGGTGGAGATTGCCGGCATCGACGGCGTACGCCAGCACTTTTCGATGCAGGGACTGCCGCTCTCCACCGATACTCCGCGCGAGGGGGCGGGCGGGGTGGGCCCCCCTTACGCGGTAATGCTCGACGCCGCTACTTGTATCCCGTCGGGGCTACGGTCCTTCTCGACCGGCTGGGGTGGGGCTGGCGACGGAGGCCGACTCAGATATCCCCAGCACGGAAGCATTCCTCGCAATTCGCTTCGGTTTACACGCCGCTTCGGTCGTCCGCGAACGTCTAGACGAACCGGTACCCGCGCGGGCCGAATCGACTTGGCCGGTGGTCAAGCAGGGTTCACGACGCGCGAGCGCCGTCCCCCGGCCATTCCGACTCCGTGAGCGGGAACGGACTGAGGCGCGCGCCGAGCCGGGTGCGAGCTTGTCAGCCCGTCGTGTGTTCCTTGAGGTGGACGCGCATCTTGCGCAAGCGGAAGCGGGTCTTGTGCGCAAGGGCTCGACGGTCGGAAACCTCGGGCCTTCGGATGGCGTCAAGATCAAGAACGCGTTGCCGATCACGAAGGTGGGCCCGCAGAACGAGAACTACTCATCGAGGGCGGGCCTGGGATTGGAAGCCTCGATTCGCTTCGCTATGCCGTACAGGATGCCCGCGTTGACTAGGCCGCAGCAGAATAGGAATCCGGACAGGAGACGACCGGAGTCGTCGCCGAACTCCCACCCGATGGTCATCCCTCCGACGATGCTCCAGGGAAGCGACAACACAAACTGACTGAGGAAGTTCATGCCATTGCCGTCGGGGTCCGGGAGCGACGCCTGCACCACCACGAGAGTGACGATCAGGAGCAGGCAATACACCCCCAACATGGCACGGAATGACCTGCGCATTGGATCTCGACTCCCGGTTGTCGATGAACCCCTAGAACCGATCCGGCCCCGGGGCGGAGTCCGTTGCTGTCGCATTGGGTTGCGGTCCCTCCGTCCGGTTGGCTCCTACCCGGCGGAGCGGTTGGCGAGGTATTCGGCCAGGGCTGAGCGGATGACGTCGCTGGGTCTACGGTGCTCGGCGGCCGCCACGGCGTCGAGTTGCTCGTTGAGGTCGGCGGGCAGCCGGACCTGCCGCACGGGGGAGTGCTGCCCCGGCGCGGCGTCGGGGTCCAGCGGGGGGCGTCCACCAGTCGCGCGCTCGAGCAGCGCGCGTCCGTGCTCAGCGGCAGCCGGTCCGCGCAGCGCGGTCCTCGACTCCGGCTTGAGCGCCATGTCGGTCTCGGCCCAATCGGCGGCCTGCAGGTAGTCCTGCTCGTCGCGCTCGATGTCGCCGCTCATTCGGTGTCTCCCATCCGGTCCAGGTGCTTCTGCCGGGCGATCATCACGTGGAACATGTGCAGTCCGCGCGGCGGGACGACCTCCACCATGACTTCCAACGGCGGTCCGCCCAACTGCCGAGGCGGACCGATGAACAGGGTCGGACGCACCCGACCGGGTACTCGTGGCTCGTCGAACTCGGTCTCGACGTAGCAGGCGTCCGCGATGGCGTGCAACGCGTCCTCGCGGTCGATCCCATGCTTGGCCGAGCTGGCCGACCACGTAACCGCCGCCGGAGTAATGTACTACACAACCGACCCGTAGGTGATCGTGATCCAAGGAGGACGGGGCGCGCCGCTCCACCTCGCGGCGATGATCGACCGGACACCCGAGGCGGCGGGAGACGAGGGGAAGGGCGTGGGATGAGCGAGGTTCAGGTACGGAACGCCGCGGAGCGGTCGCGGTTCGAGGTGGTCGTCGGCGGAGAGGTCGCCGGCTTCGCCGAGTACACGCTGCGGGGCGGGGTCGTCACGTTCACGCACACCGAGGTCGGCGGCGCGTACGAGGGGCAGGGGCTCGGGTCGAAGCTTGCGCGGTTTGGGTTGGACTTCGCGCGCGAGCGCGGGCTGACAGTCGTGCCGCGGTGTCCGTACATCGCGGGGTGGATCGAGAAGCACCCCGAGTACAAGGACCTAGTGGGCTGAGGGGTCCGTCACGCGGCCGATGAACAGCACGGCGTTCGTCGCGCGGTCGCGGATCAGAAACAGGAACGGCCGGTCCGCGGCGATCGTCGGGCCGTGCGAATCCTCCATCGCGCCGCCGGTCGCCGCGGCCGCCTTCGTGCCGCGCTCGTCGACCTCGATGAACGCCTCGTGCTCCAGGGTCGCGAGGTGTAGGCCGGCGGCCATGCGGCTGAAGTCCGCCCCGGAGCTCATCGCCGTCGGGGCGCCAAGTGCAGCCACGTCGTCCAGCAGCGAATCGTGCGTGGAGAACGAGAAACGCGGCAACGTCAGGTGGACGCCCGTCTCCTTCAGGTCGTCGAGGATCGTGCCGAGCTCCGCGGCGTCGAGCTTCTTCGCGAACTCGTCGAGGCTCGGCGCCTTGATCGGCGTGAAGGTGTTCCCCGATTGCCTGTAGGTGTCCTGCGGGATGACGACGACCATCGAGAGCCCGCCGCCCTCGTAGGGCAGCTCGACGGCCGCGTAGCCCTCCTTGACGGAGGTCGGCAGGTACTGGTCGTAGGCCATGTAGTCCACGGTGGCGGTGGAGCCGTCGGCCCTGTCGAACGACCCGGACCGCGTCTCGGTCGGGGACATCGTGAACTCCCACGGCGCGTCCAGGTACATCGCGCTCACCAGCACCATCTGGACCTCGGGGGTCAACGATCCGGACGGGAACAGCTCGGGGATCTTGCCCTCGGTCCGCTGCTTCACCCACTCGTTGATGCGGGCGCGGGCCTGCTCGGACTCCGCGAAGTTCACGGTGGCCAGCGGGGCGCCGAAGTGCGTCACCATCGCGTCGAGAAAGGCGGGGACGATCGGCAGACCCGGCTGGCTCCAGATCTGCGCATTGCTGCGCAGCAGGACCTTTTCGTCGTCGGAGCGGTGCAGGATCGTGCGCTCCAGGCCGTTGATGGCCGGCAGCAGACGGTCCTCGGGCAGCGGGGCGTGCAGGACCTTCGCGAGCTCCTCGGCCGTCTTCCCGTTCGCGCCCGCCGACAGCATGGACAGCACGAGGTAGGTGCTGAACGGTCCGAGGACCACGTTCTTGCCGTCCTGGTCGGCGGCGACCCGGCGATACAGGTCCAACGCGAAGGCGAGGCTCGCGTCGGCGACCTTGTCCACGTCCTTGGCGTCGGCGATCGTCGGCCGCGCCCGCTCCTTGACGGTGGCCGTCATCAGGTCCAGGCCGCCCGGGTCGACGACCGCACCACCGCCGCCAGTGGAACCGCAACCGGCCACCAGCAACACACCGAGAAGACCGGCCAACGCCGGGCGAGTTCGCTTCACCCGCCTTGGACGCCGCAGCCCCGCAAAACGTTCGCCGTCAGTAGTCGCAGAGGTCGCAGCGCCCGGAAGGCGGAAGGACCTGGAAGTGCACCGGGCAAATGGGTGCACGCACGGGCTCGGGGGCGACGACGGCAGGCTTGGCCGAGCTGCTGCGAGGGGCTCGCGGGGTGGTGGTGCGCGGAGTGACCGAGCCGGAGCTCGAGGCGCGGGCCACACGCTGCTTCGCGAACGCGGGACCCGGCCGTCCGCCGTCCTCGGGCAGATCCTTCGCGTAGCGCTGGTAGCAGAGCCACCGGTGCTTCGCGGCGTTCGCCTCGGCGTCTCCGGCGTCGTCGGGCACGGACTTCGGGAGCTTCGCGTACCCGGGCGCGACGGTGCCGTTCGCACGCACGCACAGCGCGGTCAGCGGCGGGTCGCCCTGGGCCTTCGCGAGGATCGCGACGCCCTCGAGGAGCTTGGGAATCCACGTGCCGACCTCGACCCGGGTGGCGATGCCGGACAGCTCCTGGACGTGCTCGGCGAGGTCCTCGTGAACGATGACCTTGCGGTAGGTGCTGGCAACGGCGAGCAGTTCGTCGTAGGCCAGCGGTATCCACGCATCTAGGGCCGTGTTGAACCACACGGCCGTTCCGTCGGAGACGCGGTAGGTGTTCGGGGCGCGGGTCTCGTCGGTCACCCGGCCGACCCTACTGGGCGAGGCTCACATCGCGGCGACCAACGCCGACCACGTCAGCGGCACCGCCCCGCGGCCCCTGCCGGTCAGCGGGTTCCAGTGCTCGGCGAACTTCGACGCCTGCGCGCCGGCACGGGACGCGGTGCGGATGGCGTCCGCGACGTCGGTCCGATCCCAGCGCAGCGCGGCCAGCCGAGCCAGGTAGTTCATCTGCATCCACGCCGTGCCGCGCCAGTAGCCGTTCGCGTTGAACGCGGGGGAGTTGCGGGCGACGTAGGCCAGGCCGTACGGCGCCGCGAATCGACGGGAGTCGAGGAGTTGGTCCAATGCCCGATTCGCCTTGTCGGGATCTGCGGTCGTCAAGGCCGGCAGGACGCCGTCGAGGGTCGGCAGCTCGGCGCTGTCCCCGCCCCCCTGAATGGGCACGTCGGACCACAGTCCGGTGGTCGAGGACCACATCCGCTCGTCCATCGCCTCGGCCAGCTCGCGTGCCCGCCCGGCCCACACCGCATCGCCGCTCAGCGCCGCGAGCTCGGACGCCGCGTGGGCGGCGATGGCGTTGAAGGCGGCGGGCGCGCACACGAACTCCCGCGACCAGTACGCCTCGCCGTCGGAGTCGAACTGGGCCCGGGCGACGAGATGCCTGTCGTATCGGGACCACGGCCGCCGCCGCCACCGCAGCGGAACCTCGCCGCGGCCGAGGAAGCCCGCCATCCAGCTGTCCCACCGAGGGGAGTCGTCGGCGCCGGTCTCCCACGGATGCACGACGAAGATCAGGCCGCCGTCGCGGCGTCGCTTCCAGAGCCAGTCCAGCGCCAGGTCCACCCGGTTCAGCAGGTCCGGATCCGGGTCGCAACCGTCGCCGAGCACCCGCAGCGCGTGGGCGTGGACCGGAGGCTGGGTGAACGAGGAGACGTCCGATCGTGGGCCGCGCACCGTGTTCGGCTTCGCGTAGCGCATGTGCGGGACGAAGCCGTTGGCGAACTGGGCCGACAGCGCCAGCTTCAGTTCGCGCAGCCCACGATCCGCCTCGCCGACGGCGGCCCAGGCGATCGACGCGAAGCACGAGTCCCACAGCCACTGGTGGGGGTAGGTCTTGCGGTGCGGGTACGTGTGACCGCGCGTGGGGTCCCAGTGCTCGTTGAGCAGACGCACGGCACCCGCACGCACCGGATCGTCGTTCACCCGAATCTCCACGTCTCGCCCCCGGCGCTCTAGCGGCACGTCGGCCCGCCCGGCGATTGTGCCCGGTGTGCGCAAACGCCACGCATCTGCAAGGCGCCTGTGGGTAGAGCAGTGTCGTGACGGAGCACACGCGCAGCCGAGCGAGCGCGACGAGCGAGGAACGAGTGAGGAGCTCGAGCGATTTCGGCACTGCCGGCGGGGTGGCTCGCACCGCTCGCGCATGATGGGCAGAGTGCGCACCTCCGCTCGGCCCGTTCCCGCGTCCGGGTGGTCGAGCCGTCTCGACGAGGACGGTGCCTGGCAGACCGTCTTCTTTCTGCTGTGCGCCGCCCTGTTCGCCCTGTGGGTGCTGGACCCGCCGCTGGTTCCGGACCTCGCCGCGCAGACCGCGCGTGCACAGGCCGTGCGGGACGGTGCCTACCTCTGGTGGACGGGTTGGTTCGGCGGGCTGACGCTGCCGGCCTACTCGGTCGTCAGTCCGTTCGTGATGGCCAAACTCGGTGTGGCGGTGTCCGCCGCGGCCGCGGGCCTGGTGGCCTGCGCGGCCGCGCCGACGCTGTTCGCCGGCAGCCGCCGGCCACGCGCGGCCGCCGCGGTGTTCGGCGCCGGTGCGTTCCTCAACGTCGCCACCGGCCGCGTCACCTTCGCCCTCGGGTTCGCCGCCGCCGTTCTCGCCGCCGCCTTCCTGCGCAATCGGCGCGGGCGATCGGCCGCGGCTGCGGGGCTGATCGCCTGCCTGCTCAGTCCGCTGGCCGGGCTGTGGCTAGGGCTGATCGCCCTCACCGTCGCGATCGCCGACGCGACGCGGCGCCGGCTCGCGATCGGCGTCGCAGCCGCCCTCGCCGTCGTCGCCGGGCTACTGGCCGTGGCGTTCCCCTCGGGCACGATGTCGTTCCCGCTGTGGCACGCCGCTCTCGGCGCAGTGGCCATCGTCGTCGTGTACGCGCTCTGCCCGTTGCGCGTCGTGCGGGTGGGTGCGGTCGTCTTCGGAGTGGCGCTGATCGCCTTCGCTCTCGTGCCGAGCGCCGTGGGCACCAACATGTCACGGCTGGTCTGGCTGACGGCCGCGCCGGTGTTCGTCGCAACGGCCGCTCCCGTCCTGCGTCGTGCCGGCGTCACCGTTCTCGCGGCGGCCGCCCTGGCGTGGCCGGTCACCGACCTCACCGTGCAGGTGGCCGCCGCGGAAAGCCCGCAGGCACAGGAGGACTTCTACGCACCGCTCGTCGACGCACTGCAGCGCGCGGCCGTCGCGGCGGGACCGTCGGCGGTGGGTCAGCGCGTGGAGATCGTCGACCCGGTCACCCACTGGTCCGCCGCCTACGTCGCGCCCACCGTACCGATCGCCCGTGGGTGGGACCGTCAGGCCGACCGCGCCGCGAACCCCCTGTTCTACGACGGAACACTGACCGAGCACTCGTACCGCGCGTGGCTCTCCGAGCTTGCGGTGCGCTGGGTCGCCCTGCCCACCGAGGCGTCCGTCGACTACGCGGCGAAGGCCGAGGCGGATCTCGTGCGCACCGGGCCGCCGTACCTGACGCCGGTGTGGAGCGACGCGAACTGGACGCTGTACGCGGTTCAGGACGCCGCGCCGCTGGTCCGTGGGGCGAGCGTCGTCGACCTCGATCCGGGCGCGGTCACCTTCAACGCGCCCGTCGCGGGCACCGTCCACCTCCAGATCAGGTACTCGCCGCTGCTTACCCTGCGCGGGGCGGACGGCCGCGTGGCCGGCTGCGTTCGAGAGCAGGAGCCCTGGACCGCCGTCGAGATCTCCGAGCCGGGCACGTACACGTTGCGCTCGCAGTTGGCGCTGCTGCCCAAGGATGCGGAGACCTGCGCCTAGAGCGAGTCCAACGCCGAGGCCAGATCGGCCCACAGGTCCTCGACGTCCTCGACGCCCACGGCCAGGCGCACCAGCCCGGGCGAGATGGTCGCGGATTCGCCGGGCCACCGGCGCCGGCGTTCCATCGTGGACTCGACGCCGCCGAGGCTCGTCGCAACGACCCACAGCCGCACCCCTGCGCAGAACGCGTCGGCGGTCTCGGCGTCCGCGAACTCGACCGAGATCATCGCGCCGTACGTGCGCATCGTCGCGGTGGCGCGGGCGTGGCCCGGGTCGTCGGGCAGGCCGGGGTAGCGGACGAGCGGGCACGCGGGGTGCTCGGCCAGCCGCGCGGCGAGAATCCCGGCGTTGTGCGCCGCGCGTTCCACCCGCAGGTGCAGGGTGCGCAGGCCGCGCAGACCCAGCCAACACTCGAGCGGTCCGGGAATGACGCCAGTCGTGCGACGTCGCGTCTCGAGCCGTTGCCAGTCCTCGTCTCGCTCGCACACCAGCACGCCGAGCATCGCGTCGCTGTGTCCGGCTACGAACTTGGTGGCCGAGTGCATGACAACGTGCGCACCGGTTTGCAGCGGGCGTTGCCCGAACGGCGTCGCGAAGGTGTTGTCGACGACGACCAGCGCCCCCGCCTCCCGGGCGGCGGCACACAGGACCGGCAGGTCCGCCACCTCGAGCGCGGGATTGGTGGGGGACTCCAACAGGACGAGGTCCGCGCCCGGCAGGGCCGCGAGGACCGACTCGGTCTCGGCGACGTCGACGAGACGCACCGTCACTCCGTGGCGACCGCCGTCCTGTGTCAGCCGGCCGAGCGAACCGAGGTAGGCGTGCCGAGGCGCCACCACCGTCGCGTCGGGACGAACGAGTTCCAGCACCGCGCCCCACGCCGCCAAACCGGAGGGATACGCGAGCCCGCGTCCGCCCTCCAGCGCACCGATCGCGGCCTCGAACGCCTGCCACGTCGGATTGCCGTACCGGCCGTACTCCAGTTCGCCACCGGCGACGAAGGTGGAGGCCAACGTCAGCGGCGGATTCAGCGGTGCGTCCGGCAGGTGGGCCGGGCGTCCGGCCACGACGGCGACAGTCTCGGGCTTCAGTACCGTCGATCGCTCGGGCTCCTCGCTCGTTCCTCGCTCGGTGACGATGTCGCTCGGGCTCCTCACTCGTCCCTCGCTCGTCGCGCTCGCTCGGCTGCGCTCGCTCATCGGATCCGCCTTCCCGTTTCACGCCGCTTGGGTGCTTCCTCGACGGCCATGCCCGCCGCCCGGCGCAACGCCTCGGTCAGCCGCTCCGCCGCGGCCAGCACCGCCACCGCGTGCAGGCGACCGGGTTGCCGCGACAGCCGGTCGAGCGGCCCGGACACCGACACGGCCGCGACTACCCGATTCGACGGCCCGCGTACCGGTGCCGAGACCGAGCCGATGCCGGCCTCGCGTTCCGCGACGCTCTGCGCCCAGCCGCGTCGGCGAACCGCGGCGAGCGTCGCGGCCTCGAATCGTGCACCCTGCAGGCCGCGGTGCAGCCGCTCCGGCTCCTCCCACGCCAGCAGAATCTGCGCCGCGGAGCCGGCCGTCATCGGCAGGGTGCTGCCCACCGGCACCGTGTCCCGCAGTCCGGAAAGCCGTTCGGCCGCCGCCACGCAGATGCGCTGATCGCCCTGGCGTCGATACAGCTGCGCGCTCTCGCCGGTGACGTCGCGCAAGTGCACCAGCACCGGGCCGGCGGCGGCGAGCAGGCGGTCCTCGCCGGCAGCCGCTGCGAGCTCGGCCAGCCGCGGCCCCAACACGAAGCGGCCCTGCAGATCGCGGTTGACCAGGCGGTGGTGCTCCAACGCCACTGCGAGCCGATGCGCCGTGGGACGAGCGAGCCCGGTTGCCGAGACCAAGGCGGCGAGTCCGGCTGGGCCGGACTCGAGCGCGTTGAGGACCAGGATCGCCTTGTCCAGTACGCCGACTCCGCTGCCTCCGGTATCGTTGTCCATGCATTGATACTGCCGTCTCACACTTTGAGATGCAACACAGCGTGAGGCGCCGTCCGTAAGGAGTAGGCATGGGTCGCACCCTGGCCGAAAAAATCTGGGACGCGCACGTCGTACGTCGCGCCGAGAACGAGCCCGATCTGCTCTACATCGACCTCCACCTCATTCACGAGGTCACCAGCCCGCAGGCCTTCGACGGCCTTCGGGCAGCCGGTCGCACGGTTCGCCGCCCGGACCTGACACTGGCCACCGAGGACCACAACGTCCCGACGCTCGACATCGACAAGCCCATTGCGGACCCGGTCTCGGCCACCCAGGTCGAGGCACTGCGGCGCAACTGCAAGGAGTTCGGCATCCGCTGCCACTCCCTCGGCGACATCGACCAGGGCATCGTGCACATCGTCGGCCCGCAGCTGGGTCTGACCCAGCCGGGCATGACCATCGTCTGCGGAGACAGCCACACCTCGACGCACGGCGCCTTCGGCGCCCTCGCGTTCGGCATCGGCACCAGTGAGGTCGAGCACGTCCTCGCCACCCAGACGCTGCCGCTCAAGCCGTTCAAGACCATGGCGGTCAACGTGGACGGCGAGCTGCCCGAGGGCGTCGCCGCCAAGGACGTGATCCTCGCGGTCATCGCCCAGATCGGAACCGGCGGCGGACAGGGCTACGTCATCGAGTACCGCGGCGAGGCCATTCGCAACCTCGGCATGCCCGGCCGGCTGACGATCTGCAACATGTCGATCGAGGCCGGTGCGCGCGCCGGCCTCATCGCGCCGGACGAGAAGACCTTCGCCTACATCGAGGGCCGCCCGCACGCCCCGAAGGGCAGCGAGTGGGACGCAGCCGTCGCCGCGTGGAGCGAGCTCTACACCGACGACGACGCCACCTTCGACAAGGAGGTGCACCTCGACGCGAGCCGGCTCAGCCCGTTCGTCACGTGGGGCACCAACCCCGGTCAGGGTGCGCCGCTGAACACCAACGTGCCCAACCCGGCGGACTTCGACGACGCGTCGGAGCGCAGCGCCGCCGAGCGAGCGCTGGAATACATGGGACTGACCGCCGGTCAGCCGCTGAAGGACGTCGTCGTGGACACGGTCTTCCTCGGTTCCTGCACCAACGGCCGCATCGAGGACCTCCGCGCCGCGGCCGACGTCATCCGCGGCCGGCACGTCGCCGACACCGTGCGCATGCTCGTCGTGCCCGGTTCGGCGAAGGTGCGCATCGAGGCCGAGGCCGAGGGACTGCACGAGATCTTCACCGCCGCCGGTGCCGAATGGCGCTTCGCCGGCTGCTCGATGTGCCTGGCGATGAACCCCGACAAGCTCGCCCCGGGGGAGCGCAGCGCCTCCACGTCGAACCGCAACTTCGAAGGACGGCAGGGCAACGGTGGGCGCACCCACCTCGTCTCGCCCCAGGTGGCCGCGGCCACCGCCGTCGTCGGCCGGCTCGCCAGCCCCGCAGATCTGAACTAGGAGCAGCAGTCATGGAAGCTTTCCGCTCGCACACGGGCCGGGTCGTGCCGCTGCGCCGCAGCAACGTCGACACCGACCAGATCATCCCCGCGGTCTACCTGAAGCGCATCACCCGCCATGGCTTCGAAGACGGGCTGTTCGCCAGCTGGCGCAAGGACTCGGAGTTCGTTCTGAACTCCCCGCACCGCGCCGGTGCCACGGTGCTCGTGGCCGGCCCGGACTTCGGTACCGGGTCCTCGCGCGAGCACGCCGTGTGGGCCCTCGTGGACTACGGCTTCAAGGTGGTTATCTCGTCTCGCTTCGCCGACATCTTCCGCGGCAACTCGTTGAAGGGCGGACTGCTGACGGTGCAGTTGCCGCAGGCAACGGTGGAGAAGTTCTGGGCTCTCACCGAGGCCGATCCGACGATCGAGGTGACGGTCGATCTGGAGGCTCGCGAGGTTCGCTGTGGGGACCACGTCGAGTCCTTCGACATCGACGACTACTCCCGTTGGCGGCTTCTCGAAGGCCTCGACGACATCGGTCTGACGTTGCGCCACACCGAAGACATCGACACTTTCGAGTCCACTCGCGCATCGTGGCTTCCGGCAACGCTGCCAGTCCTCTGACGGCTCGATTTCTCAACTCAGTAAGGGAATTCGGTCCGGGCAAGAACGGGTCGAATTGGCACATTCCCTCCGGCTGCTCGAGATTTGCCTTGCGACACAACGAATCTTTCGTGCTCAGGTGATTGTCATTGAGCTTGCAGAGGCCTAGCTTCTGCAGCGAACCGGGCCACTCGCAGTGCCCGTAAAGCGTCGGAGGGACGCGATGAACAAGACTCAGCTGATCGACGAGCTGGCCAGCAGGTTCGAGGGCAACAAGAAGGCTGCCGCCCAGGCTCTCGATGCAGTGGTCGACACCATCACCCGTACCGTCGCCGCTGGCGAGAAGGTGGGCATCACCGGCTTCGGTGTGTTCGAGAAGGTCGAGCGTCCTGCTCGCCTTGCCCGCAACCCAGCCACCGGCGAGCGTGTGAAGGTGGCCAAGACTTCGGTGCCGCGCTTCAAGGCCGGGACCGCCTTCAAGGAGGTAGTTAGTGGAGCCAAGAAGTTGAGCGCCGTCGCATCTTCGACTGCCGGGGCCACCACCGGCACCGCGCGTAGGGTCGCCGCCGCCGCAGTCAAGAAGGCCGCTGCTCCCGCTCGCGCCACCGCCAAGAAGGCCGCTCCGGCCAAGAAGGCTGCTCCCGCGAAGGCTGCGGCTCCGGCCAAGAAGGCTGCTCCGGCCAAGAAGGCTGCCGCTCCCGCCAAGAAGGCCGCTCCGGCCAAGAAGGCGGCTCCGGCCAAGAAGGCCGCTGCCAAGTAGTACTGAGATCGGCCCCCGGCCCCCACGGCCTCCCCCGCGGGGGCGGGGGGTTTTTCGACGCGCCGAGAAGTCCGCCCAGGCGGCCACAACCGCGGCCGGT
>JBQTKD010000118.1:0-15622 GCA_052386455.1 Sporichthyaceae bacterium
GGGGCCGGCGCGCCAGCGTCCCGGCGTGGGACGACATCCTGTTCGGCGCCCGTCGCACGGACTGACACCCGGTCACATTGCAGAAGGGGCGGACCGCCGAGCGGTCCGCCCCTTCTTCGTGCCTACTACGGAGTGCTGCTGGCCGACGGAGTCGAGCTGGTCGTCGCGGCTGGAGTCGCCGAGGCGGTCGGCGCGGTGGTCGGCGCGGTGGTCGGCGCGGTGGTCGGCGCGCCGGTGCTGCCGGTCGAGGTGCCGGTGGCGCTGTAGGCGTTGGCCTGCGAGGCGTACTTCGGGGCGAGCAGAGCCTGCTCGGACGACGGGAACGAGATCTTGTTCGGGTCCCCGTCGGAGGTGTAGATCTTCGCCGGGCTCTTCGCCATCTGAGTCAGCCAGAAGCCGGAGTCGAGCTGCTGCTCGCCGAGACCCGACCGAATGCGCGCGACGTAGAACGGGTCGAAGTCCTTGTGGAACACCGACTTCGACGGGTTCGAGCCGACGAGCATGACGCCCGTGAAGTTGTACGAGACGCCCTCGGAGCTGCCCTGGTAGGCCAGGACCTTGTTGAGCGGCGCGATGCCCAGCGGCCGGGCGAAGGTCTTCACCTTGTAGCCGGGTGCGAGCTTCTCGATGTACGCGACGTTGGTCGCGATCTCCTTCTGGACGCCGGCGTCGGACAGCGTCTTGAGGTTCGCGTGGCTCGCGGTGTGCGAGCCGACCTCGTAGCCGTTCGCGACGAGCCAGGGGATGACCTTCTCGTCGTTGAAGGAGTTGTTGTTGACGTAGAAGGTGGCCGTGGAGTTCCAGCCGGGGTTCTCCTTCTCGAACTGCTCGAGGATGCCCAGAGCCGTGGTCGCGACGGGCGCGCCGTCGGGACCGATCGCCGCCTGGCTCGTCGTTGAGTCGTCGAGGGTGAGGACGACCGGGTGCATGCCGGCGGGAAGGTCGATCTTCCCCGCCACGAAGTCGGCCGCAGTGATCGGGCGGTAGTTCTCCTTGTAGAGGCGCGCGAGCTCCGCCTTGAACTCCGTGGTCGACTGGTCGTACTCGCCGACGACGGGCGGGTTGTCCCGGACCACGTGGTACATCATCACGGGAACGGTGCCGAGCTCGTTGGCGCCGACCGAAGCCGGGTCGACGGCTCCGCCGACCGGCGCGCCGCTCGCGCTGGGCGTGGGCTCGGCGGACGGTGCCCCGGTGTTGACTGGCGGCGCGACCACGTTGTTCTTCTCGCCCGATCCGCCACATGCCGAAAGCAACAATCCGGTAACTGCCGCTGCCACGGCGACAGTGCGTCGACGCATTTCCACCCCTAGAGCTAGTTGGTTGAGGCACTCTGATCTCGACTTCGATCATGCAGCAGCGGCGGCGGGTATTTCCGGGGAATCGCGGCCCTGATGGCAACAACTCGGTGAAGGTGGAATCGAATATGAAGCGAATGGCGCGCCGGAATCCGGTCGCCGCGGGGGGCACGGTCCTACTTCTCGCCGCCCTCGCAGCCTGCTCATCCTCTTCCGCGGCACCGGTCGGGCCCAACGAGGAGGTGGTCACGGCCCCCACGGCCGAGGCCACTGCGACGCCCACGGCCGGCGCGGCCGAGAACCCCGGCGTGACGCCGGGTCAGTACCCGGCCATGCGCGCAGTCCACATGACCGGCATCTCCTGGCTGACGCCGTCGCTGAAGGACCCGGTCATCCAGGCCCTGAAGGACAAGCGCATCGACGCGATCCAGCTCGACATCAAGGACGAGGAAGGCGTCGTCTCCTTCGACTCCAACACCGAGCCCGCCAACCTCTCCGGTGCGGACAAGGTGAACACCACCTACGACGCGGCTGCCGCGGTCAAGGAGATCCACGACCTCGGCGGCACGGTCATCGGCCGCATCGTCGCGTTCCGCGACCCGCAGGTGGGTTCCTGGGCGGCGCAGAACGGCAAGATGGACTGGGTCATCCAGGACAAGTCCGGCAACCCGTACAAGACGGGCAGCTACGGCAAGGGCGCGTTCACGAACTTCGCGAACCCCGAGATCCGCAAGTACAACATCGACCTCGCGCTCGAAGCCGCCAGGGCCGGCTTCGACTCGATCATGTACGACTACATCCGCCGGCCCGAGGCCCACGCCGCCTCCGGCGGTCTCGCCGCGCAGGTCTTCCCCGGCATCGGCAGCACCGACCCGCAGGACGCGATCGTGAGCTTCCTCGCCGAGGCCCAGCCGCAGATCCACGCGGCCGGCGCCCAGGTGGGTGCGGCGGTGTTCGGAGTCTCGGCGTTCACGCCGATCTCGGTCGGGCAGAACATCCCGAAGATGGCCAAGCACCTCGACTACATCAACCCGATGGTCTACCCGTCGCACTGGGGCCCGGGCGAGTACAGCGTCGCCTCGCCGAACTCGATGCCCTACGAGATCGTCAACCGCTCGATGCTGGACTTCAACCGCCAGGTGCTCGGCACCAACTGCGTCATCATCCCGTGGCTGCAGGCGTTCCCGTGGGCCGGCGTCAGCTACGGCGAGGCCAACATCCGCAAGCAGATCCAGGCCACCAAGGACACCGGCGTCAACAGCTGGATCCTGTGGAACGCGAGCGTGAAGTACACGTGGTCGGCCCTGGACCCGAAGGACAAGTCCTCGAGCTACCCCGGCGAAACCGTCTACTCGATCAACAAGCCGGGCAACCGCTCGGACGGCACGAAGGACGCCGCGAAGGCCAAGGAGTTCATCGACGCCTACAACGCGTGGGTCGCCGGCGGACGGCAGGGTCTGTTCGTCGCTCCGGGCCAGGCCCCGGCCGGCGGAACCGCCGCGCCGACCTCGACTCCGACGACCGCCGCGACTCCGGCGCCCACCGCGACCGGTACGCCGACGGCGGCCATCACCACCCCGTAGTTCGATTCACCCACGAGGCCCCGGTGCGATCGGCACCGGGGCTTCGTGCGTCGATAACAATCCCTGGCACGTTCCTGCGCGTCGGTGCGAATCCGCACCAGGGGATGCGCTAGTGCTGCAAACTGATCAACGAGTGCGAAATATCGGTGCGGCGAATTCGGGGGAAATCGCCGCAGATTCTCCGTTGTGCGACAACTGGGCGAAGGTGGACTGGGGATGAAGCTGAAGAACGGTCGCAAGGCGGCCGTCGTCGGTGGGGTGGCGCTGCTGCTGGTCGTCGTCGGTGCCGCGGCCATGCCGCTGGCCTCGGGAGCGTCGGTCGACATGTCGGCGAACAAGGACCTGAACGCGCGGTTCCTGACCCTCGACGGTGCCAAGGACCTCGCCTACACCATCACCAGCGACAAGCTGGACGACGTCAAGCTGACCTTCGACGGCGCCCCGGTCGAGGGTGTGAAGGAGGGCAACGCTCTCGTCTTCCGCCCGACGAACCTCGGCGAGGGCAAGCACACCTTCACCGCCTCCAGCAAGGGCAAGCTGCCGGGCCAGAGCTCCTCCGAGTCCCATTCCTTCGAGATCGACTCGACCGCTCCGGTCGTCGCGATCGACAAGGTGGAGAACGTCAAGGCGGACGCTCCGTTCACCCTCACCGGCACGATCGAGGGCGCGCAGCTCGTCAAGATCGACGGCTTGGAGGTGGCCCTGACCAACGGCCGCTTCAGCGTCCCGTTCGAGAAGGCGCCGTCCAGCGTCAAGGTCTGGGCCCAGGACGCGGCCGGGAACATCGCCGAGCAGACCGTCGCGATCAGCGGCCCGGGTGGTGGCGCCGCCGTGCGGTCCGCCCACATCACCGCGTTCGGCTGGGCCACGGCGTCGCTGCGCGAGCCGCTGCTGCAGCTCATCAAGGACAAGAAGCTCGACAACGTCCAGCTCGACATCAAGGACGAGGACGGCATCATCGGCTACCTCTCCGAGGTGCCTCTGGCCAAGCAGGCGAACCTGTCCCTCGACCGGTACAACGTCAAGGAGGCGCTGGACACCATCCACGGCCTCGGCGCCACCGTGACCGGCCGCATCGTCGCCTTCCGCGACCCGCGCCTCGGCGCCTGGGCGGTCAAGAACGGGCGCCTGGACCTGCTGATCCAGAACACCTCGGGCGGCCCGTACACGACCAAGAGCTACGGCACCGGCGCGTTCACGAACTTCGCGAACCCCGAGATCATCGAGTACAACACCGCGCTCGGCGAGGAAGCCACCAAGCTCGGCTTCGACGACATCATGTACGACTACGTCCGCAAGCCCGAAAACCTCGGCCAGGTCTACAAGGGCATCGGGGACCGTACTGTGGAGCAGGCGATCGTCGACTTCGTGAAGATCGCCGGCGCCCGCATCCACGCCTCCGGCGGCAAGATCGGCGCCGCCGTCTACGGCATCGCGGCGTTCAGCCCGTCCCTCGTCGCGCAGAACATCCCGGACATGGCCGAGCACCTCGACTACCTGGCGCCGATGGTCTACCCGTCGCACTGGAACTCGGGCGAGTACGACGTGGCCAACCCGAACGCGCAGCCCTACGACATCATCAAGCGCTCGCTGATGGACTTCAACCGCCTCGTGCTGGCGAAGAACCCGAAGTGCCTGATCATCCCGTGGCTGCAGGCCTTCACCCTCGGTGCGCCGGCCTACACCTCGCACCACGTGGCCGAGCAGATCCGCGCGTCGAAGGACGTCGGCGTCAACGGCTTCTACCTCTGGAACGCCGGCTCGCAGTACACCGACCGCACCTCGTCGATCCTCGAGGTGCGCGGACCCGAGGGCAACGTCCCCGGCAAGGTCCTGTACTCGGTGAACAAGCCCGGCAACATCTCCGAGGGCAGCACCGACGCCGCTGCGGCGAAGACCTTCATCGACGCGTACATCGTCTGGAAGAACGGCGGCAAGCAGGGCCTGTTCGTCAACCCGCTGCTTCCCGCCTCGGGCACCGGCACCACCACCCCGCAGGCTCCGGTCTCCGGCCAGGCCCCGGCTGCGCCGGCCACCCCGCCCCCGACCGGCGCGCCCTCCGCGGCTCCCTCGGCCTCGGCGAGCGCCCGCCCGTAGTACCGCCCTTCCTCGGAGCCCCGGCCCCCTGAATCCGCCCTCGGCCGGGGCTCCGTGCGTTTAGGTAACGCGGCGCCGTTCGTGGGCGTAGCGCTCGTATCCGCCGGCCGTTACGAGGGTGCGGATGCGGTCGAAGGCGTCCCAGACGTCGACGAAGCGCGTGTAGATCGGCGCGGGTCCGAGGCGCAGGCGGTCCGGAGTGCGGTAGTCCCCGACGACGTTGGCCTCGACGATCAGAGCCCGGCAGATCGCGTAGGCGTCGAGGTGACGCAGCGTCAGGTGCGAGCCGCGACGGGCCGGGTCGCGCGGGGACGCGAGCGCGAACCCGAGCGGCTCGAGCCAGGCGTCGTGTAGCTGCAGGGCCAGTTCCGTGAGGGCCACGCCCTTGGCCCGCAGCCGGCCCACACCGGCTTGGCCCAGCAGCCGTGCGCCCTCTTCGATGGCGGCGAGCCCGAGGATGGCCGGGCTGGCGGTGAGGAAGCGGCGCACGTCCGGCTCGGGGTCGTAGTCCTCCCCCATCGCGAACTGGTGTCGGGTGCCGAACCAGCCCCAGATCGGCTGGACGAGTTGCGACTGGAGGTCGCGACGGACGTAGAGGAAGGCCGGCGAGCCGGGTCCGGCATTGAGGTACTTGTACGTGCAGCCGGCGGCGAGGTCGACATTGCCCGCAGCCAGGTCGATCGGCACCGAACCGACCGCGTGGCTGAGGTCCCAGAGCACGAGCGCGCCGACGGCGTGGGCGGCCTCGGTCAGCCGCGGCAGGTCCGCCAGCGCTCCGCTGCGGTAGCCGACGTGGCTGAGCAGCAGCAGAGCCACGTCGGAATCCAGGGCCGCGATCACGTCCTCGGGCGACGGGCCGAGGTCTAGGTCGGCAGGGACCTGACGGACGGTCAGCCCGTGGTCGGCGGCGAGGCCCTGGAGCAGGTAGCGGTCGGTCGGGAACTCGTCGGCCGCCGTGACGAGTACCCGGCGACCGGGCCGTGCGGCGATCGCTGCCGCCGCGAGCTTGTAGAGGTTCACCGTCGTGCAGTCGCTGACCGCGACCTCGCCGGGATGGGCGCCGAGCAGTTCGGTGGCGAGCAGGTCCCCCACGGCGGAGGGCTGGTCGATCCAGTGCTCCCACGACTGGACGAGGTCCCGCGCCCAGGGCCCGGCGACCAGATCGGCCAGGCGCTGCGCGGTGGCCTTCGGCGGGCGGCCCAGCGAGTTCCCGTCCAGGTAGATCGCCTCCGGTTCGCCTTCGACGAACAGGTCCCGGAATCCCGCCAGTTCGTCCCGCGCGTCCAACGCGGCGGCTTGCTCGCGGGTGCACGGCTCGCTCATCTGGATCACGGTAGCGGGCAGGCGGCAGGATGCGGGTGTGGCTAACTCGGGTCCCATGGACGAAGTCCTCGCCGCCTTGCTCGGGCGGCATCGCGTACTGCTCACGCCGCCGCCGCACGCCCTGATCCGCGGCGACCGGCTGATGCTGCAGGGCGCCGACGTGCCCAGGTCGCTTCGATCGTGGGCGGGGCCGGCGGTGCCCGCCGCTCCCGGCCTGTTTCGGCTTCCGCTGTTGCCCGGGACCGGGGCCGACGTGCTCTCGCTGGTCGCCGACGGGAGCGGGCGGGTCCTCCCCGTCCACCTGATGCAGGCCACGCCTCGGTTGAGGGGCGGTCCGGCCGATGCTCCGGAGCCGCTGTCCACGCCGCTGCCGGATCCGCCGGCGCCCACCGCCGTGGGGCGGGCGGTGACCGTGGCGGTGCTCGACACCGGAGTCGCACGGCACCGCTGGTTCCGCGGGCGGGCGTGGTTCGAGAATCTGGCGCCCGATCGGCGCGAGGTGCTCGACGCCGATCGCGACGCGCGCCTCGACGTCCTCGCCGGGCACGGCACGTTCGTCGCCGGTCTGTTGGCCCAACACGCCCCCAACGCGGAGCTCGAGGTCGTACGTCTGCTCGGCTCCGACGGCGTGTGCGACGAGCTCGAGCTGATCGCCGCCCTGCACCGGCTCCCGCCCGTGGACCTGGTGAACCTCTCGCTCGGGTGCCACACGTGGAACGACCAACCCTCGGCGCCGCTGGCCGAGACCGTCGAGTCCCTCGACGCGCTGGTGGTCGCCGCCGCCGGCAATGACGCCACCGACCGGCCCTTCTGGCCGGCTGCGCTGGCATCGGTCGTGGCCGTCGGCGCACTGGACGCGTCCGGGCAGGCGCCGGCCTCGTTCAGCAACCACGGGAGTTGGGTCGATCGGTGGGCCGTCGGCGAACACGTGTCGAGCTGCTTCGTCGATCTCGCGGGCGGCACCGAGGCCTTCGCCCGGTGGAGCGGCACCTCCTTCGCGACGCCCCTGGTGGTGGCCGCGCTGGCACGGGCCCTCGCCAACGGCGGCTAGGGACGCAACCCGAACACCAACGCCAGGGCGCGCTCGATGTCCTGCATTTCGCGGAGCGTGACGGTTCCCACGTTCTCCCCCAGCCGCGACTCCGGGTCTACGGCCCGAGTGTGCTCGACCATGACGAGCGTCGGCCGACCCGCGACCGCGATCTCCGGACGGATGGGACCTGGACGGGCACTCGTCGACGTCGGCGCGACCAGCCACGTCGTGAGGGGAAAGTCGTCGGCCTGCAGAACAACGGCATACCGGAGGCCTGCCTGTTCGTGGGCGCGCGGGCGGTGCGGAGCCTTCAACCGATACACCTCACCACGCACGGTCGTCGTCCATGTCCGCGAGGATGGCGCGCGACTCGGCGACGTCGTCCGGGTCGTTGCGAACCTGTTCGGCCCAGGCCCGCATGGCGCTCCGCTCGGCCTCGAGCAAAGCCGCACGAACAGCCTCGGTGCGCGTACGACCGTCGGCCGTGAGCACTCGAAGCGCACGTTCGGCATCCTCGTCGAGTCGGACGGTCAGTCCGTAGGTTGTCATGCAGTTTAGTGTGCGATCAGTGCAAGACAATTTCAAGTGCAGCCCGCTGAGGTCGGCACCTACTAGCGTCCATCCATGGCCGGTCACGGCGATCCCGACACCACAGCCTTGCTCGCCGCGGCCGCCGAGGGCGACTCGCCGGCATGGCAGGCGCTGGTAGACGACTTCCTCCCCCTCGTTTGGTCGGTGATCCGCAGCCATCGGCTCGATTCCCAACTGGCGGAGGAGGTCAATCAAGAGGTGTGGCTGCGGCTCGTCGAGAACGTCGGCCGACTGCGCGAGCCCGCGGCCCTGCCCGGCTGGCTTCGGACCACCACCCACCGCGAGTGCATACGTGCTCGTCGCCGAGCCTGGGAAACCCCGGCCGGTTGGGAGCTCCTGCAGGCCCCCGACCCCACCCCCGAGACCGAGGTGCTCGCCGAGGAGCGCACTCGCGTCGTCGGCGATGCACTCACCCGGCTGTCGGCGAAATGCCAGTCGCTGCTTCGGGTGTGGGCGTGGTCTCCCGGCGCGGGCTACGCCGAGATCGCCGCCGATCTCGGCATGCCGGTGGGCAGCCTCGGTCCCACTCGCAGCCGATGCCTGGAGCGCCTCCGCAAGCGTCTCGAGTCCGTCGGCTACCTGACGGCGGAGCCGTGAACGCGGACCTTCGCGCGGTGTTGCGCGAGTACTACGTGGCGACCGATCCGGTGCCCGCGCGGATGCGCGAAGCCGCGGTGGCCGTGTTCGCGTGGCGGGACGTCGAACACGATCTCGCGGAGCTGAGCATGGACAGCCTGCTCGTCGCGGCACCGGTCCGGAACCGGGGCGGGCCGCGACTGGTCACGTTCCTGGCCGGCGACACGAGCATCGAGATCGAGGTCGACGGGACCGGGCCGACGCGGCAGATTGTCGGGCAGGTGGTGCCGCCCGCAACCGGCGAGGTGCGGGTTCGGAACGCGAACCACGTGGAGCGCGCCGACGATCTCGGACGCTTCTTCTTTGCCGACGTTCCCGCCGGAACGTTCAGCCTGAGTTGGGCGCCAGATCTCGGAACGGGCTGCAACACCGCCTGGATCGAGATCTGACCCGTGCTCAGGTCTGGCACGCCGGTCACCGGTTCGGATCTCGACGGGCTGCTCGCGGCGCAGAGCGCACTCGACCTGACGCTGCAAGAGCCCAGCGAGGCCCTTCGCGTCGCCGACCGACTTCTCGCGTCGAGGTGCGGCCCGCACGCCGCGTCCATTGCACATCGCGCGGCGGGACTTGCACTCGCGGACGTCGGCGATCTGCCCCATGCGGAGCGTCGCCTTCGCGAGGCCACGAAGATCGCCGAGCAACACGGGCTCGATCGGCCCGCGGCACAGGCGCGGATGAGCCTCGCCGTCGTGCTCGGAGCGCGCGGCGACCTCGCCGGCGCGCTGCGCGAACTCGACCGTGCCGAAGCCACCCTGCGGGGCAACGATCGCGCCGAAGTCGTTGCGCAACGCGCCCACGTCTTCGGGACCGCGGAACGATACGAGGAGTCGATGGCGGCCTACGGCCGGGCACTTCCCGTCCTGCGACGCAGCGGGAACGTACGGTTCGAAGCGCTTGCGCTGCTCAACCGCAGCGTCTTTCGTTCGCTGCACGGAGACCTGCGTGGGGCCGAGGCGGACCTGCGCCGCTGCATCGACGTCGCCCGCGGCGCCGGGCTGTCGCAGGTGCTCGCCGACGCGGAGAACAACCTCGGCTACCTCGCCGCGTGCCGAGGCGAGATCCCGGCTGCACTGGCCGCGTTCGCGCGCGCGGAGGCCGTGCCCGGCGTCGGCGCGGTGCCGCTCGCGACCACGTGGCTCGACCGTGCCACGACGTTGCTGCGCGTCGGCCTCCCCGGCGACGCGGCTGCCGACGCCGCTCGCGCCGCGGCCCTTCTCGACCGGGTCGGACACCGGCACGACGCCGCTGCGGCACGCCTGCTGCTGGCCGAATCCCTGCTGGCACGAGGAGATACGGCCGACGCCGTGCGCCTGGCCGACGCCACCGCGGCCGAGCTTCGCCGACGGCGCCGTCCGCTCGCCGCTGCGCGCGCCATCCACACGGCCATCCGCGCCCGCCACGCGAACGGCGAACGGGGCGCACCACTTCTTCACGACGCCCGCCGGAATGCGGAACAACTCGAACGCCTGGCAGGTCCAGCCCGCAACTCGTCGGTCTCCGACCGGCCCGAACGGGCCGCGGCCACGGCTCCGTTTGGTGCCCGGCCGGCGCTCCTTCTGCTCGCACGGATCCTGATCGAGCAGGGCCGGACCGCGGAGGCGGCGAGGGTCCTCGCCCGGTGCACGGATCGAAGGTCCGCTACGCGCGAACGCGTGGCCGTGTACAACGTGCGTGCGCTGATGCACAGTCGGGACGGCGATGTGGCCGCCGCGCGCCGCGCAGTCCGGAGCGGGTTGCGGCTCGTGCACGAATACGCGGCAGCGCTGGGCACCGGCGAACTCCGCGCCGCGGCGTTCGCCGACGGGCGCGAGCTAGCCGCTCTCGGCACGAGCCTGGCGCTGAAAACCCGTCGCCCCACGGATGTGCTGATGGCGGCCGAGACGCAGCGCGCCCGCAGCCTGGACCGCCCACCGACGCGGCCGCCCGCGGATGCCGCGCTCGCCGCGGCCCTCGCAAACCTCCGGCGCGTAGAACTCGAAGCAGCCGATCTCGACAACGCGGAACCGGCCCGGCTCGGCGCCGAACGAGCGCGGCTGGAACGCGCCGTCCGCGACCGCAGTCGAAGCGGGCCCGGCGGCGACGCTTCGCAACCGAACGCCGGTTGGTCGGGCCAAGCGGATCAACTCCTCCGGCTCGACCGCGGAGGCATCGCAGCCGATGTCTTCGAACGCCTCACGGCCGCCCTGGGGCCGCGAGGGCTGGTCGTCTACCTTCGGTGCGGCGACGACCTGTCCGCAGTGACGATCCACGACGGCCTCGCCCGCCTGCATTCGCTCGGGCGCTGGGAACCGATCGTCGGCGAGATGGCCGCCCTCCGCTTCGCGGCCCACCGCCTGTGGCGCAGCCCGGCCGTCCCCGCCACTGGGCGCGCGACTCGCTCCGCGGACGATGCTCTCGCCGCGGTTCGGGCAGCACTCGACCGTGCCGCCTGCCTGCTCGACGATGCGCTGCTCGCCCCACTAGGGCTGCCCGCCGACCGCGCCCTGGTCCTGCTGCCCACCGCGGAGCTGCATGCGATCCCGTTCGGACTGCTGCCCTCCCTGCGCGGGCGCCCGGTGCAGTTGATCCCGTCGCTGACCTGGTGGCTGAACGCAGCGCCGCGATCGGCCGATCGCGGGACCGGCCGCGTCGTGCTCGCCGCCGGGCCGGGGCTGCGGCACGCCACTCGGGAGGTTCGGGGGCTCGCGGCCCTACGGCCCGGGGCGACGGTGCTGACGGGCCGTCACGCAACTGTCGATGCGGTCCTCGCCGCCATGGACGGCGCCGCGATCGCCCACCTGGCCTGCCATGGCCGGTTCCGCGCCGACCACCCCGACTTCTCCTCGCTCGAGTTCGTCGACGGTGCGCTCACGGTCTACGACCTGCACCGTCTGCGTCGCCCGCCCCGGCTGCTGGTGCTCACGGCGTGCGAGGCCGCTCGCACCGCGGCCCGGCCGGGCGAGCAGCTGCTCGGCCTGGCCGCCGGCGTGCTGGGGCTCGGCACGCAGACCCTGATCGCACCGGTCACAGCCGTCCCGGACCGGGATGCCCGCCGGCTCGCGGTCGCCCTGCACGCTCGGCTGGCCACGGGAGCTCCGCCGGCAGTCGCGCTCGCGGCGGCCGCGGCGGACACCGGCGTGTCGGGATTCGTCTGCCTCGGGGGACGTTAAGTCTTCACGTTTTTCGGCGTGGTGGCGCAGCCAAGGCGGAAACCGTTCGTACCGTGAATCCCACCATGCACAGGTTCCTCAGGCCCCGCAACGGGCACGCCCTTCGCGTCGCCGTGACGGCCTCCGTTTCCCTGTCCCTCCTGCTGGGACCCGGCGTCGGTGCAGTCGCCGCGCCGACCGACCCGGCCGGCGGTCCCGTGGGCGGAGCACGGCTGTCCGGCTCCGGGGTGATCGTCGACCGATCGGCGCCGGCGCTGCCCTTGATCGCCTCGCGCAGTTGGGTGCTCGCCGACGCCCAGACCGGAGCGGTCCTGGCCGCCCGCGGGCCGCACGAGCGCGTCCGGCCGGCCAGCACGCTGAAGACGCTGCTCGCCCTCACGATGCTTCCCCGCATGGAACTCTGGGAGCGGTACACGGCCAAGCCGAGCGACGTGAAGGTCATCGGATCCCGTGCCGGTCTCGTGGCCGGACAGAGCTACCTCGTGGACGACCTGTACTACGCGCTGTTCCTCAAGTCGGGCAACGACGCCGCGAACGCCATCGCCCACGCCGGCTCCAAGGGCACGCTGAAGCTCGCCGTCGCGATGATGCAGGCCGAAGCCAAGCGGCTGCAGGCCAACGACACCACCGTGGTGAACCCCCACGGTCTCGACGAGCCCGGCCAGTTCTCCTCCGCGTACGACCTCGCCCTGTGGGGCCGCGCCGCCGTCGCCCGTTCGGACATACGTCGCTGGAGCAGCACCCGCGCGAAGGCGTTCCCCACCAAGCCGCGCGGCAAGCAGAAGCAGGTACGGCTCGCCAACACCAACCGCATGCTCGGCAAGTACCCCGGCGCCTTCGGCGTCAAGACCGGCTACACCTCGCAGGCTCGCAACACGCTGATCGCCGCCGCCGAACGCAACGGCCGCACGCTGATCGTGACGCTGATGGGCTCCAACGGCGCGACGGCACCGCAGGCGGGAAAGCTGCTCGACTGGGGTTTTGCGAACAAACTGGTCCGCCCGGTCGGCCAGCTGGTCGGCCCGGTGCAGACGAACCCGGCGCCGGCGAGCAAGGAGAAGAAGGAAGCTAGCCGCCCCGCACCAGCAGGGGAACGCGCTGCTCGGCCGCGGTCAGGCCGCCGTGCATCCCGATCAGCCGAGACACGATCGGCTCACTGACCGACGCAATCACAGCACCGTTCGCTCGGGGCACCGCGACGACGTCGCCGACGAGGTCCTCGCGCACGCGATCGGGCGGCCCGAACCAGCCACGGGCGATCGCCTCGCCACGGGGCAGCACCAGCCAGTCGGCGCCGAGCACCTCCGTCCAGGCGGCCAGGACGTCGGCTGCCGCACCGGCGACGGTGTGCACGTAGCGGGCCCGCGGCTCCCCCGCCAGGAGCTCGACGCCGGCCTGCAGCGACGGCACGGAGTCGTAGTCGACGCGGCCGGCGTCCGGCACGTCGAGCATGCCGTGGTCCGCGGTCAGGACCAGCGCAGTGTCGGCCGGCAGCCCGGCGACGATCTGCTCGACGAGCCGGTCCAGGTGTGCCAACTGGAAGCGCCAGGCGGCCGAGCCGCAGCCCTCGCGATGCCCCGTGGCGTCGAGGTCGCCGTAGTAGGAGTACACCAACGCCGGCGCGTGGGCGGGGCCGGCGGTCAGCTCCGCGAGCGTCGCCGCCACGACCTCCCCGGCCGATTCCGCTCCGACCGGCCGCGCGCCACGGAACGCGGCAGTGTTCAAACCGCTGCCCCAGAACCGGCGCGGGCCGATCGCGCTGACAGCGACGCCCGCCTCGGCGGCGCGTTCGAAGGCCGTCGGGAACGGCTGCCAGGTCAGCGGATCCACCGCGGCGGCGTCCCAGTGCAGCGTGCTCAGCAGCCCGCCGTCCGGCTTGCGAAGCGAAAGACCGAGCACGCCGTGCGCACCCGGCGGAAGCCCGGTGCCGAGCGAGGTCAGCGAGGTCGCCGTCGTCGACGGGAAGCCGACGCCCAGGGTGTCCCCGTCTGCGGCCAACGCGGCCAGGCAGGGCGCGAGCTTCGCGTGCGCGGTGAGCAGTTCCGAACCGAGCCCGTCGACCAGCAGCACCGCCACCCGGCGCGGCAGGTCCAGCTTCAGCGCGGCCGTC
Organism: Sporichthyaceae bacterium; assembly: GCA_052386455.1. Taxonomy (GTDB): domain Bacteria; phylum Actinomycetota; class Actinomycetes; order Sporichthyales; family Sporichthyaceae; genus JBQTKD01. Next base: position 13,821 of record JBQTKD010000118.1, read on the forward strand.
TCGCCCTCGACCCCGAGGGCGGAGAGCACCGTGGGCAGAACCTCGGCGAGCGTCGCGGTTCCGTAGGGCGGCGCGTCGACACTTTCGCTCGGGCTCCTCACTCGTCCCTCGCTCGTCGCGCTCGCTCGAAGGTCACGCCCCGACGCCGACGGCCGCAGAGAGCGCGTTCGCGAAGGCGAGAAGATCGGCCACGGCCTGCCTGCCGTCCGCGACCTCGCTGACCCGCAGGTTCAGGTCGTCGGCGGTCATCGTGCCGGTGAAGCCGTGCTCGACCTCGCACTGCGGATCTCCGCACCCGGCGGGCTCGAGGTCCACCCGGCGGATCGCGCCCCACCCGACGTTCAGCACGGCCTCGGCGGGCGTCCCGCCGACCTTGTGTCGCGCCGGGTCCGCCACGGTGCGGCTCACCATGACGGTGCCGACGCGGCGCAGCGGCACGCACTCGGTGGACGTCGTGGCGAACCCCGCCGGATTGTTCTCGTCCGCGCCGTGCTCGTCGGTGTGCCCGACGATGAGGCGCGTGGCGGTCAACGCCAGCACGGTGACGTGCCGGCGGACCTCCTCGGAGTCGAAGGTGGTCTCCTGGTGGACCAGGTAGGAGGTCAGCGGCTCGTTCCCGACCGCGACGTCGATTCCCTCGGCGACCAACTCCGGGTAGTAGCCGCTGCGCTGAATCGCGCTGCGCATCTCCCGCGCCACACCCGTGTCCATGCGGCAAGTCTGTCACGGCGGCGGTGGCCTAGCGTGACCGGAGTGAACAGGCTTCGGATTCACCCGACGGTCGCCGAGGCGCTGGCGGCGGGCGGGCCCGTGGTGGCGTTGGAGAGCACGGTCGTGACCCATGGCCTTCCTTCCCCTGCCAACCTGGAACTGGCCCGCGACTTGGAGGAGCTCGTCGTCGCGGCGGGTGCCGTTCCCGCCACCGTCGCGGTGTTCCGCAGCGAGGTGCACGTCGGGATCGAGCACGATCTGTTGGCCCTGCTGTGCGACGAGGCGCCGACAAAACTCTCGACTCGAGACCTCGCGCCTGCGCTGGTCAAGGGCCACGGCGGCGGTACGACGGTGGCGGCCACCGCCCACGTGGCTGCCTTGGCCGGCATTCGGCTGTTCGCGACCGGCGGCATCGGTGGAGTGCATCGCGGGGCGCGGGATTCCTGGGACGTCTCTGCAGACCTGAACTGCTTGGCTCACACCCAGATCGCGGTGGTCTGCGCCGGCGCGAAGTCGATCCTGGACGTCGAGGCGACGCTGGAGCACTTGGAGACGCTCGGCGTACCGGTCCATGGATTCGGGTGGCGCACACAGGAGTTCCCCGCCTTCTACCTGCGGGAATCGGGGCTTCCGCTGGACTGGATCCTCCGCTCCGCGGAGGAGGCCGCCGAAACCCTGCGTGCCCACTGGGACCTCGGGATCGGCGGCGGAATCGTCATAGCCAACGCCGTCCCCGACGAGGCCGCGATGGATCCAGACCTGCACGATCGGGCACTGCAGGCAGCCCTGGACGCACTGGAAGGCGTGCGCGGCAAGTCCGTCACTCCCCACATGCTCGAGGCGTTCCACGAGGCGACCGGCGAAGTCAGCGTCGGGACGAACGTGGCCCTGTTGAAGTCGAATGCGCGGGTCGCCGCGGAGATCGCCGTCGCCCTGGCCACCACCACCCCCTAGCGTGCGGACAAATTGTCGGTATATCGCCCGCGTGGTGGGGCGCCCCGGGGGTGTTTGCGGTGCGGCGCGCGGGGGGGGCGGCCGGGGGGCGGCAGAAGTGGGGGCCGGGGCGCCACCCCCCCCCCCCCCCCCCCCCC